>NZ_FRFF01000135.1 GCF_900143625.1 Nocardiopsis sp. JB363
TCCCGCCTCCGACCGGCCCCGGCGCCCCCGGAGGTCAATCGCCCCCGGGCGGCCCCACCGGTCACGTCGGGTCCTTCCAGAACCCCGGTCAGAACCCCGGTCCCTTCCCAGGGTCGGGGCAGAGACCGGGTCCTTGGCCGGGGCAAGCGCCCGGGCAGAGGCCGGGACAGGCCACGGGACACCACCAGGGCGCCCCGGGAACCGGCCACTTCGCGGTCCCCCCGGGCACACCACAGCAGGCCTATCAGCCCGCCGACCCCCCGAGACCCAAGCGCGGGATCCCCGCGTGGATGGCGTTGAGCGGCATGCTCGTGGTCGCCCTGATCGCGGGCGGCGCGGGCGGGGTGATCGGCACGTTCGTCACCTCCTCCGGAGGCTCGTCCTCGTCCGAGGACCCCGAAGGGCAGGGGCCGGACATCAACGAACCCCCGCCCGAGGCGCCGGAGCGCGCCCCCGACTCGGTGGCGGGCGTGGCCCAGCGGGTCAGCCCCAGCGTGGTGTCGCTGCGCAGCGAAGACCCGAGGATCGGCGGTGGTGGCTCGGGGTTCGTCATCGAGGGCGACTACGTGGTCACCAATGACCACGTCTCCTCGGAGCTGGAGGCCGACGGGATCATCATCGAGTACAGCGACGGCAGCAGTAGCGGCGCCGATGTGGTGGGTTCGGATCCCAGCTCCGACCTGGCGGTCCTGGAGCTGGAGGAACCCAGCGAGGTCGACGCGTTGGCGTTCGGGGACTCCGACGAGGCCATCGTCGGTGACGAGGTCATCGCGATCGGTGCTCCGTTGGGGCTGGCGGGCACCGTCACCCAAGGCATCATCAGCGCGCTGGACCGGCCGGTGAGTCCGGACGGCGGCGACACCCAGTTCTTCGCGCTCCAGACGGACGCGGCCATCAACCCCGGCAACTCCGGTGGGCCGCTGGTCGACATGCAGGGCCGGGTCATCGGGGTGAACTCGATGATCTACAGCATGGGCGGCGGGCCGCTCGGCGATCAGCCGGTGGGCAGTATCGGTCTGGGCTTCGCGATCCCCTCCACCGAGGCGGAGACGGTCATCGCGCGGATGGTCGACCACGGCGAGGAGTCCACGGCCTACGCCGAACTCGGGGTCACCTACGACCACGAGAGCACGGTCGTGGGCGCGGTGATCGCGGACGGATCGGACGCCGTCGAGTCCGGTGGCGCGGCCGACCAGGCCGGTCTCGAACCAGGGGACGTGATCGTGTCCTTCGACGGGCGCCGGGTCAACTCCGGCGGTGAACTACAGGCGATGGTGCGCGACAAGACCCCGGGTGACGAGGTCGAGGTGGAGTACGAGCGCGGCGGGGATCGGGAGACCGTGACGGTCACCCTGGGCCCCGACGAGTAGTCACACGTGACCCGAACGGTTCCGGACACGGGACGACGCCCTCGCCATCTCCGATGGTGGGGGCGTCCGTTTTCGAAGGCGGGCGACCGGCGGGCCCCGGACAGCACGACGGCCCCCGGGTCGGGTGACCCAAGGGCCGTACGTGCGTCCTCCAGTCGTGCGGGCGACGAACCCTAGCGACCGGCGGGGGAGATGCCCAGCTGCATTCCCGCGAGCCCACGCGGCTTGGCGACCAGGCCCTCGGCGACCTTCGTGAGCACCTTGCTGGCCTCGGCCTCGGGAGTGGTCAGGACCAAGGGCTTGCCCTCGTCGCTGCCCTCGCGCAGGCGGGTGTCCAGCGGCACCTGACCCAGCAGCGGGATCTCCGCGCCGAGGGTCTTGGTGAGGGTGTCGGCGACCTGCTGGCCACCGCCCTGACCGAACAGGTACACCGGCTCGGCGTCCGGGTCGGGCTGGTAGTACGACATGTTCTCGATCACGCCGGCGATGCGCTGGTGCGTCTGCGCGGTGATGGCGCCGGCGCGCTCGGCGACCTCGGCCGCGGCCTGCTGCGGGGTGGTGACCACGAGCAGCTCGGCGGAGGGCAGCATCTGGGCGACGGAGATGGCGATGTCACCGGTGCCCGGGGGCAGGTCCATCAGAAGGACGTCCAGGTCGCCCCAGAAGACATCGGACAGGAACTGCTGCAGGGCGCGGTGCAGCATGGGTCCGCGCCACACGACCGGCGTGTTGCCCTCGGTGAACATGCCCACCGAGATGACCTTGATGTCGTGCGCCGTGGGCGGGAGGATCATGTCCTCGACCTTGGTCGGGAAGTCCGACGCGCCCAGCATGCGTGGCACGGAGTGACCGTAGATGTCGGCGTCGACCACACCGACCTTGTGGCCCTGGGCGGCGAGCGCCGCGGCCAGGTTGACCGTAACGGAGGACTTACCGACGCCGCCCTTGCCGGAGGCGACGGCGTAGACCTTGGTGAGCGAGCTGGGCTTGGCGAAGGGGATCTCCTTCTCCGCCTGACCACCCCGCAGCTTGGTCTGGAGTTCCTTGCGCTGCTCGTCGTTCATGACGTCGAGTTCGACCTTGACGGAGGTGACGCCGGCGACCTTGGTCACCGCTCCCGTCACGTCCTTCTCGATGCGCCCCTTCATCGGGCAGCCGGCCACCGTGAGATAGATACCGACGTGCACGGCACCGTCGTCGGCGATGTCGACGCTCTTGACCATGCCGAGGTCGGTGATGGGACGGTGGATCTCCGGGTCTTGCACCGTGGCCAGGGCTGCGTGTACCTGATCGGTGGTTGGTGTGGAGGACATGTGCCCAATCGTAGGTCAGCGGGACGGGATGGTAGGCCTGTGGTGTGGCTCCCAGGTCCACTCGGTTCAACAGATGGACGGCGTCCCGCTATTCCGGCGCGATCGGGGACGGCATTCCGGTCGATTCGTATGGTGACCAGGCGATAACGGCGTGGACTTAACGCGGGCGATACACGCCCGGATAGTAGTCTCGGCGCACGATGGGAAATGTGCCGCCACCGCCTGGTTCGTCCTGGCCCGCCGCGCCCGAGGGGTCGGAGGGGCGGGCTTCCAGCGGTCTCGAACAACCCCGGGAACAGACCTGGGCCTCGCCTCCCGGAGGTACGAGGCAGACGCCGCCCGGAGGGCATCCGGCTCTGACTCCGGACCCCTCGGTGTGGGCTTGGCCACCTCCGCGTCCAGTGCGTACGAACGAGTTCGCCCGCTCGGAGATCCCCGAGGGTGAGTCATACCACAGGCTGGCCCGCACCCGGTTCTTCCGGTGGTGGGTGCCGCTCGTGGCGATCGCGGTCTTCGCGGTCCTGTCGTTCTTCCTGTGGGTCGGTGTCGTGGTCGTGATGACCATCGTCGCCATCCTCGGTGGCAGTGGTCTGGCGCTGGAATCGGCCAACCTGGGCGAGATCGCGGGGCTCGCCTTCGGCTTGGCGTCGATAGCACTGCTGATACCCCTGGCGTTCTTCGTGACCCGTGTGGCGCAGTGGCGCCGGACCGGTTCGCTCATCTCGGTGACCGGTCGCATGCGTTGGCGCTGGTTGGGCTGTTGCGTACTGATCGCCCTGGCCCTGGCACTGGTGTGCGCGGTCCTGGTGCCGATGCTGCCCGCCGCCTCCGCCGGCGCGGCGGCCGTGGAGGCCGAACCCGCCGGCACCAGCGAGGGAATCCAGGTCCTGCTCGCGGCCATGGCGGTCATCGTCCTTCTGGTGCCGTTGCAGTCGGCGGCCGAGGAGTTCACCCTGCGCGGGCTCGTCATGCAGCTCGTCGGTTCGCTGGGCTCTTCCGAAGGACGGACGGCGTTCTCCAGGGTGATGCGTTCGCCGTGGCCGGCCATCCTCGCCGGCGGGACCCTGTTCGCCGCCCTGTACGTCGCCACCCACCCGGGCCACTTCTGGACCACGGCGTCCCTGATG
Organism: Nocardiopsis sp. JB363; assembly: GCF_900143625.1. Classification (GTDB taxonomy): domain Bacteria; phylum Actinomycetota; class Actinomycetes; order Streptosporangiales; family Streptosporangiaceae; genus Nocardiopsis. The sequence goes on from NZ_FRFF01000135.1 coordinate 3,811, forward strand.
GTGTTCGGGCTGGGGATGTCCTGGCTGACCTGGCGCACCGGTGGCCTGGAGGCGGCGATCGGGCTGCATCTGATCAACAGCCTGTTCCAGTTCACCCGCTGCGCACTGGAGGGGCGGCTCTCGGAGGTGGGCACCGGCGTCGTCATCGGCGCGGGGCTCCCGATGGGCGTCGACACCCCGTTGACCCTCGCCGTCACCACGGTCCAGGTGGGGTTGTACGCGTTCGTGGTGGTGCTCTGCGCCCCCCGCTTCGGGGTGAGCGACCGCAGTGCGATCCGTTCCTAGCCGATGATCCTGCCCGCAGCGCCCATCAAGGCGCTTGCGCCGCGAGCGAGGTCATCGCTGTTCAGGGGCGGGGTCGGGTTCGGGGTCGGGAACCGGCGGGAACACCCACGTCCGGTAGGAGAAGAACCGGAACAGCGTTCCCAGGCCCACCCCCACGACGTTGCCGGCGATGTTGCTCGCCAGTTGCCCCTCAAGGCCCATCACGTACACGGCGAAGCCCAGGCAACCCACCTGGATGAGCATGCCCACCCCGTTCATCACCAGGAACAGGAAGGTCTCTCGGCCGTAGCCGGTGCGGGCCCGATCGCTGAAGGTCCAGAAGCGGTTGCCGACGAACGCGACCGCGATCGCGCAGGAGGTGCCGATGACCTGGCCGACGAGCAGGGGCAGGTCGGTCATGCCCCACATCAGGTTGGTGACGGTCAACTGCACCACGTAGGCCAGGGCGCCCACCGAGCCGAACTTGCCCACCTCGACGGCCAACCTGGCGACGCGAGGGTGCCGGGCGAGGAACTCGCGCACGAGCTGCGCCTCCAGTCCTTGGGGTGTCACGCCGCGCGGGGGAGCGGCCCTCGGGTGGCCCATCCGCACGCCCTAGACTCTAGCCGGGGCTGTGATGAAGACCCCGGCCGCGGGTTCCGAGCCGAACGGCCAGGTTCCACCATTGGTGGGATCGCCCCGCATCCGCGGTTGACGAGCATTGAGTTGAGGAACTGTGAGCGAGCGTAACCGCATCATCCCCCGCGTGGGAATGGTGGGCGGAGGCCAACTCTCCCGGATGACGCACCAGGCCGGTATCGGCCTCGGAGTGGACTTCTCGGTCCTGGCGGCGAGCCGTACCGACAGCGCGGCCCTGGTCTGCGGTGACGTCACTCTCGGTGACGAACGTGGGCTCGACGACGTCCTGGCGTTCGCCAAGGCGCACGACGTCGTCACCTTCGACCACGAACACGTGCCCGAGCCGGTCCTGCGTGCCGTGGAGGAGGCCGGCGGCCTGCTGCGTCCGAGCCGTGACGCCCTGCGCTTCGCCCAGGACAAACTGCGCATGCGTACCCGCATGGCCGAACTGGGCGCCCCCTCACCGCGTTGGCGGGCGGTGACCACCCTGGAACACGTCACCTCCTTCGCCGAGGGGACCGGTTGGCCGGTCGTGCTCAAGGCCGCGCGCGGTGGCTACGACGGCAAGGGCGTGTGGATCGTGGCCGGCCCCGACGAGGCCCGCGAGGTCGTGGAGCGCGCCGCCGCCGAGGAGGTGCCGCTGTTGGTGGAGGAGAAGGTCGACTTCTCCCGTGAACTCGCCGTGCAGGTGGCACGTTCCCCGTACGGTCAGGTCGCGGTCTACCCGGTCGTGGAGACCGTGCAGCGCGGCGGGATCTGCCACGAGGTGATCGCACCGGCCCCGGGGCTGGACGAGGACAAGGCCACCCGCGCCCAGGAACTGGGCATCGAGATCGCGCAGGCCCTGGACGTCACCGGCGTGCTCGCCGTGGAGCTGTTCGAGACCGCCGACGGCGTGGTCGTCAACGAACTGGCGATGCGCCCGCACAACTCCGGCCACTGGAGCATCGAGGGCGCCCGCACCTCCCAGTTCGAACAACACCTGCGCGCCGTCCTCGACCTGCCCCTGGGGTCGCCGCGCACCAACGCCCCCTACACCGTCATGGCCAACCTGCTGGGCGGCGAGGATCCCGAGATCTACCGCCGCTACCTGCACGTCATGGCCAAGGACCCCGAGGTGAAGGTGCACTTCTACGGCAAGGACGTGCGTCCGGGCCGCAAGATCGGGCACGTCACCGTGATGGGCGACGACTACCGCGATCTGCTGGAGCGCGCCCGCGACGCCGCCGACTACCTGCGAGGAGACCAGCAGTGACCGAGAACAAGCCCTTGGTGGGCATCGTGATGGGGTCGGACTCGGACTGGCCGGTGATGCGTGAGGCGGCCGAGGCCCTGCGCGAGTTCGACGTGCCCTTCGAGGCCGATGTGGTCTCGGCGCACCGCATGCCGCACGAGATGATCTCCTACGGCACCGAGGCCGCCGGGCGCGGGCTGAAGGCCATCATCGCCGGAGCCGGAGGCGCGGCGCACCTGCCGGGCATGCTGGCGTCGGTGACCACGCTGCCGGTGATCGGTGTGCCGGTACCGCTGAAGTACCTGGACGGGATGGACTCGCTGTTGTCCATCGTGCAGATGCCCGCCGGGGTGCCGGTGGCGACCGTGGCGGTGGGCGCGGCCCGCAACGCGGGGCTGTTGGCGGTGCGGCAGTTGGCCGCGCACGACCCGAAGCTGGCCGAGCGCATGGCTCGTTTCCAGGAGGAGCTGAAGACCCAGGCGCACGCCAAGGGCGAGCGGCTGCGTCGTGAGGTGGCCGAGGGCGGAAAGCCCATGGGCTTCAGCATGTAGCGGGGGTTTCTCCGGCCCCGGTGCTCCGTGCGGGCATCGGGGCCGACGCGTGGTGTCGGAGGTCGGCGAGGTCTACAGATCTCGGTAGATCTCGCTGCGGTGCGCCACGCTCAGGACGAGTACCACCAGTCGTCCGTCGTGGATCGCGTACACGATCCGATAATCGCCCACTCGGACCCGCCAGGGTTCGGAATCTCCTTGGCCTACGCGGTGGACATCGCGGTGCGGTCAGCCCTCTCGGGGTAGGAGGGCGCGGATTCCGTCCATGGCCTGCTCGACGGTGGGCAGCGAGTCGGGGTCGACCAGGTACTGGAGCACGTAACCGGTGACGAGGTTGTAGACCATCGACCCCAGCCCCGCGACGGTGCCGTCGTCGATCTCCTCGGAGTCGACCCCGAGGATCAGGGCGGCGAGTTCTCGGCGGCCCCCGATGATCCCCTCGGCCAGAGTGACGCGCAGACCTTCGTCGAACTGGGAGTGCGAGAAGGCCTGGATGCTCGCCACCATCAGGTCTCGGTGCTCGGGGAGGGTGCCGAACAGGGAGGTGAGCAGCAGGCGGGTCCGGTTCTCCGCGGTGGTGGGCCCGGCGTCACGGATGGCCGCCTCGAAGGCGTCGCCCCATTCGCTGCTGGCCTCCAGCAGGGCGGTGTTCATCAGGTTGTCCTTGGACCCGAAGTGGTAGCCGATGGAGGCCAGGTGGGCGCCTGAAGCGGCGGCGATGTCGCGGGCTGTGGTCTTGCTGTAACCCTTTTCGATCAGGCACTTCTTGGCGCCGACCAGCAGGTCCTCACGTTGGCTCATCTGCGCATCGTAGCATTTTTGACGTACGTACATATTGACGGCTGATTTTGACGTACGTACGATCTGAGGCATGAGTACGAACCGCACACCACCACGCGCCACCGCTCGGACCTGGGTCGGATTGGCCGTCCTGCTCGTTCCCGCACTGCTGGTCGCCATGGACCTGTCGGTGCTCTTCGTCGCCGCGCCCGCCATCGCCCAGGACCTCCGCCCCACCGCCACCCAGTGGCTGTGGATGATGGACGTCTACGGCTTCGTCCTGGCCGGCCTCCTGGTCACCATGGGTTCGCTCGGGGACCGGATCGGGCGCCGAAGGCTGCTCCTCTCCGGAGCCCTGCTCTTCGGTATCGCCTCCGCCCTGCTCGCCTTCGCGCCGGGCAGTGAACTCTTCATCGCGGGCCGCGCCCTGCTCGGCCTGGCCGGAGCCACCCTGGCCCCCTCCACGCTCTCCTTGATCCGCGGCATGTTCACCGACCCGAAGCAGCGGGCCACCGCCGTGGGCGCCTGGACCATCGCCTTCATCGGTGGCGCCGTCGCCGGGCCCATCTTCGGTGGGGTGCTGCTGGAGTTCTTCGCCTGGGGCTCGGTGTTCCTCATCAACCTGCCGCTCATGGCCCTGCTCCTGGTGACCGCGCCCTTCCTGGTGCCGGAGTCACGTGATCCCCGAGGCGCCCGGTTCGACCTGATCGGTGCGTTGCTGTCCCTGGTGGCGGTGCTGGGCCTGGTCTACGCGGCCAAGCGCTTCGTCGAATACGGGGTCGAGGTCCAAGGTGGTGCGGCCCTGGTGCTCGGCGCGGCCTTCCTCGTCCTGTTCGTGGTGCGGCAGCGACGCGTCGCGCACCCGCTCATCGACGTGACGCTGTTCGCCCGGCCCGCCTTCAGCGCGGCGGTCGGTGGCAACGCGGCGGTGTCCTTCGCCGCCGCCGGGATGGGGCTGCTGACGTTCACGTTCCTCCAGAGCGTGCACGGGCTCAGCCCGCTGCACGCGGCGCTGTGGGCGCTGCCCACCTTCGCCACCACCGCCTTGGGCGCGGTTCTCGGGAGTCTGCTGGCGCCTCGAACGCGACCCGCGCCGCTCATGGCGACCGGGTTGGCGGTGGGGGCCCTCGGGTTCGCCATGGTGGCCCTGGTGGACCCGGACACGCCGCTGCCGCTGTTCATCGGGGCCTACGGGCTGATCAGCATGGGCGCCGGCGTGGTGGGAACCCTGGCCAACACCCTGGTGCTGGCCACCGCGCCGCCCGAACGCGCCGGTGCCGCCGCCGGAGTGTCGGAGACCAGCGCCGAGTTCGGCGCCGCTCTGAGCATCGCGGCCCTCGGTACCGTCGCCACCGGCATCTACCGTTCGGCGATGAGCGGGGTCGAGGGTCCGGCGGGGGAGACCGTGACCGGCGCGGTGGCCACGGCGCCCCACCTGCCCGAGGCCGAGGCGGGGGCTCTGTTGGAGGCCGCCTTCGACGCCTACACCCAGGGCCTCAACACCGCGGCGCTCACCGGCGCGGTCGTGCTGGCGGTGCTGGCCGTGGCGACCCTGGTCGCGCTGCGCCGACTGCCCGCGGGCGTCGAGGCCCCCGAGCACCCCGACGCCGAACCCGAGGTCGCCAGGGTCGCTTCCTAGGCCGCGTACTCCTCGGGGAAGACGCACTCCTCTGCGGGCCGCTGGTCGAGGTAGTCCCATTCCAGGAGGTCATGGACGGACACGTAGCCCTCACCCTCGGCCTCGGGGATCTCCTCGGCCGGCACGAGGAGTTGTTCACCGCCGCCGGGCTGTTCGAAGTGCGGGGCGATCGGGCCCACCCAGGCGTCGACCGGCAGGATGACCTCGTAGCAGTTGTAGTTGTGCTCGGCCCCGTCTGGCCAGGTGTTGAGGGAGTCCGGCGGGAGGGCCCGCTCGGAGAAGGCCGCGCCGGCCGGGGCGAGGAAGGAACCCCAGGGGGAGCCGAAGCGGTCCAGCATCCACCCTTCGGGCAGTTCCTGGAGTTCCTTCAGCGGGCTGCCGTCCTCCACGACGAAGCCGTCGTGCTCGGGGTAGTCCCAGCCGTCCTCGGTGGCCCACCGGTCCAGGAACTCGGCGGGGGAGAGGTCACCGAACCGGTCGTAGCCCTCGACCAGTTCGCCCACGGGTCCGTCGGTGGGAAGCTCGGCCGGTCCCAGCCTCGGGTCGCCGCACAGGTACTGCTCCAGCTCCTCTTCGCTGGGCGGCGGGTTCAGTACGGGGCACTCGCCGGTCGAGGTGAGGGGTGGTGTGGGAAGGGATTCGCCGGCCAGGGCGGGGGAGGCGCCGAACACCAGGGCCAGGCTCGTGGCCGCCACCACGCGGAAGAGGGACATCGGACTCCGTTCGATCGATCACTACTCAGGGGTTTTATCTATAAACCCTGAGTAGTCAATCACGGCGGGGTCCTCACCCGGTGGAAGTCCGACTAACGGGCTCCGGGTACGCGGTCCAGCGGAATGCCGGGGCCGTTCGATCGGTCCGACCACAGATGGTGTTCTCCGGTCGGGGCGACCGCCGCGCATCGACATCTGTGTCCAGCTGTCGTAGCGGAGGCTCAGTACTCATCGGCGTCGTATGTGGGCAGGGCCGGGGGATTTCTCTATCGGCGAGGAAAGCCTGTTCCTCAAGGGCGGCGTCACGCTGCGGAGTTTGCGCTAGCGCGAACCAGTGTTCGAGTCGAGGCCGGGAGCTGTGTCCGCTCGTCGAGTCGGCCTGTGACGAGGAGGAGACCTTCACCGGACGTCTCGCCTTCCGGGGCCCTCAGGATGTGAAGACGTACCGGGACCTCTTCGCGATGTACGAGGAGGTGGCCCTGTTCGGTGCTGCGGCCCGGGAGCGGATTCGCGCTTGGCCGAGTGGCTGAAGCCGAAGCCTGTGGAGGCCGCCGGGCCCCCGGTCGTTCCCGGGGACCTTCGCGGTTGCTGTTACTGGTGGGACGCTGTGGAGAGTAGAGCTGCCCACTCTTGTGAGGGGAACGTCAGATGCCCTTCTTCGCGGTGCTGGGTGTCGCGGACGGCAGAAACCCCGGGGAGGTCCGCGACCTCGACACAGTTGTGGCCTTGAGGATGGCTGTAGGAGGACTTGCGGAACAGGTCATCCAGAATCGATCGGTCCATGTTAGGTGGGCATCCTTTAGGCTCGGGCCGTTGTGGAGAGTAGAGCCATCCACTCCCGGGAGGTGAACGCCAAATACCCCTCTGCTCGGTGCTGGGTATCGCGGATGTCCACTGCCTTCGACCGTTCCCGGACCTCAACGCAGTTGTTGTTGGCCCCGCTGTACGACGACTTGTGAAAGTTGAAGTGGGGGGTTTCCGGCATGTGTTGTCCCCTTTGATCCTGCTAGCCGGTTGTGCGTACTGAGGCGATCAGCCCAGCCCACTCGCGCTGAACGAACATCAGGTGTCCATGCTCGCGGTTCTGGGTGTCGCGAACGGCAGAGACCCCGGGAAGGTCCGCGACCTCGACGCAGTTGGCAGAGTTCGCGCTGTAGCTACTCTTGTGAAAACCCAGGGACGTTGTGTTGCTCTGCTTCATTCGAGGTCACTCTCTTGTGTAATGAGATGTCTGATAAAACTCACCGACTCAGATGCGCGGAGAGCGGCGGCTTGAACGTGTCCGAACATGGTCACGAACTGGGCGACTGCCGACCCCTCGCTGATCACGTGTCCGATCGCCGTCTCTGTGTACACGATCGAAGGGTCTATGTCGGATGTGAAGTCCATGATGACAAAGCTTCCCGTGGTTGCTGCATGTGGCCCGGCATCGAAGGGGAGTACTTGGAGGTCGATGTTGTGCCGGGTGGCCATGTTCAGCAAGTGCTGCAACTGTTCGCGCATCACGCCAGGAGCGAGTGTTCGTCTGCGCAGAGCTGCTTCGTCTACTACAGCTGAGTAGTGCGGTGGCCGCTGACGGTGCAGAATTTGCTGTCGCTCAAGTCTGGCGGAGACATGTCTCTCGACGGCGTTGTCGGTATGTGCTTGGCCACCTTTGAAGACCTCAGCTGTGTACTCGGCGGTTTGGAGCAGGCCGGGAATCACGAGTCCTTCATAGGTGCGAACCAGTGAAGCCTCAGCCTCGAAGTCGGGGAGGACGTTGTCACCGAACACGTCCTTGTACTCAGCCCACCATCCTCGCTCGCGTCCTTGCTCAGCCAAAGAATGCAGGGCTACGCGGGCTTCCGCTGTACCGATCCCATACAGGTCGCACATGAGATCGATGTCGTCGGGTTTGATGTACCGGGTTTTGGCGTCCTCGATCCTGCTCAGCTTGGGGGCCGACCAGCCGAGAGCCTTGGCAGCATCGCCCAGCTGTGAGTATCCAGCGGTTACTCGTGCTCGATGCATCTCAGCCGCCAGACGGCGTAGGCGCACTGTGGGGCTGTGGACGGTTCGGGGGCGAGTCGGCATGTACGCAGTCTAGTGCTTCGCTGAGCTTCATCGTTTTCTTGAAACCGCTTGTGATTCTGTTGATTTCACATGATGATGAGTTCATCTGAAGTCAACGAGGCGGGGGCTCCTTAAGTGCAAGCGACGACTGACGCCTATGGTGTGGGGCCTGAGCCCACCTTGCCTGAGGAACGACACAGGTTCTGGAGAGGGAGCCAGTGTCGACCTCGGCGGGCGGCGCGGGTGCGGGGGTGTGTCTTCCGGGCCCGAATGCCGAACGGAGATGAACCTCCTCGTGTCCCGGGGCCGCGTCGGCCGGTGGACGTCGCCCCCTTGGCGCTCCTTCGCGGACAGCAGGTCATCCCTCACCCCCTGAAAGCGGGGTCCTGATGCTCGGCTCCGAGGCCACAGACCTGTTGTCCGCCGTGGAAGACGCCCTTCGTCCACCCACCGGTGCCGACCCCGGTCGGCTGAACCGGTGGCACTCCCACACGCTTCGACACCGCCTCCCCATGGTCCGAGAGGCGCTGCGCATCGTGCGTCAGGGCGCAGACCTGGAACCGGCCATTCACCTGCTCGACCAGGCGATCGCCGACCACTCCGACAGCATCGTCCTCCCCCAAGACGAACTTCCGATACCGGAACGGGCTCTCTGCGACCTCCTCCATCGCCATTGGGCGATGACCGTGGAAGGCCGACCGCCGAACGAGAAGTACGTGGCCTACCGGCCGTTCGACTGGCAAGGCGAAGGCGATCGCTTCGAACGGGTCACCGCCTTCACCCGAACGGAACTGCTGCGCCGGCTCGCCGCCCGCCACCCGGGCATCGAACCGGAAGAGCCCGGCCCTTCGAATACCGCCTGAACACCCACGAAAAAGCTCTGGCGGGTGCGCGAACACCCCCAGAGCAGGCCGACACAAGTGAAAGTGAACTGTCGACATGGCCATTGTGCCGCACACCGACCTCATCCGCCGGCGATCTCGTATCTATCCGGGCGACCTGTCCCAGATGTCCACCGCCCGAGGGGACCTGCGCGCTGATCTGACCGGGTTCGACGCCGACCTCATCGACACTCTCGTCCTCTGCGCGAGCGAACTCATGGCCAACGCCGTCGAGCACACCCGCTCCGGAGACCCGGACGGCCACGTCGTGCGCGCCCTCTTCCACCCGATCCCGAACGTGCTCCGCCTGGTCGTCGTGGACGACGGGGCCCGCGAGTCCTCGCCGATGATCCCGACGGCCCGCACCGAGGAGCAGTGGCTCAGCGCCGAACGCGGCCGGGGCCTGCTCATGGTCGACGCCCTCGCCACGAACTGGGGCGTCCACCCGGTCGTTCCGTTCCCCTTCTGCGCCGACCTGGGCACGGCGGTCTGGGCCGAGTTCGCGAAGGCGGATGTGTCATGACCATGACCATGACCGAGACCAGGGTGCGCACCGTACTCGCGGCCCCGCACGGCCACCGTTTCTCCCACCCGCGACCCCCGGAGACCTTCCAGGAACGCGAACGGCGGCTGTTGCCGCAGATGGCCGGCAACCCCCGTGTCGCTCGCCGGATCGAACACGGTCAGCTCCCGCATTGGATGCTCGTGGCGAAGGAGCGCAGGGAAAGGGCTCAGGCCGAAGCCCACGCCGAAACCCGCACCGGAGCCGAACCAGACCACGTCGACGACGTCCTTCCGTCGGTACTCCCTCGTGGCCGGCACCGGGCACCCCGCAAGCGGCATGGCCGATCCCTCATGGCCTACGGCATGACGCTGGTCGCGGGCGCGGTGGCCACCGAACTCTTCGGTCTCCTGCTGTCGGTCTGAACGCGCGAACGGCCGCCCCGAACCCGGGACGGCCGTTCGACGTACGAATGATGCCTACTGGCGACCCAACGCCCGGTAGGTCCAGCCGGAAGCGCGCCAGTACGTGGGGTCCAGCGCGTTGCGCCCGTCCACGATCCGCTTCTGGGACACGACCTCGCCCATCTCGTCGGGGTTGGCCTCTTTGAACTCCGACCACTCGGTGAGCAGCAGGACCACGTCCGCGTCGCGCGCGGCGCCCAGCATGGAGTCGGCGTAGTTCAGCTCCGGGAACGCCTCACGGGCCCGCTCCAGCGCCTGCGGGTCGTACACGGTCACGTGCGCGCCCAGCGAAGCGATGGTCGAGGCCACGTCCAAGGCCGGCGAGTCACGGATGTCGTCCGAGTTCGGCTTGAACGCCGCGCCCAGCACCGCCACGGTGCGGCCGGCGAAGTTCCCGCCGATCAGCTGGCGGGCGATGTCGGTGGTGCGCGCCCGACGGCGCTGGTTGATCGCGTCCACCTCGCGCAGGAACGACAACGCGGGCTCCACACCCAGCTCGTCGGCGCGGGCCATGAAGGCGCGAATGTCCTTGGGCAGACATCCACCACCGAAACCCAGGCCGGGGCCGAGGAACTTGCCGCCGATGCGGTCGTCGTAGGACAGCGCCTCGGCGAGCTGGATGACGTCGGCTCCCGCGACCTCGGACACCTCCGCCATCGCGTTGATGAAGGAGATCTTCGTGGCGAGGAAGGCGTTGGCCGACACCTTGACGAGTTCGGCGGTCTGGAGGTCGGTGACCAGGAACGGGGTGCCGTCGTCCACCTGCTGCTGCCACAGGGTGCGGACGGCCTTCTCGACCCGGGGGGACTCGGTGCCGATCACGATGCGGTTGGGACGCAGGGTGTCCTCCACCCCGAATCCCTCGCGGAGGAACTCCGGGCTCCAACCGAGCTCGGCCTCCTCGCCCACCGGCGCCAGCGCGGCGAGACGAGCCGCCAGGGTCGCGGCGGTGCCCACCGGGACCGTGGAGCGTCCAACGATCACGGTCGGGCGCGTCAGGTGCGGGGCGAGGCTGTTCACCGCCGAGTTGACGTAGCTCAGGTCGGCGGCGCCGGAATCGTCGCGCTGCGGCGTGCCCACACAGATCAGGTGCAGGTCGGCGAACTCGGCGGCTTCGGTGAAACTCGTGGTGAAGTGCAGCCGGCCGGTCCGAAGATTGGCCGCCAGCAACTCTTCGAGGCCGGGCTCGAAGAAGGGGACCCGACCGGAACGGAGCATATCGATCTTCGCTTCGTCGACGTCCAGGCCCAGGACCTCGAAGCCCATCTCGGCCAGGCAGGCGGCCGTCGTGGCGCCGAGGTAGCCGGTCCCGATGACGCAGACCCGCATACGTTCCGCTTCGACCACTGGGTGTTCCTTCCTTGCTTCCGCTCGCGTCTCGTACTGGTTGTTCCCGCTCTCGGCGGGTGACATCCCGCACGGGGGCGGAAAACGGACATGGTTCGGCCGACGATGGTGCCGGGGCGGCATCACCCTACGCGTAGGGGCATGGCACCTTACCCAACTACACGTGAACAGTCAGGCGCACAGATTACCGGTGAGCGGTGGGACGTCGGAACGAGGGGACCGATGACGGGACATCGTGCCCCGTGACGTGGGACGTTCGGCTCAACGGTCCCGGTCGTCGAAGGTCCGGGTGGCGCCGGGGTCGTCCTCCAGCGGGGTCCACACGGCACCGCTCTCCCCGCGACGGAACGGCGTCGTGGTCTTGCTCGGATCGTCCTGGCGACGCACGGGGGAGGCGGGCGGGGGAACATCGGGGACGGTGTCGCCGACGGGTCCGCCGTCGTTCCACCGCTGCTCCGTGTCCTCGCCCGCCGGGACCTCACCCGGCGGGGGCTCGACCTCTTCGACCGGCGCCGAACGGTACCGGTCGCGACTCGCGCTCGCCATCACCCGCCCACCGGGGACGGGGCCGAGATCCTCGGCCGCGCGCCAGCGGGTGGGCAGGGTCGCCGAGCCCAACAGCAGCACGCCCAGTGGCAGGGCCACCCCGAGCCCGGCCCCGCTCGGGTACATGAAGCTCTGGTCGTTGAGCCAGGAGAGGGCGGAGGTCAGCGTCTGGGGGGAGAAGATCGGCCACATGCACAGAGCGGTCAGGAGAGCCCCGGACGTCCCGGCCACCAGGGGAGACCGGCGGGAAGCGACCAGATAGGCGCCCACGGCGCCCACCAGGCACAGAACCACCACCGACAACACCGAAGTGACGTCCACTTCACCCTGGGTGATGCGAGGGAACAGGTCGGCCGACCAGGCGATCCCGATCCACATGACGGGGGCCAAGGCGATTCCGGCGAGCAGTCCGACCAGGTGGCGGAGCAAGAACTTCCCCTTCCCCGAGGGACTTTCGCCGTCCCTCTCCTCCTCGCAAGGCTATGCGCAGATGTTGTCCTGGGCGGTAGTGGTGGCCGGCCCGTCCTCCGCGGCCGGTTCCTCCGACTCCTCCGCCACCGCGGCGCTCTCCACCGGCGCCGGTGGTTTGAACGTCGTGTGGTTGAAACCGATCACGACCTGGAGGTCGCCCTCCAGGGTCCCGTCCTCGACCGCCTCCGAACCCGGCAGCATCTCCGCCATGTACGCGGCGAGCTCCTCGTCCTGCGGGCCGTACCGAATCTCCGTCTTCGGCACGCTCCGGTCGCTCCAGTTCTCGGCCTCGTCGGTGACGTCGAACCCGGCCTCGGCGAGCTGGTTGTCCATCTGGGCGCCCAGGCCCGGGGTGGCGGTGCCGTTGAACACGCGGACCCGGACGTCGCCGGGTACGGGCTCGGCGTTCTCCTCGGCCGGCTCCTGCGCTTCGGGTTCCTTCAACGGGCGGTCGGCGTTGATGTCGGCGAACATCTCCCGTGCCGCGGGCTCGTCCCACAGCAGGGCGACGTCACCGCGCGGTGTCCAGTGGTCCATGTCCGAGATCGGTACCTGCGCGAACGTCACGTTGCTCAGGTCCATTTCGCGCATCTGGTACGCCAGGTCGTTGATGGCGCTGGTGTTCATCCCCTCGTCCACGGTCACCGAGGACAGGGAGCTGTCCAGGAACGCGGTGAGCTTGCCCGGGTCCGAAAGGGTCTGATTGCTCAGCGCCTTGTCGAACATGGCCGACAACACCTGTTGCTGGCGGTCGATCCGGTCCAGGTCGCCCCGGGCGGTGGCCCGGGTCCGGGCGAAGGCCAGGGCGTCGGCCCCGTCCACCTGGTGGGTGCCCGCCTCCATGTTCAGCTTCGCCTTGGGGTCGTCGATGGCCTCGGGCAGGCACACCTCGATGCCGTCCAGGGCGTCCACCACGTCCACGAACCCGTTGAAGTCCACCTCGACGTAGTGGTCGATGCGCACCCCCGTCGTCGACTCCACGGTCTGTACCGCCAGCTGTGGGCCACCGAAGGCGTAGGCGGCGTTGACCTTGTCCTCGCCCTCGCCGGGGATGTCCACCCACAGGTCGCGGGGGATGCCCACCACCGTGACGTGGTCGCGCTCGTGGTTGAGACGCACCAGCATGATCGTGTCGGAGCGCTGACCGGGGGTGGAACCGACGCTGAGCGCGTTCTGATCCTCTGAGTTCATCTCCTCGCGGCTGTCGGAACCGATGACGAGGAAGGTCAGGCCACCGGTTTCCTCGGGTCGATCGTCGTCGGCCATTCCGCTGAATACGTCGAAACGGTTCAGCGAACCCGACATCCACCCGGTGATCGCCCACGAGGTGCCGGAGGCCAGCAGGACCAGCACCGACAGGACGCTCATCACGAGCAGGCCGTTGCGGCGGCGCCGGACCGTCGTGCTCGGCACGGTGATCCGCCCGGACCGCGTCGAACGGTCGGGGGGCACGGGAGACGAGCGCTCACGTCGGAACTCGCCCGTTGATCCGTGCCGTCCGGCGTTGTCGTCGCTCATCGGCATCCCCGTCCCACCCGTTCAACGGTGTCCTTGCGATCTAGGTTGTCACCCGATCTGCCGAAGAGCGCGAGATGTCGGCCCCCGGCGTGTTGCTCCCCTATGTTTCGAAACCGAAACGGGCCGATTGGTTCTGTCGTTTCGTGTAAACCATCTCGGTCCCCCCTGCGTCATGTGCTTCGTCCCCGAGAGGGGGCGCTTCGTGGAACCTTCGGTGCGTCGATCACGACCCCCGGCCTCCGCGAGCCTCCCCCCGGTTTTTCCTCCCGGACCGTTTCCCATCCCTCCTCTCGACCACAGGAGTCGAACAATGCACCCCTACCCCCAGGCTGAGCCGATCTCCCCCAAGAGTTGGCTCACGACCCTGCTGCTGAGCATCTTCCTCGGCGGTCTGGGCGCCCACCGCTTCTACACGGGCAAGCCCGGGACCGCCATCCTGATGATCTTCACCTGCAGTGGTCTCGGTGTCTGGGCCCTGATCGACCTCATCACGATCATCGTCGGCAACTTCAAGGACTCGGACGGGCTGCCGGTCAAGAACCAGTGACCCGGTAGGGCGTGACGACGGATAGCGGACCGTCCAGCGGGTGAGCCGGGTGCAGTACGGTTGACGGCGCGTACACCCTCTCTCCGTACGCGTTTCCGACACGTCTTGACCCAGGGAAGTGCCCGTGTCCTGGCCGCCTGTCTCCGTCGTCATGCCCGTTCTGAACGAAGAGCGCCACCTCGCCGCCGCGGTGGAACACGTCCTCGCCCAGGAGTACCCGGGTGAGCTAGAGGTCGTTCTGGGGGTCGGTCCCTCCACGGACCGAACCCGTGAGGTCGCCGACGACCTCGCGGCGGCGGACCCCCGTGTCAAGGTGGTGGACAACCCCACCGGCAAGACCCCGGCCGGCCTCAACGCCGCCATCGGCGCCTCCTCCAGCGACATCGTCGCGCGCATCGACGGCCACGCGATGATGCCCTCCGACTACCTCCGGGTGGCGGTGGAGACCCTCCAGGAGACCGGCGCCGACAACGTCGGCGGCATCATGGCCGCCGAGGGCACCACCCCCTGGGAGAGTGCCGTGGCCGCCGCCATGACCTCCAAGGTCGGGGTCGGCAACGCACGCTTCCACACCGGTGGCGAGGGCGGCCCCGCCGACACCGTCTACCTCGGTGTGTTCCGCCGCTCCGCGCTGGAGCGCGTCGGTGGGTACGACGAGGCGTTCCTGCGGGCGCAGGACTGGGAGATGAACCACCGCATCCGAAGCACCGGCGGCACCGTCTGGTTCCAGCCGCGTATGCGGGTCTCCTACCGTCCGCGCCGCAACGTCAAGCTGCTCGCCAAGCAGTACTTCCACTACGGCCGCTGGCGGCGTGTGGTCGCCCGCCAGCACAAGGGCACCATCAACCTGCGCTACCTGGCACCGCCCGTGGCCGTGGCCGGGATCGTCGTCGGACTCGTCGGCGGTTTCCTGTTCTGGCCGCTGTGGCTGATCCCCGCCGCCTACCTGGCCTTGATCACCGCCGCGTCGGTGCCGCTCACCCGGGGCCGACCGGCGTCGTCGTGGCCGCTCATCCCACTCGCGCTCGCCACCATGCACATGTCGTGGGGCGTCGGCTTCATCACCAGTCCGTCCAAGTTGGGCGCCGACTCGCGAACGGCCCAGGCCTCCCAGACCTGACCGAGGACCCGAAAAGCGGGCTCCCATCGAGGCTCCGGTTCTGCTAGCAAGAAGAAGAGGAGAACCGGAGAGGGAGCCATGGACGAGTTGCGCGGAGAACAGGCCGTGTGGGTGTTCGACAGTGAGACTGTCCGCATCCGCTTCGAGACCAAGGGTTGGTTCAAGAGTCAGCTGTTCAAACTCCTGGGCACCCTCGAAGTGCCGGTCGGGCTCGTCCGAGACGTGGACTTCCGCCCGGGGACCGGGCGGAAGAAGGGCTGGATCCTCAACTTGCGGCTACATGACCGCATGGACCCCTACTCCGCCGTCGGCGCCATGCTCGACGAGAAGTTCCAGCCCTTCCGGCTGACCGGCCCCGCCAAGAGCGAACTGGTCGCCGAGTACCTGGCCGACCAGCTCCGCTTCGCCGCCGGGCGAGCCGGCGAACCCGAGGCTCGCGCCGTGCTTTCCCTGGTTCCGCCTCAGCCCTTGCACGTGCTCACCTCCGAAGGGATCGCCCGCTTCGAGGGCGATCGACTCTCCCTGGTGTGGTCGGGCGGCTACGCCGGTGGCTACAAGAGGAAGAAACAGCGCCGCGAGTTCGACCTGGCCGAGATCGACGGCATGGAGTGGGCGCCGGTCGACGACTGGGGCTGGGGCTTCGTCCGCGTGCTGAACCGGGGACGATCCGTGGACGCCAAACCCAAGACCGACCTCAACGTGCTGCGCGCGGGGCAGGAGGGCAACGAGATCCACCAGGCCTTCCTGCTCGCCGCCACGGTCACCGCCCACCTGTGGGCGCGCGAAGGCGCGGCCCGGGCCGCCATCGCCGCCGGTGACGGTGGAGCGGAGGAGGCTCCGCCGTTGGGCTTCGACGACCCCGAGTGGTGGAAACGGACGGCCCGGAGCGCGGTCGACGCCCTGCGCGGGCCCCGGATCACCCTGAACCTCCCGGGAAGCAGGGGAGAGGAAACGTCGGAGGGCGACGTCTCCGTCGAGATCGGTGAGGACGGGCCCGCGGTCCTGGAGACTCCCGCCGAAGTGCCGGAGAGCACACCGGAGCCCGGACGGCCGACCGACACCTCGTGGATCTTCGAGCAGATCGAACGCCTCGGCGACCTGCACGCCAAGGGCCTGCTCACCGACGAGGAGTTCGGCACCAAGAAGGCCGAACTCCTCGAC
Organism: Nocardiopsis sp. JB363; assembly: GCF_900143625.1. GTDB lineage: Bacteria > Actinomycetota > Actinomycetes > Streptosporangiales > Streptosporangiaceae > Nocardiopsis. The sequence goes on from NZ_FRFF01000135.1 coordinate 20,240, forward strand.
CGGATCTGAGCGTCAGGCGCGCGATCCCTTGAGGGCGGCCACCGCGCCCGGCACGTCGTCCACCACCACCGCGTCCATGCCCGCCGCGGCGAAGCGCGCCGCGTCCACGGGGTCCGGGCACCAGGACATGATCTCCAGCCCGGCGCGGTGCGCGGTCTCGACCGTGTACTCCAGCGTGCGCCGCCCCGGCCGGGGCTCCTCGTCGCTCAGACCCAGGGCGCGGGCGTCCACCGCCACGATCGGGCACCCCAGGCCCACGGCGCCGGGGATCGCCGAGTCCGCGGGGTTGCGCACGTACGGCATCCACGCCGTCGGAACCCCGGGCGCCCCCTCACGCACGGCCAAGAGCAGACCGGGGTCGAACGAGCAGACGAAGGTTCGGCGGCGCTCCGCCTCGTGGCGCAGGTGCGGCAGCAGCAACGACACGGTCCGCCGCGCCGGCGCGTCCACCGCGTCCTCCATCACGGTCTTGACGTCCACGTCCAGACCGATGTGGTCCGGTATGGCGCTGAGACCTTCCTCAAGGCCCACCAACCCGGCCTCCGCGCACTCCTGCAGAGTGAGGTCGACGACGGCGCGCCCGTCGTCCAGCGCGGCGTTGTGGTAGAGCACCAGAGCGTCGTCCCGCGTACGACGCACGTCGATCTCGATCCAGTCCACGCCGGTGCGGGCCGCCAGTTCGAACGAGGCCACGGTGTTCTCCCGAGCCCCCTCCACGACGCCTCGGCCGGCGCCCCGGTGACCGATCACCTCGGTCGCCTCGAAGACCCCGCTCACGGCGCCACCCCCGGGACCAGCCGCTCCGCCGGCCCGGCGTGCGCGCGCATCCTGCGCAGCAACGTCTCGGCGACCTCCACGTCGCCGGGGTTGGTCACCTTGATGTTGCTCTCCTCACCCGGCACGATCCGTACCTCCTCCTCGGGCAGGTACCGCAGCACCACCCCGCAGTCGTCGGTGGCCACCAGTTCCGGGTCGGCCATCGCCAGTTCGTAGGCGCGCCGCGCCACCCCCAACCGGAACCCCTGAGGCGTCTGCATCCGGCGCAGGGTCGAACGGTCCGGGGTCTGTTCGATCACTTCGCCGCCGGATCGCCCCGTGGTCACCCGCACCACGGTGTCGGCACTGGGCACCGCCACACCGACGGCCCCCGCCTCGTCCAACGCGGCCACGCACGCCGCGATGGTCGCCGGACGGACCAGGGGGCGGGCCGCGTCGTGAAGCAGGGCCAGGTCGTCGTGGGAGGCCGTCGACATCGCCGCCAGCGCCGCGTAGGACGTGTCCGTCCGAGTGGCCCCGCCCGGGAGCACCTTGGACACCTTCGTGAACCCGGCCCCGGCGACCAGATCCTCGACCCGGCCCACGTACTCGTCCACCATCAGCACGACGATCTCGTCCACGTCCGGACTGGCCTCGAACGCCGCGATCGAATGTTCGATGATGGGCCGACCATCCAACGGCAGGAGCTGCTTGGGAGCCGGTGCGCCCATACGCGCACCGACCCCACCTGCCAGAACCGCCGCGATCACCCGTGGACCTGCGGACATGCTTGCCAACCTTCCTGAGGCGGGATGTCGATGCCAGACCCTAGTCGACGCTGGGAGACGAGGTCGGTTCCGGGGTGAACGGCACGTGGTTGACACGGTCTGTCCGATGCAGCGGTAACCTATGGACGCCTGTCGAGCGTGATCGGTCCCTCCCCCCATCGATTCGGACGTGGAGCCGGGCGTGGTCCGTGACATCCCCCGACCTTCCGGACAGCCCCCGTTCCGGTCCGGGTGCGGGCGGGGCCGTGCCGAAGGCCGGTGCGCGCAGGCGTGTTCATAGACGCGACAGTCCGGCACATCGTGACCGGACGATCTCGAACCTTGGAGGTGGCGGTGGCGTCAAGGACGCTGTCCGTCTGGGAGCACCGGAAGGTCGTCGGCCTCCTGGTCCGGCGCGACCTGAAGGTCAAGTACCAGCAATCCGTGCTGGGATACGCCTGGACGATGTTGGAACCCCTCGCCCTGACGTTGGTGTACTACTTCGTCTTCGGCCTTGTGCTCCAAGCGGACCGAGGCATCCCGGAGGGCACACCGGGCGGCTACATCCTCTTCCTCGTCGCGGGCATCCTGCCCTGGACGACCTTCGGTGCCATCCTCAGTGAGGCGCCGCGCGCGATGCTCACGCACTCGAAGCTGATCACCACCATGAAGGTGCCTCGGGAGATCTTCCCGATGGCGACGGTGGGGACCAAGTTCGTCGAGTACGTGCTCACCTGGCCGGTCCTGCTGATCTTCGTGTTCGCACTCGGTGGTCGCTTCAGCTGGGAGGGCATGCTCCTCTGGCTGCCCCTGGCCGTCGTGCTGACCTTCATGTTCGGGCTGGGCGTGACCCTGTTCCTGTCCTCGGTGAACGTGTTGCTCCGTGACGTGGAACGCCTGACACGTATCCTGACCCGGCTTCTGTTCTACGGATCGGCGATCCTGTTCCCGGCGAGCATGGTCCTCTACTCGGACGGGGTCCCGGGCTGGGCCAAGACGCTCTACGAGCTCAACCCGTTGATGGGTATCTTCCAGATGCACCGAACGGTGTGGTTCTCCGGGTTCGAGGAACTAACGCCGAGTCTTCTCGCGTTGACCTCTGCGGTGGTCGGTTCGATTCTGATGCTGATCATCGGATACTGGACGTTCCGCCGTCTGGAGATGTCCGTTCTGAAGGAGTTGTGATGGCGTCCACCTATGAGGCCGCGGTCGCCGGTGGTCCGGTCATCGAGGCCAAGGGTCTCGGTGTGAAGTTCGCGGTGAACCGTCGGCGCAAGCGCAGCCTGCGTGAGATGTTCATTCACGGCAAAAAGCGCGACCCCAACGCCGAGGGCGACGACTTCTGGCCTTTGAGGGACGTTTCATTCGAGGTCGCCAAGGGCGACTGCGTGGGCATCGTCGGCAAGAACGGCACCGGCAAGTCCACCCTGCTCAAGATGATCGCCGGGGTCCTCCTCCCCGACGAGGGCAAGGTGAGCGTGCACGGCAAGGTGGCGCCCCTTCTGGAGCTGCGGGCCGGCTTCAACGACAACCTGACCGGCCGGGAGAACGTGTACCTGGTCGGTTCGTTGCACGGCATGTCCGAGAAGGAGATCGACGAACGCTTCGACGAGATCGTCGACTTCGCGGAGATCAAGCCGAAGTTCATCGACACCCCGATCCGGCACTACTCCAGCGGTATGAAGGTGCGGCTGGGCTTCGCGCTCATCTCGCAGCTGGAGCACCCGATCATGCTGGTCGACGAGGTGCTCGCGGTGGGTGACAAGGCCTTCAAACGCAAGAGTTACGAGGCCATCGACCGCATGCTCGCCAATGAGCGCACCATGGTCCTGGTCTCGCACAACGAGAGGGACCTGCGCCGCTTCTGCAACCGCGGGCTGTACATCAAGAACGGCTCGCTCGCCCTGGACGCCGACATCGACACCGCCCTGGCCGCCTACAACGAGGACACCAGGGTGGAGATCGAGGAGCGTAAGAAGAAGGACGCGGCGAAGAAGAAGCGCGCCGAGGACGCGGCCGCGAAGGCCGAGACCGTGGAGAACGCTCCTGCCGCCGGTGCCACCGAAGCCGAGGCGGCCAAGGCCGACCCGGACAAGGGTGACGAAGGCAAGGGCGGTGACGGTAAGGACGGCGGACAGGCCGCCTGACCGGACTCGAACGAGAACCCCCAGAGGAAGAGCGCACCACGGATCGTTCCGGAGGTGCGCTTTTTCCTGTCCGCCCTTGTCTGCTCCTGTCCGGTGCTGTCTGAAACGTCGTGCTGCGGGACAAAGGGGCGTATCGGCGCCCTTGAGCGTGTCGGTGATGGATTGCGCACAGAGGGTAGGCGACCGTGACTCTCAGTTGAACCCAAGGGGAGCGCGGACATGGCCGAGGGAATCGTGGTGCGGGCGACCGCGCGGATGTTCGAACGCAGGTACGTCACCCGTTCGGGGGTGACCCGCGTCGGTGTCGTGGTCGCGGCCATCGCGGCCGTCTGGTTCAGCCGGGCCGACCCCACCGGAGCGATCATCGGTTCGCTGTTCCTCGGGCTGGTCCTGTTCTGCGACACGGTCCGCTCACGCATGCGGTCCCACCGTCGGGACGTCCTCACCCTGTGGACCGTGTCCATGGCCGCGCAGTTCCGGGAGTACGTGGTCTACGTCGGGCTGGCCTTCGGCGCGGCAGCGGCCGGCCACGCCGGCGCCTGGGGGTGGGCGGCCGGCGCGCTCATCGCCCTCGCCCTGCGTGACGCGCTTCTGGTGGCTCGCGCGGCTCCGCCCGCGAGGTGGACGCAGCCTCCGCTCGTCCTTCCCGGCCAGCGGCGTCCTGAGGGCCTCCAGGGGGCTTCGGTCCCCAGGCCTCGGGACGGTGAACGGTCGGAGGGCGCGGCGTCGGGGCGGCCCGCGGGGGCGGACCATGCGGCCGAGGTCGCTCGGGCCGCCGGGATACCGGACACGGGGGAGGCCGGGGGCGCCGTTCCCGCGTCATTCTCCCTGACCCTGTCGGCCCGCCGGATCATGGCCTTCGAACAACCCACGCGCTTCGTGGTCATCGCCGTGGCGGCCACGGTCGGGGACGCCCGGCTCGCCTTCGTCAGCCTCATCGTGGGCTGCGTCATCGCCATCACCGGTGAACTCGTCGCCCCGACCTCCGAGGTGCGTCGGTGAGCGGGGAGGCTTCGGAGACGGTGCCGTCGGGGGAAGGGGCGGAGGAAGAAAGATCGACGGGCGGTGGGCCGACGTCGTGGCGGTCGACGGACGATCGTCCGGTGGGCACGCGGAATGCCCGGGGGTATGACCTTTTGGACCCGATCGTTCTCGACCTGCGTTTTCTTCGTGATGACGGTCACATGGGCAGGTTTCTGGGCAGGATGGTCCCGGGCATCGCACCACCGCTGTTCACGGCCGTAACCGGTGCCATCATCGTGGCGGTCCTGCTCTTGGCGGACAAGGGTCAGCTGACAGGCATTACCCTGTGCGCACCGGTCGCTGCCCTGCTACTGTCCGGTTTGGCCGCCGGCCACCCCCATAATGGGCGGTTCGACCGGTTCGTGCCACCGATCCTACGGGTCACCGAATACGGCTACCTGGCAACGCTGGGGCTCGCGTCCGGCGTACCCGGTCCCCTGGTGTTCGTAGTCTTGGTGGCGGTCGTCTGTCACCACCGCGACGATGTCGCACGACCCGCGGTCGGGGTGAACCGACCGTCCGTGACGCGGAACGCCGCGCTCGGATGGGACGGCAGGATGCTCGTCATCGCGGCCGGGGGAGCGCTGTCCGCCCTCACACCCGCCTACGGCATACTCGCCGGATACCTGGTGGTCCTACAGGTGCGGGAAGCCGTGCGCACTTGGAGCGCCACCACGGTGGCCGAGACGCGCACCGGTTCCGCCGACATCCTCGGCGGAGAGGAGCAGTGGGGAGATCACCCGATCTCCCCCAACGGAGACGGGGGCCGAACGGCCACCGGAACGAACGAGGAGGCGTGAGCGCCTCCTCGACCTAAGGAGGAACTCGCCCTCATGCTCGGAATGGTTCTCGCCGCAGGCGCGGGGCGGCGTCTGCGTCCTTACACCGACACCCTGCCCAAGGCCTTGGTGCCCGTCGACGGCGAGACGACCATCATGGACATCTCGCTGCGCAACCTGGCGGCCGCCGGTCTCACCGACGTCGTCATCGTCGTGGGCTACCGGGCCGAGGCCGTCGAGGAGCGTAAGGCCGCTCTGGAAGAGCGCCACGGCGTCAAGCTCACCCTCAGCTACAACGACAAGGCCGAGGAGTGGAACAACGCCTACTCCCTGTGGACCGCACGTGAGTTCTTCTCCGAGGGCGTCCTCCTGGTCAACGGTGACACCGTGCACCCGGTGAGCATCGAGGAAACGCTACTCGCCGCCAGGGGACCGGAACTCCTCCTCGCGGTGGACAACGTGAAAACCCTCGCCGAAGAAGAGATGAAGGTGACCCTCGACGAAGACGGTCACCTCCAGAACATCACCAAGCTGATGGACCCCGCCACCGCCGCGGGCGAGTACATCGGCGCCACCCTCATCGAGAGCTCGCTCGACTCCCGCCTGGCCGACGCGCTGAAGGCCACCTGGGAGCGCGACCCGCAGCTGTACTACGAGGACGGTTACCAGGAGCTGGTCCGCCGCGGCGAGAAGATCGCCGTCGCCCCCATCGGCAAGGTGGACTGGGTCGAGGTCGACGACCACGACGACCTGGCCAAGGCGAGGGAGATCGCGTGCCGCTACTAGCTCGAATGCTTCCCTCCCCTCTGGCGATCGACGTGCGCCGAGGGGCCGTCTCCTCGCTCGGAACGGTGCTGGCCGACCGCCGCATCGCCACCGAGGGACGCATTGCCGTGGCGGTGGGACCGGGTCAGGGCGCACAGATCGCCGCCGACCTGGACCTGCCCCATTGCGAGGTCTTCCAGGTCGAGGAGGGCACCGTCGACGCGGCGACCGCCCTCGGCCAGAAGCTGCGCTCGGGAGCCTACGAGGCCGTGGCCGGCATCGGTGGTGGCAAGACCATCGATGTCACCAAGTTCGCCGCGACCATGGCGGGCATCCCGATGGTGGCCGTGGCCACGAACCTGGCCCACGACGGCATCGCCTCCCCCGTCAGCTCCCTGGAGCACGAGGGCGGCAAGCCGTCCATCGGCGTGACCATGCCCATCGCGGTGGTCATCGACGTCGACTACGTCCAGGCCGCCCCCGCGCGCCTGGTGCGTTCCGGTGTCGGTGACGTGGTCAGCAACATCTCCGCGATCGAGGACTGGGAGCTCGCCGGGAGGGAGAACAACGAGCCGGTCGACGGCATGGCGGTCACCTTCGCCCGCGTCGCGGCCGAAGCGATCCTGCACCGTCCCGACTCCATCGAGTCCGACGGGTTCCTCAAGGTCCTGGCCGAGGGGCTGGTGCTGTCCGGTATGGCCATGTCGGTCGCCGGTTCCAGCCGTCCGGCCAGTGGCGCCTGCCACGAGATCCTGCACGCGGTCACCCAGCTCTACCCGGGCAAGGGCAACCATGGTGAACTCGCCGGTCTGGGGACGCTCTTCGCCTCCTACCTGCGGGTGAAGCACCTGGGTTGGCCGGCCGAGCGACTGGATGAGATCCGCTCCTGCCTGCTCCGTCATCAGCTGCCCATCGTGCCCTCCGACGTCGGTCTCTCCGAGGACGAGTTCGCGAGGGCCGTGGTGCACGCTCCGGGCACCCGCCCGGGCAGGTTCACGATCCTGGAACACCTGAACCTCTCCGAGGACGAGATCGGGCGGAGTGTCGCGGACTATGTCGAAGCCGTCGGTCGCTGAGGTCCGCGCGGGCGGCCAGCCCGTGGGGATCAAGGAGCGGGTGAACGAGGAGCACTGGGCGGGGCGTCTCTACATGAGGGACATCTCCCCGTACCTGACCACGTTCTTCGTGCGCCTGCGGGTACCGCCGAACCCCATCACCTACCTGATGATGGTGTTCGGGGTGCTCGCGGGCGTCGTCGTCGCGTTCGGTGGGCTGTGGTCGGCGATCCTCGCCGCCGTCATGGTGCAGATCTATCTGTTGTTGGACTGCTCCGACGGTGAGGTGGCCCGCTACACGGGTCGGACCAGCGTCGCCGGGATCTACCTGGACCGCATCGGCCACTACGTGTCCGAGGTCGCGCTGCTCGTGGGCCTGGGCATCCGTGCCCAGGGAGGGTTCGAATCCGGGGGCTGGGTCATCCTCGGGATGACCGCCGCGCTCGGTGTCGTGCTGATCAAGGCCGAGACCGACAACGTGGTGGTGGCCCGCGCCAAGGCGGGTCTTCCGGAGAAGATCACCGAGGAGGCCATGCGGCCGAAGTCGTCCGGGCTGAGCCTGGCGCGACGCCTGGCCTCCGCGCTCAAGGTCCACCGCCTGATCCAGGCCGTGGAGCTGTCCTTGATCGTGGTGGTGGTGGCCGTGGTCGACTTCTTCCTCGGAGACCTGACGGCCACCAGGATCCTGGTCGTTGCCTGCGCCGCGGTGGCGGTGCTGATGAGCTTCGCGCACTTCGTGAGCGTGCTCGCCTCCCGACGCCTCGAATAACGCGTCGATGACGTTATGACGTCACTCCGGGGCCGTGGACGCTACCCCGTCCACGGCTCCGTACACTTCATCTTTATTCTTTCGTTAGTCTGTTTCTGCGAACGTTGGCATGTGTCCACCTGTCAGCCGCACGTCATCCACTGAACGGTTCGCAATCATGGCCACTCCCGTGATCCCACCAGCACAGGACCCCGGAGGTCCTGCCGAACCCGCCGGCCCGGGTCTGTCCAGGGCGCGGGAATCCCGAGCGCAGGAACGGAGCGGTTCCCAGGTGCCCGGAAAGCCCACCCTGTCCTGTGTCCTGCTGACCATGGGCACACGACCCGCCGAACTGCGCCGGGCCATCACCAGCGTGTTCGAGCAGCAGGGTGCCGACGTCGAGGTCGTCGTCGTGAGCAACGGCGCCGACCTCCCCGACCTGCCCGAGGGCGTGGTCACGGTGAACCTGCCGGAGAACGTGGGCATTCCCGAGGGACGTAACCACGGGGTGAAGGCGACCACGGGTGACGTGATCCTGTTCCTGGACGATGACGGCTGGTACCGGTCCATGGATCTGGCCGAACACGTGCGCGACCGGTTCGGCTCCGAGCCGTCCCTGGGCGCCCTGTCGTTCCGGATCGCCGACCCCGACGGCGGCCCCGACCAGCGCAGACACGTGCCTCGACTGCGGGTCGGTGACTCCCGCAAGTCCAGTGAGGTCACCACGTTCCTGGGCGGGGCGTGCGCCATCCGCCGCACCGCCTTCGATCAGGGCGGCGGTCTGCCGGGCGACTTCTTCTACGCCCATGAGGAGACCGACCTGGCCTGGCGGATCATGGACGCCGGGTACGGCATCGAGTACGACGCCGACGCCGTGATGTACCACCCCGCGGTGGCGCCGACCCGGCACGAGAACTTCTATCGGCTCAACGCCCGCAATCGGGTGTGGCTGGCCCGACGCAATCTGCCCTGGCCGCTGGCGTTCGCCTACCTCGGTACCTGGGTGGGTCTGACGGTGCTCCGGGAGCGTGACAAGAGCGCGCTGAAGTCGTGGTTCGGCGGTTTCCGCGAGGGTTGGCGCGAGGACGCCGGTCCCCGCACCCCGATCAGCTGGAAGACCGCTTGGCGGATGACCCGTGCCGGTCGCCCGCCGATCATCTGAACCCGCCTCTACCCGGGAGACAGCCACGTGATCGCCTTCAGCGGACTGACCATGCTCCTACTCTTGTTGCTCGTCGTGGTGGTCGTCGCCGTGGTCATCGTGGCCATAGTCGTCACGATCCGTGGCCTGCGTTCCCTGGGGTCACGGGGTCAGTACGGCTACGGGCCGTCGCCGCCCCAGGGCCACCCCGGGCAGTATCCGCCGCACCAGGGCCACCCGGGGCAGTATCCGCCGCCCCAGCAGTGGCCCGGCCAGTATCCCGGAGCCCCCGGCCCCGGTCCGCAGGGACCCCAGGGCCCCGGCCCGTACGGCGGCCCCCAGGAGCCCCAAAGGCCCACCGGTTCCTGAACCCACCGCTGCTCGCGCTTCGGGGCGAAGCCAGGGTCCGGAAGGACCCGGACGACGCTCTTGTGGTGTGTCCCGATCGGTGTGACCGAAGCTGATCCCGAGTCTGTGGATAACCCGAACCCTCGCCTGTGCACAGGGTAGATTCATGAGGTAGGCACGTTCCCAGACGAGAGCGGGGCGGTATCCGTGTCCGAACAGTACGCCGATCTCATCGAGGGACCGCTGATCCCACGCCCCGATGCCAACTCGGCCTCTCTACGCGCGGCTGTGGGCCGGATCATGCCCTCATGGCTGCCCGAGTTCGACGGACACCACCTCGAAGCGAGCACCGAAGCCGAGAAGAGCGAGAAGATCGGCCCTCTCCAGGTCTTCTGCCGGATCTGGCTGCAGCGTATCGAGATCCAGCGATACCCGGCACGCGCGAAGCTGTTGGCCGATCTCGAACGCAAGGTGGCCGAGGGGCATCCCGATATGAGAGAGGCACTCTCTGAAATCTCCCGTCTACTCGCCGAGGTGGCCGAGGACCTGGAGCGTTGAGCGAATGGACCTGGGAGTTCCATCCGCCGGAACTTTCGGATGGCCTTCCGATCGGAGCCATAGCGGAGATCGAACGGATCGCGACCGAACTCGTCTTCTTGGGCAGGGACGCCGAAGGTGTCGGTAAGCCGACACACCGAGTCGGAGGTCTACGTCAGCTACCACTGGGCAGCGGGTCCGGATTCATCGTCTTCATGGTGGTGGACCATCTCGAAGAGATCCTGATCCTTCAGGTGAATCTCCTCTGAGTAGAAGGGGGCGGGTGCCGAACGGCACCCGCCCCCTTCGTGGTCTCCGGGATCAGACCTCGGTGACGGCCTGCTCGTACTCCAGGCGCGGGAGCCGGTCGAACCAGGCGTCCGGGCCGGGCTTGCCGATGTTCATCACGACGATCGGCTGCTGGGTGGAGTCCTCACCGAAGAACTCCTTGCGGATGCCATCGGCGTCGAAACCGGTCATCGGGCCGGCGGCCAGCCCCGCGGCGCGAACGCCGATGATCAGGTAGGCGACCTGCAGGAGGGCGTTCTGCGAGGCCATGGACTCGCGGGCCTCGACCGGCATGCCGGCGAAGTTTTCACGGGCGTCCGGGGCGACGGGGAAGGTCGTCGGGAAGTGTTCGTGGAAGTCGCTGTCTGCGGACAGGATCAGCGCCAGCGGGGCGGTGGAGGTCTTGGGGGCGTTGTTGCCGGCCATGTGCTGGACGAGGCGTTCGCGGGCCTCGGGGGAACGCACCACGGTGACCCGCAGCGGCTGGTTGTTCATCGCCGTGGGACCGAACTTGACCAGGTCGTAGATCGCTCGCAGCTGTTCGTCGGTCACCGGTTCGTCGGTGAAGGAGTTGGCGGTGCGCGCGCTGTGGAACAGGAGGTCCTGTGCGTTCTTGTCGAGGACCAGCGTGTCAGTCATATTCGAAACCTCGGCTGTGCTTCTTCGTGGGCAGGGAAGCCCGTCTGTGGCGGACACGAAGCACAACCTTGTTTACCAGGAAGATATTTCTGAATTATATTATTTGTGAGTTCATTCACTTATCGCGCTGCGCGGGCGATCCCGCTGCGGTGGAACCTGACCCGGGGTGACCGGGACCCTCGGGGGAGCGGGCAGGTCGGGGAGCGGCGCCGGGGGAGATTCCGGGCTCCGCCGGGGCCGTACCGGGCCGTCGGCCTGGGTCACCCACTCCTCCAACTGCTTGACGAACACTCGGGCCTGGACCGGCCAGTGGTACGAGGTCCGGGCGATCCGGTGACCCGTGCTCGCCAGGTCCCGACGCAGCTCCTCGTTCTCGCGCAGCTTCAGCACGGCCTGGGCGGCCGCCTCCCCGTCGTTGAACGGGACCACCAGTCCCGAGCGTCCCTCCGGTCGCCGGCTGACCAGTGCCTCGGCCATCGGGTTCGGGCTGGTCACCACTGGTAGACCGTGCGCCATGTACTCCACGACCTTGGTCGGCAGCGAGTGCCGGTAGTTGTCGGTGTCGTGCAGCAGGCTGATCCCGGCCAGGGCGCCGGACGCCATCCGCAGGGCCCGGTCGTTGGGCACGAACCCGTACCAGTGCAGGGCGTCCTCCTGGTGTGCCTCGCGCAGCAAGGGACGGACCTCCGCGTCGGCGTTGCCGATCACTTCCAGGCGTACCCCGTGGTCGCGCAGCCGCCGACCCATCTGGACCATCTCGCGGGCACCGCGCGCCATGGAGACGTGCCCCAGGTAGACGACACGGTCGTCACCCGCGGGTCGCAGTGGGGTGTCCGGGACGTACGTGGTGTTCGGAACGACCGGGTGGTCGCCGCGGAACCGAGAACGGTAGCCCTCCTCGGCCAACATCAGACGCAGACGTCGTTCGGCGCCACGTTCGAAACCGCGCACGACCCGACCGAGCGGACGGCGCAGGGGCCTCGGCACCCACGGCTTGGTGAGCAGCGCAGCCGGGGTGTCCTCGTGTACGTCCCACACGGTGACCGGCGGCCGCTTCGAGGGCAGCGCGAGCAGGAGCTCGGGGTCGTGGAAGAGCAGGACGTCGGCCTCGGGTGCCAGCCTGGTCAGGGCGGCGCGGGCAGCCCGCAGGGAGGACAGACGATCGCGCCCTTGGGAGCGAGGTACGTCCACCGAGCGAATCTGGTCCCATGGCGTCACCCCGCACTCCCGGAAGGGGGCGACGTAGGTGACGGTGTGCCCGGCCTCGACGAGTGCCCGGATCTGACGGTGCAGAATCCTGGCGTCCTCGGGATGGTGCACAATCGTCGCCACGAGTGCGTGCATGAAGATCACCTACGTGTGTCACCGGTTGGCTCCGACTACAGCGATGATCCGCCGTTACTGGGCGGGAACCGCTGTACGACACGGTATTCACCAGGAGAAACACGCTGAGGACAGTCGGATGGACACTCGGCGTGCTTCCGGTGAACCTTCGGTCGGTCGTTGGTGAACGCACGAAGGCACGCCGCTGAACGCAGTGGAACGTCCGAACGGCGTGCCTTGGGGGCCGGGCCGGTCACAGGACCTGGAGGCCCTCCCGCTGAACTTTGCGGCGAGTCTGAGCCGGTACCTCGGGTCCGGTGGTCACGGTCTCGTCGGCGTCCGCCCGGCGCAGCACCCCGCGGGTGTCGAGCAGCAGTCGCGCGTACTCGTCCAGCAGCTTGGGGCGGTAGTCGCTGTGGTCGGTGAGCAGGATGGTCAGGTCCGCATCGGCCATGGCCTGTTCCAAGTCGGTGGAGCGTGGGATGTCCACCCCGTCCACCTGCCAGGACTCCACGTGCGGGTCGTGGTAGGTCAGCGTAGCGCCCTTCGCGGCGAGCTTGCGCGCCACCGGGCGGGCCGGCGACTCGCGCTGGTCCGCGATGTCGGCTTTGTACGTCACTCCCAGAAGCAGCACCTTGGAGCGGGACAGCGCCAGCCCGGAGTCGTTCAGCAACTCTTGGGCGCGCTGCATGACGTAGGCCGGCATGCGGCTGTTGATCTCCTGGGCCAGCTCGACGAACCGGAACGGGTAGCCGAGGGTCTTGACCTTGTAGGAGAGGTAGTTCGGGTCGATGGGGATGCAGTGACCGCCCACACCCGGGCCGGGATAGAAGGCCTGGAAGCCGAACGGCTTGGTCGCCGCGGCGGCGATGGAGTCCCACAGATCCACGCCCAGCTCCTGGCAGAAGATGGCCATCTCGTTGACCAGGGCGATGTTGACGTGCCGGTAGGTGTTCTCCAGCAGCTTGGCCATCTCGGCCTCACGGGTGCCGCGGGCCCGGACCACCGTGTGCACGAACCGGCCGTAGAACTCCGCGGCGGCCTCGCCGCATTCCTCGGTGAGACCGCCCACGACCTTGGGCGTGTTGGTCACGCCGAACGTCGGGTTGCCCGGGTCGATGCGCTCGGGGGAGAAGGCCAGGTGGAAATCGGCCCCGGCCACGAGGCCGGACTCCTCCAGGAACGGACGTACGACCTCGTCGGTCGTGCCCGGGTAGGTGGTGGACTCCAGGATCACCAGGGTCCCCGGTGACAGCTGGGCGGCGATGGCCTTGGAGGCCGAGGTGACCGCGCCCAGGTCCGGGCCGCCCTCGGGGGACAGCGGTGTGGGGACACAGATGACGATGGTGCGCGCCGTCGCCAGGCACGCTGAGTCCGTGGTCGCGCTGAACCCCTGGTCCAGCATGGCGCCGACGTCGTCCGACGACAGGTCGTCGATGTGTGAGACGCCTTGGTTGAGGTCGTCGACCATTTGGGCGTTGACATCGAGACCGGTGACCTTCACGCCGGCGGACGCGGCTGCGGCTGCCAGGGGCAGACCGACGTAGCCGAGACCGAGGACGACGAGATCGGCCGATCCGGTGCTCTGCTCGGGGACATTGGCCGGGTTGGAGGCTGCGGCATCCACTTCGTGGTCACACTCGCATTCATTTCGTGAACGGGCGCAAATGTTCGAGGACTGCCATTCAGAGTGCTGGACGTCTGAGTGTAGGCACGCGTTGTCCACGACTACGGGTTCTGGCCTGGTTCGGACATTTTCCCAATAAGAACCCGATACGCCTGGTTATAGCGGTATACGGCCCCGGCCCATGTTCGGTCGGCTCCGACGCGCTCCTGACCTGCTCGGCCGTAGGAGATCCGCTTTCGCCGACTGTAAGCGAGATTGGTGAGCACATCAGCTAGACGTGCCGAATCGCCCGCCGGAATTAACTCTCCTGTCACTCCTTGTTCCACAATCTCCCTAAGAGCAGGAAGATCACTGGCAACCACGGGAAGTCCACCGGCCATAGCCTCCACGGGCTTCAATGGCGTCACCAGACGGCACACCCGCTCGTCCCTGCGAGGCACTACGAACACGTCCAGTGCGGCGTGGTGGTGCCGCACCCGGTCGGCGGGGACGCGTCCGGTGAAGTGCACCGCTTCGTTCAGCCCCGACCGTTCGACCCGGTCCCGCAGTGCGGGCAGTTCCGGTCCGTCACCGACGATGAGGGCGTGGACCGGCTCGCCGTGTTCGCGCAGCAGCGACACCGCGTCCAGCAGTACGTCCAGCCCCTCGTATCCGAAACAGCTGGTGGTGGTGCCCACCACGAACTCCTCCGGGTCGATGCCCAGGTCCTTGCGGACCTCCCCACCCGAGGGCAGTGGCTCCAGGAAGGAGACATCCACGGCGTTGGGCACCACCAATAGGCGCTCACGGGGCACCCCGCGGGCCTCGATGTCGGCGCGCATCGCCTCTCCGAGCGTCACCACCAGGTCGGCGGCGAGCATGCACTCGGTTTCCGATGCGCGTTCGGCCTGGTAAAAGGCGTCGTCCACGCTGCGGGAGGGGTCTCGCGAGAGCCAGGACTCCTCCAGGAAGCCCCGCACCTCGTAGACGACGGGCAGGCCGTACCGGCGTCCCAGTTCCAGGGCCAACCGGGCGTTGTGGTGGTTGCTCGCCGCGTGCAGCACGTCCGGGCGCAACGCCTCCACCAACGTGGACGCCATCCGCAGGCCCACCTGGAATTCCTGGTCGTGGTCGGCGGGGGCCTTCCACGGCAGGAGCCGGTGGTAGGAGATTCCGTCGACCTCCACCAGGGTGCGCGGGTCCGGTACCCCCTTGGTGAGCGGGTAGCCGGCACGGGAGACCACGTGCACGTCCATGCCCGCCTCACGCTGGGCCACCGCGATGCGGTGCGTGCGCTGGGTGTACCCGGCGTTGGTGTGCGGAAGCGCGTTGGTGACCAGGTGCAGAACACGCGGTCCCGATTCCGTCGCCGCCGGTCGCCGAGCGTTCACCGTGTCGTCAGGCCGCGTTGGCGCACCGCGGGTTAACGTGATCCCGTGACGGTCAGGGGCAACGGACAACGACTCGGGAACAGCGCGTCCCGTGGCCAGGGCCGTCCGGTACTCGGCGGCGTCGCGATGCCGCCCCGGCGGCATTCGTTCGACCAGCGTACGAGCGGTGTCCGCGTCCCCGGCGGCCAGCGCCGCCGACACCAGGCGCCCCACCCCACCAGGGGATGTGCGCCGGGACGCGGTCAGCAGCACCTCACGGGCCTCCTCGCGCCGGCCCTGATCCCACAGGGCGTAGGCGCGCGGAAGGGCGCCGGAACGGGCGGCCACGGCACGTGCCGACCCGCGCAGCGGACCGGGCATCAGTCTGGCGGCCAACAACGGCAACCGGGCGGGTTCGGACCGCAGGTGACGCCAGGCCAAGGTCGCGGTGAAGGTCACCGCACGCGGCCACAAGGTACGTGGACGCGGCGGTCGGGGTTCGGGAGTCCGGGTGTCTTGCACGGTCAGTCACACAACCACGTGGACGTGACCAAGTGGTGACACCACGGCGAAGCCGACGGGACGGGCCGGACAAGGAAGCCCGTCGACCCGACCGAACCACCCCGCACACACCCGGGGCCCGGGGAACGAACCCCGGCCCCATCAACGCGAGAAGCGAAGGAAGCATCAGTGGCAACGAGCGCCCCCCCAGGTAGTCAGGACACCGCGATCGCGCACGTGGTCGGCGCCCGCCCCAACTTCGTCAAGGCCGCACCCGTGGTCTCCGCCCTGCGCGCCAGAGGCGCGCACCAGCGGGTCGTGCACACCGGCCAGCACTACGACGACCGCATGTCCGCGGTCTTCTTCCGTGACCTCGGCCTGCCCACCCCCGACGTCGACCTCGGGGTCGGTTCGGGGTCGCACGCCGCCCAGACCGCCGCCCTCATGGTCGGACTGGAACGCGAGTTCACCGAGAACACCCCCGGCATGGTGGTGGTCTACGGCGACGTCAACTCCACCGTCGCCGCCGCCCTGGTCGCCGCCAAGCTCGGTGTCCCGGTCGCACACGTCGAAGCGGGCCTGCGCTCCTTCGACAACACCATGCCCGAGGAGATCAACCGCCGGGTCACCGACCAGCTCAGCGACCTGTGCTTCGCGACCAGCCCGGAGGCCATCGGCCATCTCGCCGCCGAGGGCGTGTCCCCGGACCGGGTCCACCTCGTCGGCAACCCGATGATCGACACCCTCCTCGGCAACCTCGACCGGTTCGACGCCGACGCTCTGCGCGCCCGTCTCGACCTTCCCGAGCGCTACGTGGCGGCCACCCTGCACCGGCCCGCCAACGTCGACGACCCCGACAACGTCGCCCGTCTCACCGAGCGGCTGCACGAGGTCGCCGAACTCGCCGACGTCGTCATGCCCGTGCACCCGCGAGGCAAGGCGGCCTTCGACCGAGCCGGCCTCGGCGACCACCCGCGCGTGCGTCTGCTCGAACCGCTCGGCTACCTCGACTTCGTCGCACTCACTCGCGGCGCCGCGGCCGTGGTCACCGACTCCGGCGGGGTCCAGGAGGAGACCACGATCCTCGGTGTCCCCTGCCTGACGCTGCGCCCCAACACCGAGCGGCCGGTCACCATCACGCACGGGACCAACCAGCTCGTCACCGAGGCCGACCTGGTCGCCACCCTGGACAAGGCCCTCGACGGTCGAATCGACGAACGGCTCGGTGACACCCCGCCGCTGTGGGATGGTCGTTCCGGTGAACGCATCGCCTCCGTCCTGACCAGGTGGTCGAGGTGACGACACCGATGAGCCCGCCGTGCGGAGGCGCCACCCGGCGCCCCGGGGGACCGGCCGCCCGGCTGACCCTGGGCCTTCGTACCCGCCCCGGCACACGTCGGACCGCACACCCGCCGACCCCGGACGCCGCAGGCACGGGGGACCGTGGAACCGCCAGACCCGAGTACAAGGTGGCAGACCGTGAAACGGCGTGAACAGAGCCAGACCGAACAGCTTCGGCAAGCCCTGGCCGAACGTGAGGCCCAGCTCCAGGAGGCGCAGGTCCGCCTCGCCGCCTTGGAGGGATCGACCTCGCTCCAGGTGGGCCGGGCGCTCACCGCCGCGGCCAAGCGACCCGCGCGCTCCCTGGTGCGGTTGCCCCGGGACCTCTACCGGCTCTGGCGGCACAGCGGCAGCACCAACCACGCCCAACGTCGTCGGACCGAACCCGTCCGCTCCTTCGACGCCGACCGCCAAGAGGCCCGACTCCTCACCGGTCTGAGCGGCGGCACCGCCGATCAACTGGTCGCCGCCACCGTCGTGGGTCCCGCCGTCCAGACCGCGATCGACCCCTACCTGCGTTCGGTCACCCTGCGCCCGCACGACGCCCAGATCGTGATGGACGCCGTGGACGTGGACCTGCTCCTGGTGTCGGCCTCGGCCGCCGCCCCCGGGTCGCCCTGGGCGCACGTGGGCGACCCCGCCGCGGTCGACCGCACCCGCGCCCTGCACTGGGTCATGGAGTCCGCGGCCTCCCGTGGCATCCCCACGGTCCTGCTCGACGACGCACCCGCGCCGCCGGCCCTGCGCCGCCTCGGGTTCGACCGCGTCCACAAGGGCGACGCCGGTGTACCCCTGCACTTGTTCAACCCGGTCGCCGCCGAGCTCGCCCTCGGCCCGGAGGCCGTCTACGTCCGCACCGGTGCCGGCACCGCCGTCCCCGACGTCCTACTCGAACTCGGGGTGGGCGTGATCGACGTGGACTCGCCCGACCTGGCGGACGCCTTCCGCGCCGCCAACGTCGCCGTGATCCCGGAGAACACCCCCGGCGAGGCGGGACTTCGCCGTCGGGCCTGGGCCTGCGGCACCCGTGTGGTCGCCCACCCGGCCGTACCCGTACCGGGAGGTGAGGACCTCACCGTCAGCGTCCCCCGACTGCGCGCCCTGGGTCCCACCCAACGCGAGGTCCGCACCATGCTCCGCCAGGTGTTCCTCGACGACGCCACCCCGGTCCGCCTGGCCGCGCTCTTGGACGGTCTCGACCTCACGACGGCCGTCCCGGGCGTCGACCTACCGCTCAGCGGGCGCGGCGTGGCCGTCCTCGCCGACCCGGACGGCGAGGAGCAGGCCGACCGGCTCGCCGAGGACCTGCTCACCTCCCGCCTGCGCCCGACCGAGGTCGTCGTCCCCGACACCGCCGCCCGGCTGCCCGGCCTGCGGCGTCTGCGCTCGGAGGGCGTCACCGTCCGCACGGTGCACTTCGGCGCCCCGGACACCCCGGCCGATCTCACCCGAGACGAAAATGACACCGCCCCCGGTGGGCTCACCCTCCGGCAGTGGGCGGACCTGGCCGAACGCGCCACCACGCCCTGGGCGTTCATGTGGACCGGGCCGACCGGACGCAACCGCCTGGTCGACCTCGCCTGCGCCGCCGAATGCTCCGGCGCCGACGCGGTCGGGACCCCGTACGAGAGCGCCGCGGAAGCCGACCCCACGGTCACCGGAACCGGTGAACTCGGGTTCTTCGATCGCGCCACCGGCACCGGGCAGTACGTGTACGTCACCGGCATCGACCCCGAACTGGCACGGACCGAGCTGCTACGGCGCGCTTGGGGCCCTCGGGAGTGGAACCGGCGCGGCGCCCGACTCCTGGCCTTGGGGCCCGACCACGGCACCGGGACCGACAGCGGTGGCGAGGACCCGACCCACGCCGACGCGTCCACCGGCGCCCTCGGGTGACACCCGCACAGCGTTAGCCACATCAGCATCCGAAGGGAAGAACGTGAGCACAGCTCCTCCGCGCGCACTCTTGTACGGCGACGTGGACCTGAACATCATCGACGGTTCGGCGATCTGGGCGCAGTCGATGGCCCAGGCCCTGGCCGCCGCAGGCTGTGAGGTCACCGTGCTGTTGAAGGCGCCGGTGCGCACCGACCGGCTCACCGCGCCCCTAGAGAAGGCCGACGGGATCAGGCTGGTCCGCCCCTACGAGGACCGCATGCTCTCCGACCTGGGCCCCCGCGGGCTCACCCCGGAGCAGGCCGTGGAGCTCATGGGCCGCCTGCACGGGCGCAAGCCCTTCGACCTGGTGGTCGTGCGGGGCCGCCGCCTGGCGGGACTGGCCGCCCAGGAGGAGTCCCTGACCGGACGCCTGTGGACCTACCTCACCGACTTCCCGCACAGCGTCGACGAGATCACCGCCACCGCCACCGCCGAGCTCACCGAGATCGCGTTGGCCTCCCGGTTCGTGCTCTGCCAGACCGAGGAACTGCGCGCGTTCCTGGAGTCGACCGTGCCCGCCGCCTGCGGACGCTCGGTACTCTTCCCGCCCGTGGTCGTGGTGCCCGCGGACGTCGCCGCGGCCGGCCAGGTGCACGCCCGCGCCCGACTCGCCTACACCGGCAAGTTCGCCCCGCGCTGGAACACGCTGGAGATGACCGGCCTGCCCGAGGAGCTCAACCGCCTGGGCGTGGACGCGGAACTGGTGATGATCGGCGACAAGATCCACGCCGAACCCGCCGAGTGGGCCAAACGCATGCGCAAGGCCCTGGAGAGCACCCCGAACGTCGACTGGCGCGGCGGTATGGCCCGCGCCGACGCGCTGCGTCAGTCCGCGGAGTGCGACTTCGGCTTGTCCTGGCGCGACCCCGACATGGACGCCAGCCTGGAGCTGTCCACCAAGGTCCTGGAACTGGGGGCGCTCGGCCTGCCGGTGGTCCTCAACCGCACACCCATGCACGAGGCGTTGCTCGGCGTCGACTACCCGCTCTTCGCCGGCGAGGACTCCGCTTCGGTGGTCACGGCCATCGCCCGCGCCTACCACGATCGGGCCGTGTACGCCGACGCCGCGGAGCGCTGCCGTTCGGCGGCGGCCGACCATTCCCTGGAGCGGGCCTCCGAACGCCTGCGCGGCTACCTGGCCGAGGCGCTGCCGGCGTCCCCGGAGGGCACCGACCCCGAACGGCCGCTCAAGGTGGTCATCGCCGGGCACGACCTCAAGTTCTTCACCCGCCTCGCCGAGTATCTGGACTCCCTGCCGGGTCTGGACGTGCGCATCGACGAGTGGGAGGGGCTGAGCACCCACGACCAGTATCGATCCCGGGAGCTCGCCGCCTGGGCGGACGTGGTCATCTGTGAATGGTGCGGACCCAACGCGCTGTTCTACGCCAAGTGGAAGCGCCCCGACCAGCGCCTCATCGTCCGCCTGCACCGCTTCGAGTTGTACGCGGAGTGGCCGCGCCGACTGGACGTGTCCAAGGTCGACGCGGTGGTGTGCGTCAGCCCCCACTACGCCGACCTGACCCGCGAGATCACCGGGTGGCCCCACGACAAGGTGGTGGTCCTGCCCAACTGGGTGGACGACCGTCAGCTCGACCGGCCCAAGCTGGCCGGCGCCGAGTACTCACTGGGCATGATCGGTATCGCACCCTCCCGTAAGCGACTGGACCGTGGTCTGGACGTGCTGTCGGAGCTGCGCCGCATGGATCCCCGCTACACGCTGTCGGTCAAGACCAAGCAGCCGTGGGACTACTGGTGGATCTGGAACCGCCCGGAGGAGCGCGCCTACTTCGAGAAGGTGTACCGGCGGATCCAGCGCGACGAACGACTCGCCAGTGGCGTGATCTTCGACGGGTTCGGCCCGGACGTGGCCACCTGGCTGCGTCGGATCGGGTTCGTGCTCTCCACCAGCGACGACGAGTCGTTCCACCTGGCGCCCGCCGAGTGCGCGGCCTCCGGGGGAGTCCCCGCGCTGCTTCCATGGCCGGGAGCGGACACCATCTACGACCCGCACTGGATCCACGACGACGCGGTCGCGATGGCCGAGGCCATCCACGGCACTGTTTCCCAGGGCGGGTTCGCCGCGGAGAGCGAGCGGGCCCGGGCCGAGATCACCTCGGTCTACGGCCTGGGACGGGTGCGTTCCCTGTGGAGCGACCTGGTGGTCGGCGGCCGGGTCCCCGACCCCGCCCCCACCGACGCCGCCGTCGCGGGAGGTTGAAGGAAGCAGTGGCCGGCTAGACCGGGCCGGTCATCTTCGACAGGCCGCCGGCGCCGGCGGGCAGGAACAGCGCGAAGGTGGTCGGCTTGGTCTGCACCAGTTCGATGCGGGCGCCCTCGGACTCGGCGATGTGCCGGGCCAGGGCCAGTCCCAGACCGGTACCGCCGCCTCCGCTGACCTCGCGTTCGAAGATGCGCCCGGACAGGTGCTCGGGGACGCCCTCACCCTCGTCGCTGACCTCTATCCGGACCGACTGTCCGGTGTCGAGGCGGCGAATGGTCACCGTCCCCGCACCGTGCTTGTAGGCGTTCTCCACCAGGGTCGCGAGGATCTGCGCGAGGTCACTGGGAACGGTCATGGTCGTCAGCCCGGAGTCGCCGGTCACCAGGAGCCTGCGGTTCTCCCGCTGGAACACCGGCGACCACTCGCCCTGGAGGCGGTCGAGTACCGGATCGAGCCCGACCGCCTCGACCTCCGGATTCTGGCTCTTGCGGGCCCGGCCGAGCAGGCTCTCGACGGTCTCGGTGAGCCGTTCGGCCTGGGCGAGGGCCGCCTCGCCCTCTTCTCGCACCACGCCCGCGTTGTTCGCCTCGGCGATGATCTCCTCCAACCGCATGGTGAGCGCCGTCAACGGCGTGCGCAGCTGGTGCGAGGCGTCGGTCGCGAAGTGGCGTTCGGTGGCGATGAGCCCCGCGATGCGTTCGGCGCTGCGGTCCAGTACCTCGGCGACGCGGTCCGCCTCCGGGATGCCGTAGCGGTGGCCCCACGGAGTGGTGACCCCCGAGCCGAGCCGTTCGGCGGTGGCGGCCAGGTCGACCAGGGGCAGCGTGAGTCTGCGCGCCTGGAACATGGACAGCCCGACGGCGACCCCGATGGCCAACAGGGACAGCGACGCGATCCCGAGCCAGGCCCGGATCACGCTCTCCTGTAGAGCTTCCGAATCGGACCACACCTCGACGGTGGTGCCGAACTCGGTGGTCGCCGCCGCCCGGATCAGGCCGGGAGAATCGACGGACGTCGGGTCGAGCTCCGGATTGCCCGCGGTCAGCACCGTGTCACCGGTCTCGTCGGTGATCCGGATGTAGCGGCCGGGATGCTCCCGGTCCAACTCGGCGAGGTCGATCTCATCGTCGCGTTCGAGCATGGCGTCGCTCTCGAAGCCGATCAGCTCCGCCTCGCCCTCAAGCTGGCGGGCGCTCTCATCGTGCACCAGCTTGTAGGTGAGCGCGCCCAAGGGCAGTCCGAGCAGCATGACGGCGATGACGGTCACCACCAGGGTGGAGAAAACCATCCGCCTGCGCATGTCACCTCACGTCCGTCCGACCCAGGCGAGGCCGACCGAGGAGCGTGTCGAACCCAAGACCCTGTCAGTCTCGTTCGAATCGGAAGCCGACGCCCCTCACGGTCGTGATGTAGGACGGTTGGTTGGCGTCGTCGCCGAGTTTACGACGCAGCCACGATATGTGCATGTCGAGGGTTTTGGTCGACCCCCACCAGTTGGTGTCCCACACCTCACGCATTATCTGTTCTCTGGTCACCACCTTGCCGGCATCACGAACCAGGACGCGAAGCAGGTCGAATTCCTTGGTGGTGAGCTGGAGTTCACGGTCGCCGAGCCAAGCGCGGCGGGAGTCGTTGTCGATGCGGACTCCGTGCACGACGGGCACCTCGGCGCCGCCGCGACGCAGTAGGGCCCGCACGCGTGCGAGGAGTTCGGCGAGTCGGAAGGGCTTGGTGACGTAGTCGTCGGCCCCGGCGTCGAGTCCGACGACGGTGTCGACTTCGTCGGCTCGGGCGGTCAGGATCAGGATGGGCGTTCCGTGGCCTTCGGCGCGGAGCCGACGTGCCACCTCTAGGCCGTCCATTTCGGGCAGACCGAGATCCAGGACCATGAGGTCGATGTCTCCGGCACGGGCGCGGTCGAGTGTCTCGACGCCGTTGACGGTCACGTCCACCGTGTAGCCCTCGCGACGTAGTGCGCGGGCGAGAGGCTCGGAGATCGAGACATCGTCTTCGGCCAGCAAAACGCAGGTCATGGTGCCGATCGTAGGACCAGGGTGGAGCATTTCCCTATTATGCGCGCCGGATGCCCCAAGGTTGGTTGAAAATACGCTAATCACATAACGGTCAAATGGTGCAAGTGTCCATCACTGGTCTTTTCTTTGCGCGTTCTTGGTGAAACTGGGAAGATTGCCCAGGAGGGTGCGACGCGGCCCCTCCGTGCTTTCGCGAACACAGAGGAGTCCGGCAGTGAACCCCGACCCCGAATCCCCCCGAGGCGGGGGGAATTTCCCACACCAGGGACAATTCGGCTATCAAGGGCCGCACGGGCCTCGCGGACGCTATGGAGCCGGCCTGCTCTCGGTGCTCACCGTCATCGCGGTCCTGGCCGGGGCCTCGACCCTGGGTGGCACGCTCGCGCTCGCCGGGATGCTCACCGACCGGGTCGTCGCCGACGAGGCACCCGAACCCGCCCCGACCGCGGAGGAGAGCGACCCGGAGCCGTCGGTCACGCCCACCCCCGAACCGAGTCCCACCCCGGAGCCCACCGAGGAACCGACGGAGGAGCCCGGCGACACCACCGACTCCGCACTCTGGGACATGACGGCCGAGGAGGTGGTGACGGAACTGCGCGAAGACCACGACGACCTCACCGCCGGGCTGGACGTCAGCGACGATCTGTGCGTCTCCGAGGAGGAGGACGATCTCTTCCTCTGCACCATGGCGGTGGAGACCAACCTCGTACGGGTCATCTCCTACGAGAACTCCCTCATCGCCACCACCGTGGTCCTGGGTTTGCAGGGCCAAGAGGAGTCGGAAGGCTCCGACACCGCGGTGGACTTCCGCGATGCCTGCCACATCGTGCTCATCTGGTTCGAGCACGGCGGTATGGAGGAGTCCGACCGCAGTGCGATGGCCGACGACGTCGAGGGCATCGTCGGCTGCTGACGACGAGACCGGCGACCAGGACGTCCACGTCAACGCCACCGTCACCGACACCGTCTTCCGGGTCACCGAGCCCCGGCGACCCGTCGAAGTCCTGCCCCGCCGCTGAATCCGCCGGTGAGAGACGGACGACCACGAAGCGGTGCGGCCCGCCCGGAACATGTTCCGAGCGGGCCGCGCCGTGTCATGCCGGGAGGGGTCAGGTGTCGATCTCCCCGGTGCCTGGGCCCGAAGCGCGATTCCGGCTGAGGTAGAGCGCACCGCCACCGGCGCCCACCGCCACCAACGCCGCGATGATCAGGCCGGTCAGGGCGCCACCGGTGAGCGGCAGGGAACCCTTGTCGTCCTTCCTGTCACCGTCGGCGCCGCCACCACCGTCACCGGCGCCTTCGCTCGGGTCGTCGGACGGGCTCGGAGAGGGGGACGGACCATCGTTGTCGCCTTCCTCCCTCTCATCCTCGTCCTCGTCACCGTCGTCATCGCCGCCGCCCGGCGGAACGGTGGCCTCGTCGCCGACCAGGATCCGACCGGAGCCGCCCTCGGGATAGTCCTCTTCGGTGATCTCGCCCGCCAGGGTGTCGGCCACGAACAGCTCCAGGGCGCCCTGGTACGTGGAGCCGACCACGGCGAACTCGGCGCCGCGGAACGGGTACATGTCGCCACCGCGGGCGGAGAAGTCGTTGGTGGCGATGGTGATGGGGTCGCCGTCGACGACCTCGCCGTCCTCGACGAGCACGGTGCCGTCGTGCAGGATCGCGTTGCGCACCCGATCGCCCTCGGTGAGCACCTCTCCGTCCTCGTTCACCTCCTGCGCGGTCAGTTCGGGGTCGTAGGCGAAGTTGACCCCGCCGACCTGCGTGAACCCGCCGTTGGCGGCGGGTGCGGCGGATACACCGTGCTCCAGCAGCTCCTTGACCTGGGAGCGAGGCACGTCCGGCACCACCGCGACCTGGTTGGCGAACGGGGCGATGGAGTAGGTGTCCAACGCGCTGATCGTCCCGGCGGGGATCAGTGAGGCGTTGCGGATGCCGCCGCCGTTCTGGATACCGATCTGCGGCTCGGGGACCCCGTACTCGTCGGCGTTGCGGGCGCCGGTGTCGATGAGGGAGTCCGCCATCAGGTTGCCGAGGTTGGTCTCCTGAGTGCGCACGCCCGGGTCCTGGCGGCCTTCGAGAGCGACCTCGCTCTGGGCGACCTCGGTCTCGGCGAGCTCGTCGACGTACTCGGACACCGGCTTGGTGACCTGGGCGTCGACCTCGGCGTGTGGTTCCACGGAA
Organism: Nocardiopsis sp. JB363; assembly: GCF_900143625.1. Lineage (GTDB taxonomy): Bacteria > Actinomycetota > Actinomycetes > Streptosporangiales > Streptosporangiaceae > Nocardiopsis. The sequence continues at coordinate 45,753 of NZ_FRFF01000135.1, forward strand.
CCGTCGACCACCACCGGGCCGGAACGGTCGCCGAGGGAGACCACGTCGCCGTCGGCGTCGAAGTTGATGACCAGGCGCCCCACGTACTTGTAGTTGGAACCCGCGGTGACGATCGGGACCTCGGCGCCCTCGGGGTTCTCCGCCATCAGCGGGTAGGAGAGCGGCTCACCGGTACCGGGGTGGACGGTGACCTCGTCGTCCGGGACCAGGGCGTCGCCCTCGTTGGCCATCACCTCGTGGCCGCCACCGGCGACGATGGCGTCGATGCCGGTCAGCTCCTGTGCGACCTGTTCCTCGAAGGTGATGTTCTGCAGGTGGGAGATCATGATGATCTTGTCGATGTCGTCGCCGGAGAGCCGGTCGACCTCGGCCTGGACCGGGGCGACGACCTCGTCGACCACCACGTCGCGCGAGCTGGTGATGGTGGCCAGGTCCGGGTAGAGGGCGCCGACGATACCGACCTGCTCGCCCTCGACGTCGACCACGGTGCTCGGCGCGATCCGGCCCGTTTCCTCGTGCGCGGCGAGGGCGGGTTCGGCGGACACGTCCACGTTCGCGGCGACCACGGGGGTCGACTCGGGGAGCCCGCCGATGAAGTCGGCGTACAGGTCCGGGCCGAAGTCGAACTCGTGGTTGCCCATGGAGACCGCGTCGTACTCGGCGTGGGAGGCGGCGATCGCGTCGTAGAAGGGCGCGCCGTCCTCTTGTGAGGCCGCGAACTCCGGGCCGGGCAGGTACATGTCACCGGAGTTGACGGTGACCACGCCGCGGTTCTCGGCCTCGCCGTCCTCGGCCGCCTCACCCGCGCTCTCACTCGCCCGCAGGTCCCGCAGGAGCGTGGTGAAACGCGCGGCCCCGCCGTATTCGGGGTCGGCGGGGGCGTTCAGCAGGGCCGACTCGGGGTCGTTGCCGTGCAGGAGGGTGAGGGTGAAGTCCGCGCCATCGGGGGTGTCCATGGGCACGGAGGCGCCGGCGGCGGGTGCGAAGGGCACCACCAGTGCGCCGGTCAGGAGCAGTGCGCCGGATGCGCGCACGAGTCTGGACATGGCTTGTGTGACTCCTTCGGGGGCGGGGGTGCCGTCGTGCGAGGGCAGGGGTCGGAGTTCGTTCACCATAAAGGGGACAGGGTGTGGAGGCACGGACGCCAGGGTTACGATTTGCAGAATCTCCTGTGCGTCTGAAGGTTCTCGACGCCGGCGGCTCGCCCTGGGTCACCGTGGACGGCTTCCGGTCGCCGTGGGTGACACTTTTCGGTCCCGATGGTCGTGTATCGCCACCGTGCTCGTGGTTCCAGGGACGTCGCCCCTCTACCATGGAGGGAAAGTCGGTCTCGATCACTTCCCTCGGAGGGCGTCCGTGTTTTCCTCTGGCCAGGACCCGTACGACCCGAAGCAGGGCGGGGTCCCGCCGCAGCCCGGGATGCCGGACTTCAACGCCCACTTCGAGGCGCTGCGGCCCGATGCCCCGATGCCCCGGAAGGTCATCACCACCCGCACGCTGATGTTCATCGGGGGTGTGCCCGGTCTGCTGCTGGCCCTGCTCTTCCTCATGGGGCTGGCCGCGCCGGAGGAGGCGATGACCGAGGCCCTCGACCAGCAGGCCGCGTACATGGCCGCCGAGGGCGTCGAGATGAACATCGACGCGGCCATGATGCGTTCGATGATGGCCGTGATGGCGGTGATCACCGGGCTCTACGGTGGTCTCTCGCTGCTGCTGGGCCTCCGCCTGCGCCGCCGCACCGTCGGCGTCTACTGGGGCACCGTGGTCTTCCAGGGGCTGGCCGGGCTCATCCTCGGGTGGGGACTCCTCCACGGTGAATTCCTCATGCTGGTGCCGCTGGGCTTCACCGTCTGGATGCTGACCAACATGTTCTCCAAGGAGGGACGCGCCTTCTTCGGGCTGCTCTGAGGTCGGCCACCAGTGGCGGGAGGGGTGGGCGCACCGCCACCTCGGCCCACCGTCGTTCCTTGAGGGCCGTGAGGATCCCCCACCTTGAAGCTCGTGCTCTTCGACGGTTCCACCGTCCACCTGACCCCCGCGATGATCCGTTCGCTGCGCGAGGCCACGCTCGTCCCGGGCACCATGGACGCCTGGCGTCCCGGACCGGGCGCTCCCAGCACCGAGGCCGACCTGATCCGTTGGGGGATGATCGCCGAGGACTCCCGGGGAACGCCGGTCCTCACCGTGCGCGCCATGGAGGTTCGGGACCGCGTGGCGGAGGAGACGCCCGGAACGCGCCCCTCCGGTCGCGCCTCGATCGACCCCGAACTCGGCGCGGAGGGCGCGCGCCGTCTGGCCCTGGCCTTGGAGGGCGTCCGTACCGACGGCGACGCCGCCCCTGATGTTTCGCACCGGGGCCGCTACCGCCCCCTCCTGCTGGTGCTGTACGCACTGCTCTGGTGTGTGCTCTTGAGAGTGGCGCTGCCCGGCATGTCCACACTGCTCGCCGTGTCGGTCGGTGTCTTCGCCGTCCTCTCCGTAGGCGGCTCCGCCCTGTACACGCGACGCCGGAGCGAGGAGGCGGTGGAAGGGGGCCCGGGACGGATCGTCGACGAGGCCCGAGGCCGGTACGTCGTCCCCGGGGTGCTCGACGAACCGTCGGCCCTGCTCCTGGTCCGCGCCCAGCGGGCGGTGGACACGGTGCTGGGTTCCCGACTGCGCGACGAGGTGCTGCGCGACCCGATCCGGGACCGCGTGGTGCTCGGCGGGACCGAGTGGGCTCTGGCCACCGCCCTCCGACGCCAGTCCGGGCTGAGAGGGCGCATGGAGGTGGCCCCCACTGATGGTGGACGCGGCAGAGAGGCCGCCGAACGTGCCGCGAACACACTCGCCAGGGACGTCGCTCGGGTCGAGGAGCGGATCCGGCTGCTGGAACGGTACGCCGACCTGATCCGTGCCGCCGAGGCGGAGGAACGCGATCTTCGCGCTGCCAGGGAACTGGACGGCATCGCGGTGGAGGCCGTCGGGGCGGAGGCGGGGGACCCCGAACTCGACGCACTGGTACGTGCTCAGGAGATGGCCCTGCGCGTGGCCGAGCTCGCCGACCTCGACCGCGACTGACGCCGTACGTCGGCTTGCCCGGGAACGGCGCGCGTCGTCCACAGATTCCCAGACGGCACTCCCGACCGTCGTCGACATCTGGCAGGCTCGAAGTCGACAAGGTGAAAGGGGGGACGCATGACACCGGAGCAGTTCATCGACGCGGCCCTGTGGTTCCCCGAGTCCGACGAGAGCGAACCCTTCGGCTCGGGACTCCTCGTCTACAAGGTCTCCCGGCAGAGGATGTTCGCGCTGCTGAACCCCACGGACCCGGCGGTGGTCAACCTCAAGTGCGACCCGGAACTCGCTCTGGAACTGCGTGCCGAGTTCCCGGCCGTCACCCCCGGTTGGCACATGAGCAAACGACACTGGAACTCGGTGCGGCTGGACGGCACCGTCCCGGGCGACGAGCTCCTGGAGATGCTCGAACACTCCTACCGGTCGGTCGCCCGAGGCCTGCGGCGGGCCGACCGGGACCGGGTGCTCGCGGTCCTGGGTGAGGAATCCCCGACGATCGACGCCCAACACTGAGGAAGGAGGGAGCGCCCGGTGTCGGAACCATCCCGGTCCTCCTCCGGCGGTCAGGCGGTGGTCCAGGGGGTCCTGGAACGCGTCACCTACGCCAACGAGGAGAACGGCTACACCGTCGCCAAGGTCGACACCGGTCGGGGCGGCAATGACCTGCTCACCGTGGTCGGCTCCCTGCTCGGGGTCCAACCGGGCGAGGCGCTGCGGCTCCGTGGCCGTTGGGGCTCCCACCCGCAGTACGGCCGCCAGTTCCACGTCGACGACTACACCACCGTGCTGCCCGCCACCGTGCAGGGCATCCGCCGCTACCTGGGTTCCGGGTTGATCAAGGGCATCGGCCCGAAGATGGCCGAACGCATCGTCGAGCACTTCGGCACCGACGCCCTCGACGTCATCGAGGAGGAACCGAAACGGCTCATCGAGGTGCCGGGGCTGGGCCCCAAACGCACCGGGCTCATCGCCGACGCCTGGGAGGAACAGAAGGCCATCAAGGAGGTCATGGTCTTCCTGCAGGGTGTGGAAGTCACCACCTCCCTGGCCGTGCGCATCTACAAGAAGTACGGCGACTCCTCCATCGACGTGGTGCAGAAAGAGCCCTACCGGCTCGCCTCCGACGTGTGGGGGATCGGCTTCAAGACCGCCGACACCATCGCCCAGGCCGTCGGCATCCCGCACGACAGCCCCGAACGGGTCATGGCCGGCATCCAGTTCACCCTCTCCGAGTCGAGCAACGACGGGCACTGCTTCCTGCCCGAGGAACGGCTCATCTCCGCCGCGGTGAAGATCCTCCAGGTGGAGTCCGGCCTGGTCATCGAGTGTGTGGCCCAGCTGGTCGCCGAGGAGGGGGTGGCCCGCGAGACCGTGCCGGGGCCGGAGGGCGAACCCGTCCGAGCCGTCTACCTGCTGCCCTTCCACCGTGCCGAGATGGGTCTGGCCTCCGGGCTGCGCGTCCTGTTGGAGGGCCCGGAGGAGCGCATGCCCGCCTTCACCGACGTGGACTGGCCGGTGGCGCTGGACTGGCTCGACCGGCGCACCGGCGCCTCCCTCGCCGAAGCCCAGCGCGAAGCGGTCAAGGAGGCGCTCTCCCGAAAGGTGTGCGTGCTCACCGGCGGCCCCGGTTGCGGCAAGTCCTTCACCGTCTCCTCCATCGTCACCATGGCGATGGCCAAGCACGCCAAGGTCATCCTGGCGGCCCCCACTGGGCGCGCCGCCAAGCGCCTCACCGAACTCACCGGCCACGAGGCCGCCACCGTGCACCGTCTGCTGGAGCTGCGCCCCGGCGGAGAGGCGGCGCACGACCGCGACAACCCCCTCGACTGCGACATGCTCGTGGTGGACGAGGCCTCGATGCTGGACCTGATCCTGGCGAACAAGCTGGTCAAGGCGGTCCCACCCGGGGCGCACCTGCTGTTCGTCGGTGATGTGGACCAGCTGCCCTCGGTCGGAGCCGGCCAGGTCCTGCGGGACCTGCTGGAGGAGGGGTCACCGATCCCCAACGTGCGCCTGACCCACGTGTTCCGCCAGGCCCAGCAGTCCGGCGTGGTCACCAACGCGCACCGGGTCAACCAAGGTGAACCACCGCACTTCCAGGGGATGGACGACTTCTTCCTCTTTCCCTGCGAGGACGCCGATTCCGCCGCGGAGATGACCGTCGACGTGGTGGCACGCCGCATCCCTCGCCGGTTCGGGCTGGACCCGCTCCGCGACGTCCAGGTCCTCGCCCCCATGAAGGGTGGCCCGGCCGGGGCCACCAACCTCAACACCGCCCTTCAACAGGCGCTCACCCCTTCCGGGGACCGGGTGCCGGAACGTCGCTTCGGTGGCCGGATCTTCCGGGTCGGCGACAAGGTCACCCAGATTCGCAACAACTACGAGAAGGGACGCAACGGCGTCTTCAACGGCACCCTCGGCGTGGTCTCCGGTCTGGACTCCGTCGCCCAGGAGATGACGGTGCGCACCGACGAGGATGAGGAGATCACCTACGACTTCGCCGAACTCGACGAGCTCGCGCACGCCTACGCCATCACCGTGCACCGCTCCCAGGGCAGCGAGTACCCGGCCGTGGTCGTCCCCGTCACCACCAGCGCGTGGATGATGCTCCAGCGCAACCTGCTCTACACCGGAATCACCCGTGCCAAGAGGCTGGTGGTGCTGGTGGGTTCCCGCCGTGCCCTGGCCCAGGCGGTCCGCAACGCCTCCTCGGGCCGTCGGTACACCTCACTGGCACACCGGCTACGTCGCACCACCGACTTCGACTCGGCCGCCTGAACACCCGGGCCCCCGAAAAGGGGATGGCGCGCTCGCCGCGTTCCCCTAGGCTGGGGAGCTGTGCGAAACGAACTGATCGTGGTGGGCGCCGCCGTCATCCGTGACGGCAGGGTCCTGGCCGCCCAACGGGCCGCACCCGCCGCCACCCGTGGCCGCTGGGAGTTCCCCGGCGGCAAGACCGAACCGGGGGAGACCCCCTCCGAGGCCGTCGTTCGCGAGTGCCGGGAGGAACTCGACGTCATCATCAGGGCCGGCGACCCGATCGGCCCCGACGTCCCTCTCCCGGCGATCTCCGAACGCCTGGGCCGCCCCACGGTGCTGCGATTGCTCAGGGCCGAACTCCTGGCCGGCGAACCCCGCCCCCTGGAACACCTCGCCCTGGATTGGGTCGATCCGACGCGGTTGCGCGAACTCGATTGGCTACCCGCCGACCGCCCTTTCCTGGAGTCCCTCGGGAGGCTCCTGAAAGCGGACGCACAACCCGCTTGACCTCCGCGTACGAAGTACAGGAATCGTCGCCCGTCGAGGCCGCGAACGCAGGTGTGAAGGGCTATGTGTCCTCTGCTCCCGGGCCTTTCGCGGTGACGAAGATAACCGGTGCGACCTGTACGTTTCCCGCTCAGACCACTATGACCACATAAACTGGCGATGGGCCGTGGCACCCTGCGGTCTCTACCCAGTACAGGAAAACGAGTCTCAAGCATGTCCAGTGCCACGCCCTTGGAGGGCTCCGCCCGCCGTACCGACCTGCGCAACGTGGCCATCGTGGCCCACGTCGACCACGGGAAGACGACCCTCGTCGACTCGATGCTCTGGCAGGCGGGTGTCTTCCGCGAGAACCAGGCCGTCGACGAACGGGTCATGGACTCCGATGACCTGGAGCGCGAGAAGGGCATCACCATTCTCGCGAAGAACACCGCGGTGCACTACACCACGCCCGAGGGCGAGGACGTGGTCATCAACATCATCGACACCCCCGGTCACGCCGACTTCGGTGGTGAGGTCGAGCGCGGTCTGTCGATGGTCGACGGTGTCGTCCTGCTGGTCGACGCGAGTGAGGGCCCCCTCCCGCAGACCCGCTTCGTGCTCCGCAAGGCCCTCCAGGCCAAACTCCCCGTCATCCTCGTGATCAACAAGGTGGACCGGCCCGACAGCCGGATCGCCGAGGTCGTGGACGACGCCTACGAGCTGTTCATGGACCTCGACGCCGACGAGTCGCAGATCGAGTTCCCGATCGTCTACACCTGCGCGCGTGACGGCAAGGCCTCGCAGGCGCGTCCGGGCAACGGCGAGATGCCCGACAACGACACCATGGTGCCGCTGTTCAGCACCATCCTGGACACCATCCCGGCGCCCGAGTACGTTCCGGGCGCGCCGCTGCAGGCCCACGTCACCAACCTCGACGCTTCCCCGTTCCTCGGCCGGCTGGCCCTGGTCCGCGTCCAGCAGGGAGAGCTCCGCAAGGGCCAGCAGGTCGCGTGGATCCGCACCGATGGCAGCGTTCGGCAGGTGAAGATCACCGAGCTGCTCATGACCGAGGGGCTGGAGCGCAAGCCCGCGGAGAAGGCCGGTCCCGGTGACATCGCCGCCATCGCCGGTATCGAGGACATCATGATCGGCGAGACCCTCGCCGACCTGGAGAACCCGGTGGCGTTGCCGCTGATCAAGGTGGACGAGCCCGCCATCTCCATGACCATCGGCACCAACACCTCGCCGCTGGTCGGCAGGGTCAAGGGCGCCAAGGTCACCGCGCGCCTGGTCAAGGACCGCCTGGAGAAGGAGCTCGTCGGCAACGTCTCCCTGCGGGTCCTGCCCACCGAGCGTCCCGACACCTGGGAGGTGCAGGGCCGTGGCGAGCTGGCGCTGGCCATCCTGGTCGAGCAGATGCGTCGCGAGGGCTACGAGCTCACCGTCGGCAAGCCGCAGGTGGTCACCAGGACCGTCGACGGCAAGCTGCACGAGCCCGTCGAGCGCCTGACCGTGGACGCGCCCGAGGACTACATGGGTGCGATCACCCAGCTGCTCAGCGTCCGTAAGGGCCGCATGGAGAACATGGTCAACCACGGCACCGGCTGGGTGCGCATGGACTGGCTGGTGCCTTCCCGCGGCCTCATCGGCTTCCGTACCGAGTTCCTCACCGAGACCCGAGGCACCGGCATCGCCCACCACGTGTTCGAGAAGTTCGAGCCGTGGTTCGGTGACCTGCGTACCCGTCCCAACGGTTCCCTGGTCGCCGACCGGGCCGGCGTGGCCGTCCCCTTCGCGATGTTCAACCTGCAGGAGCGCGGTGTCCTGTTCGTGGAGCCGACCACCGAGGTGTACGAGGGCATGATCGTCGGCGAGAACTCGCGCGCCGACGACATGGACGTCAACATCACCAAGGAGAAGAAGCTCACCAACATGCGCTCGGCCACCGGCGACGAGCTGGTGCGTCTGGTGCCGCCGCGCATGCTCTCCCTGGAGCAGGCGCTGGAGTTCTGCCGCGAGGACGAGTGCGTCGAGGTGACCCCCGAGAACGTGCGCATCCGCAAGGTCATCCTGGACCAGAAGGAGCGCGGCCGGCTCACCGCGAACAAGAAGCGTCGAGACGGCTGATCGGGGCCGAGCGCCTTCGATGAGCACGCATGGGGCGGGCGGGACACACCGGTGTCCCGTCCGCCCCGCGTTTTCCATGCGTCCCACTCGGGTAGATGACCTGAACATGAAACCCGAGCCTTCGTGTCCACGATGCGGGCGCGTCGTACAACCCCCGGGGTTGTGGACCAGCGCCTGGCAGTGTGACGCCCACGGTCCGGTGGCGCCGCTCCAAGGGATACGCACCCCGGGCATCGCCACGCTCGAAGCGGTCCTCCCGCACGCCCAGGTTCCCGTGTGGATCCCGTGGCCGCTGCCCGGAGGCTGGGTGGTCACCGGTTTCGCGGAAGTCGGGGACGAACGCACCGGTGCGCTCGCCACCGCTGTGGCCCTGTCCGGGCCGAACCCGCTCGGCGGGGTCGGAGAGCTCGTCGTCGTCGCCGAGGACCCCGGTATCGGGTTGGGAGCCCGCCTGGCGGGTCTGGAGGGATCCGACCCGGGCCTCGGGTTCGACAAGGGGCCGCCCGACGCCAAGGTGCGCTTCGACGGCCACGAGATGGCGTTGTGGAACCTGGATGTGGGACGCGACCGCGCCGTCTACGCCGGTGAGGCGCTCGCCCACTGGTTGTGGGTGGTGTTCGCCTCCGCCGACACCGGCATCCTCATGGGCGAGATCAACGCCCTGCGCGACCTCAGGGATATGCGGGACGGCGGTAGCGCCTTCGAACTTCCGTTCGGAGCGCCGAGCCCGTTCCTGGAGCGGATGCTCGCCCGCCGGGACACGTCGGCCTGACCGAGAGCCCGCGATCGACGCGGCGACCACGCGACTTACGTACAATCGCCCGGTGACACGTATCGACCTGCATTCACACAGCTCGGTGTCCGACGGCACCGATACCCCCGCCGAGGTCATCGCGTACGCGGTCGACGCCGGCCTGGACGTACTCGCCCTGACCGATCACGACACGGTCGGCGGTTGGGCTGAGGCCGCACGACATCTGCCCGCCGGGTTCACCCTGGTTCCCGGGATGGAGCTGTCCTGCGCCTACCAAGGTTCCAGCGTCCACCTGGTCTGCTACCTGTTCGATCCCGAGTCCCCGGGGCTCGCGGGGGAACTTCGCCGGGTGCGGCACGACCGGGCCACCCGGGCCGAGGAGATGGTGGAGAAGCTCCAGGAGAACGGTGTGGACCTGACCTGGGAACGGGTGTTGGAGATCGCCGGCGCCGGGCACCCCGAACACGCCGACGCCAACACGATCGGTCGCCCCCACCTGGCCCGTGCCGTGGTGGAGGCGGGCGCCGCCAAGAACGTGCAGGACGCCTTCGACCGGTGGATCGGCTCCGGCGGCCCCGCCTACGTCTCCCGGTACGCGATCGACCCGGTTCGCGCGGTGCGTCTGGTCCGGGAGGCGGGCGGGGTGTGTTCCCTGGCTCACCCGGCCCGTTCGGAGGGCGCCACGAACGGGTCGGTCCCGGTCGAACTGGCCGAGCGCATGGTGGCGGCCGGGCTCGGTGGCATCGAGGCCGACCATCCCTCGCACAACCGGCCGCAGACCAAGCTGTGGCGGGGGATCGCCGGGGACCTGGGCGCCGTGGTCACCGGATCCAGTGACGACCACGGTTCCCTGACGGGTCACCGGCTCGGTGCCCGGACCACGGCTCCGGAGGCGTTCGAGGAGCTCATCGCGCCCGCGACCGGGACACCGCTCCTGAAAGGCTGAGCCATCACCGGGCGGAGCGGTCACCGCATGCGCAGGGTTCGGTACGGTACGGACCACTGCGCGAGAGCGCGACAATGGTCACAGCGTTGAATCAGCACATATCTGGACGAAGGGTTTGACACCGTGTTCTGGAAGCGGAAGTCGAAGAAGCAGGAAGGCCAGGAGGCCACCGATTCCGCTACGGAGGTCGCGGAGGGTACCGAGGAGGAGACCGACGACGCGGTCGAGTCCGAGGTCGAGGGCGCGGAGAAGGAGACCGCGACCGAGAAGTCCGACTCCGAGAAGACGGAGAAGGCGGAGAAGACCGAGGCGGTCGAGGACGAGGAGTCGGAGGACACCGACACCAAGACCGACGAGGCCGAAGCCGAGAAGTCCGACTCCGAGGACACCGACACCGACGCGGACACTGCGGAGGACGACGCGGAGAAGGATGACGCCGACGCGGACTCCGAAGAGTCCGAATCCGACGGATCCAAGGAATCCGACGTCTTCGCGGGTGAAGAAGAAGAGGTCGGCGTCACCGGCCCCGACTCCGAAGGCATCACCCGGGTGCGCTCGGCCGGCGTCTTCGAGTTCGGCGAGGACAAGTTCGACGTCGTCGGCAACACCTGGATCATCGAGGCCGACAAGGACGGCGTCATCGTCATCGACCCCGCCTACGACGCGGAGGCGATCCTGGAGGCCATCGGTGACCGCGAGGTCTACCTCGTGGCCTGCACCAACGGCTACAGCCCGCACATCACGGCGGCCCTGGCCATCGCCGAGGAGACCGAGGCGGACATCGCCCTGCACCCCCGCGAGATGCGCTCCTGGCGCCGCGTCCACGGCGCGGAACACCGCCCGGAGATCGAGGTGGAGGGCGGCGGTGCCCTCGACGTCGGCGACCTGCACATCGACGTCCTGCCGCTGCCCGGGACCTCGCCCGGATCCGTCGGCTTCTACATCAGCCAGATCGGTGCCGTGTTCGGTGGTGACACCCTTCGCGAGGGCGGCCCCGGCATGGTCGGCGACACCCACCTGGACTACACGACGCAGCTCGCCACCATCGGTGAGAACCTGCTGACGCTGCCGCCGGACACCCGTGTCCTCCCGGACCGCGGTCCCTCCACCACGGTGGAGAAGGAGAACAAGAACTTCGACTCCTGGGTCTGATACCGACCGTCGAACCGACACGTGCCGCCGCCCGAACGGGCGGCGGCACGTCGTGTTCATGGCCCGAACCCGGAAAAGGGGCACCCGGGCGGGCGGTGGTCAGCGTCGGCCGACCGACTCGGTCTCGTTCCAGAAGGCGGTCAGCGCGCTCGATGTGGTCTCCGGGGCCTCCACGTTGGGGGAGTGGCCCGCGCCCGGGACCACGAGACGCCGGGCATCGAGCCGTTCGGCCATGTCGTTCTGCTCGGAGGTGGGCCACGCGTCGTCGTTCTCCCCGTAGACGACGAGCATGGGCACGTCCACCTCGGCGAGTTCGTCCACACGGTCGGGGGCGCTCAGCAGGTCCTCGGCCATGCGCATGAGCCCCACGGCGCTGCTGGACAGTAGGCGGTCACGGAGGAAGTCGACCACCTCCGACTTGGCGGAACGCGCACGCGCCTCGGCCTCGAACAGCTCTTCCCACAGCTCACGCAGGCGGCCACTCGTGGGGTTCATCGACACCGCGGCGATGAGGTTGCGGGCTCGGACGGCGGCGGCGCCGCTCAAGGCGCCGGGGCCGGAGCACATCAAGGTGAGGGAAGCCAGCGGGGAGCCCTCTATCAGGGCCGTCTCACGGGACACCAGGCCGCCGAACGAATGCCCCACGAGATGTACGGGGCCACCGTCGCCGACCTGGTCCAAGACCTCGGCGACCACCTCTCCCAGAGAGGAGAGACGGTAGTCGGGGAGCCTCACCCCGGGCGTCGGGGTGAGGGCCTCGGGGCCCGGCGACCGGTAGGTGCCGGGCAGATCGATCGCGACCACCTCCCGCCCGGCCTGTGCCAAGCTCTGGAGGAGGGCGATGAAATCCTCCTTGCTGCCGGTGAAACCATGCACCAGGACAGCGGGGGCCAGTTCTGTGCCGCCGGAAGTGGGCAGAGCCCGGAGCGCGGCCAGCGGACCGTACGTCAGTCGCAGGTCCGTGCGCCGCACACCCGGCGGCAGATCAAGGATCTCAGGTGTACTCACGTCGGGTCACCCTAGACGATCGTCACACCGCCCCGGGAGAACCCGACGCACATCAGGTGTTCTCGGGGTCCCGGCGCGCGCCACCGCGGGTACGGCGACGGCGACGGATCCGACGGTCACCCTCGCCCTCACCGGAACGCTCGGCGGCGACGGCGGGACGTTCCACGGCCGCCGAAACGGTCGGCTTCTGCTCCGAACCCGAACCGGAGACGGTCTCTCCGTTGCGGGTCCGCTGACGGCTGCGGTTACGGCCGCCACGGCGTCCGCCCTGTTCACCACGGCCGGCTTCGGTACGAGCGGATTCGCCACGGCCCGCTTCGCCACGACCGGATTCGGTACGGCCACGGCCTCGACCTCGGCGGCCACCACGATCACCACGGTCACCACCGCGCGGCTGACCGGTGTCGCCGATGTCCTCGACCTCCTCGGCCTCCAGACCGGCGTGCTCACCGCGCTTGTCCGCGGCCAGCTTGCCCTTGGTCCCCTTGGGGATCTTCATGGCCTCGAAGAAGTGGGGGGAGGTGGAGTAGGTCTCCTCCGGCTCGTGGAAGTCCAGGTCGAGCGCGCCGTTGATGAGCTTCCAGCGCGGCATCTCCTGCCAGTCCACGAAGGTGACGGCGGTGCCCGTACGCCCGGCACGACCGGTTCGGCCGATGCGGTGCGTGTAGGTCTTCTCGTCGTCGGGCGTCTCGTAGTTGACCACGTGGGTCACGTCGTCGACGTCCAGGCCGCGGGCTGCCACGTCGGTGGCGACCAGGATGTTGATCTTGCCGTTGCGGAAGGCGCGCAGGGCGCGCTCGCGCTGACTCTGACCGAGGTCGCCGTGGACGGCCGCAGCCGCGAAACCGCGTGACTTGAGGTCGCTCGCGACCCGGTCACAGGCCCGCTTGGTCTGGCAGAACACCATGCTCTGCCCGTGGCCCTCGGCCTGCAACAGACGCGCGAGCAGCTCCGGCTTGTCCATCTGGTGGGTGCGGAACGCGTGCTGGGAGATCAGCTTGGTGATGGCGGAGCCATCGATCTCGTTGTCGTCACCGGCGCGTACGTGCGTGGGCTGACGCAGGTAGTTGCGCGAGAGGGTGACGATCTCGCTCGGCATGGTGGCCGAGAAGAGCATGATCTGGCGCTCTTCCGGAATCTTGGTGAGGATGCGCTCGATGTCGGGGAGGAATCCCAGGTCGAGCATCTTGTCGGCCTCGTCCAGGACCACGGCGCCGACGGCGTCCAGACGCAGGTACTTCTGGTTCTCCAGGTCCAGCAGCCGACCGGGGGTGCCGACGACGACGTCGACGCCCTCCTTGAGGCCGTTGATCTGTGGCTCGTAGGAGCGGCCGCCGTAGACGGTGAGGATGCGACCGCCGCTGCGCTTGCTCGCGGTGGTCAGGTCGGCGGCGACCTGGATGGCCAGCTCGCGGGTGGGAACGACCACCAGGGCGCGGGGCCGCTTGGTGGTGCCCGGGTTCTCCTGGGCCCTCTGAAGGAGGGGAAGGCCGAAAGCGAGCGTCTTTCCGGTACCGGTGCGCGCCTGACCGATGATGTCGCTGCCGTTCAGCGCGATGGGCAGAGCCAGTTCCTGGATCGGAAAGGGTGCGATGATGCCCTCGGCTTCGAGGGCATCGGCGAGTTCGGTGCTCACACCGAGATCGCGAAATGTAGTCACGGGTGTCGTTGTCTCTGTTGTGCTGCTCAGGGCTCTGGCCTCCATCTGGGCGGGCCGCAGCGTTGTTCGTGGCCGCGGCGGGGTGCGGTCGCGGGCGGTTTCCGGCCGCCGCGGAGGGCGCGGCTCATCGGGTTCCCGCATCGCTGTGGGGACCGCGGTGGCGCTGCCGACTGGACCCGCGCGGCCCGACCCGGGGTGTGCCCTGGCCGCGATACGTACGGATCCATCCGCTGGTTTTGTCGTGTGCGGTGCGTCGCTGGGCGCTTGGCCATCGCTCCCTCACGCCGCACTGGTCGTGAGGACACGTCGTGTGTGTCCGGCGCCCGCGCTCGGGGCACCCGCCCCCGCGGCGCCGAAGAGGTACCCGCGGGAGGGCCCGCGTGCGAGGGGCGCGGTAGGCGGCGCGAAGATCGCGCACGCTGGTCATCACACAGAGTCTAGCTGTTGGTTCGCCTGGTGGACATAGCAGTTCACCGTGGCCGTGGACGGCCGAGACCGTACCCGCTCCCAGGCAGTGCAACCGTGTTCCGGCCGCGTTTAGTCCCTGGTCGGGACTCAAAGCGCCTGCCGATACTCTGACGGACATGACCACAGGCCCCTCCGCCGACCCCGGCGTGATCGATCTTCTCGGACTCCTCGCCTACGCCGAGCTCGGTTCCTTCTTCCGATTGGCGGACGACGCGGTCCTGGCCCCGTCGTTGCGCACCAAGGGGGACATCGCCGGCCTCGCCGCCACCGAACAGCGGCACTACCGGCTGCTCCGGGACCGTTTGGAGGAACTCGGGGTCGACCCCGAGGAGGCCATGGCCCCGTTCGTGACGCCGTTGGACGCCTGGCACGAGCGCACCGAACCGCAGAGTTGGTTGGAGAGCCTGGTCAAGACGTACGTTGGCGACGGGATCGCCGGTGACTTCTACCGCAAGGTCGCCGAGCTCGCCGACTCCGAGACCCGAGAGTTGGTCGAGGACGTGCTCGCCGAGAACGGCCGGGCCGAGTTCATCGCCGAGCAGGTCCGTGCCGCCCTGGAGCTGGACCCCAAGCTGGCCGGTCGGCTCTCCTTGTGGGCCCGCAGACTCGTGGGGGAAGCGCTGAGCCAGGCGCAGTCCGTGGCCGTGGAGCGGCCCGAGCTCGCCGCGCTGGTGACCCGTGAGGCCGGGACCGGCAAGGACGGTTCCGGACTGAGCGACCTCGCCGCGGTGAGCCGGATGTTCGCGTCGCTCACCGAGGGACACGCCAAGCGTCTGTCCGCGATGGGGCTGGCCGACTGACCTCTGATTTCCGCGCACACCGGCATCCGCGTCGACGGATGCCGGTTTTGTCGTTCTATCGAGGCTTGACCATGACTTGGTCGTACTTGAGGTGACTTGGTCAAGAGCGGGTAATTTCCAACACATTCATTACGATCCATTGGTGAAGTGCACATATAGTCGAGGAGGTTTCCCGTCTCCTGACCACCGCGAGTAGGTACTTCCATGCCCCGTGGGACCTCCGTGCGCCACCCGCTGGCCGGACTCACCCTTGACTTTCACCGCCTCGGCCCGCTCCAGGGCCCGCTTGAGCCCTGGATGTGCGCTGAGCTGGATCAGCATGCCGCACAGGTGTGCGACGGCATCGTCTCCGGAGGTGCCGAACTCAACGCCGGCACGCTCGGTACGTACCTTCACGGCTTCCTCGACGGTTGCCTCGAACGCGGCTGGGACTCCGATGACGCCGGCTACGACTGGGAGACTCTCCGAATTCTCGCCGTCTGTCGCTTGGCGAAGGAGCGCGGTTTCGTCCGCTAGGTTGGTCCTATCGCAGGCGGTGTGATCTTCGACGCGAGCTTCTCGCGGGAGGCACCCTTGCCGGTTCCCCGGCGAAATGCCGAGACCGGGCGTAGGCTGAAACGTGACGATGGCCCCACAGAGGCCGTTCACGGCCCGGCGCGCCCGACAGGAACCCGAGCCCTGCGGAATGCAGAGTGGGATCTGTGGTGTTCAGGGTCCGGTGGCGGACCCGAACACCGTGACTGGTGGAGCGGCCCGCGTGGTCGCGAGAAAGGAATGCGAATGAGGAGCGGTCGACATGGGGCGGCGCGCCCACCCGTCGGCGTCCTGATCCAGCAGGATCGCGTCGATTTCGCGCTTTTCGTACTGATCTTCGTCGTTTCGCTCGCGTCGATGGTATTCACGGGACCCGGGAGTGTCGTCTTCTGGTTGGCTTTCCTCCCGCTGATCGCCACCGTCGTCCTGGCTTTCCGACGTATCGAGCATCTCTCCCGACTAGAGCTGAACGAATCCGAATTCATGTGAGTCCGGCCGCCGAAGCGGCAGGGACCACGGCCGCGGGGCACACCACCGCGACGCACGACGAGGGCGAGGCCACCGGGCCCCGCCCTCTTTCATGTCGTCCCGAGCCCTCCTCGGGCCCACGACCCGTCTGACGGGTCTTGCGCGGACTCGCGGCTACGGGGTGGACTCGCCGCGCTTGCCGCGTTGCCCGGGCAGGCCTGCGACCTCCTCCTTGGTCTCGGTCGCCGGGGTGGAGCCGGGACGGCTCATCGCCGCGTCGCGGCCGGCCCGGTAGCTGCTCTCCTCGCTCATCCTGCTGGTCTCGCGTTCGGCGACGTCCAGCCAGCGCGCCCAGCGCGACTGCATCGGCTTGATGAGACCGCCACCGACACCGACGATGAGGATGCCACCGACGGTCGCCAGCACCGTGATCAGCACCGGCATGGTGACCGACACGGCCACGCCCATCTGGTTCAGCGCGGCGATCACACCGAGGGCCAGGATGGCCACGGCGGCGATGTTGCCCAACAGACCGCCGTAGGAGAGACCGCCCAGGGCGTTACTGATGACGTCCTTGACGGCCTTGGCGATCATGCCGGCCACCACGATGATGACCAGCGCGACGATGGCGTGCGGAATCCACGAGATCACGTCGTTGAGGAGCGTGCTGACCGGGTTCGACCCGAAGACGTTGAACGCGAGCGTCAGCACGAACAGCAGTCCGACGTAGTAGATGATCTTCCCGCACAGCTCGCTTCCGGTCCAGCGGCTGCGCTCGAAGTACTGACCCACACCGCCACGGTGCAGGGCACGGTCCAGTCCGACGCTGTGGAGGCCCTTGGCGACCCCCTTGCCCACCAACCAGGCGATGATCCAGCCCAGAACGAGGATCACCAAGAATCCCAGCAGCAGCGGTACGAAACTCGCTACGGCAGACCAGGCATCCATCAGACCCTGACCCATGTCCATACGTCTTCACCCCCGAATCGCTGGTATCGCTCGTCGAACCGGTGGCCGGATCCGAGCGAATACGGCGAAGAGAAGCGCGGTACTTCTCAGGTTCGCGATACCCGGCAACGGGAGATCGAATCGTTCGATGGCGATTC
This sequence comes from Nocardiopsis sp. JB363, assembly GCF_900143625.1. GTDB lineage: Bacteria > Actinomycetota > Actinomycetes > Streptosporangiales > Streptosporangiaceae > Nocardiopsis. The sequence continues at coordinate 63,079 of NZ_FRFF01000135.1, forward strand.
GCCGTGGTGATTACCCAGGCTTTGCGGAGAATTTGGGAAACGCTGAAAGAATGGTGTTTCCCACGAAAGGATAATGCGCCGTTCGAGTGCCGATCCGATGGAATCCGAGAAGGAGGGGTGTGACCACGAAGGGAACACGGACAGGAAAACCCCCGGGTGCCCGAAGCACCCGGGGGCCGAATCCTGCGGCCGTGGGCCGTGGTCGGGTCGATCCCGTCAGTCGCCCTCGTCGGCCGAACGGGTCAGGTCCCAACCGCTGATCCCGCGCCAGGCCAACCTGGCCACCAGCTGTTCGGCGGCGTTCTGCGGCACCGAACCGTGGTTGTTCAGCCAGTAGCGGGCGGTGGTCTCGGCCATGCCGACCAGGGCGATGCTCAGCAGGTGCGCCTCGTCGTCGGAGATGCTCGTGTCCTGCCGGATCACCTCACCGATCAGCTCCGCGCAGCGCTGGAGCGTGTGTTCGCTTTTCTCCCGAACCGCGGGGAGGTTGCGCAGGTCGGACTCGAAGACCAGCCGGAAGGCCTCACCGTCCCCCGCGACGAAGTCGAAGTAGGCCTGGAAGCTCGCCGTGACCCGTTTCTGGTTGTCCTCGGTGCTCTCCAGGGCCTCACGCTGTTTCTCCACCAACGCTTCGGAGTGTTCCTCCAGAAGGGCCAGGTAGAGCTCCAACTTTCCCGGGAAGTGCTGATACAGAACGGGTTTGCTGACACCCGCGCGGTCCGCGATCTCGTCCATCGCCGCCGCGTGGTACCCGCGGGCGACGAAAACCTCCTGTGCTGCGGCCAGGAGTTGGCGTCTCCGCCTGACCCGGGGCAAGCGGGTGCCCCGGGCGCGGGCGTCTGAAGGAGCTGTCACACCCACACCCTCCGAACTCGGCATGGCAGATGCGCGCCATTCACTGGACATCTGCGTGGCTGGTGCCTACGGACGCGGCCTCGGCTCCGTGTCGCGCTCCGCGGCTTTTTCCTCATCTTACTCCCGCGTAAGTTGAGTGTGGGCGGCGTGCGGCGAACTTCCACCGATGCGAGACGGGCCGGAAACCCGACATCGCAGGTGAGAAGGGGCATCAAACGAGTGTCCGATACGTGAGACGAAGGCCCCGGTGTTCATACGGTGGCGGCCTTCGCGTTCACGCGAAGAGACCTCAACGGCGTTCGTCCTCGTCCTCCCCGGCGTCGATCGACTGCTCGATCACATCCGCCTCGTTCGCCTCGAAGGCGGCGTCATGGGAAGTGTCCTCGAAACGACGGCCCTCCTCGTCGTCCGCGCCCGCGGAGGTGCGCTGCTCGGCCGCGTCGGCCTCGGGAACGCTCACACTCGGGTCCTCGGCCTCGGGCGTCCGGCCGGTGCCTCGCTGATCGGAAGATGCCACAGGGTCCTCCCAACGTCGTCGACGGTATCGGCGACACTACCCGCCGCCATCGTCGTGTCAGGGGCACCGCGCGGAATGAACCGGAGGGTCCGGTTGGTTGGGGGTGGTCAGGACGCCCCGTGGGGCGACGAGCGCCACTCCTCCCCGGGGTGGGAATGGAAAACCCCACCCGTTAGGTTGGGTATAAGTGAAAGCCGCTTCGCGCACCGCCCCCTCCCGCCGTGGACCCCCTCGGTGCGGGTGTGGGTGCGAGGCAATCCGAACAGACATGAGGAGTCACCGTGTCGCTGCCGCCGCTGGTCGAACCGGCTGCCGAGCTGACCGTGGACGAGGTGCGCCGTTACTCGCGTCACCTGATCATCCCGGACGTGGGGATGGCCGGTCAGAAGCGCCTGAAGAACGCCAAGGTCCTCGTCGTCGGCGCGGGCGGCCTGGGTTCTCCGGCCCTGTTGTACCTCGCCGCCGCGGGTGTGGGAACGCTCGGCATCATCGACTTCGACGTTGTCGACGAGTCCAACCTCCAGCGACAGATCATCCATGGGCAGAGCGACATCGGCCGGCCCAAGGCCGAGTCCGCCCGGGACAGCGTCAAGGAGGTGAACCCCGGGGTCGAGGTGATCCTGCACCAGGAGCGCCTGGAGTCGGACAACGCGTTGGACATCCTCGCCGGTTACGACCTGATCCTGGACGGCACCGACAACTTCGCCACCCGGTACCTGGTCAACGACGCCGCCGTCATCCTGAACAAGCCCTACGTGTGGGGTTCGATCTACCGCTTCGACGGTCAGGTCAGCGTCTTCTGGAACGAGTACGGGCCGCACTACCGCGACCTCTACCCCGAGCCGCCGCCGCCCGGAATGGTCCCCTCCTGCGCCGAGGGCGGCGTCCTGGGCGTGCTGTGCGCCTCCATCGGCTCGGTCATGGTCAACGAGGCCATCAAGCTGATCACCGGCATCGGTGACCCGCTGGTGGGCCGCCTGCTCATCTTCGACGCCTTGGAGATGACCTGGCGCGAGGTCAAGGTCCGTAAGGACCCCGAGACCGAGCCGGTCACCGAGCTCATCGACTACGAGGCGTTCTGCGGTGCGGTGTCCGAGGAGGCCACCGAGGCCGCCGCGGACTCCACCATCACCGCGCCGGAGCTCAAGGTGCTCCTCGACAACAAGCCCGACGAGATCTTCCTCGTGGACGTGCGCGAGAAGAACGAGTACGAGATCGTCAGCATCCCGAGTGCGACGCTCATCCCCAAGGGCGAGTTCCTCAACGGCAAGGCCTTCGAGAAGCTGCCCCAGGACAAGCGCGTCGTACTGCACTGCAAGTCCGGTGTGCGTTCGGCCGAGGCCCTGGCCGCGGTCAAGGCCGCCGGGTTCGGCGACGCGGTGCACGTCGGCGGCGGTGTCCTGGCGTGGGTCAACCAGGTCGACCCGAGCCTGCCCGCCTACTAGGTCGGGTTCGAGGGTTCGTCTACGGGCGGTGCGGGAGGTCTTCCCGCGCCGCCCGTTCCTGTTTCCCGGGGAGGGAAGGCCGCGGAACGGGTACACGTCCTGACACGGGTCGCGTGTCGACCATCGGCGCGCACCCCGCTGCCTGGAGGTGGTGTCATGCGTATGAAGGGACGCTGGGCCGATTGGGGGGCGATCGCCCTCGGTCTGGCCGTCGGACTGAGCTGGGTCGTCCACGGGATGTACGGGTTCTCCGGAGGGGTGTTCCTTCTCCTGGGGCTGGGCGTCATCGTCGCCGCGACGGTATCGCTGACCCGACCCGGCGCGTTGACCGGCGAGGTCGGCGTGATCGCCGGTGGAGCGCTGTTGTTCCTCCTCCCGTGGCTGCTCGGGTTCACCCACATCACCGGAGCCGCGCTGACCGCGTGGATCGGCGGCGCCGCCATCGCGATCCTGGGCGCGGTGGGCCTGACCATGGCGCGCGGAGTCCGCAGGCGTGCCCCGGAGCGGGCCTGGGCCGTCTACGACTCCGGTGTGAGCACACGCACCCCCTGACGTTCCGGCCGTACTCTCAGCGAAGCCGCTCCCCGGCGCGGGGGCGGCTTCGCGCCGTCCCGGAGTCCTTCCGCCGGGAGACGGCGACCCCCACCAGGCAGAGCGCCCCGCCGACCACCGCGCCGAGAACGGGGGTCTCGCCGAGCAGGGCCCAGGACATGACCAGGACCAGGGCGGGCACCAGGTAGGTGGTGGCCCCCAGCCGTCCGGCGGGCATGCGGGACAGGGCGAAGGCCCAGGTGGTGAACGCCAGCGCGGTCGGGAACAACCCGAGGTAGACCACGGTCGCCGTGGCCCGCCAGGGCGCGGCAGCCACCTCGGTCACCAGCACGCCGGTGAACGGCAGACAGAACAGGGTGCCGACCAGGCAGGCGTAGGCGGTCACCACAAGGGCGTCGGCGTGCCGAAGGGCCGGCTTCTGGGCGACCACACCGATCGCGTAGCCGACCGCCGCCACCAGACACAGCAGCACCCCCGGCAGGGAGGCCCCCTCGTTTCCGGCGGTGGACAGGCCGATCACGGCCGCACCGCAGAACGCCACGAGGGTGCCCGCGACCAAGGGCCGCGGCAGGCCTTCGCCGAGCAGGCGTGCACTGAGCAGGGCGATCAGCACGGGGCCGAGGTTGACCACCAACGCCGCCGTGCCCGCGTCGACCTCTTGTTCTCCCCAGTTGAGCGCCACCATGTACAGCCCGAACCAGAGCAGGCCCGACCACAGGATGCCCGGCCGAGCGGCGCGCGGTGGCAGCCCCCGCCGGGTGACGAGCACGATCGACAACAGGACGAGGGAGGCGGTGGCCAACCGGCCCAGGGCGAGCGAACCGGGTGAGAAGTGTTCGCCCGCGGCGCGGATGGCGACGAACGCCGAGGCCCACAGGACGACGGTGATGCCGGCCGCGACGAGCGCGGCCCGGGAACGAGGCTGATCGGTCATGCGCCGAACCTAGGGCGCGGACGTTTCGGCGCCGGCCGAAGTACCCAACCCCAACAGGTCCGCCAGGTCACGGGCGCCCCGGTCGGTCACCCTCAACGCTCGGCCGCCACCGATCCGCACACACCAACCGGCGTCCAGGGCGTGGGAGAGCAGTGCGGCGCCGGCCACCCCGGCCAGGTGCGGCCTGCGCTCCGTCCAGTCAAGGCAGGGGCGGGCCAACGGGCGGCGGCCACCTGTCGGCAGATCGATCCCGAGGTCGGCGAACCAGTCCAGTCCGGCCCCGGTGAGAGCGAAGCCGGTCTCCTGCCCGAGCAGACCGCGCTCGGACATCGCCCGGGTGACGTTCACCCCGAGAGCCCCGGCCAGGTGGTCGTAGCAGGTGCGGGCCCGGGCCAGTGCCCGCCGTCGGGCGCTCTGCGCCAACGAACGCACCGGTCGCCGCTCCGGGACGGTGTGGCCCGCCATGGTCTCCACCAGGTACGCGGTCTCCGACCCGGCCAGCCGTACGTACCGGTGCCGCCCCTGCCGAACCTCCGTGAACAGGCCGCCCTCGACCAACCGGTTCAGGTGCTCGCTCGCGGTGGGCGCGGACACCCGGGCGTGGCGGGCGAGTTCGCTCAGGGTCCACGCCCGCCCGTCCAACAAGGCCAGGCACATCGTCGACCGGGTGGGGTCGGCGAGCAGGGCGGCCAGCGCCGCCAGGTGGGGGCCATCGGTGTCGGACATGTCTCCAGGATGCCCCGGTGACGTTTCGGCGCACACCGAAGTGGGCGGGAGCGAAGGCTCCCCCGATATCGATGAGACACCACCACGGGGGTCCACCGCCACCGGCGCCCTCAGAACCTGTGGACGACCGGAAACGGGCGGACGGGCGCGGGTGTCGGTGGGGTTTTCGTCTGTTGGGCCGACCACCTGGCCGCATGGCGTTTGGACACCCACGGCAACCCGATGGGCGCACCGCGCCGGTTCGACTACCGATTGTCCGGCACCGCTGCTCATCGTGACGCCCAGGTCCGCCACGCTTTGACCCGGTTGTTGCGCTGGGCGCACGGGTGCGGTGTGCGAGCGATCGCGGTGGAGGACCTGGACTTCACCGACGCCAAGAGTCGGGAGAAGCACGGCCGCAGGAAGCGGTTCCGGCAGCTCATCTCCGGGATGCCCACCGGCAGGCTCCGGGCCCGGCTGCTGTCGATGTGCGCCGAGGCCGGTATCGGTGTGATCGCCGTGGATCCTGCCTACACCTCGATGTGGGGTGCCCAGCACTGGCAAAAACCCACCACCAGTAAGAAACGTAAGACTTCCCGACACGCCGCCGCCGCGGTGGCGATCGGTAGGCGCGCCCTGGGGCACGCGATCCGGCGTCGGATGGCACCGCCCCCGCATCACCGGAGTGATGGTGCGGGGCATCGGACCCTCCAGACCGGACCACGTGGCCCAGGGCGTGAGGAAGACCGCCCTCGCGCATGCGGACCACGGACACGATCCGATGGGGCCAGGCGCGGACGGAACGCGGTGGACCAGAACGCCCAAGACCGTTCGGGGCGCTCGGCCGAGCATGCGCAACCCATGCTCAGTCTCTAGGAACGGTGGCTAGGCTCACGTATATGACCGAAGCGTTGCCCGAAGACGGTGGACCCGACGAGTACACCGAGGACGTCCTGTCGGTGGTGGAGCGGATCCCCTCGGGGCGGGTGATGAGCTACGGCGACATCGCCGAGTACGTGGGTCGCGGCGGGCCCCGCCAGGTGGGGGCGGTCATGTCCCACTGGGGCGGGGGAGTGCCCTGGTGGCGGGTGGTGCGTGCGGACGGACGTCCGGCCTCGGGGCACGAGGTGAGAGCTCTGTCCCACTACGCCGGGGAGGGCACCCCGATGCGCCCGGGAAGCGACCGGGTGGACATGGCGAAGGCCCGATGGGACGGGCGTACCAGGGGATGAGGAGGTACCCGACTCTTCCCGGGTCGTCCGGGATGGTCGTTCGCCTCTGGTGAACTGGGGGCGTGAACACATCCCCGTACCGTCTCGTGCGGCGCGCCCATCAGGCGACGCCGCCGCCGGTGCTGGACGAGAACCAGCAGAGAGTGGTCGATCACCCCGGTGGTCCCCTCTTGGTGCTCGCGGGCCCGGGGACCGGAAAGACCACCACCATCGTCGAGGCCGTCGTCGATCGCATCGACAACCGCGGTGTCGATCCCTCACGGATCCTGGTGCTCACCTTCAGCCGTAAGGCCGCCCAGGAACTGCGCGAACGCATCACCGGTCGGTTGCGCCGCACCACTCGTGAGCCCCTGGCGCTCACCTTCCACAGCTACGCCTACTCGCTGATCCGCCGCGAGTTCCAGCGCATGGGCGACCTCGCGCCCCGACTCCTGTCCGGGCCGGAACAGCTCATGGAGGTCCGTGAACTCCTGCGGTGGGAACTCGCGGACGGCGGGGAGGCCTGGCCGGAACGGCTCCGCGCCGCCCTGGAGACGCGCGGTTTCGCCGAGGAACTGCGGGACTTCCTGATGCGCGCCCAGGAACGAGGTCTGGGGCCCGAGACGCTGACGGCGATGGCCGCGGAACGCGACCGCGACGACTGGTCCTCGGCCGCCGGCTTCCTGTCCCGCATGAACGGCCGCTTCGACATCGCCCCCGTGCCCACGCTCAACTACGCCGAACTGGTGCGGGTCGCCGCGAACATGCTCTCCGACCCCGAGGTGCAGGAGAGGGAACGCTCCGCCCACGAGGTGGTGTTCGTCGACGAGTACCAGGACACCGACCCGGCCCAGGAGGAGCTGTTGCGCGCCCTGGCCGGGGACGGGCGCGACCTGATCGCGGTCGGAGACCCCGACCAGTCCATCTACGCGTTCCGTGGCGCCGAGGTGCACAACATCCTGGACTTCCCGAGCCGTTTCCCCACGTTGTGGCGCGAGGACGCTCCGGTCGTGGCGCTGCGCACCTGCCGCCGTAGCGGGGCCGCCCTGCTGGCCGCCTCCCGCGGGTTGACCCGGCGGTTGCCCGCCGTGGCGTCCGCGCGTGGGCAGGTCAACGCCCACCGGGACCTCACCCCGGCCGAGGGGGTTCCCGACGGCGAGGTGCACCTGCTGATGGCGGACAGCGCCACCCAGGAGGCCGCGGTCATCGCCGACACCCTGCGCCGGGCCCACCTGATCGACGGGGTCCCGTGGTCGGACATGGCGGTGCTGGTGCGCTCCTCCAGCAGGCAGCTGCCGGTGCTTCGCCGCGCCCTCACCGCCGCGTCGGTGCCGGTCGTGGTGGGCTCGGACGAACTTCCGGTGGCGGCGGAGCCCTTGGTCCGACCCCTGCTCGGTCTCATCCGGCACGGATTGCGCCCGGATGGGCTGGACGACGACGCCGCCCGCGAACTCCTGATGAGTCCCTTCGGGGAAGCCGACACCGTCCGGTTGCGCCGGTTGGTGCGGGCCCTGCGCAGGCTGGATCTGGACCGGGTCCGCGCCGCCCGGGAGAAGGCGCCCACCGAGGACACGACCACCCACGACACGACCACCGAGGACACGACCACCGAGGACGGAACCCTCCAGGGCGAGGAGGGCGACGAGCCGGACACCGGGTATCGATCCTCCTCCCGACTGCTGGTCGACGCCCTGCGCGATCCGCGCGAACTCACCCTGATCGACCCCGAGATCGCCGCGCCCGCCACCCGTGTCGCCAAGGCGCTGCGCACCGTGCGCGACCTGACCGCCAAGGGCGCCGACGCCGAACAGGTCCTGTGGGAGCTGTGGCGCGACAGCGGTCTCGCCGACCGGTTGCTTCGGGCGAGTCTGGCGGGCGGACGCCGCGGCGCCGCCGCCGACCGCGACCTGGACGCCGTGGTCGCCCTGTTCGAGAGCGCCGCCCGCTACTGCGACCGGCTGCCGCCGGGAACCCCCGACGGGTTCCTGGAGGACCTGGCCGCCCAGGAGATCCCCGGCGACAGCCTCGCCGAGCGCGCGCCCGAGGGCGAGGCCGTGCGCATCCTCACCGCGCACCGGTCCAAGGGGCTGGAGTGGGGCCTGGTCGTGGTGGCCGGCGCCCAGGAGGGCGAGTGGCCCGACCTGCGGCTGCGCGGTTCCCTGTTGGGAGTGGAGGAGTTGGTCGACGCCGAGAGCCACTCGGCGGACTCCTTCGGGGCCGCTCTGGCCTCCAAACTCCTGGACGAGGAACGCCGGCTCTTCTACGTGGCGCTCACCCGCGCCGGACGCACCCTCTACGTCACCTGCGTGGGCGGTGACGACGCGGAGGAACGTCCCTCGCGCTTCCTGACCGAGATGGGCCTGGGCGACCCCGAACCGATCAGCACCGGGCGCCGATGGCTCTCCCTGCCGGCCCTGGTCGCGGACCTGCGTTCGGTGGTCACCGACCCCGAGGCCCCCGGGCCGCTCCGCGAGGCCTCCGCCGCCCACCTGGCCCGCCTGGCCGAGGAGGGCGTGCGCGGCGCCGACCCCGCCGAGTGGTACGCCCTCACCCCCTTCAGCGACGACCGTCCCCTCTCCGAACCCGACGACACCATCCGGGTGTCCCCCTCCCAGGTGGAGAGCTTCACCAACTGCCAGTTGCGCTGGCTGTTGGAACGGGCCGCCGGAGCCTCCTCCGGTGACTCCGCCTCCGCGCTCGGCACCGTCGTGCACGCCGTGGCCGTCCTGGTCGCCCAGGGCAGCAGCGCCGAGGAGGTCGGCGACCGCATGGACGAGATCTGGTCCGACCTGGACTTCGGCGGTCCCTGGCAGTCCGACAAGCAGCGTGAACGCGCCGACGAGATGGTCCGCAAGCTCATCGATTGGGACGCCGGAAACGACCGTGCGCTGGTCGTCACCGAGGAAGGCTTCAAGGTGGACGTGGGCGGGATCGAGATCACCGGCCGTGTCGACCGACTCGAACGCGACGACCAGGGCCGTGCCGTGGTCATCGACATCAAGACCGGCGGTACCAAGGCCGACGAGCTGGCCCGCCACCCCCAGCTGGGCGTTTACCAGATGGCGGTGCTCAGGGGCGCGTTCGCCAAGCTCGGCTTGGCCGAACCGGGAGGCGCCGCGCTCGTACAGGTCGGCAAGGCGGCGCTCAGCAAGAAGGCACGCGAACAGGCCCAGCCTCCCCTGGGCGAGGACCCCGACCCCGGATGGGCGCAGACCCTCGTGCACGAGGTCGCCACCGGCATGGGCGGGTCCCGATTCGCCGCCACCCGCAACACCGGGTGCAACTCGTGCGCGGTGCGCGCCTGCTGCCCGGTCCAGGACGAGGGCAGACATGTCTGAACCCACCGTCGAACAGGCACGCGTCATCTCCGCGCCCCTGGAACCGGGTGTGGTGATCGCCGGCGCCGGGTCCGGTAAGAGCGAGACCATGGCGGCCCGAGTGGTCTGGTTGGTCGCCAACGGGCACGTGCGCCCCGAACAGGTGCTCGGCCTGACCTTCACCCGTAAGGCCACCGCCGAGCTGGCCGAACGTGTGCGCAAGCGCCTGGAGCAGCTGCGTGCCACCGAACTCTTCCCCGAGGAGCTGCTGGACGGCGAACCCACGGTCTCCACCTACAACGCCTACGCGGGACGGATCGTGGCCGACCACGCCCTGCGGGAGGCGGTCGAGCCCACCTCCCGGCTGCTCAGCCAGGGCCAGTCCTGGCAACTGGCGGCCCGGATCGTCGGTGAGTACGACGGTCCCATGGGACACGTCAACGTCGGAGCGGATGCCGTCACCCGCCGGGTCCTGGACCTGTCCGGACAGATCGCCGACCACCTCACCACCACCGACGGGGTACGCGGGGTGGGCCGTTGGATCCAGGCCGGCGTGGACGCCATGAGACGCAAACCCACCCAACCCACCCGGGACCTGGTGGACGCTCAGCGGCGCCGTGAGGAGCTGCTTCCGCTGGTCGAGCGCTACAACGACGCCAAACGCCTCCGGGAGGCGATGGACTTCGGCGACCAGATGGCCTTGGCCGCGCGCATTGCCCTCAACCACCCCGAGGTGGCGCTGATCGAACGCGGCCGCTACCGCGTGGTGCTGCTCGACGAGTACCAGGACACCAGCCACGCCCAGCTGGCGCTGCTGCGCGCCCTGTTCGGCGAGGGCCATCCGGTGACCGCCGTCGGCGACCCCTGCCAGTCCATCTACGGCTGGCGGGGCGCGATCGCCGCCAACCTCACCGGCTTCCCCACCGATTTCCCGGTTGCTCCCGGTCGCCCCGCCCCGGTACGGCGCCTGTCGGTGAGCTTCCGCAACGGCCAACGCGTGCTGGACGTGGCCGAACGGGTCTCCGACGAACTACGCGCCGAGGCCACCGACGTGCCCGTCCTGTATCCGGGGCCCGCACGCCGTGGGCGCGGTACCGCCATGTCCGCGCTGTTCGCCACCGAGACGGAGGAGGCCGCGTGGATCGCCGACCAGGTGCGCAGCCTGGTCCGTGCCACCGCCGACGACCACGGCGGTCCGGTGTTCGCCCCGGACGGTCTGGCGTGGCCGGAGGGGGAGTCGGGTGGAGCCTCCGACGGCGCCGTGGGCCCCGGCGACATCGCGATCCTGTGCCGCAAACGTGCCCAGTTCCCGCCGCTGCGCGAGGCGCTGGAGGCCCACGACATCCCCGTGGAGGTCGTCGGACTGGGCGGGCTCATGTTGGTGCCCGAGGTCCGCGACATCATCGCCACCCTGCGCGTGGTCCACGACGCGTCGGCGGGCAACGAGCTCGCCCGTCTGCTCACCGGCCCCCGATGGCGGTTGGGTCCGCGCGACCTGGCGGCCTTGGGCGCCCGGGCCGCCGAGCTCGCCCGGCACACTCGACGCGACCTGACCACCTCCGCGCCCGATCACGGGGACGAACCGGACGAGGACCTGCTGCGCCGTACCGTCCTGGACCTGACCGCCGAGAGCGGCAGCCTCGTCGACGCCGTCGACGACCCCGGTTCCGCCGAGGCCTACTCCGCGACCGCCTACGAACGCCTCGGCCGACTGGCCGAAGAGCTGCGAGGATTGCGCAAGCTCGTGGGGCAGCCCCTGCCCGACCTCATCACCGAGATCGAACGCATGCTCGGCCTGGACATCGAGGTGGGGGCGCGCACCCACCGGGACCCGCTGTCGGCCCGGGCCGACCTCGACGCCTTCGTCGACCACGCCGTGCGCTTCGTGGGCAACACCGAGGACCCCGGTCTGGGCAGTTTCCTCGGTTACCTCAACGCCGCCGAGGAGAACGAGAGCGCGCTCAGCCCCGGTGAACGCGTGGGCGGTTCCGACAGCGTCAAGCTCATGACCATGCACGGGGCCAAGGGGCTGGAATGGCCGGTCGTGTTCGTGCCCGGGATCAGCGCCGGCAAGCGCGCGCCGCTGTTCCCCGCCAAGGCCCGTGACTCCCTGGCCTGGGTCAAGGCCGACCACCTGCTGCCCTACCCGTTGCGCGGTGACCGGGCGAGCCTGCCCGCCCTGCGCGGGGTCGAGAAGGAGGACATCGCCGAGTTCAAGGCGGCCGAGGAGGCCCGCCACCTGATGGAGGAGCGCCGGCTGGCCTACGTCGCGGTCACCCGAGCCTCCTACGCGTTGGTGTGCACCGGCCACTGGTGGGGCCGGACGGGGAGCACCCCGCGCGGGCCGTCGGTGTTCCTGGAGGAGATCCGTGAGGCCTGCGAGAGGGGTGCCGGGTCCGTGGTGACCTGGGCGCCGCCGCCCGACCCCGAGGAGACCAACCCGCACGACGACGAGGAGTCCTCGGCGGTGTGGCCGCCGCGGGAACTGCCCGTGGCGGAGCCGACCACCGTGCCCGAACCGGGGTTCGAGCCCGAGCCCGAGTCCGAGCTTCGGCCCGGCACCGAACCGGAGCTCGAACCCGAGTTCGAGTACGAGCCGGAGTACGACCCCGAGTACGACGACGCTCCCGTGGCCGACTACGAACCGGGTTCCGAACCCGTGCCCACCACGGAACCCTCCCCCCGGACGGACGGCCGTCGTGAGCAGATCCTGGCCGGGGCCGACCTGGTGGAACGAGCCAGGTCCAGGTTGCGGGCCGGCGAGTCCGTGTTGCCCGCGAAGACGCCCGACGCGCTGCGTCGCAGGCTCCGCGGTTGGGAACGCGACACCGAACTGTTGCTCGCGCACCGGGACCGCGCCGCCACCGGACCGGGGGACGGACCGGTCGAAGTGGAGCTGCCCGACCACCTGTCGGTCTCCTCCATGGTGTGGCTGGCCAGGGACCCCTCCGCGCTGGCCCGACAGATCCGCCGGCCGCTGCCTCGTCCGCCCGCCCCCCACACCCGGCGCGGCACCGCCTTCCACTCCTGGTTGGAGCAGCGCTTCGGCCAGAACGCCACCCTGCTCGACGAACTGCCCGGGGCCGCCGACGAGACCGCGGGCGAGGACGAGGACCTCGCCGAACTCCAGCGCAGGTTCGAGGAGAGCGAGTGGGGCGGCCGAGTGCCGCTGGAGGTGGAGGTGCCGTTCGAGACGGTCATCGGCGACCGTCTCATCCGCGGCCGCATGGACGCGGTCTTCCACGATTCCGAGACCGGTACCTACGACGTGGTCGACTGGAAGACCGGGCGCCCGCCCGGCAACGCGGCGGAACGACGGGCCGCGGCGGTACAGCTGGCCGCCTACCGACTGGCCTGGACCGACCTGGTCGGAGCGGCGCCGGAAGAGGTGCGGGCCGCCTTCCACTACGTGCGCGCGAACGAGACCGTGCGTCCCGTGGACCTGCTCGACGGCGAGGGGTTGGCCGCGCTGTTCACCCGCCTGCCCGAACCCGACTGACGGACCACGTCGCGGCCTCGGGTGGGGTCACCGCCGTCCGCCCGAGGCCGCGAGGTTCGAGCTCTACCGAGGCGTCTCGTCGACCTGGATGTCCCAGTCCACGTTGCCGCCGTTGACCGAGGTGGTCGTGATGGTCACGCCGTAGGTGCTGGGGCCGTCCATGAGCTCGCAGCGGATCTCGGCGCCCACCTGCGCGGGAAGGTCCTCGGCGCAGGTGAAGGAGTCGGGGGCCTGACCGACGATCTCCGTCAGTTCGGCGGACGACTGTTCTGCGACATCGGTGGCGGGGACGGTGTCACCGCTCGCCTGGTCGCCGTCGTTCCCCGTGGTCGCTCCGTCCTCCTCCGTCGTCTCGTCCCCCGTGATCCCGGGGTCGGACGCGGATCCTTCGGCGGATTCGGCGTCGACCACGACGTCCCACTCGACGTCGTTGCCCTCGACGGAGGTGGTCGTGACGGTCACGCCGTAGGTGACGCCGTCGTCCACGAGTTCGCAGCGGATCTCGGCGCCCACTTCGGCGGGGAGGTCGTCGGCGCACGTGACTTCGTCCGGGGCCTGGCCGATCTCCTCGGTGAGCATCCGGCTCGACTCTTCGGCGACGTCGGCGGCGGGGACGGCGGACGGACCACCGAAGCTGAACGAGCAGCCCACCAGGAGTAGGGGCAACGCGCCGAGAGCCGCTCCGGCGATGATCCGATCGCTTCTGATTTGCCGCATCGTGTCCTCCTTGGTTTTCCGGGTCGGGCCATGAGGATTGACCCGAGAACCAAGGCCTTAGTTCCTGAACCGGACATTTCGATGCGGGTTCGTGTTCTGGCGCCCTGCGTTCGAGCGATCACCCGAACCGGCGGAAGGTCGGCTGTGAAGGCGGTGTGGAAACGCACGGAGCGGCGATGACCGTGAAAAGGTCACCGCCGCTCTCACCGAGTGTTCAGACCACGCCGAAGACGAACCCGCCGGGGGAGTCGATGTCGTCGCCGAACAGGTACTGACGGGCGGACAACACGAACTCCTCGCGATTGATGTCACCGTCCCCGTCGGTGTCCACATGCGCGAACCGGGTGCGGGCGCTCGCCTCATCGGCACCCAACGTCTTCGCGTAGACCAGGAACTCGGCCTCGCTGATCCGGCCGTCACCGTCCACGTCCAGCAGGTCGAAGACCGCTTCCGCCACGGCCTCCGCCGCGTTGGAACGGCTGCGGTCCTCCGACGCGGCGTGCATGGCGCCCACGAACGAGTCCCGGTCCAGCCCGTCGGTCTGAGCCCCGGAGAGGTCGACCAGCTTGCGCCACATGGATTCGTAAGCGCTCTGGATCGCCTGAGCCCGGGGATCCTCGGCCTCCAGTCCATAACCGGCGACGTACAGGTCCACGAGCCTTTGATAGTCGGCCCAGGTCACGGCCTTGTCGTTGTCGGTGTCCAAGACGTCGAACAGGTCGCCGAACCGGGCGGCGATGCGGGGATTGGTGTTCACGTGGCTCTCCTTCGAGATCAGGGCGGGCTTCTCCCACCCCTGTCGTCAGAGTGCCATGTACCTCGAACGGTTCCTCCGATCCCGGGTCTCCTCATGTTCGTCCAGGTCCTAAGGTCGAAGCCGACAAGGATGTCCAGGAAAAGGACGGCATATGGACGCACGCGCCTACATCGACGACCACAAGGCCGAGTTCTTCAGCGCGCTCAAGGAGTGGCTGGCGATCCCCTCGATCTCCGCCGACCCCGAACACCACGAGGACGTGCGACGTTCGGCCCGGTGGCTCGCCGACCACCTCACCGAGACCGGCTTCCCCACGGTCGAGGTCTGGGAGACGCCCGGCCTGCCCGCCGTGTTCGCCGAATGGCCCGCCGCGGACCCGAACGCGCCCACCGTGCTGGTCTACGGTCACCACGACGTCCAGCCGGTCGACCCGCTCGACGAGTGGGAGACCGAACCGTTCGTCCCCACCGAGCGCGGCACCTCCCTGTACGCGCGCGGCGCCTCCGATGACAAGGGCCAAGTGCTCTTCCACGCCCTGGGCGTGAGCGCCGCCCTGGCCGCCTCGGGCGCGGACGCCCCGCCCGTCACGATCAAGCTGCTGGTCGAAGGCGAGGAGGAGTCCGGGTCGGTGCACTTCGCCGAGCTGATGAAGACCAACCGCGAACGTTTGGCCTGCGACGTCGCCGTCATCTCCGACACCACCATGTGGGCGCCCGACACCCCCTCCATGTGCGTGGGCATGCGCGGTGTCACCGACGTCGAGATCAACCTGTACGGCCCCGAGCGCGATCTGCACAGCGGCTCCTTCGGTGGTGCCGTCCCCAACCCGCTTAAGATCATGAGCGACCTGCTCTCCGGACTGCACGACGCCGACGACCGGGTCGCCGTCCCCGGTTTCTACGACGGTGTCGTCGAGGCCGGTGCCGAGGAGCGCGAGCTCATTTCTCGCCTGCCCTTCGACGAGGCGCAGTGGCTGGCCACCGCCGGGTCCACCGCCGCGCGCGGTGAGAAGGGCTACAGCACCCTGGAGCGTGTCTGGCTGCGACCCACCGCCGAGGTCAACGGAATGTGGGGCGGCCACACCGGCGCCGGCGGCAAGACGATCGTTCCGCGCTCCGCGCACGCCAAGATCAGCTTCCGCCTGGTCCCGGGACAGGAGCCCCTGGCGATCCAGGACCGCGTCCGCGAGTACGTGGAGGCGAACACCCCCGACGGCGTCCGCGCCGAACTGGAGTTCGGTGGCCCCGGCGTGCGCGCCTGTGCCTCCGACCTGTCCTCCACCGCTCTGAAGGCCGCCCGCTCCGCCATGGGCCGCGCCTTCGGCAAGGAGGTCCTGTTCACCCGCGAGGGCGGCAGCGGGCCCGAGGCCGACATCGCCGACATCCTCGACACCCCTCTGGTGTTCGTGGCCGTGGGCCTCAACGAGGACCGCATCCACGCCCCCAACGAGAAGGTCGAGATGCCGTTGTTGCTCAAGGGCGCCGAGAGCGCCGCCCACCTGTGGGAGGAACTGGGCAAGGGCGCCTGAGCTCCCCACGGTCGCACCCGCGCACTTCGTATCCGGCAAAGTGCGCGGGTTCCCCCGTCGGGAGTGCGCGGCGCCCCCGAACGCGTTACACCTGGTGTGCCGAGCACGAACACAGGAAGGCCCCATGGACTCCGACTCCGTACCCGCACTCTCCCGCGCCGCGGTCGACTCCGCCGGACACCGCCGAGGTGACGACGAGTGGCTGGCCAAGGCCTGGGCCGATACGAACACCCGGGTGCTGGTCTTGGAGGGCGGCGAACCCGGAAGCTACGGCTGGCAGGCGCTGATGGCCAAACAGTCCCGCGCCCTGGTCACCACCGGCGAGACCCGAGAGCTCGTCCTCATCACGCCCGAGCAGGCGCCCAAGGGCGAGCGCTACCTCCTGGGCAGCGACGGGGAACGCGCGTACTTCGCGGTGCGCTCCCACCAGGAGCTGGCCGTCAACCCCGTCGCGGAACCCGCGTCGTTGCGCGAGGTCGGCACTGTCCTCGACGACCACGACACCGGTCTGTTCACCCGGGCCATCGCCCTGGCCAACTGGAACGCCACCCACGGCTTCTGCCCCCGTTGCGGTTCCCGCACCCGGATCGAGAAGGCGGGACACGTGCGGGTCTGCGAGGAGGAGGGCACCGAGCAGTTCCCCCGGATGGACCCGGCGGTCATCATGCTGGTGCACCGTGAACGCGATGGCCGGGACGAGGCGCTGCTGGGCAGCAACCCGAACTGGGACGCACGGCGTTTCTCGGTGCTGGCCGGGTTCGTCGACGCCGGGGAGTCCCTGGAACAGGCGGTCGTCCGCGAGGTCGCCGAGGAGACGGGTGTGATCGTGGAGAACCCGCGCTACCTGTCCTCTCAGCCCTGGCCGTTCCCGCGCAGCCTCATGGTGGGCTACACCGCGCTCGCGGTGGGGGAGAGCGTGGCCACCGACGACGAGATCGCCGAGGCCCGCTGGTTCACCCGACCCGAACTCGCGGCGGCGGCGAGGGACGGAGAGGTGATCCTGCCCGGACGGATCTCCATCGCGCGCACCCTCATCGAGCACTGGTACGGGGGTCGACTGCCCGGCGGCTGGTAGCCCCGAGGACGGTCGGGCTGAAGAAGGTCGGGCCGAAGCGCCGGCGGAGGTGCCGAAGGACTCGACACGGCGAAGCCGCGGACCGTCCGTCCCCCGTGTCGGACGGTCCGCGGCTCACCACTCGTGTGGGCCGGCCCGATCGGACCGGCGCCCGATCAGACTTCGCCGAGTTCGTCCGGCAGGACGGTCAGTGGGCTGGTGCTGCTCTCCACCACGTCCCCGGCCAGGTCGGCCACCTTGCGCCCACGCGAACGCGCGGAGGAACGCAGCCGCTCGAACGCCTCGCGAGGCGGCATCGTGTGCCGCTCCGCCAGGACGCCGATCGCCTGCTCCACCACCACACGTGAGTGCAGCGCGTGCTCCAACTGCGCGATGGTGTGCTTCAGGCGATCCACCTCCGAAGCCCCCTCGGGGGCCCGTCCCGGTGCCTGGGCGCGGGGGCGTGGCCCCCCGGCCTCCGAGGTGAGCAGGTCCGCCAGCACCATCGCGCTGATCAGGTCCGGGGCGTCGTCGCATCTCTGCCCGCCGCCCACACGCCACCCGTGCGGGGTGCGTCGCACCACTTCGGCGTCCACCGTGTCGGTGGTCGCTATGTCATGAGGTCTCACGTCGTCCCCCAACTCCACACTCCCCGTCATGTACAGGTCTGCCGGTGTCGGCCGGGCCGCCCAGGACCGGGGTGTGGTCGCCCTGAGGGAGGGCTCCCCATCGGGCGGGCCGCGTGAGGCGGCCCGCGCCGTCGGTCCTAGGCCAGCTCGGCCAACTTCTTCTTCACTTGAGCGAGCGACGGGTTGGTCATGGCCGAGTCGTCGCTGAAGACCAGGGTGGGAACCGTCTGGTTTCCACCGTTGACCTTCGACACGAGATCCGCGGCCTCCGGGTGCTCCTCGATGTTCACCTCTCGGCCGGTGATGCCCTCACGGGCCAGCTGGCTCTTGAGCCGCTTGCAGTAGCCGCACCAGGGGGTGGTGTACATCGTGAACCGCTCGGTACCGGTACTCGTCATCTCGCTCACGTCTTTTCCGTGTCGACTGCCATGGTTCGGGAAGATCCCGACAGTTCCAACACCGAGGAACCTGAGCCGCTTCCCATGGCGGTTCGACACAACGTGGGACGCCTCACAGACGCGACTGGTTCTTGAATGTGTCACTCGGTTCGTTCGGCCTGTTCAGGGTGGGGCTGTGGACGGTCGACTCCGACAGGCGCCGATACTTGAGAGACTGTCCACCCAGACCCACCCGTCCGACCAGATGCAGGAGCACCATGGACCCCGACCGTGTCCTGGAGGGACTGGACCCGGAACAGACCGAGGCGGCACGCGCGCTGCGCGGACCCGTGTGCATCCTGGCGGGTGCGGGCACGGGCAAGACCCGGGCCATCACGCATCGGATCGCGTACGCCGTGGCCGGTGGGGTCGTCTCCGAACAGCAGGTCCTCGCGGTCACCTTCACCGCGCGCGCCGCCGGTGAGATGCGCGGCCGACTCCGTTCCCTGGGCGCTCCCAGGGTCCAGGCCCGCACCTTCCACGCGGCCGCCTTGCGCCAGCTCTCCTTCTTCTGGCCGCAAGTGGTCGGCGGTGAGAAACCCACCCTGATCGACAGCAAGATCAAGGTGGTGGCGCGCGCCGCCAACGCCGTGGGTCTGCAACCGGACCGGACCGGACTGCGCGACCTCGCCAGCGAGATCGAGTGGTCCAAGGTCACACAGGTGCGCGCCGACGACTACGACAAGGCCATCGTCAAGGCCGGCCGACAGGCGCCCATGCCCGCGGTCGAGGTCGCCCGGGTCTTCGAGGCCTACGAGGAGCTGTGCCGTGAGCACAATCTGCTCGACTTCGAGTCCATGCTCGAACTCACCGCGGGGATGATCAACGAGTACCCGGCCATCGCCCAGCGGGTCCGCGACCAGTACCGGTACTTCGTCGTCGACGAGTTCCAGGACGTCAACCCACTGCAAAAACTCCTGCTGGACGCCTGGCTCGGCGACCGCGACGACCTGTGCGTGGTCGGCGACCCCAGCCAGACCATCTACTCCTTCGCCGGCGCCACCCCCGGTTACCTCACCGGGTTCGGGGCCCGTTTCCCGCACGCCACCATGGTGCGGCTGGTCCGCGACTACCGGTCCACCCCCCAGGTCGTCCGTGTGGCCAACCACGTGATCGGCCAGGCCAAGGGCGGGACCGCGGCCGAGCACCTCACCCTCCAGGCCCAGCGCGCCGATGGGCCGGACCCCATCTACCAGGAGTACGACGACGAGCTCGCGGAGGCCAACGGCGTCGCCCGCAAGATCAGCGTCCTGCTGGAGGAGGGGACGCCCGCGAGCGAGATCGCGGTCCTGGTGCGCATCAACTCCCAATCCGCCGCCTACGAGCAGGCACTGAGCGACCAGGACGTGCCCTACACGGTGCGCGGCTCCACCCGTTTCTTCGAGCGTCCCGAGATCAGGAAGGCCGTGCACACCCTGCGCGGGGCCCGACAGAGCGCCGCCGACGAGCAGGACGAACCCCTGGTGCGGACCGTGCGTCACCTGCTGTCCCAGATGGGGTTGACCGACGCCGCGCCCGAGGGCCGTCAGGCCCGGGAACGCTGGGAGTCCCTGTCGGCCCTGGCCCAGCTGGCCGAGGACATGGCGGCCAGACCCGGACCCGGTGGGCGGTCCGCCACCATGGCCGACTTCGTCGACGAGCTCGAAACGCGCATGGCCACCGAGCACGCGCCCGGCTTCGAGGGGGTCACCATCGCCTCCCTGCACTCCGCGAAGGGCCTGGAATGGGACGCGGTGTTCCTGGCCGGGTTGACCGAGGGCATGATGCCCATCATCTACGCCGAGAGCGACGAGGAGGTCGAGGAGGAACGCCGACTCTTCTACGTGGGCGTCACCCGCGCCCGTGAACACCTGGCGATGTCCTGGTCGCTGGCGCGTTCGCCCGGGGGCCGCAAGACCCGAAAGCCCTCGCGGTTCCTCGACGGACTGCGGCCCGCCTCGCCCTCCACGGGCGCGCGTCGGGATCGACGCAAGGGCGGGGTGGTGCGTTGCCGGGTATGTTCCAACACGCTCACCGACATCACCGAACGCAAGCTCGGGCGCTGTGTGGACTGTCCCTCCACCTACGACGAGGCGTTGCTGGAACGGATGCGCGACTGGCGGCGCCGGACCGCGCAGGAACAGAAGGTCCCCGCCTACGTGATCTTCACCGACGCCACCCTGCAGGCCATCGCGGAACAGGAACCGAGCAGCGTGTCCCAGCTCTCCGCGGTATCCGGGATCGGCGCGGTGAAGCTGGATCGCTACGGTGAGGCGGTGCTCGCGCTGGTGGCGGGCGACGACCCGGAGGGGCCGACTTCCGGTGACGGAGAGGAAGAGGATGAGTGACGGCTTCGACGTCGGCGATGGCGGGCAGTCCCTGGCCCAGCTGCTGAAGGTCCTGGACCTGGAGCGGATCGAGGAGAACATCTTCCGGGGGATCAGCCCGGAAGAGGGGCCCCAAAGGGTCTTCGGCGGTCTGGTCGCCGGCCAGGCCCTGGTGGCTGCGGGCCGGACGGTGCCCGTCGAGCGGTACGTGCACTCCCTGCACGCCTACTTCATCCGGCCGGGCGATCCGTCGGTGCCGATCGTCTACGAGGTCGACCGGGTCCGCGACGGGCGCTCCTTCACCACTCGCCGGGTGGTGGCCATCCAGCACGGCAAGGCGATATTCACGCTGTCGGCCTCCTTCCACAAGGAGGAGCCCGGGCTGGACCACCAGATCCCGATGCCGGACGTGCCACCGCCGGAGGAACTGACGAGTACCCGCGAACGGCTGCGAGAGGCCTTCGGCAAGGTGCCGAACTTCGTTCAGTGGCACCCCATCGAGATGCGACCGGTGGGCGCGATGTCCTTCGAGGCGGAACGCGACCCGGAGCTGCGGACCGCCACCAACCCGGTGTGGTTCAAGGTCGACGGCAGGCTCCCCGACGACCGTCTCACCCAGGTGTGCCTGATGACCTACGCCTCCGACATGACGCTGCTGGACACCGTCCTGCTGCGGCACGGGCGTTCGTTCGCGGGCATCGCCATGGCCAGCCTGGACCACGCGATGTGGTTCCACCGTCCCTTCCGCGCCGACGAGTGGCTGCTGTACGCGCAGGAGTCCCCGACCGCGCAGGGCGCACGGGGGTTGGCGCGGGGATTGGTGTACACCCGCGACGGACAGCTCGTCTGCTCCGTCATGCAGGAGGGGATGATCCGCGTGGTGGACGCCGAAGGCTGGTCCTGAGGGGTTCGGCGGGCGGACCTGGGAGGACGCCTCGACAGGGGCAGGAGGGGAGAGGTCGACACTCTCCGACTCGCCGCCGGCGCCGTGAAAGTTTTGGCCGGATGTGGACGTTTTCGCAGGTCAAAAATGGGTTGCCCTCTTCTACTGGGCGACCGTAGTGTGTACAACGTCGCAATGACCGCTCTCGGTTCAGGTGCAAGACCCTGTGCCCGACTTTGAAGGAGGTGCCCGATCTGATGATGACGAAGAAGCAGCAGACCACCGGTTTCGCAGCCGCTTGGCAGTCGTTCGTGCCGTCCTTCGGCTTGGGCATCGACCTGAGCGGTGACGCCTTCGAGCGCACTTTCGGTGGCGACCGTATGAACACCCTGGGCGGCGTGGCCGCCTCCGACACGGGCCTACTCCTCGCCGGAGTTTCCGTGTCCGAGGGGACCACTGTGTCCGAACCCGGTGTCATCGGCGCCCTGCGCGACGAGTCCGGACTCGCCCTTGATCGTGGCGAGTTCACCGGTGGCATCCACGCCCTGAAGGAAACCCGGCGCCGTTATGGCGCATCGGGGGAGTGTCCACGGAGGATTCCGGCCTAGCCGGCGTTCCACTCCGTGGCCGCGGACCCCGATAAGGGGCCCGCGGCTTTCTTTGTATCTCCGTCAGGCCCTCCGTCCCCCAGGGGCGGAGAGAAGACGGCGACATCGCAGAGTCCAGGTCCCTCACCGGACCGGTTCCGGTGATCGAACACCGACCGCGTTGTACGAACGATCAAAGATCTTGGAGGGCACCGATGCTTGCGTCGGTCCTGGTAACGCCCCAGCTGGGTGAAGTCGACATCCCTTGCCGTCGAGAGCCGGACCTGTTCTTCGCGGAGGCTCCCGCCGACGTCGAGGCGGCGAAGGCCATCTGTGGGGACTGTCCCATCAAGGAGCAGTGCTTGGCGGACGCCCTGGAGCGGGGTGAGCCGTGGGGCGTCTGGGGCGGGCAGCTGCTCGTCTCCGGTCAGGTGGTGGCGCGCAAGCGCCCCCGTGGCCGCCCCCGGAAGAACCCGGCCCCCGTCGCGGCCTGAGGGCCGCGACCATCTCGTCTCACAAAGCACGCACGATCGAAGAGGACTCGAAGAGCGATGATGCAGGAACTCATGCGAATGGTGGAGCGGACCGAGCAGGAGCCGAGAGAGCACCAGCTCAGAAGGATGGGTGCCCGACAGCTGCGCGCCCGTCAGCGGGAGGAGCGCCGCTTGGAGGAATCGCTCATGGAAATCGCGTGGTCGCGGCTGTGTTGACGCCGATCCACTCGGTGACTCGGTGAACGAGACCGGGCGGACCCCTGAACGAGGGGGTCCGCCCGGTCTCGTTTCGATAACCAAAATGCCGATGGGTGAGACTCTCGGAGGCTCGGTGTGTCCTGTCTCACCGGCCTGGAAGGGGCCTGGTCACAGCGAAACGTGCTCCACCGTGGTGCTTCCCGGTCCGGGCCGGTGACCTGGACATCGGGTCGACTCACTGACATATCGGACCACGGCACACCTGTTCGGAAACGCTCCTCTGGGCTACCGTAAACTTCGTGCCCTCGAACACCAAAGTCGAGGTACGACGCAGTCTTCGTCGCCGACGTACCGTGTCGGCCTATCGGGACGGGGACACCACGGTCGTCCTCGTGCCCGCGACGTTCTCCCGCGCAGAGGAAAAGCGCTGGGTGGATCAGATGCTGCGGAAACTAGAGGAGAAGGAGGGGCGCCGCCGCCGCGGCGACCGCGAACTCCACGAACGCGCGGTCGAACTCGCCGAACGCTACCTCGGCGGCACCCGTCTCCCGGACACCGTCCGCTGGGTCGACAACCAGAACACCCGTTGGGGTTCGTGCACCCCGGACACCCGCACCATCCGTATCTCCCGCCGCGTGATCGGTATGCCCTCATGGGTGGTCGACTACGTGCTCGTGCACGAACTCGCCCACCTGCACATTCCGCACCATGGCCGGGACTTCTGGGAGCTGGTGCGCCGGTACCCCAAGGCCGACCGCGCTCGCGGCTACCTGGAGGGCTACAGTGCGGGCAGTCGTTCCGAAGGGTGCGCCCACGCCGCCGAGGACGACGACCTGGAGGACGACGAGGTCGCCTTCGAGGAGTAGGGCCACCGACGGACTCAGCCATCGAGCGCCGCGTGGGCCGTCCTCATCGCGCGGTACGACCGCGCCAGCAGGTACGTGCCGGCCAGCAGCAACGCGCCGAACACGAGGACGACGTAGGTCGTCGTGTCGATCCATGAACCGGAGACCGCCGCACGGCCCGTCACCGCGAGCAGGAGCAGGGCCAGGAACGCACAGACGACCTGCGCGACACGGAACGAACGAAGCGTGTGCCCGTACCTGACCCGGGCCGCCTCACGTGCGTCGACCCGGCCGGCCCGCTCGTCGAAGAGCAGCTCTCGGGCCGCCTTGCGCAGCCGCCGGTAGAACAGGTGGGCCACGAGCCCGCCGGCCAGGGCGATGATGGTGAACAGGGACATGTCACGACCTCGGGGGTGGGCCGGCCTCAGGGCGAGTTCCGTGGACGCGCCGCGCGGCAGGGTGTGTGCTCGTGGAACGTGCGTTAGGGATGGACGGGGCCGTGTGCCGTCACGGCGGCGACGGCGGCGGCGATCAGGTCGCGCACCGAGTCGTCGGTCGGTTCGGGTGGATCGGTGATCGGGAACCAGCCCAGGTCCGCGGACTCGTCCGGGTCCCGCACCAGCACCGCGCCGTCGGGGGCCACCGCGGCGAACTGTACGTCCAGGTGGAAGCTTCCGCCGCCGCAGGGCACCGCGTGCCGGTCCAACCGGACCGGCTCGGGTAGCACGGTGATCCCGGCGATGCCGGACTCCTCCGTGGCCTCCCGCAGCGCGGCCGCGACAAGGGTGGTGTCGTCGCCCTCACAGTGACCGCCGGTCTGCAACCACATCCGGTGGATCCGGTGCAGGACCAACGCGACCCGGGCACCGTCGGCGGAGATGATCGCCGAGCTGGCCGTCAGGTGCCCTGGCAGGCAGGTACGCCACATGGCGTCGTCATGGGTCTCCAGATGCGCCAGGTAGGAAGCGCGCAGCTCCTCCTGCCCGGCGTCGGGGGCGGCCCAGGCGGTCAGTACCGCCCGGGCGTCCTCATGAAGGCTCACTCGCCGCCCTTCTCGCCTCGGTCCTCGTCGCCCGGCTTGGGCTTCTCGGTCCCGTCCGGGTCGGTCAGTGACGAAATATCG
The DNA here is from genome assembly GCF_900143625.1 of Nocardiopsis sp. JB363. GTDB lineage: Bacteria > Actinomycetota > Actinomycetes > Streptosporangiales > Streptosporangiaceae > Nocardiopsis. The sequence continues at coordinate 87,672 of NZ_FRFF01000135.1, forward strand.
AAGTCGACGCCCTCGTCGGAACGACCGTTCACGAAACCGTTCGGGTCGTCCAGGTCGTCACCGGACGGCATCAGGTCCGGGTGCTGCCACACGGCGTCGCGCCCCTCGACCCCTCGGGCCTCCTCCAAGGCGCTCCAGAGCGCCCCGGCCTCGCGCAGCCTGCGCGGGCGAAGCTCCAACCCGACCAGGGCCGCGAACGTGTGCTCGGCGGGACCACCGGTGGCGCGTCGGCGCCGGGTGGTCTCGGCGAGCGCACCGGCCTGCGGGAGTCGGCCGTCCACGGCCTTGGCGACCACGGTCGCCACCCAGCCCTCGATCAGGGCGAGGGTGGTCTCCAACCGGGCCAACGCGGCCTTCTGCTGTGGAGTGTCCTCCGGCTGGAGCAGCCCCTCGGAGCCCACACCACCGGACATGATCTCCTGGATCGCCTCGGGGTTGGTGAGATCGATCTCGCCGAGCTTGTCCTCCAGACCGCTGACGTCGTACGACATCCCCGCGGCGTACTCCTCGACCAGACGCGACAGGTGCGAACGCAGCCATGGCACGTGCGAGTACAGGCGGTGTACCGCGGCTTCGCGGGCGGCCAGGTAGAGGCGGACCTCGTCGGTGGGGATCTCCAGCCCGTCGCTGAACTTCTCCACCCCGGAGGGCAACAGCGCGGCGTTTCCCTCACCGGCCAACGGCAGGCCGATATCGGTGGTTCCGATCACCTCTTGGGCGAGCCCACCGATGGCCTGACCAGCCTGCTGGCCGACCATCATGCCGCCCATCTGCTGGATCATGCCGAGCAGCGGGCCGGCCATGGAAGCCATCTCCTCGGGCAGGTTCTGCCCCATGGCCTGGACCGTCTTGGCCGTCAGTGGGTCGCACAACTGCGCCCACGTGTCCATCGTCTTCTCGATCCACTCCGACCGGCTCCAGGCCTGGGCGGTCTGGATCCCCGAAGGGAGGTCGGTAGCCTGGTCGAGCCACAGGTCGGCGAGGCGCAGGGCCTCCTCGATCCGTGCGTAGTCGGAGGGCGGCACACTCGGGTCCCCGATCTGGGACACGCTGTGCCGCGCGATGTTCTTGACCATGTCCCAGTTGATGCCGGACGTCGAGGACGTCGCGGCGGATCCTCCGGCGGAGCCGGGGGAGGGCTGGGACGACATCATGTCCGCGAACTGGCGGAGCATGTCGGCCATCTGTTGCGGATTCCCGAACGGGAATCCGTCCGGTGTTCCGGAGTCCCCCCCGCCCGGGCGGCCGCTGCCGGCACCCGAGCCGGAGTCGCCTGAACGGCGTCCGGACTCGTCATCGGGATCGTTCGGCATGCTGAAACCGAAAGGCAGGTCGCTCACAATCAGACCTCAGGCAGGATTAGGTTTGGTCTCCACTGTCACGTTAGCTGGGAGTCGCCCGGAGTGAATACCGAAAGCAGCCAGGTTCGCCCAGAGCACAGCCCTCCGGGACGACCGGGGACAGTGGTCGCGGTCACCGGTGCCGCCACCGGGGTAGGCCGGCTTCTCGTGCAACGCCTGGCCACGCCGGAAGGTTCCATCCGGGCCCGCGAGATCATCGCGATCGACCAAGAGTTCGCCGACCTGCGCGATGTCACCTGGCGAATCGCCGACGTCTGCGACCCGGGTCTGGTGTCCCGGTTGGAGGGCATCGACGTCCTCGTGCACACCGCCGACGACCGTTCCCTGGACACCGGACCGGCACGCCGGCGGAAGCACAACGTCCTGGCGGCCCAGACCGTGCTGACCGCCGCGGCCGCCTCGGGTGTCCCCAGGGTCGTCCTCGTCACCAGCAGCATGGTCTATGGTGCGGCACCCGACAACCCCGTCCCGCTGCCCGAGGACGCCGCCCGGGTGTCGGACAACAGCGAGGGCCTGATGGGCGACTTCGCCGCGGTCGAGGAACTGGCCGAACGCGCCCGCCGGGCACACCCGGGTCTGACGGTGACCGTCGTGCGCCCCGCGCCGCTGGTCGGTCCGGAACTGGACACTCTCCTGAGCCGCCACTTCGCCGCGCCCCGGCTGCTCACCGTCAAGGGACACGAACAGCACTGGCAGTTCTGCCACGAGGACGACCTCGCCTCCGCGCTGGCCTTCTGCGCCTTGCACGATGTGACGGGACGGGACGGTGTGGTCGCCGTGGCCTCCGAGGGCTCCCTCACACAGGGGGAGGTCGAGGCGATCGCCGAGATGAAGCACTTCGAGGTCGCGGCCAACCTCGCCTTCGGCGCGGTGCGTCGCCTGCACCAGGCCCGGATCACCCCGGCCGCGGCCGGAGAGATCAAGTTCCTCGTCTACCCGTGCGTGGTGGACTGCGCCTCGTTGCGCGAGGCCGGTTGGAAACCGGTACACGACAACGAGTCGACCCTGCGGGTGCTGCTGGAGTCCCGCAGCGGCAAGCACGCCATCGCCGGACGCACCCTCGGCCGCAAGGAGGCCACCATCACCGCGGCCGGTGCGGCGGGTGCGGCCGCCGCGACCATCGGTACCGTCGCCGCCATCCGCCACCTGCGCAAGCGTGGCAAGGGTTGACCGTCCGTCCCACCGGTCGGAGTCGCGCGCGGGCATCCTTCGCACGAGTCGTCCGCACCGGTCATCGCACGTGCGAACGTTACGCGCACCCGACCGATTGATACGGTTCGTCTGTGGAAGAGATCACTCTCGCGGCAGTTCGCGAAACACCCCTGTCCGTCGACGAGGTCCTCGCGGCGGTGACCCACCCCCGGGCCGGCGGCACCGCCGTGTTCGTCGGGACCGTGCGCGATCATGACCACGGTCGTGACGTCGCCGCCCTGTCCTACTCCGCGCACCCGACCGTCGAGTCCCGCCTGCGCGAGGTGATGGAGAAGGTGCTGAGCGACACCACCGTCCCGGGCCGCCCCGTCGTGCGGATGGCCGCCGCCCATCGGGTCGGAGACCTGGAGATCGGTGACCTCGCCGTCGTCGTCGCGGCCTCCGCCGAACACCGTGAGGAGGCCTTCGCGGCCTGCCGTCGACTCATCGACGACCTCAAGGCACAGGTGCCCATCTGGAAGAACCAGGCTTTCGAGGACGGCGAGACCGAATGGGTCGGATCGCCCTGAACCATCGCCCCTGACGGTCCCCGGTCCCCCCACATTCCGGTCGCCGAGGCGCGCGTCATCGGCGCCCGCGACCAGGCGGGGGGACGAACACCGGAGGTATCCGAGGGGCTCTAAGGTGTGCAACATGCTTCGTCGTGTCATGACCCTTGTCGCCGCACTCGTCCTGCTTGTCGGGCTCGGGTACGGCAGTCTCCTGCTGCCCATGCCCTATCTGGTGGCGGCGCCGGGCGTCACCCTGAACACGCTCGGGGAACAGGAGGACGGGCAGCCGATCATCGGCGTCGACGGCAGCGACGACTACGTGCACGACGGTTCACTGTCCATGGTGACCGTGCAGTACGCCGGAGGGCCCGACCACCGGCTCAACCTCTTCACCCTCGTCACCGCGTGGCTCTCGCCCAGCCAGGCGGTCCTGCCCGAGGAACTGCTGTTCCCCGCGGGGCGCTCCCAGGAGGAGGTCACCGAGCGGCAGACCGTTCAGATGAACGACTCCCAGACCGACGCGACCGCGGCGGCCCTCAACCAGCTCAACATCGACTACGAGGCGATCCCGCTGGTCGCCGACGCCGTCGAGGACATGCCGGCCGAGGGCGTCGTCGAATCCGGTGACCGTGTCCTGGAGGTGGACGGCGAGTCCGTCCCCACCGGCACCACCGGTGACGACAAGGAACAGCTCGTCGGCAGTGCCTACGTGGTCGAACACGTCGGTGCTCGCGACGTCGGCGAACCGGTCGAACTGCTTCTGGAGCGCGACGGAGAGGAGGTCGAGGTCGAGCTCGAAACCGTCGAGGGCGACAGTGGTTCCGCCGCCGTCGGCATCCTCATCGCCGACGACATGGACTTCCCCGTCGACATCGACATCAGCGTCGGCGAGATCGGCGGACCCAGCGCGGGCATGATGTTCTCGCTCGGGATCATCGACCGCCTCAGTGAGGAGAGCATCACCGGCGGCGCCCAGGTGGCCGGTTCCGGCACCATCTCCTCCGACGGCCAGGTCGGCGGGATCAGCGGTATCCCGCAGAAGATGGTCAGCGCCCAGCGCGACGGCGCCGAGTACTTCTTCGTGGCCGCCGACAGTTGCTCCCAGGTCGCCCAGTCCGCCGCCTACGGCGAACTGGACGTGGTGCGGGTCGAGACGCTCACCGACGCGATGGACGCACTGGAGACCATCCGCGAGGGGGGCGACGACCTCCCCCGCTGCGAATAGGGCTCGGTCGCACGTTGAGAGGCCCCCGACACCGGACGGTGTCGGGGGCCTTGCTTGTCTGTCGGCCTGTCCACGGGGGTCTGTCGGTTCGGGCACCGGGGGAGGCCCGAAGGTCCTATTCCTCGTCGAGGTCCAGGGTGAGGGCCAGAGCGGAGGTCAGCGCCGGGATCAGGTCGGGGCCGTTGAGCACCTCTTCCTCGCTGTCATGGCCGCGCATCCGCATGGCGCAGTGCCGGGATCCGTCGCGCAGCACCCCCGCCACCATGCGGATCTCTTCGGTCTCCTTGCCGGAGGTGTCGGGGTCCTCGTCGGCGGCCAGGGTCTCGTCCGACCCCTTCACCACCAAGCGCTCCATGACCAAGGCGCATCCGGCCACACCCTCCGGCCACAGAATGCGGCCCAAAGCCTCCTCCAACGGGACGTCAGGAGGCAGCTCCTCCTGCTCGACCGGGGTCAGCTCGTTCGGGTCGGTGGGGGAGTCGATCCCCAACAGACTCGCCAGAGCGGGTTCCGCTGCCAGCAGCTCACTGGTCGGGACCAGGGCGTACAGCCCCAAAGGACGATCCCAACCCTGTTCGGCTGCGTGGCGTTCCAGGTCCATGACGGCTTCGCGAATGTTCGACACGTTTCCATGGTGGCCGATGTGGGAGCCTCGCCGAGCCCGTTCGCGGCCAGTAGGGTCGCAGTGGTGCCGTCCGTTTGCGACTCCGATACACCAACGATGCAGGCTTGTCACTCGTTCAGGGGCGATTTCGGGAACCCGGCGGGCACCAAATAAGTTTTTACCCATGAGGGCGCCACACGCGCACCGACCGCACCTACCAAGCCAGAACGAGGGGGAGGCGTGAGCTTCCGATCGCCCGGCGCACCACCTGCGCGTATGCCTCGCCGATCAAGGTTGCTCGCGCCAGTCGCGGCGACCGTGGTCGTTATCATCGCGGGGCTGATGCTCGCCGCGAACTTTTGGACCGACTTCAAGTGGTTCGACTCCGTCGGCTACACCAATGTCTTCCTGACCGAACTGTGGACGAGGGTCCTCCTGTTCGCGGTGGCGGCACTCGTGATGGCCGTCATCGTCGGCGCGAGCATCTTCTTCGCCTACCGGGCCAGGCCGGGCATCCGGCCGATGAGCCTGGAACAGCAGGGACTGGACCGCTACCGGCAGTCCATCGACCCGCACCGCAAGCTCTTCTTCTGGATCGCCATCGGCGCCTTGGCGCTGCTCTCCGGCGCCGCCGCGAGCGGTGACTGGCGTTCCTACCTGCAGTTCGTGAACGGTGTGGACTTCGGTGTCGCCGACCCCGAGTTCGGCATCGACATCGCGTTCTTCGCGTTCACGTACCCGTTCCTGCGGATCCTGCTGGGTTACATGTACGCGGCGGTCATCCTGGCGTTCATCGCCGCGGTGATCGTGCACTACCTGTACGGCGGCGTCCGCCTGCAGAACGACTCCGGCCAGCGCGCCACCCCCGCGGCCCGGGTGCACCTGTCGGTGCTGCTCGGAATCTTCGTGTTGTTGCGCGCCGGTTCCTACTGGCTGGATCGCTACGGACTGGTCTTCTCCGACCGCGGGTACACGTTCGGTGCCTCCTACACCGACGTCAACGCGGTCAAGACCGCCCTCACCATCCTCACCGTCATCTCGGTGATCTGTGCGGTCCTGTTCTTCGCCAACATCGCCTTCAAGAACACGATGATCCCGGTGGCCTCCCTCGGCCTGCTGGTCCTCTCGGCGGTGGTCGTCGGCGCGGCCTACCCGGAGATCGTCCAGCGCTTCCAGGTCGACCCCAACGAGCAGCGCCTGGAAAGCCCCTACATCGAACGCAACATCGAGAGCACGCGTGAGGCGTACGGGGTCGCCGACACCGAGGTGACCGACTACGACGCCACCACGGAGCTCACCCCGCAGGAGTTGGCGGCCGAAGCCGACACCATCCCCAGCGTTCGTCTTGCCGACCCGGCCGTGGTCTCGCAGACCTTCCAGCAGATGCAGCAGGTCCGTGGCTTCTACCAGTTCCCGGACGTGCTGGAGGTCGACCGCTACCCGGACTCCGAAGGCAACCTGATCGACACGATCGTCGCCGTTCGTGAGCTGGACGGGCCGCCGCCGGACCAGGACAACTGGCTGAACCGTCACCTGATCTACACGCACGGTTTCGGTATGGTCGCCGCCGCCGGCAACCTGATCGACGACGAGGGCCGCCCGGTCTTCACCGAGTACAACATCCCGCCGCGCGGTGAGTTGAGCGAGGTCACGGGCGAGTACGAGCCGCGGATCTACTACGGCCGCGAGGGCGCCGAATACGTCATCGTCCAGGCCGAGGAGGAGTACGACTTCCCCCTCGACGCCGAGAACGACGAGCCGGAGGTCCCCACCCTGGAAGACGCCGTGGAGTCCAGCCCGAGCGCCGACGAGGCACGGGCGCCCGCCGAGAACGAGGGCGGCGAGGAGGCCCCGGCCGAGGAGACCGAAGGTGCCGAGGAAGGCACCGAGGAAGAGCCGGAGGGCGGTTCGCAGCAGTACAACCGCTACGACGGTGACGGTGGCGTGCCGCTGAACAACTTCTTCGACCGCATCCTGTTCGCGATCAAGTACCAGGAAACGAGCATCCTGCTCAACAGCGCGATCACCAGCGACTCTCGGATCCTCTTCGAGCGTGACCCGCTGGACCGCGTCGAGAAGGTCGCGCCGTTCCTGACCGTGGACAGCCGCCCCTACCCGGCGGTCGTCGACGGCAAGGTCCAATGGATCGTCGACGGGTACACCACCTCCGACGGTTACCCCTACGCCAACCGGATCGACTTCACCCAGGCGGTGACCGACACCTTCACCGACGGTTCGGCGCAGCAGGTCGGTGCGCTCCCCGGCAACGAGGTCAACTACATCCGCAACTCGGTGAAGGCCACCGTCGACGCCTACGACGGTTCCGTCACCCTGTACGGCTGGGACGAGGAGGACCCCGTCCTCCAGACCTGGGAGGGCGCCTTCCCGGGCACGATCGTCGACCGGGACGAGATGAGCGACGAGCTCGTCCAGCACCTGCGCTACCCGGACGACCTGTTCAAGGTGCAGCGCGAGATCATGCGCGAGTACCACGTCACCGACGCCGCGTCCTACTACGGCGGACAGGACTTCTGGTCGGTTCCCGACGACCCGACCCAGGAGGGGGAGGTCTCCGAGCCGCCCTACCGCCAGACCATCAACTTCCCCGGTTCGGAAGAGGCCAGCTTCTCGCTGACCAGTACGTTCGTGCCGCGTGGTCGTGAGAACCTGGCCGCGTTCATGTCGGTGAACAGCAACCCCGAGTCCGATGACTACGGCCAGTTGAAGCTGCTGGAGCTCCCCCGGAGCACCGTGATCTTCGGTCCCGGGCAGGTGCAGAACGCCTTCGACTCCGACGCCGACGTGCGTGAGGTCCTGCTCCCGCTGGAGCAGTCCAACGCCGAGGTGACGCGAGGCAACCTGTTGACCCTGCCGTTCGCCGGCGGTCTGCTCTACGTGGAACCCCTCTACGTGCAGGCCGGTGGCGGTGGAGCGGCATCCTTCCCGCTGCTCCAGCAGGTCATGGTCGGCTTCGGTGAAGAGGTCGCCATCGGCAGCAACCTCCAGGACGCCCTGAACAACCTGTTCGAGGGTGGCGAGGGGCCGCTGCCGGACCCGGACGAGGAAGGCGCCGAGGACGAGGACCCGTCCGAGGCCGACTCCGACACCGACTCCGGTGGCGACACCGATCTCACCGAGGCCCTCAACGAGGCCGTCGACGCGTGGGAAGAGGCCCAGGACAACAGCGAAGAGGCCAACGAGCGTCTGCGTGAGGCCCTTGAGGCCGTCGAGGACGCCGCGGGCGAGAACTAGGCCGAAGTCGAGGGCCACACGGCCCTCACGAGGCGATGACGGGCGGGGCGGGCACCTTCGGGGGCCCGCCCCGTCGGCCTTTTCGGGGAGGGTGTCCTGGGTCTCCCCAGGTCGATTTGCTGTTCTCCCCGGGGGCGCGCTAATCTAAGAACACAACGACGCGGGGTGGAGCAGTTCGGTAGCTCGCTGGGCTCATAACCCAGAGGTCGCAGGTTCAAATCCTGTCCCCGCTACGAGGTTCGGATCCGGAAGAAATTCCGGGACCGATACTTTCTCCGGTTTTCAGTCCCATGGGCGGATGACCGGGTTCATTCACCGAAGTGCTCTGCTAAGGTGAATGAGAATCGGGCCGCTGGTTGGCCTGGTCAGGTGGAGTCTCCACCGGTTCGGCGGAAGTCGAAACGGATTTGCCACCTGAGGGTTAAGGCCCTAAAGTAGGAGACACAACGACGCGGGGTGGAGCAGTTCGGTAGCTCGCTGGGCTCATAACCCAGAGGTCGCAGGTTCAAATCCTGTCCCCGCTACCAAGGAAACACCGGGTGGAGAAATCCACCCGGTGTTTTTTCGTATGTCGGTTATTCGAAGGCGAATCGACGCCGTTCCGATCGCCCGCGCGAGAAGCCGGGCGACCGGAACGATAGGGGGCCGGCGTCGAACGACGCCGGCCCGCTCAGTGGGTCCGGCCCTCCACCAGTTCCACCACGCGGTCGGCCCGTTCGGCGACCTTGGGATCGTGCGTCACGACCACCACGGCGGAGTCGTGCCCTTGGGCCTGCTCGATGAGCTGGTCCATGATCATGGTGCTGCTGGCGGCGTCCAGGGCGCCCGTGGGCTCGTCGGCGAGGATCAGTGGGGGTTCGCGGCTGAGCGCGCGGGCCAGGGCCACACGTTGCTGCTCACCGCCGGACAGCTGGTGCGGCTGGGAGCTCAGCCGATGACCCAGCCCCACCGACTCCAGCAACTCCTTGGCCCGGGCCCGACGCCGCAGCGCCGAGACCCCTCCCAGCACCATCGGCACACCCACGTTGGCCAGGGCCGACCGCCGCTCCAACAGGTGGAACTGCTGGAACACGAAGCCGACCCCCTCGCCGCGCAGCCGTGACCTGCGACCTTCGCGCAGGGCGGTGGTGTCCACCCCATCGAAGGTGTAGGAACCCGAACTGGGTGTGTCGAGCAGTCCCAGCACGTTCAACAGCGTGGACTTGCCCGACCCCGACTGGCCGATGATCGCCACGACCTCGCCACGGGACACATCGAAGGTGCAGTCGCGCAGCACGTCGATGCGGGTGCCCGACACCACGAAGTGCCGGGTCAACCCCTCGACCCGCAGGAGCGGGACCGTGGCCGGGCGTGCGGGGACCGCCACGGGCAGGGGAACGTCGAACGACATCTAGCCCTCCTCTTCGATGAGGGCCTCGTCCTCGAAACCCTCATCGGGGAGCTCGTCGTCGAACTCCTCCTCCGTGGGGTCCTCGGGGATGTCGAACCGCGGGTCCAGCGGTACCGGGTCCAGGACCTGATCACCCACGCTCAACCCCTCGGTGACCTCGATCACCTGTCCGTCGGACATGCCCAGGGACACCTCGCGGGTCTCCTCCGCGCCAGCGTCGTCGACCACGACGACCTCGCCCGACTCGGTGTTGCCGCGTACCGCGGTCACCGGGACGACCACCACGTTCTCGACCTCCCCGGTGCTCACCGACAGCTTGCCCTGTACCCCGTCGAAGACCGTCAGGTCGGACGGGATCCGGCAGGTCAGCTCCGAGCCACCACCGGCACCGGTCTCGCCGGCCTCGGCGCCCTCTTCGCCCGAGTCCTCTTGCTCGGAGGCGCCGAGCCCGATGAAATCGCACTCCGCGGCGGGCGGGCCCTTGTCGATCTGGAGCATGATCTCTCCGGGGTCGTCGTAGAACCGGTACAGGTCGTTGGCGGGCACCTGAGCGACGGCGTGGAACTCCCCGGTGGAGACCGTGGCGACCTTGGCGCCGGGTTCCAGTACGTCGTCCACCCGGACGTCGTCCAGGCCCGACACCGTGCCGCTCACGGGTGCGTACAGGGTGACCTCGCGGGAGCCGGAGGACGACTCGTCCTCCTCGGCCTCGGGGGCGGGTTCGGCGGGCAGTGAGACGCTGACGACCGGGGCGCCCTCCTCCACGTTCGCTCCGTCGTTCAACCACAGATGCGTGACGGTGCCGCCCTGACGCGCCTCGACGGGCTTACCCGGTTCGGCCTGGACGGTGGCGTCCAACACCAGTTGTGAACTGACGGTGCCCAGTTCGATCTCGACCGGTTGCCGGCTCACGTCCGCGGCGGCGCCGACGACGTCCTCGTCCGTGGGGGCCGAGCCCATGCGCGAGAGCAGGAGGTAACCCGAGGCGACCAGTCCCAGCAGCAGGGCCGCGACCGCGCCGACGATGATCCACTTCTTCACTGTTTCTCCTATTCCCGCAGCCCGGCGACGACGGACGCGCGCAGCGCCCGGATCGCGGGGATGATCCCGGCCAAGAGACCGACGAAGGCGGCGCTGAGTAGACCGACCAGTACCGCCGAGGGCGGCACGGTCATGGTGATATCCGGTGGTAGCGCGACGAAGTTGCCGATGATCGCCCCCGCCGCTGCGACCAGGGCGAACGACAACAGCAGAGCGATGATCCCGGCGACCACCGAGACCACGACGGACTCCATGACCACCGCCACGAACAACGTGAACCGGCTCGCGCCCAGGGCACGGTAGGTGGCCAGTTCACGGCGACGTTCTCGGACGGTGACCAGGCCGACGTTGAGCACGCCGAGCAGCCCCGTGGTGAGGGTGATGCCGGCGATGACGAGGAGCCCCGCCGACATGACGGTGATGACGATGTCCGTCTCTTCGGAGAAGTCGCTGCGGTAGGCGAAGTACTCGAACTGGTCGTCGGTGCTCCACCTCCACCGCGCCGACTCCATGCGTTCGGTGAACTCCGTGCCGCCGTCCATCTGGTCGGCGGCACTGTCGGAGGGATCCACCCGGGCCAGGTGCGTGACCCCCATGTCCTCGCCTCCCCCCTGGAACCCACCGATCTCGGAGTCCCATGAGGGGCCGAAGATGATCTCCTCGGAAACGGGGGAGCGCAGCAGGTAGGCGGAGTACCAGTCGCCGTCCAGCGCGGAGCTCTCGGAGACGCCGACCACCCGCACGTCGATCCAGCGGTCGGTGCCCATCTGGAGTTCGGTCTGGTCGCCGAGGAAGTCGGCGAGGGACTGGTTGACCACCAGGACCGGGGCGCGCGACTCCTGGTCGGCCTCGGTGAACCAACGGCCCTCGGCGAGGTTGATCCGCCGGATGTCGGAGAGGGTGGCGTCCACTCCGGTGACGCTCACGGATTCGATGGCCTCGTCGCCCGAGCGGAAGAGGGTGTCGTTCTGGGGGGATTGGTACAGCGAGACGTCCTGGGCGCCGGCACGGACCAGGTCCTCCTCGTAGGCGGCCAGGTCGTTGATCGGGTTGTAGACCATGGCTTCGATGGTGGCGGCGCGTCCGGCGTTGGCCTCGCTGAAGGCGGTGGCGTAACGCTGACCGAGGTCACCGGCGGTGACGACCATGATCAACGCGCCGACGCCGACGACGATCCCCGCGCAGGAAAGGATGGTCCGGGTGACGTTGGCCCGGGAACCGGCGAAGGCCAACACGATCCCGGCGGTGAGGGAACGCAGCAAGGGACCCCTTCCCGTGTGTCCGTAGGACCCGGCGCGGCGGCATCGGCGGCGCCGGGGTGGCCCGCGAGGGCGGGCTGACAACAGGTTCATCGCAGGAACGGGGGTTCTCGGTTCACACCGGGAGGGTTTTTCGGCCGGCCGGATCTGGCCACCGCGCGTGGCCTCCTCAGTCGACCTCGAAACCGTCGCAGGTGATGGGGTCCCCGGCGCCGTCGGTCCACAGCACGGTGTGCACCCCGCTCGTGGTGGGGTCGGCGCCGAAGTCGTCGGGGAAGACCAGGGAGGACCATTCGTCCTCGCCGAGGTCGGTCTCGGCGGAGGTGGCCTCACCGTCGGGGGTGGTCACGGTGGCGATGACGGCTCGGGCGGGACCACCGGCGTCGTCGGACAGACCGAGTTCGGCCGACTCTCCAGCTTCGAGGGCGGATCGGGGCGCCTGACTGCGCCAGCTCCCGGGGACCAGGGGGTCGACCGCCGGGGCGCACGCGAAGTCGTTCGGATCGTAGAGGGAGCCGGACGCACCGAGTCCCGGCATGCCGGTGTCGGCGGAGTCGCGTACGGTCTCGGTGATCATCTCGCTGAGCTGCCGGGGGCTGTGACCGTGGCCGTCGGCGCACGCGGTGGCCAGGAGGAGGACCGCTCCGCAGAGCACGAGCACGCGCCGTGGGTGGGTTGTCGTGGTCAGCACACAACGCACGTTACTACGTAACGTGATCAGGAAGACACGGATAGTTCGTTCAGGGGCGTCGTAGCGGGGTGGGGCCGCCGTTGAGCCAGGTCAGGGCCTGGTCGTGGAGCGCGCCGTTGCTGCACACCAGGGGACCACCGTCGACGAAGCCCTCCCCGCGCAGGTCGGTGGCCCGCCCGCCGGCCTCCTCCAGGATGATCGGCAGCGGAGCGGCGTCCCACAGCGACAGCTCGGGTTCGGTGGAGATGTCCACGGTGCCCTCCGCGACCATCACGTGCGACCAGAAGTCGCCGTAGGCGCGGGTCCGCCAGACCGAACGGCTCAGGCCGAGGAACGATTCCAGCCTGCCCTGCTGCTCCCAGCCGGTCAGTGACGAGTAGCTCAACGAGGCGTCCGACAGTTCGGTGACCTTGGAGACCTGAGAGCGAGTGGCCTTGGACAGGCTGCGGCCGGACCAGGAACCGCCACCCTTGGAGGCCCACCAGCGTCGGTGCAGGGCCGGCGCGGACACCAGGCCGACCACCGGACGGTCGCCCTCCAACAGGGCGATGAGGGTCGCCCACACCGGGACGCCTCGAACATAGTTCTTGGTGCCGTCGATGGGGTCGATGACCCACACCCGGTTGCTGTTGCCGCTCTTGCCGTACTCCTCGCCGACCACCGCGTCCCGGGGGCGGGCACGAGAGAGCACACTACGCAGGGTCTCTTCGACGGTGCGGTCGGCCTCGGTGACCGGAGTAAGGTCCGGTTTGGTCTCGACGACCAGATCCAGCGCGCGGAAATGCTTCATCGCGATGTCGTCGGCAGCGTCGGCGAGCACGTGGGCCAGCCGCAGATCATCGTCAAAGGACACCATGGCCGGTAACGCTACCGTCCCGGGTACGAACATGGCCAAAGCGGCACCCGCACGTGATCAGAGTGTTAGGGGATGTCGGAGGCGGGAGAGGGCGGCTGAAACGGGAAGGCGGAGCGTGGGCGGATGGGAGAATGGAACCATGGGAACCGTGAGTGGGGACAAACGCGGTGGGGAGAGCGCCGGAGCGCGTGAACGGCTGTTGGACGCGGCCTACGCCGAGGTACTCGCGGGCCACTGGGGCGAGCGCCGGATGGTCGACGTCGCCACGGCCGCGGGAGTGTCCAGACAGACGCTCTACAACGTGTTCGGGAGCAAGGAGGGGCTGCTCCAAACGGTGGTGGTGCGCGAGGTGAACACCCTCCTGGACAACGTCGTCCGAGTGCTGGAATCCGACGGACACGACCCCGCGTACGCCGTCAACCGCACCACCCGCATGGTCCTGTCGGCGGCCAGGGACAACCCGCTGCTGCGGGCCGTGGTCACCGGTGACGACGAACTGCTCCCCGTGGTGACCACCCGATCCGAGCCGCTCTTGGACGTCCTCGGTGATCGGATCTCCCGAACCCTGCGGGAACGCTGCCCGACCACCGAACCGTCGGTGACCGAGGCGGTGGCCGACGTCACGCTGAGGCTGATCGTCTCCTACTCGCTGCAACCCATCGACCCGGAACGTGCCGCCCGACGCGTCGAGATGGTGGTGCACGGAATGCTTCCGGTGGCTCGCTGATGCGCGGCGGACCGGGACCCGAGGACCGCCGCCGTGAGGTGCTGCGCCATTCACGGCGGGGGTGAAGTCGACCGCCCCGCGTAGCGGGATGGAAAAATCCGATTCGCCCCCGGGGCGGATCGGCGCTTGTTGTGGTGACGGTGTCAGGTACCGCCGGACGGGCGGGAACGGGACCCTTGGGTCCACAAGCCTGTGGAGACCGGGTAAGACCGACCGACTCGATCGGGCGGCACGGGTCGCCGAAGCAGGAACCGGCGGGCGCCGCGAGGCGCAACGCGCCTACAGCCGCGAGGCTGTGGGAATCCACGTCGTTCACGGCGCGGAGGACGTCAACGGCGTTGCGGCGGCACCGTCGATCTGTAGGACGCGCCCGGTGGCCGGCCGCGCCCCACCTCCGTCGACGTTCCGTCAGGGAGTGTTCTTTGGACGCCTACGGTCGGTTCGGCGCTTGAGCCGATCCTCGTGAGCCCGGCGTGATCCAAAAACCGCCTAGCGCTGGACCAGCAGTTCCAGGGCGCCGGTGCCGTCCTCATCGGCGAACCCTTGGGCCAGGCGTTCCTCCAACAGGTCGGAGAGGTGGGGACGTGGTGACCAGGCGAGGGGAGAACGCCTACCACTGCGGTATCGACGCGGCCATGGACGTGGTGGGCGGCAAGTGGAAGGTGCTGATCCTGTGGGCGCTGGAGGAGGAACCGCGCCGCTTCGGCGAACTGCGCCGGATGCTTCCGGGGGTCACGGAGAAGGTGCTCGCCGCCCACCTGCGTGAGCTGGAGACGGACGGCATCGTGCTGCGCACGGACTTCGCCGAGGTCCCGCCCAAGGTCGAGTACTCCCTCACGGACCTGGGTCGGAGTCTGAATCGGGCCCTGGAACCGCTGGGTGCCTGGGGACGCGAACACGTCTTGGGCGAAGCCCCGGAGACCTCCGCCCACTGACCCGCCCTGGGCCGACCCTGACCTCGACCTCGACACCGAAGCCACGCCACGGATTCGACGCGGGTGGTGTGTCCGGACCGGGTCCACGCGGTGGTCGAGGCACGGAAGACGATGTGCTCCTGCTGGGCGACCGCTGGGCGACCGCGGGTCCGGCCTCGGGGTTCGCCCCGACTGTTCCGAGGAGTGCGCGGGCCCCGGGACCCGACCAGGGGAGGTGCGTGTCCCGCGGCCGATCGGTCAGGGGAGCGGTTCGGGCGATGCGGCGGTGGGCTCGGTGTCGTCCTCGCCCTCGCGGCTGCTCAACAGCCTGCGCAACGAGGCCACCCGGTCCGGGTCGATCTCGTCGCGCGCCAAGGCCGCGGTGATGGCGCAGCCGGGTGCGTCCTCCTGGTGCGTGCACTCCGGTGGGCAGTCGACGGCGAACGCGTCGAGGTCGTGGAAACCCGCGACGATCTCTTCGGGGTCGATGTGCGCCAACCCGAAGCTGCGCACCCCCGGGGTGTCGATCAGCCAGCCGCCCTCGAACTCCAGGGCCGAGGCCGACGTGGACGTGTGCCGACCGCGTCCGGTGACCGCGTTGACGTGCCCGACGGCCCGATCCGCGCTCGGGACCAGCCGGTTGACCAGTGTGGACTTGCCCACCCCGGAGGAACCCACGAACACGGTGGTCCTCCCCGCCAGCCGGGCGCGGAGGCCGTCCAGGTCCTGGTCCGGACCCAGCACCTCGTAGGGCAGACCGAGAGGTTCGTAGACGCCGAGCATGTCGTCGGGGGAGGCCAGGTCGGCCTTGGTCAGGCACAGCAGTGGTTCCAGCCCGGCGTCGTAGGCGGCCACCAGACACCGGTCCACGAAACGCGGTTGCGGCGTGGGGTCGGCCAGCGCGCACACGATGGCGAGCTGGTCGGCGTTGGCCACGATGACCCGCTCCACCGGGTCGGTGTCGTCGGCGGTGCGTCTGAGCACGGACTCGCGTTCGCGCACCCTGACCACCCGGGCCAGGGTGTCGGGTCTGCCGGACAGGTCGCCGACCACGTCCACCCTGTCGCCGACCACGATGGAACCGCGGCCCAGCTCGCGTGCCTTCATCGCCACCACGGGGACCCGATCCACCAGACAGCGGTACCGGCCCCGGTCCACCGCGGTGACCATCCCCTCACGGGCGTTCTCGTGTTTGGGTCGCGTGCGGGTGCGCGGCTTGGAACCGCCTCGGGCACGCACCCGGATGTCGTCCTCGTCGAGATGACGTCCCCCGCCCCGCGTGCGACTCACGAGAGGACCTCCGACCACAGGCCCGGGAAGTCGGGAATGGTCTTGCGGGTGGTGGCGATGTTCTCCACCTCCACTCCGGGCACCGCGAGCCCGATCACCGCACCGGACGTGGCCATCCGGTGGTCGTCGTAGGAGTGGAACACCCCGCCGTGCAGTGGGCGTGGCCGGATCACCAGGCCGTCGGGCAGTTCCTCGACGTCCCCGCCGAGCTTGTTGATCTCGGTGGCCAGGGCGGCGATGCGGTCGGTCTCGTGCCGGCGCAGGTGGGCGATGCCGGTCAGCCGGGACGGGGAGTCGGCCAGGGCCGCGATCACGGCGATGGTGGGCGTGAGCTCGCCGACGTCGTGCAGGTCCGCGGTGATGCCGTGGATCGCCCCGGTTCCACGCACGGTCAGGCCGCCCTCGGCGGTGCGGGAGACTTCGCCGCCCATCCGGGTGAGCAACCCGCGCAGGGCGTCACCGGCCTGGGTGGTGTGCTCCGGCCACCCCTCGACGGTCACCTCGCCCTTGGAGACCAGGGCGGCGGCGAGGAAGGGGGCGGCGTTGGACAGGTCCGGGTCGACGGTGATCTCGGTGGCGCGCAGCGGACCGGGCTCCACCTTCCAGGAGTTCTCCCCGGTGGTGATCTCGGCCCCGGCGGCGCGCAGCATCTCCACCGTCATGTCCAGGTGCGGCTGCGAGGGAACGGGCGGGCCCTGGTGGCGCAGGTGCACCCCCTCGGTGAAGCGGGCGCCGCTGAGCAGCAGCGCCGACACGAACTGGGAGGAACCCGAGGCGTCGAGGACGACCTCGCCACCGCGCACCGAGCCGGTGCCGTGGATGGTCAGCGGGAACGCGCCGCGGCCCGCGTCGTCGATGTCGGCGCCCAGTGCGCGAAGGGCGCCGAGGAGCTCGCCCACCGGCCGTTCACGAGCCCGTGGGTCACCGTCGAAACGCACGTCCCCCGACGCCAGCGCGGCCAAGGGCGGAACGAAGCGCATGACGGTGCCCGCGTTGCCCACGTCCACGGTGGCCGGGCCGCGCAGCGGAGCGGGTGTGATGGACAGATCCGGGGCGTCCGGGTCGCCTGAGGGCACTTCGGTGACCGTGACCCCCAACGCCCGCAGCGCGCCCACCATGAGTTCGCTGTCCCGGCTCACCAGGGGATGCCGTACCAGGCACGGCCCCTCCGAGAGGGCCGCGATGACCAGGGCCCGGTTGGTGATGGACTTGGACCCGGGCAGGCGGATCCGGGCGTGCACCGGGGCGCCCGCGGTGGGCGCGGGCCAGTGCTCCCCGGTGGGAGTGTCGTTCCGGTGGGACGGCGTGGACGCGGAATCAGGCATGACCCAAGGTTATCGGTCCGGACCCCGACCTGGAGGATCGCGTGCCGCGCCTGTGGACGACCGGGGCGGTGGGTGGGCGGCGCGAAGCCGGCGGTGAGGGAGATTCCCCCGATATCCCCGGTAGGACGGCGCGGGGGTGGAGGACCAGAGGTGACTCCGCGCCCGTGGACGATCGGGGTTCGTGCCCGGCCATGGCCGAGAGGACGGAACGTCCGACGTATCCTGGATTCCGCCATGGTGTATCTGGATCACGCAGCCACGACCGAGGTCCGCCCCGAGGTGATCGCCGAGATGGCGGCGCAGCTCGGTGCCCTCGGCAACCCGTCCTCCCTGCACGGACACGGCCGTGCCGCCCGCCGGACCGTCGAGGAGGCGCGCGAGTCGATCGCCGCCGCGGTCGGCGCCACCCCGCACGAGGTCGTCTTCACCGCGGGCGGCACGGAGTCGAACAACATCGCCATCAAGGGCCTGTACTGGGCCCGCAACGCCGAGGCCCCCGCACGCACCCGGATCCTGGTCAGCGCCGTGGAGCACCACGCCGCCCTCGACCCCGCCCGGTGGATGGCCGACCACCAGGGTGCCGTGTACGAGGAACTCCCGGTGGACGCGGTCGGCCGCGTGACCCCGCGGGTCCTGCGCGACGCCATCGAACGCGACCCCGACTCGGTGGCCGTGGTGTCGGTGATGTGGGCCAACAACGAGATCGGCACCTTACAACCGGTGCGGGAACTGGCCGCGGTCGCCGCCGAGTTCGGCGTCCCCTTCCACACCGACGCGGTCCAGGCCGTGGGGGTGCAGGACGTGGACTTCGCCGACAGCGGGGTGAGCGCGCTGACCCTGAGCGGCCACAAACTCGGTGGACCCGTGGGGGCCGGCGCCCTGGTCGTTGCGCGTGGACTGGCCCCGGTGCCGGTGCTGCACGGCGGCGGTCAGGAACGCGACATCCGCTCCGGCACCCTGCCGACACCGCTCACCCGTGGCCTGGCCACCGCGGTGGGTCTGGCGGTGGCCGAACGCGAAGAGCACGCCGAACACCTGGCGTCGTTGCGCGACGAGCTGGAGGCCGGGGTCCGAGAGGCCGTGCCGGACGTGGTGGTCAACGGCGACCCCGACCGGCGGTTGCCGGGTATCGCCCACCTGTCCTTCCCCGGATGCGAGGGCGACGCCTTGCTGATGCTCCTCGACGCCCGCGGTGTCTCCTGCTCGACGGGTTCGGCCTGTTCCGCCGGGGTCGCTCAACCCAGCCATGTGCTGCTGGCCACCGGGGTCGACACCGAGGTGGCGTTGAGCAGCCTGCGTCTGTCCCTGGGCCGTACCTCCACGATGGGGGACGTGAAGCGTCTGGTGGCGGAGATCGGCCCCGCGGTCGAACGCGCCCGCGCCGCCCGCGCCAAACGTCGCCGCTGACCCGGACCCGACGGGCGGGCACAGGCCCGCCGGCACGGGACCACGTACGCGAAGAGGGATGGAAGGACCCTGTCCTTCCACCCCTCGCCGTTCGTCGAATCTTCGCCGGACGTCGCCGGACGTCGCCGGATGTTCGCCGTCCGGTCAGTCGTCGGCGCGGTTGATGGTGACGGACTCCAGCACGATGTCGCTGGTCGGCTTGTCGTTGGCGTCGGTCTCCACCGCGGAGATCGCGTCCACGATCTCCATCGACTCCTCGTCGGCGACCTTTCCGAAGATGGTGTGCATGTTGTCCAGGTGCGGGGTCGGCTCGACCGTGAGGAAGAACTGGGAGCCGTTGGTGGCCGGACCCGAGTTGGCCATGGCCAGCATGCCCGGCTCGTCGAAGGACAGCCCGGAGTCGAACTCGTCGGGGAACTGGTAACCGGGGCCGCCACGGCCGGTGCCCTCCGGGTCGCCGCCCTGGACCATGAAGTCCGGGATGATCCGGTGGAATACCGTCTCGTCGTAGAACTCCTCCGCGCCCGTCTCCGGGTTCGTCGCGAGGCCGCCCTCGGCCAGGCCGACGAAGTTGGAGACGGTGATGGGGGCGTCGTCGGGCAGCAGTTCCAGTTCGATGTCGCCCTCGCTGGTGTGCAGGGTCGCGCCCTCCACACCGGTGATGTCCACCTCGGCGGGCAACGGGGACTCCTCCGAGGCGTCGGGGGAGGGGGAGTCGGGCTCGGGCGCGGCCTCCTCGGACTGACACGCCGCCGTGGCGAACAAGGCGGTGCAGGCGAGGATCGATACCGGCAGGGTCAAGCGGTTCATCGGTTCACATCCGGGGATCAGGTTCGCGGCGGGGCGGCATTCAGCGTACTGCGAATCGGGACGGCTCCGACGTCCGGGACGCACTCGACCGAAACCCCACGAAGCTCAGGACGGAGACCCCGTCGGGTCCTCGTCGGCGTCGCGCTCGCCCTGCTCACGGCCTTCCGGGCGCTGTTCCCGTTGCTCTCGTCGCTGCCGTTCGAGGCGTTCGCGTTCCTCTCGGGCCTGGAACTCCCTGGCCCGGACGCGCTGCTCCTCGGCGCGTTCGCGGCACTGCCGCAGGAACGCCTCGTCTTCCTCGGAGGTGGAAGCGCGTGCCCGCCCCGGGTGTTCGTACTCGGGGAAGGGCGAAGGAGGACCCACCGGGCCCTCGGCGAGTTCGGGACGGCGTCGCGGACGACCGAGCAGGAACCACGCCGCGGCACCGATCTTCGGCAGCAGCAGGACGATCATCGCCCAAGCGGTCTTGGGTAGAAGGCGGATCTCCTCCGCGTCGGATCCGATGACGTCGAAGAGCACGTAGACCCAGAACGCCAAGGAAAAGAGTGCGGCGAAGAGGGCGAGGTAGACCAACGGACCTTCCAATCGGGGGAAACACTCGACAGGGGAAGAACGACATGGCGGACTTTGTGCTGACTTATCACGGATGGCCGCACCCGCCAGGTCGCTTGACCAGCCACCGGGGGGCAAGAGAAGGTCGAAGTCCGGGGGCTGGGGCGTCGCATCGAGGGTATGTCACTCCAGTCCCCCAGGGGCGTCGGCAGAATCGGGAGAGGTCATGGGCATGAAATCGGCGTTGCCGTCGGCGATGTGGCTCCCCTTCGGGGCTCGGATCCTGCGTGCCCGCTCCGACCGAGGGCTTTCACGCAGTGATCTCGCCAAGAGTGTCGGTGTCACCGACGACAAGCTCCGTGAGGTGGAGGACGCGCACTGCAGACCGGCCCGTTCCCTGGTCGAACGGGTCGACACCGCTCTGGGTACCGAGCACCAGTTGCTCGACGCCTGGGCCATCACGTTGCAGGCGGAGGCCTTCCCCAACGAGTTCGGCGACATGCGAGAACTCGGCACCCACGCCGCCCGGTTGTGGGAGCACCAGCCCATGACCGTTCCGGTCTTCCTGCGCACCCGTGAGTACTCGCGGGCGGTGCTGGGGCCGCGGCATTCCCACATGGAACCCGAGGAGATCGAGGCCATGGTGGAGGAGGAGATGGCGTACCGCGCGGCGATGACCGGACCCGAAGGTCCGGCGCTGCGGGTGGTCATCAATGAGTCGGTGCTGCGCCGGCCCCAGGGCGGGGCCACGGTCCTCAACGCCCAGCGCGATTTCCTCGCCGACCTCGTCGAAGCGGGCATCGTCGATCTCGCGACCATCCCCGAGGACACCCCGTACCACCCGGGTCTGGGTGGCGCGTTCCGGATCATGGAGTTCGCCGACCGCCCCAGCATGGTGTACGCGTTCGCCGCCCAGGGCGGCGATCTCACCGGGGACAGCGAGGACGTCGGACACTGCCGGAAGGTGCGCGAATCCATCGAGGAGGCGAGCGTGGAACTCGCCCCCGGTTCCGAACTCCTCACCGCGCGCTGGCCCGAGGGGTGACCCGAAGACCGGGTCGTTGGATGATCGGTTCCGGAAAAGTCTTGGGAGCGCACCTGCGCATGAGCTAGGTTGCCCGCCATGGATATCGCTATCACTTCCGGATACGTCGTGCCCGTCGTAGGAGACCCCATCGAGGGCGGGACGGTCCTGATCTCCGACGGCCGCATCACCGCAGTGGGGACGGCGGACGAGGTCGCCGTCCCCGAGGGCGCCGAGGTCGTCGACGCCGCGGGCGGGTGGGTCCTACCCGGCTTCGTCGAGGCCCACGGGCACGTGGGCATCCACGAGGAGACCATCGGCTGGGCCGGTGACGACACCAACGAGATGACCGACCCCAACGGCGCCCGCATGCGTGCGCTCGACGCCATCAACCCCGCAGACCAGGGCTTCGTCGACGCGCTGTCGGGTGGCGTCACCAGCTCCGTGATCAAGCCCGGTTCGGGCAACCCCATCGGTGGCCGTACCGTCGCCATCAAGATGTGGGGCCGCAGCGTCGAGGACCGTCTGCTCAAGGAACCCGCCAGCGTCAAGAGCGCCCTGGGAGAGAACCCGAAGCGCGTCTACGGCAACAAGGACACGCTCCCCTCCACCCGTCAGGGCGTGGCCGCGGTCATCCGCGACGCCTTCACCAAGGCCCAGGACTACAAGGCCAAACGGGATCACGCCGCCGAGGAGGGCAAGCCCTTCGATCGTGACAACACCCTGGAGACCCTCGTCCAGGTGCTGGACGGCGAGGTGCCCTGGTGCCAGCACGTGCACCGCGCCGACGACATGCACACCGCGATCCGCCTGGCCGACGAGTTCGGCTACCGGCTCATCATCAACCACTGCACCGAGGGCCACCTGTTGGCCGACGAGATCGCCGCGCGCGAGATCCCCGTCATCACCGGCCCGCTGATGACCGCCCGTTCCAAGGTGGAGGTCGGTAACCGGACCCTGGCCAACCCCGGCATCCTGGACCGCGCCGGCGTCAAGGTCGCCCTCACCACCGACGCCCCGGTCATCCCCGTGGAGTTCCTCGTCTACCAGGCGATCCTGTGCGTGAAGGAGGGCATGGACCGCGACTCCGCGATCCGTGCGATCACCGTCAACCCGGCCGAGATCATGGGCTTGGACGACCGTGTGGGTTCCCTCAAGCCCGGCCTGGACGCCGACGTGGTGCTCTGGTCCGGCGACCCGCTCGACATCATGAGCCGCGCCCTGCGCGTGTTCGTCGGCGGCCGTGAGGTGTACACCTACGACCAGGAGCGCCGCGAGGGCACCGCCCTGGACCCCTACTACCGGGAGTCCTGAGCACCGGCGCCATCCGCGTCCTCCGTCCCCTCCCCTAAGGCGGGGTGAGGGGCATCTGAGGTACCCGCCACGCCGCGGCCGACCCGTCTAAGGGGGCCGCGGCGTCGCTGTTCGGTGAGGTCTTCCGATGTGCCGCAGGGGCCCTTAGACCGAGTCTGGGATCAGCCGGGGGAACGACTCCCGGCCGGTGAACCCCCGGAGGCCCCCATGCACCCCGATCACAGCGCTCAGGCCGCCGACCGGTACCGCGCCGAGATGGAGCGGATCGCACGCGAGGAGCGACTGGCCGGTGAAGCCACCGAAGGACGGCGGAAACGCGAACGCGAACGCGCCGAGAGTCGTGACCCACGACCGCGATGATCCGGACCGTGGTCCGCGCACCGTCGTCACCGGGTCGACTCGGCCCCCGTCGTAGGGCGCGGACCGCCATGACGAGGATCCCCGCCCCCATGACGAAGGTCGAGGGCGGGTCCGGGCGCCCGCCCGGACCCGACGGAATCCGCCCGCTCAGTCGACCCGTCGGAAGGTCGCTTCGCCCTCGGGAGCCGGCCCGTACACGACGCTCACCCGCTCGGTCGCCAACCGCTTGAGGAACCGCTCCTCATCACCCGCGCTCGGGGCGGGGGTCAACACCAGCGGAACGCCGGAGACGACCGCGGCGGTGAGTACCGACAGGTCCTCGCCCAGGGCAGTCAACGGGGCGTCGGAGGCGACCACCACGGCCAGCCGGTCGCCCTCGGCCAGCCCCCAGGCCTCGGCCCGGGCCCGACCCGCCGCCACCACCTCGGCGCCGGTCAGCGTACGCTCGCCCACCTCCAGCGCGATCTCTCCGGCGTCCACCGGATAGGACTGGAAGTGGTCGCCGTGTCCGCGCACCTCCACCGTGTAGTCGGTGACCATCGCCGGCACCTCCTTGAGCGGCATGCCCAACGAGTCGAGGGAGGTGCCCACGACCTCCTCGGCGCCTCCGTCCTGGGCCTCCGTCAGCCGGTCGGGGTCGGCCACCGCGACCTCGGTGTCGCGGGCCACGCCGCCCGAGCCGTCCAGTACCACCGCCGCGCCCACCGACCAGCAGGACAGCAGCCACGCCAACGACTGCCAGTGCGGTGGCAGCGCCACCGCGACCCGGTCGCCCGGCTGGGTTCCGAAGCCGTCCACCAGCATGTTCGAGGTCTTGGAGACCCAGTTGTCCAGGGTGGCCCGGGACAACTCCACCCGGTCCCCGAGGTCGTCGTAGGAGGTCACGAACGGGCGGCCGGGGTCGGTTGAGACGAGAGCGCGCCACAGCGGCGCGGGAGAGTCGGACATGGCCCTCATGGTAGGAGCCTCGGGGGAGCGGACGGCGACCGCGTCCCATGTCACGGTCCCGTCGCGAGGATGACACGGTGTGCGTACCCGTGCGGAAACTGCCAGAGTTGCCCCATGCGCTTGCTTCCCGGACGGTTCCTCGCCCGTGTGACCGCGCTCCCCGCGATCGCCCTCTCGGCCTGGCTCCTCGTCGCCTTCCCTCTGCTGGTCGCGGGCTGGTTCACCCCACTGCTCGGGCTCCTGCTGGGAGCACCCGCGGTTCTGGTGGCCTGCGCGCTGTCACCCCGCCTGATCCCCGACCTCGACGAGGACCATCCCTCCTGGTGGCCGGTGGTGGCGGTACTGCTCATCACGGTCGCCTTCGCCGTGGTCCAGATCGCCTACCACGCCGAGGCCCTGGTCATCCGCCGCGACCCCGCCTCCTACGCCATGTACACGTCGTGGATCGCGGAGAACGGGTTCCTGCCCATCCCGCAGCAGCGCGAACTCATCGCCGGTGACGACCCGGCGCTCGGCTACCAGAGCCTGGCCCACTACGAACGCGACGACGTCATCTGGCCGCAGTTCATGGCGGGCGCCCCCCTGGTGCTGTCGATCGGCTACTGGCTGGGCGGGCTCGACGGCATGCTCGTCACCACCCCGATCCTCGGCGCGCTCGGCGTCCTCACCTTCGCGGGGCTCACCGCCCGTCTGGTCGGGGCGCGCTGGGCGCCCTTGGCCGCGCTGGTCCTGGCGATCTGCCTGCCCCAACAGTGGGTGAGCAGGTTCACCTACAGCGAGCCGCTCGCCCAGATCCTGCTTCTCGGCGGGCTCGTCATCGCGTTCGACGCCCTGAGTCGAAGACGGTCCCTCACCGGTGGTTGGAGCACGGGGCACACCCTGGCCGCCATCGCCGGGGTGGTGCTCGGTCTCGGGGTGCTGGTGCGCATCGACGCCATCCGCGACCTGCTGCCGGTGATCGGCTTCGTCGGAGTGTTCCTCGTCGCCCGGCGCGGCCAGGCCCTGCCCCTGCTCGGCGGACTCGTCGTGGGTGTCGGCTACGGCCTGGTCGCCGGGTACGGCTACTCCCTGCCCTACCTGGAGTACCTGGCGGACTCGATGAACCCGCTGCTCCTCATCGGCTTCGCCGTCATCTTCCTCACCGTCGTTCTCACGGCCGCGCTCTGGCGCTACGGGTTGCCGCACACCGAACGGGTGCGGTGGCTGCCGAACGCGGTCGGCCTGCTCGCGATCCTCGTCATGGCGGGTTTCGCGATCCGGCCGTGGCTGTGGCCGGACTACGGACACGGCAGCGACTTCACCGACCAATGGGTCGCCGCGGTCCAGCAGACGGAGGGACTGCCGATCGAGGGCAGCCGCACCTACTACGACATGAGCCTGTACTGGGTGGGTTGGTACGTGGGTCTGGGCACCGTGCTGTTCGCGGTCCTGGGGGTCGCCCTGGTCCTGCGCCGGCTCGCGCAGCGCCGAGACCCGCAGTGGCTGTTGCCCGCGATGCTGCTCGTGTGGACGGTCGCCACGATCCTGCTGCGTCCCGCCATCACACCGGACCATCCCTGGGCCAGCCGTCGACTGATCGTGCTGGTCATCCCGGCGTTCATCCTGTTCGCGGTGTGGTTCCTGGCCTGGCTCACCCGCTACTGCGAACGGTCCGTCCGACACGGTCGCGGTGGCCCGCTCGTCCGCTCACTCCCGACGGTGGTGGCCGCCGGGGCGGCCGTCGCCCTGCTCGGCCCCACCCTGGTCACCTCCGCGGCCGGGATCATGGGGTACCGGCAGGACGTCGGAACGGTCGCGGCGACCGAACGCCTGTGCGCGTCGCTACCGGAGGACGCCTCGGTCATCGTGGTGGACTCGGGGATGGCGGGCGCCTATATGCCGCTGATCCGCAACGTGTGCGGGGCGCCCACGGCGTCGATGGATCAACCGGACGAGGAATCGGTCGACCGGGTGGTGGCCGCCGTGTACGAACGGGACCGCACCCCCGTGCTCGCCGCACCGGAGTGGCACGTGCTGGAGGAGACCACCGACGACGCCGAGGAGGCCGAACGCGAGTTCCACGTCATCGCCGACATGGACCCGAGTACGCTCATGAAACCTCCCACCGGTTCCTGGGACTTCCACGGCAGCGTCTGGACGGTCGTCCCATCGCCCCCCGAATGAGACCTTCCGGTCCTCCACGGCGGTGCCCCCGAACCGCCGTTCGCCACTCCGACAAACCCGCTCCGTCGAGAAGAACACCATGAGTCACGCCGACACCGAACAACCGCGCGAGCGCGCCGACGAACCTCCCGTCCGGGTCACCATCGTCCTGCCCTGTTACAACGAGGAGGACCACGTCGTCGACGAGGTCAAGCGGATCTGCTCGGCCATGGACACCTCCGGGTACGGCTACGAACTGCTCGCCGTGGACGACGCCTCACGCGATGGCACCCTGGACCGTCTGCGCGAGGTCGAGCACCTCTTCCCGTGTATGAGGGTGGTGGCCTTCGGCCACAACGGAGGGGCGGGCACCGTCAGACGGATCGGCAGCATGCGGGCCCGGGGCGAGTTCGTGGTGTGGACCGATGCCGACATGACCTACCCCAATGAGCGCATCCCCGAACTGGTCGCCATGCTCGAAGCCGACCCCGAGATCGACCAGGTCGTCGGTGCGCGTACCCAGGAAATGGGCACCCACAAGGCGCTTCGGGTCCCCGCCAAGTGGATGATTCGCAAGACCGCCGAACGCCTCACCAACACCCGCATCCCCGACCTCAACTCCGGGCTTCGGGTGTTCCGCAAGGACGTCGCCCGCCCCTACCTGCGTCTGCTGCCGCCCGGGTTCTCCTGCGTCACCACCCTCACGCTGGCGTTCCTGTCCAACCAGCACCAGATCAGGTACGTGCCCATCGAGTACGCCAAACGCGCCGGGGTCTCCAAGTTCCACTTCGTGAGCGACGCCTACCGGTACATCCTCCAGGTGTTGCGCATGGTCATGTACTTCAACCCGCTCAAGGTCCTGATGCCGCCCGCGCTGTGGTTGTTGGGCATCGGCGTGGCCAAGTTCGTCTTCGACCAGACCCGGAACCTGTTCTACCTGCCCAGCAACACGGTCTTCATCCTCATGACGGGGTTGATCCTCGTGGCCATCGCGCTGCTGGCCGACCTCATCGTGCGCTCCAGGGAGCACTCGTGAACCGGCGGATCACGCTCGTCGGGCCCGCTCACCCCTACAAGGGCGGTGGGGCACGGCACACCACCGAACTCGCCCACCGCCTGGCCGCCCAGGGACACCAGGCCCGGATCGAGTCCTGGCTGGCCCAGTATCCGGCGGCTCTCTACCCGGGGGAACAGACGGTCGCCGACCCCGAGGGCGAGCCCTTCCCCGACACCCGGCACGACCTGGCCTGGTACCGGCCCGATGGTTGGTTCACGAGGGGTCGGCGGCTGGCCCGCACCGAGGACCTGGTGGTGTTCACCCTGTTCTCGCCCGTCCAGGTCCCCGCCTACCTGGGGATCCTGTCCGGGGTGCGGTCGGCGCGTGCCTCTCGGACCCGAGTGGTGGTGCTCTGCCACAACGTCCTGCCGCACGAACGCCGGTCCGTGGACGTCTCCCTGGTCCGCGCCCTGCTGCGCCGCGTCGACGGGGTGCTCACCCACTCGGGTGAACAGGCCCACCTGGCCGAGGGGCTCCTCGGCCCGGGACGTGAGCGCCCGGTGGTGGCGCCGATGCCCCCGCACCTGCCCGAGACCGGAGCCCGCCACGAACCGGCCCCGGGGGAGCGGCGCCACCTGCTCTTCCTCGGGATCGTGCGTCCCTACAAGGGCGTAGACGTGTTGCTGCGGGCCCTGGCCGAAGAGGGCGTGCCGGACGACGTCACGCTCACCGTGGCCGGCGAGTTCTGGGGTGGTTCGGCCGACCTGGCCGCCCTGGCCCGTGGCTTGGGGATCGCCGACCGGGTCCGTTTCCGCGAGGGCTACGTGCCCGCAGAGGAGTTGCCAGAGCTGTTCGCGGGCGCGGACGCCATGGTGTTGCCCTACCGTTCGGCCACCGCCAGCCAGAACGTGTGGCTGGCCCACGAGCACGGTCTGCCGGTGATCGCCACCCGGGCGGGTGCTCTGGCCGACCACGTGCGTGAGGGCGTGGACGGGCTCCTGTGCGCGCCGGGCGACGTCGCCGACCTGGCCCGGGTCCTGGGTGAGTTCTACCAGCCCGGTGTTCCGGAGAAGCTGCGCGCGGGCGTGCGCCCGGTGGAGGCGGCTCCGTACTGGAAGGACTACACCGACCGTCTCCTACGAGCCTGAACGCCGGCGGTGAGACGCCTGCGGTGGGGGAGGGCCCACCGCAGACGGGGTTCTGGCCGACTACCGCAGAGCGCTTCTGAGGAAGCCGGTCCACTCGGAGGCGGGGAAGGGGAAGTGCCCGGCGTCGGGGTGCTTGGAGTCGCGGATGGCCGCGCCGCAGGGGAGCTCGGCGACCTCGACGCAGTTGACGTCCTGGGCGCTGTAGCTGCTCTTTCGGAAGCCGGTGGGGATGTGTGCGACTTCGACGCACTCCGCGCGGTCGCCGCTGTAGCTGGACTTGAAGAAGGTCAAACCGTCATTCGTGGGCATGCTGTTTGTATGACTCCAGGCTCTGTTCTAGGAACTGGATGCTCTCTGCTGGGCGATGAGCGGCTGCGTTCAGGTTCGAGAAGATCGTTACATATCGCTGCACGGATGCACTCTCTTGGACAAAGAGGCTGTCCGTTGATGTCTCGGTGTAGACGATGCTCGGGTCGGGCTCGCTAGGGAAGTCCAGGAGAAAGAACGACCCGGATAGCGCGGCATGCATGCCAGCCTGAAACGGTAGGACCTGGATGTTCACGTTATGGTGCATCGCCATGTTGACCAGGTGCTGAAGTTGTTCCTGCATCACAGACGGGTTGCTCACCTGCCGGTGGAAGGCTGCTTCGTCGATTACCGCCCACAGGTGTAGCGGGTTGTGCCTGGAGAGAACGTGCTGACGCTGGATGCGAGCGTCGACATGGCGCCTGACTTCTTCATCTGTGTAGGCACCTCCGCCACGGAAGACAGCTTCAGCGTAGTCGGGCGTCTGAAGCAGGCCAGGAATGACCTGGCACTGGTACATGCGGATCATCGAAGCCTCAACCTCGAAGTCTGGCAGGGCGTTACCGCCGAACACGTCCTTGTAGCTGGACCACCAGCCCTTCTCCTTCGACTCCCGGGCCAGTTCCTGGAGGGCGGCGCGTATGTCGCTGGAGGCTCCATAAAGCTCAGCGAGTGCATCGATGTCGCGGGGCTTGATGCGGCGGGCTTCAGCGGACTCGATGTTGCTCAGTGTGGACTGAGGGACGGAAGCTTCCTTGGCGGCTGCGGAGAGTTGGAGGCCGCGATCCTCTCTCAAGCGGCGGAGCTCCCGGGCGAGCCTTCGTCGTCGCACGGTGGGGCTGATCGGATGGTTCATGAGCGAAGCCTATCCAAAACTTTTTCGTATATCGAGAATTAGTGTTGACATCTTGTATATCGCGCCTCATGATGGAGATGTAGCCAGTGATCGGTGGATCACTCAGGGTTCATCTGGTCAGGCTATGCCTTGCCCGTTCCGCGCATCACGGCCTCCGTGAGACTCCTCCAACGGGCATCCGGCAACGATCCCCCGACTCATGTGTGCAGCCATGTCAAGGAGTGTGTTCGTCATGCCCGAAACCGTCCTCACACCCGTGGTGCCCGTCCCGGTGGAAGGGGAAGCGCTGGTTCCGTTGGCCAGCTTCATCCGGCCCTTCCAGCGCCACTACTTCTCACGTTTGCCCGAGCGTCCCAACTACCGGGCGCGCAGCTACGACTTCGCGGGCCTGCCCGCCCTGTTGCCGCTGGTTCGGGCGTTCCTGGACACGTGTGCGGCCACCGAAACGGCCGACTACCGCTACCTGTTCACTCTGCTGGGGTGTGAGCTGGCCACCAACTCGATCCAACACAGCCTCTCCGGATACCCGGGCGGCAGCTACACCCTGCGAGTTCACCGAGACAAGGAAGGGCTCCGCCTGACCTGCCACGACCGAGGAGCACTACGCGCCCGCACCACCCGTACCGGCCGGGCCACCCACCTGGCCCCCACCCGGCAGGGGGCTGGGCTGGGCGCCGAATCCGGGCGCGGGCTGGCCATGGTCGATGCCCTGGCCACCTCATGGGGTGACAACGGCAACGTCGAGTACCGCACCGTGTGGCTGTACCTGGCCTACGACCTGGCTGAAAGCGCCTGGAACAACCCCAACTAAACGACATGTCACGGACATGAGACGGGCCCAGGAGAGCGCGCCAACGCTCTTCCGGGCCCTGAACCCCCAAAACCCACACATGCTCATATGCAAGGAAAAGAGGATCTGATGAGCCACCCTATCCCCGCGCCCCGTCGCCCCGTGGACACGCGACCCGCTGCTTCGGCCCAGCCGATCACTCAACCCGCCCCGGCGGCTTGTGTCTCCTGCACTCACCCCACCTGCCGCACCAGGCGCGCCCGTACCCTGCCCCGCCTGGGTGGACACCGCGCCGAGTTCGCCCGCGAACACCACCAGGCCGCCGCGCTCCAGGCCCGCCACCGGGGTTTGCTCGTGTGGTGGGGCGAGGCCACGCAATCCTTCTGGGTCGCTTCAGCCACGGGCATGTACGAGGCCGAAACCTTCGATGACCTGCTCGCCCACCTGTGGGCCCAATCCCAGAGCCGCCTACTGCCCCGGAACCTCCAGTTCCAACACTGACCGACCCGGTACCCCCGGCGCCCGTTATACCAAGGCAGGCGTCGGGGTGTGCTCGCAGATGAAGAGAGGGTGGAACGGGCAGCGGCTCCTTTAGTTCCAGGCCCGCACGAAGGACCGCACTCATCCGTTGTGTGGATGCGCGAACCTGGAGACGAGCACTTTGGGGCATCGGCGCGGGTATGAGCCTGTGGCGTACCCGACGGCCTTTCTGGTCTCACACCCAAGTTCCGACCACCTGACCGTCGACCACCAGCGTCGGCTACACTTCCGCGATCTGGTTGAACGCCTTGGACGCGGGCAGCGGGCCGAGGTGGTGCGGGTTGGGTGCCGCGCTGCTCGGCTACGACGAGGCACCCCAACCACAGGAACTTGTGGTGCGGCAGCGTTGGGCGCTACTCCATCACCGCTGTTGCTCCCTCGATACCGCTGACGACCGCGTACTCAAGATCGTTGATGCCGACGCCGTCCTTCACCGCATCGAAGTGGATGCGGGCGGAGGCGATCTTGCCCTGTTCCATAGGGCGAAGGAGGGCTTCCTCGCTGACGCCCTTGGTCTCGAACACGATGTACCGACTTCCGTCGGTACGTTCCACCGTCAACGCCCAGTCGGGGTTGTAGCGTCCCAGAGGAGTGGGAATCGTGAACGAGGCTGGAAGTTTGACGAACGCCTTGACCTCGGAGCGTTTTAGCAGCTCTAGCGCGAAGTCCTTCTCAGTCTTCGAATCGACGACCAGGTACTGATAGACGGACTTCTTCTCGAAGGAGATGGCGTTACCGTCGGCGTCGGAGACGATGTTGCCTCCAACACCGGTATAGCCGGCGGTCTCGGATTCGCTGAACAGAGCGAGCGCGTATCGGCGTTCGGAATCTGGCCGTGAGGCGTCCACCAGTTCGTAACGCAGCCCCTCGACCAGGAAGTTCTCCTTGGTGACATTGATGAGTCGGGTCACCTGATCGATGTAGGCCTGCGGGTTGTAGCGGAACTGTGGGAGCGTACCGGACTCCGTGAGTACGTGGGCGAGAGTGGCACGGGTCAGCTGAGTGCGATCTGAGAGAACGGAGAGGATGTCGGGCAGGT
Source organism: Nocardiopsis sp. JB363 (assembly GCF_900143625.1). GTDB lineage: Bacteria > Actinomycetota > Actinomycetes > Streptosporangiales > Streptosporangiaceae > Nocardiopsis. The sequence goes on from NZ_FRFF01000135.1 coordinate 119,543, forward strand.
TCTCACTGTCGGCGTAGGTGACGTCCGCGCGCCGTGTCTCGGAGGCCTCCGAAGCCAGCCCGCTCTGATCGATCCGTTCCACGCGGTGCGTGGTCCATTCACCCCGACGCTTGGGCACCGCGGGCATGTCGCGCAGCGCCTTGAGCATCGAGGCACGCAGATCCGCTTCGTCGATTTCGACACGGTACTCCGTGCGGTGCCGAATGCGGTTCCACAGTTCCTGGAACTCCGGGCTCTCCAGCCGCTCCTTGACGAGAGGTACGGGGACACGTTCCCCAGCCTTCTTCACGTCGACAGGACGGACCAGACGTTTGATGAACCCGAGTACCGCATTGACAGCGGCCGGGGAGTCCACAACACCACTCACGAGATTTTCGAGGTTCGAGTCTTCCGCCCGCACAGTGAGACGCAGGCTTTCCTGAACCTTCCCCTTGCCATCGATGTAGCCCTCATGCAGCAGCGCCTGGTACAGACCCTCTGCGGCGGCCGCACCCACGGGCACGCTGCTTCCGTCCTCGGTTTTCACGGGTAGACGGGAGAGGCCCTCCATGCTGATGTACCCGAAACGGATGCCCAGGTCTTCAGCCATCTCGTGCTGGAGGCGGTCAGCGAACTCCTCGTATGACTCGTTCGCGATCACAGTGAGGCGGTTGACGTCGAAGCCCTGCACACGATCGCCGGAACCGTCCACGCACAGGCGTAGGCCACGGCCGATGGACTGACGCCGCCATCGCTCGGTGCCCATGTTCCGCAGGACGCAGATCTGGAAGACGTTGGGGTTGTCCCACCCTTCCTGCAAGGCCGAGTGGCTGAAGATGAAACGAAGCGGGGTACCTGGTGTGGTCAGACCGACCTTGTCCCGCATGATCTGCTCATAGGCGCGACCGGCCTGCTGACGCCCCTTCTCCGAGCTCTCCTTGGTGTCCACCAGAACCTCGGCGCCACCCTTGCGGCGGTCCACGGAGAAGTACCCTTGGTGTGCTTGTCTCGCGACCGTTTCGGCTGCGGATTCGCCCAACAGGGTGTTGAACTCTGGTTCGGAGGCGATGCGTGTGTACTCCTCCTCGAAGATCCGCGCGTACTCGCCAGGAAGCGGTTCGTTGTCGGGTCCGTATTCGCGATATTTGGCAACGGAGTCGACGAAGAAGAGGCTGAGGACCTTGATCTCGCGCCCGTGAAGAGCGAAATCCTGCTCCTTGCGCAGATGCTGCCGGATGGTCTGGGCGATCATCTGACGCGCGCGTTCTTCGACACTGACCTCGTCACCGATGCTGTCGCCGGCCCTCAACGGACGCGCGACGGTATCGAAGGAGATGCTTTCCTGTCCTGAGGCCGCGTTGATGGCGGTTACCGTGAGGTCCTTGTACAGGTCACGGCCGGTCACGTCCGCGAGATTACTGCGTGTCCCGGTATCGACCGTGATGGTCTTGCGCTTGATCTCGTTGCCCTGTTCGACATCCGCTTGGACACGAGCCGTGAGGTTTCGCTTCACATCAAGCAGCTTGACGTAAGGGATGGTTCCACTGGCGGAGGTCTCCAGGGAATCGACCTCGATCTGCTTGACCAGCTGCTTCTCGTAGGCGGCGATGGCGTCCAGACGGTAGACGAGGTTGGCCTTGTCGTCCCTGGAATGGGTCGCCGAGTAGCGCAGTGTGGCCAGAGCGTTGAACCCTTCCAACGCCTTCCGGCCCGCGCCCGTCTTCTTGCCGCTTCCGGTGTCGCCGTACACGCTCTGCGGTTCGTCTACGATGATGATCGGATTCGTGGCGCGAATCAGATCAGCGGGAACCTCGAAGTCGAGATCCTCGGCTGGCTGATAGACCTTGTTGCTCTGTTTGTTGATCGAGGCGATCGTGACGATCATGATCTCGATGCTCGGCGAGGTAGCGAACGAACGCACCCGGGACGGGTTGCCACCATCGAACTGGAAAGAGTTCATCGGGGGATTGCCGTACAAGGTTGCGAAGTGGTCTCGTAGCATTCGGATGGATGTTTCGACACCCTCCTTGATGGCCACCGAGGGCACCACCACCATGAACTTGGTGAACCCGTAGATCTGGTTTAGTTCGTAGATGGTGCGCAAATAGACGTACGTCTTACCGGTGCCGGTCTCCATTTCGATGGTGAAGTTCATCGAGTCCAGCGATGGTTCCGGTACGAGGCCGGTACGGTTCTGTACCTCCCGCATATTGGCCAGGATTGTCTCGGGGTCCAGGTGCAGCATGTTGCCGTGACCGTGCTCGGACATCCCCTCGATCCCCGCACGGGCAGAGGGGTGAGCGTGCACGGTGAACTGGGAGCTCAGGGTCTCCTGGCCCTTGAAAAGGCCGGTGACGGCGTCGATGGCCTGGCGTTGGTAGTCGAGGTCCGCATCGAAGGAGAACTTCATCAGATGCTCCGCAATTTGGTGAACCCGGCTTGTTCGAGAGCCGCAGCGAAGTTGAGCTTGGCGGCGGAGTCGATGAAACCCGTGTCACGAACAACGACCGTGGTATCGACGTCCGTAGGATCTTCGTCGCGCCAGGTAGTCAAAGCCTTGGCGATCTCGTTGGCCCGGTCAACGTTCATCTGAGTACCGAAGTAAGCGAACAGAACACCTGAAAGGCTGTAGAGGGTGCTGCCCGCAACCTCACGGGTTTCCACGGGAGTGGTCAGATCGACACCCAGGCGCAGCATCATCTCGACGAGGAGGTCGTTCGTGGTGCGGCCTTCGACAAGGTTGTCGACGGATTTGAACAGGTTGAGCTGGTCTGGGGAGCCGTCCCAGGGCTTTACGTTGCTGGATGCCAGGCGGTAGGAGCGGAAACCGGTGTCCACGTGCGCGGTGTCCAGGGTCAGTTTTGAAGCAATCTGAGCTCCAGCGCGGCGCAGTCGTTCGCGGGTGATGTCCGCGATGGTCTTGTAACCGTCCCGATCGATGAGCTCATCGAGCTGAACCAGGATGTAACGGCGGTTGCCACCGTCGGCAGCATTGAGGTCCATAACGGCATGGCCTGTTGACCCAGATCCCGCGAAGAAGTCAAGGACAAGGGTTTCGGGTTTTGACTGCGTGACAAGATTGACCCAACGGGCGATTACACTCTCGTCCTTGGGGAAGGTGAATATTCCCTTTCCCAAAAGGGAATCCAGTCGCTTTGATGCCGCTCTCCGGTCCATGTAGAAAACTGGTAGCACGCTCTGGGTGCTGGTTTCGTCGAGATAACGCTTCAATGTAGGACGTGTTGTCTCATCGGATCCGAACCTGATACGTCCCTCTGTGAGCATCTGCGTCATCCGTGACTTCTCGAATGCCCAACCGTTTGGGTGCATGTTAACGGGTTGCTTTGTCTCCGGGTGGAGAAGGTCGTAGCACAGGTTGGCTCGGGGGTTAGGGCTTCTCAGATCACTACGGAAGTAAACGACTCCTGGTCGGCCGCTGTTGCCGTCCACCTGATTGTAGTGTTCGGATGCCCGGCGAGGGTCATTTGGATCGAGGCTTTTCCACCATTCTTTCATTATTTTTGTCGCGTCGGACTCATTTTCTCCCGAATCTTCCCAGGCTTTTTTCCCGGCGGCCAGGATTGACTCGAGTCCGGGCTTTGGCTCTCGCCATCGCACATCCGATAGGGTGCTGATATTTTTGACGTAAATCAGCATGTAGTCGGTGGAAGGTGATAGGAGGTGGGCATCGTTCTTGCGGCCACCCTCCCAAGTCACGCTGGCAACGAAGTTCTCGGCGCCAAAGATTCGATCCATCAGCAGTTTGAGGCGTGCGTGTTCGGTGTCATCGATGGCCGCGATGATGACACCTGTCTCCTTGAGGAGGTGGTGAGCGACAAGCATGCGCGGATACATCATCGACAGCCACGCACTGTGCTTGGAAGCGCCGGCCTTACGATCCTCGGCGCGGTCGGATCCCACACCGGTTTGGAGGACGCCCTCCTCGTCTCGCTGACCGGCTGCCGTCTCGTGCTCGGCCTGGGTGGTGGTGCGCTTGTCGTCGTAGATGAAGTCGTTGCCTGTGTTGTAGGGCGGATCGATATAGATCACGTCGACCTTGTTCGTGTAGCCACGGCGCAGCAGGCGCAAGACCTCGAGGTTGTCACCTTCGATCACGATGTTTCGTGTGGCGTCCCAGTCCACGGATTCCTCTGGCTTCGGCAGAAGTGTTCCTGTGGCGGGGACCGTCGACAGGCGCCGGGCCTCGGCCATCCCCGGCCAGCGCAGCCCGAAGGCCTCGGTGCTGGGGGAAGAAGCGTCCTCGCCCAACAAGTCCCGGAGTACGTCGAGGTCTACGGTGCCGTCGACCATCGCGTCAGGGAACAGGCGAGCCAAAAGATCGAGGTTCGACTTGGCCTCTCCCGGGCCGGACAGATCGCTGACCGGTTCGAATTCCAGAGTCACGAGGGTGTCCTTCTTGTGCTGATATGGGGCGAGGGAGTGTCCCTCAGGGGCGGTCATCGTTGTGGTCAGGACGGTAGAGGAGACCCCTGACACGATCGATCTTCGCGCGAGTCTGCTTCGACTGAATTCTCAGATCGATGCGATGTTGTGTGTTCTTCGCCTGACCGGCTTCACGCAGGAGTTTTACCATCTCAGCCTCCAGCTCGGTCAGTTGTCTGCGTAACCCGATGGCTGCGTCGGCCTGCAAAGCCGCGCTCGCGGGGTGACCATCGGCTGCGGCCGTGCGGGCGAGGTCACGGTACAGAGCCCACATGTTCGAGCGGTCGAGTCGTTCCAGGTGGAGGGAGCCGGGAGCGATCTGATCGGTCGGCACGATGAGGTGTTCCTCGATGACAGAGGAGGAACGAGTGGGGTCGGTCCGGCTGACATGAGTGAGTGCGAGGGAGAGGATTTCTGTGCCGTCGGGCATGGAAACGAGTAACACCACGGGTCTGGCCATGCTGCGGTGGATCAGTTCGATCACACGGTTGCGTTTGCTACCGGTGACCTTGTCGGCCAGGGAGATGTCCAATACCGGGATGTCGGTGATGGCGCGTTCGTCATCCTCGTACGCAGACACCTGGATGGTCGAAGGGCGGAGCATGCCGGACACCCACGCCGAGTGAACGGCCTTGTTGATCAGCCGTGCGTCAGCCGGGGATTGCTCTTCGAATTGCGCGGCGAGCATCCTTTTGGTGACGCGTTGCCGTAGCCGCGCCGTATCCGGCAAACCTAGCAGGATTGCGGCGCTGCGACCTGCGGAAACGTCACTCATGGGATCACCGCCACCCAGGCGATCACGTCGACGGCCTCCAGCCCGGGTACGGCCTTCTCCGCGCCCAGTTGGGAGGGGCCCGCGGAGAAGAGAGAGGCGACCATGCTCTCTTCGGCCTTGCCGGAGGCGGCCCGGATCGCGGCGTCCAGCAGGTCGCGGTAGTGCTGCATGGATTTTCCGGACCTGGTGGCCTTGGTGAAGTCAGCGAGGACGGTGGATTCGGGTTCGGTGCTGCCGTGGCAGTGGCGGCGCAGTACGTCGAGGGCCATCTTCGGCTCTTCGATGGGATGCGCGAGCTCGCCGTCGTCGGTCACGTAGGCGAGCACGTACGGGGCCAGCGGGTAGGCCTTGGAGAAGGTAAAGGCGTCGTCGCGCACGTGCAGTAGAAAGACCGCACCGGGGGAGAGGCCGTCGTCTGTGAGGGTCTTGTCGAAGCGGGTGACGCCGAACAGTGCCTTGGGCCACCTCGCGATCTCCTGGACCTCCTTGCGCGGGCGTGCCGCCGCGTCCATCCGGAAGTCGGAGAGGGTGAGGTCGGTGATACTCAGACCTCCGGCGAGGTCTTCCATGGTGGGGGCGGTGGCCTGCATCCGCTCGAGTTGTTTGCGCCGGTAGTCGAGGTCGTTCATATCGTCGGAATTGACGTCCAGGAGGTTCTCTTCGCCGGTGGCGGAGACGTCGAGGAGTGTCATTCGACTGGATACGCGGGATTCGAGGTTGATGTAGGCGTCCAGATCGATGTTGGGCCAGAAGTTCACCAGCTGGACGCTGGTGTTCGTGGTACCCAACCGGTCCACGCGCCCGAACCGTTGCACGATGCGGACGGGGTTCCAATGGATGTCGTAGTTGATCACGGTGTCGCAGTCCTGAAGGTTCTGACCTTCGGAGATCGTGTCCGTGGCGATCACGATATCGATCTGCGGGGAGTCCGGCTCGCCGCCCTTGGAACGAGGGGAGAACGCGGTGAGCACGTCGATCATGTGCTTGCGCTTCATCGGGAGAGTGGTTCGGGAGGTCTGCCCGGTGATCAGCCCTACGTGTACACCCAGCTCGTCACGGGCCCAGCCGGCCACGTGCTGGTAGAGGTATTCGGCCGTGTCACTGAACGCGGTGAACACCAGGGCCTTGCGGTTGTCGCCGTTGGTGGGGTGCTCGGCCTTGTCACGAAGGAACCGCTTGAGCTCGGCGAGCTTGGCGTCGCGAGGGGATTCGACGGTCTGCACTTCGGTCAACAGGGCTTCCACCGTCTTGCGGTCCTGTTCCAGCTCTTGCCGCCAGCGGATCCGGTCGATGTCGGCCAGGAACACCTTGACCTTGCCGCCTACGGTGTCCTCGAACTGGGGGTCATCGAGGTCGATCTGCTCCAAGCCGGCGAAACCGTCGATCGAAGTTCCCTTGGCACCGGACGCCTCGAAGGTGTCAATGCTCGTGATCGCCATATCGATGGTGCCGAGGATCTTACCGAGGGTCTCGCCCAGGGAGTTGACGGAGGACTCCAGGCGTTTCAGGAGCCCCACCCGTAGCAGGTGCACCACGTTGTTCTCGCGGTCGGTCTGCTTCCACACCCGCTGACCGCCCGTACGCACCCGCTGGTCGTACTTTTGCGCATAACGCTGAACGTGTTTCGCGTTGACGTAGGAGATGGGCTTATACGCTGCCAGGTTCAGGCGCAGGATCGACTGGTTGATCTCCTCTAGGGGGATCATCGCGTTGTCCGAATCGATCGGCGGGCTGAGGTTGATCGGGGCCAGACGCTCGGGGAACTTCCCCACGTCCTCGATCCCGTAGTACTTCTCGATGTGTTTGCGTGAACGGGCGATCGTGACCAGGTCCAGCAGCCGGATGTAGTCCATGCCGAGTGTGTTGACCAGAGACTTCGCGCTCCTGGCTTGTGCGGGTGTGTTCTGCCAGTTGTTGAAGTGCCGCTGGGCCTTGGACAGGGTCGAACCGATGCTTTTGATCCCGTCATCGGCCAACGCCTGGTCGTCGCCTTCCGTGACGAACAGGACCTGGTTCTTCAGGTCGGCCAGGCGGGTGTTGACCGGTGTGGCGCTGAGCATGAGGACCTTGGTCTTGACACCAGCTCTAAAGACCTCGTCCATGAGGCGCGAATATCGTGTCTTGCGGTCTTTGACCTGCGGGTTATTTCGGAAGTTGTGGGACTCGTCGATCACCACGAGGTCGTAATTGCCCCAGTTGATGTTGGCGAGGTCGATGTCGCCCGAAAACCCGTGCGTGCGGCTGAGGTCGGTGTGGTTGAGCACGTCGTAGTGGAAACGATCCTTGCTCAATGGGTTGCGGGTGTCGTTCGATCGATAGATCGTCCAGTTCTCCCTGAGCCGTTTGGGAGCCAGAACGAGGACCCGGTTGTTCCGAAGCTCGTAGTACTTGATGACTGCGAGTGCCTCGAAGGTCTTCCCCAAGCCGACACTGTCGGCGATGATGCAGCCGTTGTGCCGTTCCAGTTTCTCGATCGCGCCGAGTACACCGTCACGCTGGAACTTGTAGAGCTTGTTCCAGACAGCGGAGTCATAGAAACCCGTCTTACCGCGTTCGGCGGTCTCTTCACCGGATTCCTCGACGAAGTCCTTGAACAAGGCGATCAGGATGCGCAGGTAGACGGACTCTGGGGCTCGATCTTCGAACAGGGCTCGAGCGGCCTCGAGGAACTCCTCCTGGATCGGCTGAGAGTTCGCGTCGTCGTGCCACATCCGATCGAAGTTGACGACGGTCTGCTCTACCTTGTCCGCGTCGGTGAACGGGTGAAGGAAGTGCAGATCATCAGATGCCACGAGACCGAGACTCTCAGCATCGAATCCGGCCTGTTCGACCGCGTAAGGGAATGGCCCCTCAATGCTGGTCCAAGTGTTGCGTGTCCGTCGGTTGAGTGCCCTTACCCGGAGGTGTTCTTCGGCCCAGCCGACGAACGCTTGGGCGAGCCGGTGCTGATCGAGCCGAGCACGCTTGAGGTTCTCCTTCTCGCGACCGTTGAGGGTGAAGCCCTCCTGGCTCTCTTGATGCAGAAGCAGACGCAGGTCGACCTGGGCCAGCTCGCTCTGTAGCGCTTCATAAACGAAAAGGGAGAACGACTCTGCAAGTGTGTCCAGACGTGTAGCGCCGGTCAGGTGCTTGCGTAGCTGATCGATCGCATTGCCAGCGTTGCTGGGGGCCATGAACGCTGAACCTCCGGGATGTACCTGTAGACGTGGGTTCTGACGGCTCGGTAGTACCGCCGATGCTATCGAGGCCGTATGACCGCTGCGGGGTGACGATCAGTTCTTGGAGCCGTGCCACTTCAGTGGATAGGTGGACCGGAAGCTGTTCAGACCTGTTACGGCTGTGGATCGCGCTAGGGTTTGTGGGGTGACTGACACCTCGATTCGCACCAGGTTCGCACCCTCCCCGACCGGCATGTTCCACGTGGGCAACGCCCGGTCCCTGCTGCTGAACTGGGTGGTCGCACGACAATCCGGCGGCGCGATGGTGCTGCGGATCGAGGACACCGACGCCGCCCGCTCCCGCCCGGAGTGGACCGAAGGCATCCTCTCCGCGATGGCCTGGCTGGGAGTGGACTCCACCCAGTACGAGGGCCCCTACTTCCAGACCGACTACGCGAACAAGCACACCGAGGCCGCCCAGCGCCTGTTGAAGGAAGGGCCGGCCTACTACTGCGACTGCCGGCGCGAGCAGGTCCAGGCCCGCCGGGACAACCCCAACCTGGGCTACGACGGTTTCTGTCGGGACCGAGGTCTGGAGGCCGGACCGGGGCGGGCGTTGCGCTTCCGTATCCCCGAGGGTGGCCCGACCGTGGTCGAGGACCAGATCCGGGGCCGGGTGGAGTTTCCGCACGAGGCCCTGGAGGACTTCGTCATCGCCCGTGGCGACGGCACCGCCCTGTTCGTCCTAGCGAACGTGGTGGACGACGTCGAGATGGGCATCACGCACGTCATCCGGGGCGAGGAGCACCTGTCCAACACCCCGAAGCAGCAACTGCTGTGGGAGGCCCTGGGCCACACCGCGCCGGTGTGGGCGCACGCCCCCGTGCTGGTGAACGAGAAGCGCCAGAAGCTGTCCAAGCGGCGTGACAAGGTCGCCATGGAGTCCTACCAGGCCGAGGGTTTCCTGCCTGAGACCATGGTCAACTACCTGATGCTGCTGGGCTGGTCCCCGGGCGAGGACCGGGAGATCATGCCGATCGAGGAGATGATCCCGCTCTTCGACCTGGCCGACGTCAACTCCTCGCCGGCGTTCTTCGACGAGAAGAAGCTGCGTGCCTTCAACGGTGACTACATCCGAGCCCTGGACTCCGGCGAGTTCGTCAAGCGCTGTGCTCCCTACCTGGAAGGGGAGGACGTGCCGTGGCGCCCGGAGGACTTCGATCCGGATGTGTTCGCGCAGATCGCCCCGCTGGCGCAGAGCCGGGTGGCGGTGCTCAGCGAGGTCGTGCCCAACGTCGACTTCCTGTTCCTGGTTACCCCGGTCTTCGACGAAAAGAGCTGGGCCAAGGCCATGAAGCCCGGCATCGGTGCGGAGATGCTCACCGCAGCGATCGCCACCTACTCTGACGAGTCCTTGAACTGGGAGGCTGAGACCCTCAAGGGAGCCCTTGAGCAGGCCGGGGCCGCCCAAGGGCTCAAGCTTGGCAAGGCTCAGGCTCCCGTGCGAGTTGCGGTGACCGGCCGCACAGTCGGGCTGCCGCTCTTCGAATCCCTGGAACTGCTGGGCAGGGAACGCACACTGGAGCGCCTCCGGGCAGCGCTGGAGCGGCTCAACGCCTGACGAGCCGACACCAGACGTACGGACAGCAGTTGAGCAGGAAGGACCTCCAGGAGTTCTGAGGCTCGGGGCCCGTTCCGCTGACCGGTGAGCACCCAGCGCACCGGATGCGGAACTGGGCCCTTCGCACGTCCACGAGACCAGGCATCCAGCCATCGCACAGCCTCTTCGGATCGCTTCGGGGGTGGTTCGTAGTCGATCACCGCATCGGTGAGTGCTCGGCACAGCCGACTCTGCTGGGGGAGTGGCCTCGGATGGTGACGGGCCACCCACGCGATGACATGTAAGGGGCGGCCGGGGCAGAGGGTGCGTAGTTCCTGCTGGGCCTCCTCCGGATTCAGAGCCGCCGAGACCTTCCGATCTAAGGATCGGAGGTGCTCTTCATCCAGGTAACTATCGCCGCGCAACGGAAAAATGGTGCGCATCCGGTCCACCAACGCAGAGAAATCCGTACCTCCCGTGGTCTGCGTCGAGTCGGACAGGTACGGCTGGGCTAGGAAGCAACGCAGCGCCGAGGGACGAATACCTTGCCCGAGGAGGTCGGCGACGCGCGGTGCCGCAGGTCCTGGTTCCAGCAGTTTGGGTAGGAACAGGTGGGCCGGAGGGATCCACCCACCGCTGAGAACCCAGTACAGGCGGACCTGGATGGGTGTGGCACCGCGTTTGTCCGTTCCCCGGATGACGAGGTTGGTCCGGTTGTCGATGTCGTCCACCACCGTGGCCAGGTGCCACAGGGCACGGCCGTCGCTGCGCATGAGAGGCACCATGTCCTGGGCGGGAGCGCGGGGGACGGAGGCGTTCACGGACGTGCACGCGGTCAGAGACTCGGGGCAGACCCCTTCCGCCTCCATGAACCGATCGACGGCGGCCACATCGAGGCAGGGGAGCCCTCGCACCGTAACCAGGAGCCGTAACGCGGCCAGATGCCGTAGCGCCTCGCGGTAGCGGTCACCACGTCGGCTCTGCCGAAAGGCGTTCTCCTCCCCAACGATCGGTACCCGCGCGATCTGAGTGAGCTCGTCTAGAAGATCCTGCCGGTGTTCGTCGCGGCTGCGTCGGTTGTCACTGTCATCCCACCGGACCACCACGTGTGCCCGAGAGCCGAGGTGTCGTGCGGCGCTGTGAGTGAACAGGGCGGTGAGGAGGTGGGTACGCAGCACTCCGGTTCGGAACGAGGAGTGGTTGGGTGAGATGCCCAACCGGGTGCGAATCTCCTCTGAGCCCGCATGGGTGAGCGCTGGATGTGTGAACCATGAGCTGAGGGAGGCCATCCTTGTCACCCCTCGCCCAGGAGACCGCACCACAGGGGCACGGTGGAGACCGTCGGATGTGGGTGCCCGTGACCGAACCTGCCGCCTTCCCCGAACTCCTCGCCGTGATCGGCGCAGACCACGACCAGAGGGCGTCTCCCGCTCAGCCGTGAGAAAAGGTCGCCCAGACGAGAATCAGCCCACTCCAGGGCCTGCCTCTGCATCTCTAGAAGCATCTGGACGTCTTCGACCCCCAGAACGTCCGCCCTCGACCTGCCGACCTTACCGTCATGCAGCAGATAGAGGTGTCGAAGGAGTTCCCGGTTTCGTTCGGTGAGAGGGCTCCACGGTGTCGTATAGGGGACGTGGGTGCTGGGGCAGTTGACGAAGAGGAAGAACCGTTTGGCCTCCAAACACAGGTCTGCGAGTTTGAGTGTGTGGGACAGAGATAGTTGCTCCTCGCGATCGAGGATGCGGCTCTGCGCGGTTCCGGCCGATCGTGAGGGGTGGCCGAAATAGAGGAACTCAGGGAACAGGCTCGGCAGGCTGTTGGCGGGGTCGGAGGCGTTGAAGAAGGTGACACCGCCCGCCCCGAGCACCCTGTAACCCTTCTGGCTGTAGTGATCCATCAAGGTGGGGCCACCGAAGGGAATGGCGGAGTGCCGTTTGAAAGGTCGGGCCGCCGCTGAACGCCAGATCGCGTCCACGACGCGCCCGCCGAGTGTGAAGGGCCCCGAGACCGGGCGGGGCAGGTAGCCGTTGAACAACGCGGCGTGGGCGGGAAGCGTATAGGTCCCCGCGCTCTCGGCCCGCAGTAGTGGCCCGAGCCTTGCCAGGTTCGGGGTCCGGGCACTTGCCGCAACGTCGTAGCGGCAGGAGTCCAGGGTGACGAGGACGACGCTGCGGTCGGCCAGATCGGAGTTCGTCATCGCCTCACACCTCCAGTATCAGAGACGGGTCTCGGAAACGGTCGATCGGGGACAACGCGAGTAGGCGCTCGGAGAGTAGGGGAAGTTCGGCCAGGGTCTGGGCGGTCAACTCCTCGATAGCGCTGCGGTCGAGGCGGTTGCCTCGCTGTGCGATCCGGACACCGACGAACGACGGGTCGTCCAGGCGGTCACCGTTGCGCGACACGAGTACGACCTCGTTGGGTAGGCCGAACTTGGCGTGGATGCGGTCCGCCAGTTGCGCGGAGGCGAGCGTGTACAGCTTGCCGGTGTGGTGCACCGGGTTCTTTCCGGCCAGGGCCTCGACCCCCGCGCCGCCGCTGGCGGAGATCACTCCGTTGGCCTTGTTGCCGCGTCCGACGAGTCCGCAGTCGCCCTTGCCCAAGGAGGTGCCGAACGGCGCAAGATAGGCGCCGCTGCCGTGGTCCTTGGTGTTGACGCTCAGCCGCGTGAGCCACGGACGCTGTCGCACGGCCGGGTGTTCATTGATGAAGCTGTCGAGGCGCTCATACGCTTCGCAGATCAGGGTCGTGTACTCACGGTGCGAGCCGACCGCATGGGGATACACCGGCAAGCAGACCGTCGCTTCCAGAACATCCGCCGCCCTGGTCAACATCACCTTGACGTCGGAACCCAGGCTGCTGATCGCATTCCTGAAGGAAGGGCTGTTGACGTGGTTCTCCACGTCGATTGCCAAGACGTCCAGAGGATCAGCCGGTGAGTAGGCGCTACAGAAGGCCGTGTCATTGGCCAGAGCGTTCACGGTGGCGAGGCGGCACTCGTCATGAGCCGAGGGACGGTAGAACGAGGCAGGATGGTCTACTCCGACACCTGCGGTGTTCTCCACGAAACTGCGCACGGAGCCGATGATCTGGTCGCAGCCGGTCGCTTCCACCAGCACGCTTTCGACCGTTGCTTTGAACAGGTCCTCGACGGGGAGGGCCTCGGTGCCCACCGCGCGCGTCACTTTGCCGAACAGGTAGGCGCTGATGGGCTTGCGGATCGTGTGGCCGCCGAAGCCGACCTCCGCCTCAGCGCCGACCAGGGCGACCTTGTCCACCCAGTGGTTCGGGACCGCGCCGAAGAGGTCGAGTCCGTGAAGCGAGTAGCGGCGGGAGAACTCCTCCGCGATGAGGTCGGCGAGCGAGTCAGGGTGGCCGATGCCTTTGCGTTCGACCACGTTGAAGCCGGAGCTTTCTGCGGGGAAATGCTCTTCTTGGTAGGTGAGGCGCATGGACTGACTCCTCTTTGATCATGACCGTGAACGATCTCAAGGAATGCCTGGCAACGGAGTTGGCCGGGCCCCCTTTTCGGGAAGGTTGGTGTTAGGAAGTTAAGGTCAGGTCCTCCACATGACCCGGAGAAAAAATCCGGGGTGTCCAGGAAGAATCCCGATGCCTCCGTATTCCCCTCAGCTCAGCCCTGGCCAGCGGGTCGCCTGGCACCGGCTTCGACGTGGCCTGTCACAGGAAGTGCTGGCCGGATTGGTCGGGCGAACTACTGACTGGTTGGGCAAGGTCGAGAACGACCGTGCACCCTTGGATCGACTTTCGGTGATCCGGTCGCTGGCCGATGCACTCGGTGTTCCGGTTTCCATGCTGATCGGAGATCGCCCGGACCAGGGCCATCATGGAAATCAACATGTGCATGTCGAGGAGATTCGATCGACCCTGATGGACTACCGGCAGATCATGCCGGGGTTTCCGTTCGCAGTGAACAAGGAAGGGAAGCCTGACCTTCGCTTCCTTCGCAAACAGGTGGAAACGGTCATGGATGCTTACCAGGCATCCGACTATGGCCGCGTTTTGCGTAGACTCCCTGACCTCCTTTCCCAGACCCAGGCCGCTGTGTGTGTATACGGGGGAGAACAGAGACGGAGTGCCGGAGCTCTACTCGCAATGGCATGTCAAGCGTGCGCGATGATCCTCACTAAGGTTGGAGAACCTGACCTGGCTTGGATCGCGACCGACAGAGGGATGAAAGCGGCCTTCGACTGCGACGACCTGGCTCTACAGGGCTCTCTGATGCGTTCGGGGGTGCACTCCCTCCATTCGCGAGGGCAACATGAGACGGCCGTCGCACTGACTGGGGAAGCCGTCTCGTACCTGCGTCGCGAACAGGGTGGTCGTCCCAGCACCGCGCGCCTGTTGTCCGTCTACGGCACCTTGTTGTTACCGGGAGCCGTGGCGGCGGCACGCCACGGGGATCGTGCCAGTGCGGTCGCATATCTGGACGAGGCCGAGCGCATCGCCTCTCGGTTGGGGCAAGATGCCAATCATTTGTGGACGGCGTTCGGGCCGACCAACGTGGTTCTACACAGAGTGACCGTTGCCGCCGGCTTGGGAGATCCCCGTGCTGTCCTCAAGTTGGGGGCCGGTGTCGATACCGCGGCGCTGCCACGGGAGAGACGGGTACGTCACCTCTTCGACGTGGCAGGGGCATTCACCAGCGTCAACGAGATCCCGTCGGCCATTGAGCGGATGCTGGAAGCGGAGAGGTTGGCAGCATCCCAAGTCCACCAGCACGTGATGAGCCATCAGATCGTGGGACGCATGATGCGGACCAAGACAGGTAGGCGGGACAGGAGGCTGGCGGATTTGGCCCATCGGATGGGGATGTTCTGATTCGGAGACCGTTAGTGTCGGAGCATGGTCTCTGATCCCACTGAATCCTTCGCTCGTCCCCGGGTTGCGGCCGGAGCCCTGTTCTTCGATGAGCGAGGTCGGGTGATGATGGTGGTCCCCACCTACAAGGACTATCTGGACATTCCCGGTGGCTACATCGAACACGGAGAGACACCGACCCAGGCTGCGGTACGTGAGGTGAAGGAGGAACTGGGGATCGCCCCGCCAATCGGCCGACTTCTGGTCGTGGACTGGGCGCCCAACCCCTCTGAAGGAGACAAACAGTTGTTCGTCTTCGATGGGGGAGTGCTCGGCCGGCAGTGGCTGGACCAGGTCGTCCTCGACCCGGCCGAACTGTCAGGGTACGAGTTCCACGATGTGTCCTCAGCAGAGACGGTGACGATCCCCCGGCTCGCTCGCAGGATCGTTCAGGGGGACCGCGCCCGGCGTGAGGGGACCACGATCTACCTGGAAAGTGGTGAGGTCGTCGCTTAACGGGTTGCCGGTGGCTGTGCAAGATGGTCTCTACGAAGGTGCTCCACTCCTCGCGAGTGAAGGACAGGTGGCCCGACTCCCTGTTTCGGGTGTTCCGCACATCGGCCCCGGCCTGGTGCTCTCGGCTTCGACGCACTCGTTGAATCTCCGGGAAATCGGATCGCCGCGCCGGCACGATCTGGTCGGTGATCAACCACAGGAAGGGAGCCTCGGCCCTGCTCATAAGACCGGCGGGACCTACGCCTGATCTACAAGGACCGGGCCGACTCTCTGGGTGAACGGGTGCCTTGAACCCAGGGAAGGAAGGGAACTCAACGACATGAGCATGATCGAGTACGAGGCCAAGGTCTTGGACATCGACCCCGAACAGGTGGCCCGGACCATTCTCGACAAGGGCGGTGCCGACCTGGGCGAGGTGCTTCAGCGGCGCTACGTGTATGACATCGAACCTGGCGACGCGTCCCGGTGGGCGCGTCTACGCGACACCGGCAGCCAGGTCACGCTCACGGTGAAGGAGATCGACTCGGACGCCATCGGCGGCACCCGCGAGACCGAGACGGAAGTCGGCGACTTCGAGACCGCCAACACGTTGCTGGGCAAGCTCGGTTACGCCCCCAAGGCCTACCAGGAGAACCGGCGCCACAGCTTCACGCTGGAAGGTGCCCAGTTGGAGATCGACACCTGGCCGCGTATCCCCGTGTATCTGGAGATCGAGGCAGATAGCCGGACCGAGGTGGTGCGAGTTGCCGCGCTGCTCGGATTCGATGAGTCGTCCCTGACAGGTGAGAACACCACGAAGGTC
The DNA here is from genome assembly GCF_900143625.1 of Nocardiopsis sp. JB363. Classification (GTDB taxonomy): domain Bacteria; phylum Actinomycetota; class Actinomycetes; order Streptosporangiales; family Streptosporangiaceae; genus Nocardiopsis. The sequence goes on from NZ_FRFF01000135.1 coordinate 135,634, forward strand.
TACGACCGCTACGGCATCGACCTGTCCGGTATCCCGGATCTACGCTTCGACTCCTGAGGAGGGTTGGTCGCTGCCCCCGGCTTTCGTTCCGACGCTTGCCGGGCCGGGGTCATGACTCATGGCGCCGATTCTTGGCACCGCTCAAGGAGCCGCATGACCATCGCCGAACATCGCTCACCACCCGAGACCCCGGCGCTCCCGATGAGCCCTGAATTGTTCGAGCGCTTGGCCCGGCAGGCGTTCGAGGCCGACCGCGTTCGCATGGAGATGTTCAACGGGAAGGTCTGGGTCCACAAGGCGACCGAGGGGGCGCACGCCGGAATCCTCACGTGGTTGATGCGCGGGTTCATCGCTCATCGTCCCGACCTCGACCTCATCACCAGTGGGTTGGGGCTCAAGGTCGATACCTACCGCAAAGGTCGGGCCCGCCCTGACGGGATCCTCGCTCCGGTCGGCCATTTCGACGACGCGGGTGTATGGGCCGACCCCGAAGGTGTCCTCGCCGTTGTCGAAGTGACCTCCTGGGACGCTGACACCCACGCCCGGGACCGTGTCGAGAAGCCCGCCGCCTACGCGGCGACGGACATCGGCGTCTACCTGCTGGTGGATCGCGACGCCAACGCACTCGTGGTCCACAGCCGCCCCGTTCAGGGTCAGTACCTGGACCGCAGCACTCATCCCTACGGCGAGGCCGTCCCGATCCCGGGTACCGGGGTCGTCCTGGGCACCGAGCCGCTCAAACGCTTCGCCCGCTGATGGCCGAGGGCCGCGTGCGCGGGGTACGCCCGCTCACGTGAGCACCTCCGGAGCTCGGGAGCCGATCTCTGTCGTGGAAGTTCGTACCTGTAGGGCTCCGGGCAACACCAGGTACAGGGTTCTGGGCATGGCCCGAGTCGAGGGGCGCAGCACGCGAACGAGCCGCTGCTCGGCGACCTTCGGGGCAGGGTCGGTGACCGAGCGGTGGGCGACGGTGACGGGACTTCACCCGATCAGGCCGGGTCGTGCGCGGCTGGTCGGATCGAGGAGCGGGACAGCAACAGCGACAGACCCGCCCAGCCCACATCCGCCACGGTCATCACCAGGCGGGACAACACCGCCACCACCAGGGCCGCGCCCGCGTCCACCACCGGGGCCAGCGCGACCACCAACACCACCTCGCGCACCCCGAGCCCGGCCGGGGCGAACACCACCAGCAGACCCAGGGTCCAGGCCAGCGCGTAGGCGCCCACCGCCGGACCGATCGAGGCCAGGGCGTTCCCACCCACCGCCCAGGTCAGAAGCCACACGTGCGCGCCCAAGGGCACCCACGCCACCAGGGTCCACCCCACCGAGGCGGCCACGGCGCCCCCGCTGATCCGCAGTGGACCGGCCTCGGCCACCTCTCGGAAGCGGGCGAAGGGCCGTGCGGCCAGCCCGATGCCCCACCCCAACACCCGTGGGTGCAGGCAGGCGAGCAACACCGGGGCGGCGGCCAGCGCCCACCACCAGCGGCGGGCCGCCTCCGCCGATGACAGTGGCAGCGCCACCGCCGCCACGGCCAGACTCACCGCCACCGTCACCGCGATCGCCACCAGGGTGGCCGCCGCACCACGTGAGCGGGGCACGTTCCAGTCCCGGGCCAGTTCCACCTGGGCGACGAAGGCCCACACCGAACCCGGCAGGTACTTGCCGAGCTGACCGACGAACATCACGCGTGCGGCCACCGTACGTGGCAGTGGTGAACCCAGCCCGGCCAGGAGCGAACGCCAGGCCAGCATCTGCGCGGCCAACCCCAGCATCCCGGCCAGGACGGCGGTCGGCAGTACCCACAGGGGGAGTTCGGCGACGGCCTCGCGCGCCTGATTCCAGTTCGCGTACAAGGCGATCCCGGCGCAGGCGCACACCACCAGCAGCAGGGTGAGCCGCACCCACGTGTTACGTCGAAGCCGAGTCAGCACCCGGCCAGCCTAACGGCGCGCACCCGACCGAACCGGGTTGTCCACAGGCCGACCCCCCGCCCGGTCATCCCACCTTTCCGGGGGATCAGCGGGTGGCGGCCAGGATCCGTGAAAGACCGACGCGTAGGGTGGGCCGGTATGAGCGGTGCGAACGACCCGGAGCCCATCCCCACGCCCACGGCGTCCGCCATGCGCAGGGCGCTGGCCCGAGCGCGTGACGGCAAGACCCTGGACCCCACCGAAGCCGAGATCCTCCTGCACGCCCGTGGCGAAGACCTCGACCTCCTCCTCGACCACGCCGGACGGGTACGCGACGCCGGCCTGGAAGCCTCCGGGCGCGGAAACGTCATCACCTACAGCCGCAAGGTCTTCGTGCCATTGACCCGACTGTGTCGGGACCGCTGCCACTACTGCACCTTCGCCACGGTCCCCGGCCGGCTCGAATCCCCCTACATGTCCCCGGACGAGGTTCTGGAGATCGCCCGCAAGGGCGCCGAGATGGGCTGCAAGGAAGTCCTCATCACCCTGGGCGACCGCCCCGAGGACCGGTGGAAGCAGGCCGCCGAATGGCTCGACTCGCGCGGCTACGACGACACCCTCTCGTACGTGCGCGCCATGGCGATCATGATCCTGGAGGAGACCGGCCTGCTGCCGCACCTCAACCCCGGGGTGCTCACCTGGTCGGACTTCCAACGCCTCAAGCCGGTCTCACCCTCGATGGGCATGATGCTGGAGACCACCTCCCGGCGCCTGTTCGAGGAGAAGGGCCAGGCCCACTACGGCAGCCCCGACAAGGACCCGGCCGTCCGGTTGCGCGCCCTGGAGGACGCCGGTCGCTCCAGTGTCCCCTTCACCACCGGCCTGCTGCTGGGCATCGGCGAGACGCTCGCCGACCGGGCGCACTCGATCTTCGCGATGCGCGGGGTCTCCCGCCGCTACGGCGGCCTCCAAGAGGTCATCGTGCAGAACTTCCGCGCCAAGCCGGACACCGCGATGATGCACCGCCCCGACGCCGAACGCGAGGAGATGGCCGCCACCATCGCCGTCACCCGCCTGGTCATGGGGCCCAAGGCGCACATCCAGGCACCGCCCAACCTCATCGGCGCGGAGGACGGGAGCGTGGACGAGTACGCGCTGATGATCCGCGCGGGTATCGACGACTGGGGCGGGGTCTCCCCGCTCACCGCCGACCACGTCAACCCCGAACGCCCCTGGCCCCAGATCGACGACCTCGCCGCCCGTACGGCGGCCCAGGGCTTCACGCTCCGCGAGCGCCTCACCGTCTACCCCGAGTACATCCGGGCCGGCGAACCCTGGATCGACCCGCGCGTGCGCGCGCACGTCGACGCCCTGGTGGACCCCGAGACCGGCCTGGCCCGCGAGGACGCACCCCTGGTGGGCCGCCCCTGGCAGGCGCCCGAGGCGGTCATGGTCTCCTCGGGCCGCACTGACCTGCACACCGACATCGACACCGAGGGCCGTACCGAGGACCGGCGAAGTGACTTCGACGCGGTCTACGGGGACTGGGACGAACTCACCCCCATCGTCGACCGCCAAGGCGCGGTGCCCCGTCGGACGGACCCCGAGATCGCCGCCGCCCTGCGCAGCGCCGAACGCGACCCCGCCGGGTTGAGCGACGCCGAGGCGCTCGCCCTGCTGCACGCCGACGGCGACGCCCTGGAGGCCTTCACCGGTCTGGCCGACCGGGTCCGCCGTGACACCGTCGGTGACGACGTCACCTACGTCGTCACCAGGAACATCAACTTCACCAACGTCTGTTACACCGGCTGCCGGTTCTGCGCCTTCGCCCAGCGTCGCACCGACGCGGACGCCTACACGCTCTCCCTGGACCAGGTCGCCGACCGCGCGGAGGAAGCGTGGAAGGCGGGCGCCACCGAGGTGTGCATGCAGGGTGGCATCCACCCGGATCTGCCCGGCACCGCCTACTTCGACATCGCCGCGGCCGTCCGCGAACGCGTCCCGGACATGCACGTCCACGCGTTCAGCCCGATGGAGGTCGTCAACGGCGCCGCCCGCACGAACATGTCGGTCCGGGACTGGCTGACCCGCGCCCGCGAGTCCGGCCTCGGCTCCATCCCCGGCACCGCCGCGGAGATCCTCGACGACGAGATCCGGTGGGTCCTGACCAAGGGCAAGCTGCCCGCCTCGGAGTGGGTCGACGTCATCACCAACGCGCACGACCTGGGGATCCCCACCACGTCCACGATGATGTACGGGCACGTGGATTCCCCACACCACTGGGTGGCGCACATCAAGCTGCTGCGTTCCCTCCAGGAACGGTCCCGTGAACGCAACGGCCGGCCCGGTTTCACCGAGTTCGTGCTGCTGCCGTTCGTGCACACCAGTGCCCCGATCTACCTGGCGGGGCTGGCCCGTACCGGTCCCACCGTGCGGGAGAACCGTGCGGTGCACGCCCTGGCCCGGCTGCTGCTGCACGGGCAGATCGACAACATCCAGGGTTCCTGGGTCAAGCTCGCCGAGGGCACCTTCCGGCAGTTGCTCCAGGGCGGTGTCAACGACGTGGGCGGCACCCTCATGGAGGAGACCATCAGTCGGATGGCGGGTTCCGGGCAGGGTTCGTACAAGACGATCAGCGACATCAAGGCCCTGGTGGAGCCGACGGGCCGCCCGGTGCGCCAGCGCACCACCACCTACGGTCCGGTTCCGGAGGAACGCCAGAAGGTGGCCGAGGCCAGCGACGGTGTCGCCCCGAGCATCCTGCGCCGCGGCCTCCCGGTGGTCTGAGGTCCGAACCCGAAGGGGCGGGACGCCGGTGATGGCGTCCCGCCCCTTGTGGTGTGCGGCCCCGGGATGGGAGGCGCGGGCCGCACGGGGACGCGGGTGGGAGTGGTCCCGCGGATCGTCCTTTTCTAGACCAGGGCCGCGGACACGGTCTGGGCGAAGTCGTAGCCGTTGGCGGCGTCCCAGTTGACGGACCAGGTCATCACGCCGCCGATCTGGCCGTAGGGGCTCTCCGGGGAGTACGCGCCGCAGCTTTCGCCGGTCTGGAGGCAGTTCAGGGCGGCGACGACGTCGCTCGGCGGCATGTACCCGCCGCCGGCCGCGTCGGAGGTGGCGGGCAGACCCAGGCCGACCTGGTCGGCGCTCAGGCCCATCTCCAGCTGGATGCAGGCCAGCGCCGCGACGAAGTCGCTGGTGCCCTGCTCGTAGACGTTGCCGTCACAACCCAGCATCGAACCGGAGTTGTAGTACTGCATGTTCACGATGGTGAGGATGTCGGAGATGTTCTCCGCCAGCTGGTAGTACCCGGCGTCCGGGCTCTGGAAGTCGATGGTCTGCGGGGCCATCGTGATGATCAGGTCGGGACCGGCCTGGCCGCTGAGGTCGTGCAGGGCGTCGCTCATGTGCTGGGCGTCGATGCCGTGCTCCAGGTCGATGTCGACGCCGTCGAACCCGTAGTCCTGCATGAGCTCGTAGGTGGTGTCGGCGAAGTTCTGCGCCTGGGTGGGGTTGGTGACGTCGACGTGGCCGAGCTCGCCGCCCACGGAGATGATCACCTTGCGGCCCTCGGCCTGCAGGGAGGTGATGTCCTCGCGGAACTGCTCGTCGGTGTACCCGCCGAGTTCGTCGGTGGCGAGGTCGAACGTGATGCCGCCGTCGAGCTCGGGGTGGTTGTCGGCGAAGGACACCGGTACCAGGTTGTACTCGGAGGGCACGTCTCCGAGCGGCATCACGGTGGAGCCGTTGTCGAAGTTGTGCCAGTAACCGGTCAGCCACTGGTCGGTCTGTTGGACCTCGACGGATTCGGCGTTGGCGACGTTCTCGGCCGGCTCGGCGGTCGCGCCGCAGGAGGAGACGAGCGCGGTGGTGACCGCGGCGAGGCCACCGATGAGGGTGAGCCGGGCCTTTCGGTTGGTGAGCATGAGGGGGTCGTTCCTTTCGTCGAGCGGGGAGACGAAGGTGCTCGGTGATCCGGTAATTGTTAGGAAACCTTAGAGTTGCTGTCCAGGCCCGTCAACGGAAACGGTTAAGAAAGTTTGTAGTTTTGTTGGGTACTCGGTACCGACCGTGATCAGGGGGTGAAACCGCCGCCCTTGTCGCGCAGGTCCAGTTCCCTGCCGATCTCGGTGAACACGTCGTGGTCGATCTCCCCCGAGCGGTACAGCGCCATCAACGCGTCCCGGCGCGCTTGGTCGATCTGGCCGAGCGCCGCGCCCCGGTCCCGGGCGTCCCGCTTGATCCGGTCCAGGTCGTCCTCCTCGGTGTCGAGCAGCCTCTTCAACCGACCGATCCGCCGTGAGTACCTCTCCCGAACCACGTCCGCCTTCTCGTCCTCCATGTCGCCCTCGGTGAGGAGCTCGTCGACCTTGCGCACCGCCGCGCAGTCCATCTCGTACTCGGCCCGCAGGTACTCCTTGCGCCGGGTCCCCTCGTCGGTCAGTCCCAACCGGCGCAGCAACCACGGCAGTGTCGTCCCCTGCCCGACCAGCGTCACCATCACCACCACGCCGGCGACGAAGATGAGCCCGCCCCGATCCGTGAACGGGTCCCCGTCCAAGGTCGCGGGCAACGAGAGCGCGATCGCCAAGGACACCGCCCCGCGCATGCCGCTCCACCCGATCGCGACGCGCTCACGGAACGATGGAAGGTCCGATCTCAGCCGCGGTACGAGACGCCGTGGGGGGCTGATCAACAGCATCAGCAGTACGCGCAGCACGATCGCCGTCGCGGTCACCGCCAACGCCACCGACGCCAGGTACAGGAAGTCGAAGCTCTCCCGCACGCTGGTGACCACCGCGTCCAACTGCAACCCCAGGAGGACGAACAGCATCGCCTCCAACAGGGTCACCAACGTGCCCCAGATGGTCCGGCCGCTCACCCGCACCCGGGGCGGCAACAGGCCCTCCCCGTGTGTGCCCAGGTAGAACCCGGCCACCACCGCCGCCAGCACCCCGGAGAAGCCCGCCATCTCCGCGGGTATGTAGGCCACGAACGGGATGACGAGCGACACCATCAGTTGCGACGAGGCGTCCCGGATCCGGCCCCGGGCCCAGGCGACCGTCACGGCCACTAGCGCCCCGTAGGCCAGCCCGCCCACCACGACCTTGCCCAGCTCCAAGGCGGCGTCCCCCGGGGTGAGGGGGTGCGCCATCGCGGTGACCGCCAGACCGAACAGGGTGAGCGCCACCCCGTCGTTGATCAGGGACTCGCCCTCCAGGATCGTCAGGACCCGGCGCGGGGTGCCCACGCGTTTGAGGATCGCCGAGGCCGCCACGGCGTCGGTCGGGGCGATCGCCGCCCCCAGAGCGATCGCCGCGGGCCATCCGGTGTCCGGCAACAGCAGGTGGATGATGGCGGCCAACCCGAACGCCGTCGCCAGGGTCATCCCCACCGACAGCACGATGATGGGCCGCAGCAGGTCGCGCATGTCCTTGGGCGAGGAGAAGAACGCCGCGTTGTAGATCAGCGGCGGCAGGAAGACCAGGAGGATGATCTCGGGGGTGATCGACAGCGAGTGCATCCACGGGACCACACCCAGGAGCATCCCCAGCATCACCAGCACCACGGCGCCGGGCACCCGAATCCGCCCGGAGACGACCTTCCCCACGATGACCGCCACCACCACGACCAACGTGGCGATCACGTACTCCTCCACGCGCACCCGGACCCCCTAACGTCGGTCGCGCACCGGACCAGCATGCAGCGGTCGGGCGGCCACGACACGAGGACGCGCCGCCCGTGGACCGGGCGGCGCGTCGACATGTGTCAGGGGAAGCGGAAGGCGCGAGGGCTCAGCGCACCACGACGAAGTCGTCGGGGTCCCGGGGCGGGCGGTCCTTGGGCGGCTCGGCCGCGTACCCCACGGCCACCGATCCCATCGGACGCCAGTCGTCGGGTACCTCCAGCACCTCGCGGACCACGTCCGCGCAGAACATGGTGGAGGAGATCCAGGCCGAACCCAGCCCCTCCATGGCCAGCCCCACCAGCAGATTCTGCACACCGGCGCCCATGGCCACCTGGAACATCGACCGTTCGGCGTCGGCGCGGCGCTCGTCCGGGTACGGGTGCGCTCCGTCCGCGACCAGGAACGGCACCACCAGGTACGGGGCCTGGCGCAGCACGTCACCGCGCCTGGTCCGTCGGGCGATCTGTTCCTCGGTGAACCCGTCACCGCGCAGGTCGGCCACCCACGCCCGCAACATCGCGTCCAGCAGGCGCTTGCGGGTGGGGGCCGACTCCACCAGGACGAATCGCCACGGGGTCGTATGGTGCGGGGCCGGCGCGGTCACCGCGGTGGCCACGGCACGGCGTACCAGCGCCGGGTCGACCGGGTGGTCGGAGAAGGACCGCACGGTCCGTCGGGCCGGGACCACGTCCCGCGACCCGTACCGGAACAGGTCGGCGTCGGCCGGACGGATCAGTTCCACGGCGCCGGGTCCGTCCTCCCGGGTGACCAGGTCGCCCAGTCCCGACACCACCGCCACCGGGACCGCGCTGGTCTTGCCCTTGACCAGTTCGCCGGCGCCCGCGATCTCGTCGGCGACCGCGTTGATCGTGGCCTCCATGAGGTTGCCGTGGGTGTCGACCGTGCCGCGCAGGTCCTGCACCGCGCGCAGTCCCGCCACCCCGATCGCCACGTCGGTCTGTCCCACCCGCCAGGGCCGGCCGAAGGTGTCGGAGATCACCACGGCCACGCGCACGCCCAGACGTTCGGCGATCCCGGCGCGCAGGGCACGCGCGGAGACGTCGGAGTCCTCGGGCAGCAACAGCACCGTCCCGGGCTCGACGTTGGAGGCGTCCACCCCGGCGGCGGCCATCACCAGACCCTGCCGGGTCTGCACGATCCGGGTCCGGCCCATGCGGGCCACCACCCGTTCGGTCTCGGCGTCGATGGCCTCCTCGCGGTCCATCCGCACCGCGCGCCCCTCGGCCTTGCTGACGATCTTGGACGTGACGACCAACACGTCGCCGTCGACCAAGGGTTCGTCGGAGGCCGCCAGCGCGTCGACGACCAGGGCCGCCAGGTCGTCGCCCTCGCGTACCTCGGGGATCCCGGCCAGGCCGCGTACCCGGAACGCGCCGTTCATCGGACCTCGTCCCCGCGCAGTTCCAGGGCCAGGTCCAGGGCGGCGCGGGCCAGCGCCTCGGTGGTCTCCGCGTCGTTCATGTACAGCGGCCGAGAGCGGACCTCGATCCCGTCGACCTCGGTGCCGGCGTCGGCATCGTCGACCAACCAACCGTCCAGCAGGTCCGAACCCAAGTGCTCGGCGACCGCCCTGGCGCTGGTCTCCACCCCGATCGCGGTGAGGCAGGCGTCGGCCATCCCGCGTACCGGCGCACCGCCGATGATGGGGGAGACGCCCACCACGGTCTTGTCGACGAGGGCCTCGCGGATCCCGGGGACACCGAGGATGGAACCCACGCTGACCACCGGGTTGGACGGCGGCAGGAGGATCACGTCCGCGTCGGCGATGGCGCGCAGCACACCGGGGGCGGGCTTGGCGGTGTCCGCTCCCATACCGATGATCTCCGCGGCGGGCAGTGCGGCCCGGTGCTTGATCCACCACTCCTGGAAGTGGATGGCCCGGCGTCCCTGCTCGTCCTCGACGACCACGTGCGTCTCGACCTGGTCGTCGGTCATCGGGAGCAGTCGCACCCCCGGCTTCCAGCGGTCGCACAGCGCCTCGGTGATCGCGGAGAGGGGGAAACCCGCGGCGATCATCTGCGCCCGTACGATGTGCGTGGCGGTGTCTCGATCACCGAGCCCGAACCAGGTGGGCTTCATCCCGTAGGCGGCGAGTTCCTCCTTGACCGTGAAGGTCTCGTCGGTCCTGCCCCAGCCTTGTTCCTCGTTGATCCCACCGCCGAGGGTGTACATCACGGTGTCCAGGTCCGGACAGATCCGGAGGCCGAAGAGGGTGATGTCGTCACCGGTGTTGCCGATGACGGTGATCTCGTGGTCTGTGGCCTGGTCCGGGCCGGTCGACGCGTCCGTTCCGAGGGCGGCCTTGAGGCCGCGGAGGAAACGTGCGCCGCCGATACCGCCGGCCGGTACGACTATCCGCATGCGCCCAAGTCTGGCAGGCTGGTGAGGTGTATGGGTCGTCTGCCCCATGGTGGGCGCGATCCATAGTGACCGATCCGGTGCAAGCGGTTTGCGAACCTTCTGGCGGCGGTCACCATCCCACCCCATCGGCTCCGCGTTCGGTGTCCCTTAAGTCCCGCCCACGCACGGTCGAGCCGATTCACCCGACAGTCCGACGATATGCCAAGCTTCCTCCGACCCGATGGCGAAGCAGCAGCAGAGGGGAACCTCTCTTGAAAAACGAAACACTAGAACGCCTGCGCCTGCCAGGGGCCTGGGTCCTGTTGGGGGCCGTGGGTGTCACGATGCTCTCAGGTCTCATCGATCTGATCATCATTTCGAGCGAGATCGGCGGGAGTTTCGCCGGTGCCATGGGAGGGGCCGGTTCCTCCTTCTACGGCATCAACGTCACCCTGCTGTTGGTCGCGGCGGTGGCCCTGGTGCTGACCGGTGAGCGCACTCGTCCGAACTCCTTCCCGGTGGTCCTCACCGCGATGATCATGGTCGGTGTCGGGCTGCTCTTCTGCCTGATCGGTCTGATCAGCGGGTTCATCGACATGAACAACGGTGGTCTGGCGTTCGCCGGCTTCCTGTCCAGGGCGGCCTTCGGTGCCGTGCTCGGATTCTTCGGGTTCGCCCTGCTGAAGGCGTTCAACGACCCGAACCTGGTGCCGCGCGCGCAGCCGCAGCAGGCCCAGTACCCGCAGCAGTTCCCGCCGGCCACCGGCGCGCAGCAGGGCTTCCAGCAGCAGGGCTTCGCCCAGCAGGGTTACCCCTCGGCCGACCCGGCCCAGGCCTATGGTCAGGACCCGGCCCAGCAGGCGGCCTACGCGCAGCAGTACGGCCAGGACGCCGCTCAGCAGCAGGCCGCTTACGGCCAGGACGTCTACGGCCAGCCGCAGGACCCGGCCGCGCAGCAGCAGGCGGCCTATGGTCAGGACCCGGCCCAGCAGTACGGCACGGGCGCTCAGCAGGCCGCTTACGGCCAGGACGTCTACGGCCAGCCGCAGGACCCGGCCGCGCAGCAGCAGGCGGCCTATGGTCAGGACCCGGCCCAGCAGTACGGCACGGGCGCTCAGCAGGCCGCTTACGGCCAGGACGCCTATGGCCAGCAGTACGGGACCGGCGCCCAGCAGGCCTACGGCCAGGACGCCTACGGGCAGCAGTACGGAACCGGCGCCCAGCAGGCGTACGGGACCGGTGCTCAGCAGGCCTACGGTCAGGACGCCTACGGGCAGCAGTACGGAACCGGCGCTCAGCAGGCCGCTTACGGCCAGGACGCCTATGGCCAGCCGCAGGACCCGGCCGCGCAGCAGCAGGCCGCCTACGGCCAGCAGTACGGGACCGACTCCTACGGGCAGCAGTACAACGCCGACGCCTATGGCCAGCAGTACGGCACGGGCGCCCAGCAGGCCGCGCAGCCGGCCGAGTACGGGCAGGGCTATGACCCCTCCCAGTACGCCCCGCAGCCCTACGAGGGCCAGCCGGCCGCCGACCAGCAGGCTCAGGACGCCATCCAGAACGGTTGGTACCAGAACCAGGCCCCGGCGGGACAGGAGCCGCCCGCCGAGGGTGGAGTTGAAGGATTCTTTAACTCCGGTGAGAACAATGGTGCCGAGTCGTCGGATCCGAACGCCGGCACCTACGGGAGCCAGTACGGATCGGGCGCCGGTTACGGCTCTGACCAGCAAGGACAGGGCGGGGCCGACAACCAACAGAACTGGTACGGCAACGACGGTCAGCGCTGATCCACCCTGGTTCGCCTCCCAGTAGCGCACCTTGGAAGGTACGTGAATGGCGTGGTAATCCACAGAACGGACATCGCGGGCCTGCCGTTGGAGGCTCGTTGCATGATATTCAGTGGATTACCACGCAGGGCGCTCGACCGCAGGTCGAGCACTCACGTGTAATTCCAATGTGGAATTTCCGCCCGACCCGGGGGATGTAAAGGGTCGGGACATCTATTGGGGGGCTACAGGAGGTGCGCATGAGCGAGGTCATCCCGCTGGCGCACGGCTCGGATGAAGATCTGGGCTGGCAGGAACGTGCCTTGTGCGCGCAGACCGACCCGGAGGCGTTCTTCCCCGAGAAGGGCGGCTCGACCAGGGAAGCCAAGAAGGTCTGTCAGTCGTGCGAGGTACGTGCGGAGTGCCTGGAATACGCGCTGGAGCATGACGAACGCTTCGGCATCTGGGGGGGACTCTCCGAGCGCGAGCGCCGAAGGCTGAAGAAAGCCGCCGGCGGAGATTTCGATTTCCTGGCGGACATGCTCTGAGGAGCGATCGCCATGGCGCGTCCGGGCCACGAGCCCGGGCGCGCCTTTCTCTTGTCGGGGCCGCTCCGGGATGTTCCCGTGGGCGGCACCCTCCATCCACCGATGACATGAATGCTCCGATATGGTCGCCCCGTCACCTCGGTCCGAATAGGCCCGTAATGGTCGGACGTGGCGTATCGTGATGTCCCGCGTTCGCGCTCGCGAGTCGCCCGGCGCACCCACGCGCTCACCGGCCGGTCCGGCCGGTTCGGCCGTAGTACATTCCCGGCCCCGTGCAGCACGGGCGCCGCCCCTTCTCCCGGAGAGAACCCACCACAGTCGTGCATGACCTGGATTCCGCCCGTCACGTCGTCACCGCTGTCATCGTGTCCCACGACGGCGCGCGCTGGCTGCCGGAGACCCTGTCCGCACTGCGTGCCCAGACCCGACCCGTCCAGCGCGTGGTGGCGGCCGACACCGGCAGCACCGATGGAAGCACCGACGTCCTCGCCGACCACCTGCCCGACGACGCGATCATCGACCTGCCCGACGACACCGGGTACGGCGACGCGATCCGGGCCGCCCTGGACCTACCGCGTTCCACCACCGGGGTACGCGGTTTCGACGACGACGCCACCGAATGGATCTGGCTGATCCACGACGACCTCACCCCGGAGAAGGACACCCTCGAACAGCTGCTGACCGCCGCGGACAACGATCCCCGCACCGCGGTCCTGGGTCCCAAGCTCCGCGACTGGTTCGACCGCAGGCTCCTGGTCGAGGCAGGGGTCACCATCGATGGGGCCGGCCGTCGCGAGACCGGCCTGGAACAGCGTGAGTTCGACCATGGTCAACACGACGGCACCCGCCAGGTGCTGGCCGTCTCCAGCGCGGGCATGCTGGTCCGCCGCGACGTCTGGGAGCGCCTCGGCGGGTTCGACCCGGCGCTACCCCTGTTCCGCGACGACATCGACTTCTGCTGGCGTGTGGGCGGCGCCGGGCTACGGGTCCGCCTGGTCACCGAGGCCGTCGCCTACCACGCCGAGGCCTCGTCCCGCCGTCGTAGGCGCATCACGGCCACCCGCAACCATCCCCGCCGGGTCGACCGCAGGCACGCGGTGTTCGTGCTGCTCGCCAACCTGCCCGTCGGCGGCATGGTGTTCGCCCTGCTGCGCAACTCGGTGGCCTCACTGCTGCGCGTGCTGCTGTACCTGCTCATCAAGCAGCCGGCGAACGCACTGGACGAGGCGGCCGCGATCACCTTGGTCTACGGCAGGCCGTTCCGGCTGGTCAAGGCCCGGTACCGGCGCCGGCGCGACCGTCGGCGCACCTACAGCGCGATCCGCCCCTTCCTCGCCCGTGGCGTGGCCGCCCGGCAGTTCGCCGACGCGCTCACCGGAGTCCTCACCGGCGAACCCATCACCAACACCGCCGGCCGGCACCAGGCCGTGACCACTCCACCCGGTGAGGAAGAGGACGGGGTGGCCGACGACTCCACCTCGTTCCTGCGACGGGTGATCCTGCAACCCGGTCCCATGCTGGTCATCGGGTTGACCGTGGTCACGATCATCGCCGAACGCTCGCTCTTCTTCGGCACCCTGCTCGCCGGCGGCGCGCTGCCGGCGGTGGCGGGCAACGCCGCCGACCTGTGGAACCTGTACCTGTCCGGGCACCCCGACAGCGGTGTGGGCGTCGACGGCCCGGTCCCGCCCTACGTGGGTTTCCTGGCGCTGTTGTCCACCCTCACCCTGGGGCAGCCCTGGGTCGCCGTCATGGTGATCCTGCTGGGATGCGTGCCCCTGGCCGGTCTGACCGCCTACCTGCTCGCCCGGGAGGTGCTGGGCTACCGTCCGGCCCGCCTGTGGATGGCCGGCGCCTACGCGCTGCTGCCGATGGCCACCGGCGCGGTCGCCCAGGGCCGCCTGGGGACCGCCCTGGTGCACGCCCTCCTGCCGGTGCTCGGGCTGTTGCTGGTCCGGCTCGTGTCCATGCCGCCCAAGTCGTCCCGGCGGGCCGCCTGGGGGCTCGGTCTGACCCTGACCGTGGCCACCGCCTTCGTTCCACTCGTATGGCTCCTGTGTCTGGTCACCGGTGTGCTCGTCGCAGTGGCCTTCGGTCACCTGGGCCGCCGCGTCTACGTCAGCATCGGCATCGGTCTGGGTGTGCCGTTGGTGCTGCTCATGCCGTGGTCCCTCGAACTGCTGCTGCATCCGAGCCTGTGGCTGCTGGAGTCGGGGCTGCACCGGCCCGAGCTGTCCGATCCCGGGGCCACCCCCGTCGAACTGCTCATGCTGTCCCCGGGCGGCCCCGGCACCCCGCCGTACTGGGTCACCGCCGGGTTCATCGCGGCGGCGCTGTGCTCACTGCTGCTGCTCCGCAACCGGATGATCGTGGCGGCGGGCTGGTCGCTCGCCCTGTTCGGTCTGCTCATCGCGATCCTCACCAGTCGGATCGTGATCGAGCCCTACTTCGGTGGCCCCCCGGCCCAGGTCTGGCCCGGGGTCGCGCTCGCCTTCGCCGCCACCGCCGTGCTGCTCACGGCGGCCACGGCGGCCCGAGCCTTCGGCAACATGATCAAGGGAGGAGGGCTCAAGCGGTACTTCGCCTTGGGCGTGGCCACCCTCGCCCTGGCCACCCCGCTCACCGCGGCCGGCCTGTGGATGTGGGAGGGGGTCGACGGACCCCTCACCGCGGACGCCACCCCTGCCGTCCCCGGCGCCCTGATCAGCGTCAGCGGTGACGGAACCCAACCTCGCACACTCATCGTCACCCCCACCGGGGACGGCGATTTCGACTACGTGGTGGCGCGAGGCCGTGAACCCCACCTGGGCGAGGAACGGCTCGTGCCCGAACCGGAGACCCGCGCCGTCATGGATCGGGCGGTGGCCGAACTCGCCGCCGGCCAGGGTGACCAGCTGGTCGCCCTGCTCGATCACGGCATCCAGTACGTGCTCTACCCACGGCCCGAACTGGGCGGCCCCGCGGACGCCACCATGGTCGACATCCTCGACGGCACCCCCGGCCTGGGCCGGCAATCGCTCTCCCACCACTACGGTCTCTGGCGGATCGCCGAACCCGCCGGTGCGCTGCGCGTGGTCTCCGAGGACGGAGTGACCGCCGAGGCGCTCACGGTGGACGGTGCCGCCGACGACCTCAGCGCCGAGATCGACGAAGGGCACACCGGTCGGCGTCTGGCCCTGGCCGAAACCGCCGCCGAAGGCTGGAAGGCCAGCCTCGACGGTGTCGAGCTCAGCCCGGTGAACACAGAGAACGGCACCCAGGCCTGGACCCTGCCGGTGCACGGCGGCGAACTGAGGGTCTGGCACACCGATCTGGTGCAGCGGGCTTGGGTCCTCACCCAGGGCGTACTGCTGCTGTTCGTGACGGTGCTGGCCGCGCCCGGCGTGCGCACCGAAGAGGAACGTCGCCTCATCGAGGCCACCCCGATGCCGAGTCCGCGCCGCCCCCGCAAGGGGCCGCCGACACCGGGTCGGGGCCGACGAGCCCGCAGGGGCACGACGGTCGAGGACGCGACCTCACCGGAGGACACCGCCACGGAGCCCATCTCCCTGGACGACACCGAGGACGAGCCCGACGTCGAGCCCACCACCACCGGATCCATTCCCGTGGTCGGTGGCCGTCGCCGTGGCAAACGCGGCACCAGGCGTGCCGGTACCCGCAGGGCTTCGAAGAAACGCCGTACCGGGGGTACGAGCGAGTCCCGCGACGACGCGGACACCACCGACGATGAGAAGGAGGGTTAGATGCGGCTGATCGTGGAGAACCGGTTCGCCCTGTTCGGACTGGTCGCGCTGGCCCTGCTCGCCCTGTTCGGGGTCGCCTTCGTCATCCGGCCGGTCAACCCCGAACTCGGGGTGTCCCGATCCGACACCGTCCGCCCGGAGCTCGCCACACGCGTGTGCCCGGCGCCCCACGAGTCCGAGGACGACGGTGCGGAGAGTTCGATGGCCGCCTTCGCGCCCCGGGTCGGTCGCGACGACGAGGGAGCCCTGTGGGCGGTCCCCATCGAGGGGGCCCCGCAGGAGGACGCCGACTCCGACGACGAGGACACCGGCGACAGGGACGAGGAGTCCCCGAGCGCCGGCGACGAGGAGACCGACGAACGCGGTGACCTCATCGGCGAGGAACTCACCGAACCCGGCCAGATCTGGCGGACCGACACGGGGGACGTCTCCCTGCCCACCGCGCTGAAGGCCGAGGGCTCCCTGGCCTCGGGCCTGGACGTCGCCCAGACCACCGTGTCCGACGACGCCGTCACCGAGGTCCGCTGCGGGGAACCCGGCATCGGCGCCTGGTTCGCCCTGCCCGGCGCCGGCGGCGCCGACGGGGTCGAACTGGACACCCTCACCGTGCACCTGACCAACCCCGAAGAGTTCCGGGCCACCACCAGCATCGACATCTACACCGCCGAGGGGCCCTCGTACTCACCGGAGAGTCGGGGGATCGGTCTGGAACCGGGGGAGTCGACCACCGTCGACGTCACCGGACTCATCCAGAACACCAGCTCCATCGGCGTGCACGTGCGCACCAGCACGGGACGCGTCGCCGCGTCCCTGCTCGCCGAGCACCCCGAGGGGCACACCGACTGGGTCACCCCCACCCGGGCCCCCGACGTCGAACAGGTCATCCCCGGGCTGCCCGCCGGTGACGGTGTCCGACGTCTGATCGTGGCCGCTCCCGGCGACGAACCCGTCGAGGTCCGCGCGTACGTGGTCCCCGAGGAGGGTTCCGACGAGGACGGTGACGAAGAGGAGGAAGAGGAAGCCGAGGACGACGGCAACGACGGCAAGGGCACCCCGGAGGATCCGATGGTCCTCAACGTGCCGCCCGCCGCTTCCGCCTGGATGACCCTGGAGAGTGCCCTGGGCGGCCTCCCGGGCACTGTCGTGGTGGAGTCCGACGCCCCGGTGGCCGCCGGCGTGATCATCGAGGAGGTCGACTCCGACGACGATTCGGACGTCGTCGAGACCGCCTACACGGCCGCGGTGGATCCGCTCACGGCCCCACTGGACGACACCGCGGTCATCCCGGACGTACCCGAGGACGTCGACGTGGAGCTCGTCCTGGGCGCACCGGACCACGACGCCAGGGTCGTGGCCACCCCCATCTCCGCCGACGGCAGTATGGGCGACGCGGTGCGCGCCGACGTGGCGGCCGGCACCACGCACGTCTTCGGAACGGACACCGACGGCTGGGGTCCGCCCCCCGGGGCCGACCCCGAGGACGGGTACGCGGTGCGCCTGGAGCTGTTGGACGACTCCGGTCCGGTGTACGTGGCCCGGGTGCTGCGCTCGGGTTCGGGGATCAGTGTCCTGCCCGTGCGGCCCGCGCCGACCGAGGTCCGCCTACCGGTCGTTCGAGACAGCATGACCGGCGTGGTCCCCTGAAGGAGTGCTCGCCTCGGGCATCCTGGTCGGGCGGGCAGGGGTGGGAGCCGGTCCCGCGGGATGGCACGGCCGGATTCGGGACGGTTGGGCGGGGGCTCAGTTCTCCGGGTCGACCGACTCCGGCTCCATCCCGAGCAGGTTGGCGACCTCCTCGACCACGGCCTCGTGGACCAGGAGGGCCATCTCGTCCGGGTCCTTGGTCCGGATCTCCACGGGACGGCGATAGACGACGATTCTGGCCCGGTCCTCGGGACCGGTCTCCAAACGGGAGAAGGGGATCGTTTCGGACAGCTCGCCGTGGGGCGGGACCGGGGGAACGTCCTCCACGAGGAAGTCGACGTTCGCCAGCTCTCGCGCCCACAACCGTTCGAGGCGTTCGACCGCGTCCAGGACAAGGTCGTCGAAGGCCTGCGCTCGGCTGCGGTATACCGGCAGGTCGGAGGGCACGAGAGGACCGCGGATGCCTCGACCGCGGCGGTCCCGGCGCCGGACTCGATCTGGTTGGCCACTGGAAAGGCGCACTCGTCGCACACTTCGAGCCTAAGCCATCACGGGCCCCTCGCGTAGCCCCCCTCGGATTCGGGGCCGGAGGCCGTGCGGGGAGGCCGTGAAGCCCGTGAATACGCTCGGAGCCGGCAAGTGGCACCGGAAAACGTACAGCTCATGACACGATGCTGGCGTGTCCCTCGGTAAAGGCATACAGTCGAACGCTGTGAGCCATGTTCGACGCTGTTCCCGCACCGCGTGCAGGCAGCCTGCCGTATTCACGCTCACGTACGTCTACGCCGACTCCACCGCCGTTCTCGGTCCGCTCGCCGCTTACGTGGAACCGCACTGTTACGACCTGTGCGCCATGCATGCCGAGCGCCTGACCGCCCCGCGTGGGTGGGAGGTGGTCCGGCTCCCGGTCGAGACGTCGGGCGGAGGTCCCGGCAGCGATGACCTGGAGGCGCTCGCCGACGCCGTACGTGAAGCGGCGAGGCCGCCCGCGCGCTCCGAGCCGTCCCCCGGAGAACCGGTGGGTGAAGGCCAGGAGACCCTGCGCCGCGGTCACCTGCGCGTGGTCAAGTCCGATCGTTCCGAACAGCGAGACCCTCGCCGACCACACGGCTGAACGGGGCCCCTTCGGGCGATGCCCGTGGGGTCCTCGGCCGGTACCTTGCTAGCTTTGTACGGCGTCCGGAATCCGGGCGCTGGACCGAACTCGTGGCAGAACCGACCTGGCCGGAGCAGACGTGGCTGACCTCGGAAGCATCTTCAAGGCATACGACGTGCGCGGTGTGATTCCGGACACCTTCAACGCCGACATCGCCCGAGCGATCGGTGCGGCCTTCGCCCGCGTGGTGGGCGGCTCCTCCGTCGTGGTCGCCCACGACATGCGCCCCTCCTCACCCGAACTCACCCACGCCTTCGCCGAGGGAGTCACCTCCCAAGGCGTGGACGTGGTGTTCGCCGGACTCGGCTCCACCGACCTGCTCTACTACGGCTCCGGTGCCCTGGACATGCCGGGCGCCATGTTCACCGCCAGCCACAACCCGGCGGAGTACAACGGCATCAAGATGTGCCGGTCCGGGGCCGCGCCGATCAGCGGCGAGTCCGGCCTGGACGACATCCGTCGTCTCGCCGAGGAGAGCCTGAACGGGTCCGGGGGCCTGGACCACGAAGGCCCGAAGGGCAGCGTCACCGAGAAGAACCTGCTCCCCGGCTACGCCGAGTACCTGCGCGGCCTGGTGGACCTGTCGGTCTCCCGCCCGCTCAAGGCCGTGGTGGACGCCGGCAACGGCATGGGCGGCCACACCGTCCCCGCGGTCCTGCGGGACCTGCCGCTGGAGATCGTGCCCCTGTACTTCGAACTCGACGGCACCTTCCCCAACCACCCGGCCAACCCGCTGGACCCCGACAACCTGGTCGACCTCCAGGCCAAGGTGCGCGAGACCGGGGCCGACATCGGTCTGGCCTTCGACGGCGACGCCGACCGCTGCTTCGTCATCGACGAGCGGGGCGAACCGGTCCCCCCGTCCGCCGTCACCGCTCTGGTAGCCGTCCAGGAACTGAAGCGCGAACCGGGAGCCACCGTCATCCACAACCTCATCACCTCGGCGGCGGTCCCCGAGATCGTCACCGAGCACGGTGGCAAGCCTCTCCGCACCCGGGTCGGCCACTCCTTCATCAAGGCGACCATGGCCGAGACCGGGGCCATCTTCGGTGGTGAGCACTCCGCCCACTACTACTTCCGGGACTTCTGGCGGGCGGACACGGGTATGCTCGCGGCGATGCACGTCCTCCGCGTTCTGGGGGCGGACCAACGGCCGCTCTCGCAGATCACGGAAGAGTACTCCCGCTACGCGGCCTCGGGTGAGATCAACTCGAAGGTCGACGACGCTCCCGGTCGCATGGCGGCGGTACGCGAGGCGTTCATCGGGCGGGACGGAGTCACCGTCGACGAACTCGACGGACTCAGCGTCGCCCTGCCCGAGGGGGCCTGGTTCAACCTGCGCGCCTCCAACACCGAACCGCTCCTGCGGCTCAACATCGAGGCCGCCGACGACACAGAGGTCGCGCGCCTGCGCGACGAGGTCCTGGACATTGTCCGCGCCTGACCCGACCTCACACGAGGCCGGCACACGAGGAACGAGAACCATGAGCACGAAGATCGACGGCTGGCTGCTGGAGATCCTGGCCTGCCCGCAGAGCCAGGCACCGCTGCGCCACGACCCCGAGACCGACGAGCTGGTCTGCGACGAGAGCGGCCTCGCCTACCCGATCCGGGACGGCATCCCGGTCCTGCTGGTCGACGAGGCGCGCAAGGTCTCTCAGCCCTAGATCCTGATCCCTCACCCAGGGTCCTGCACGAGGTACCCCCCGACAGGAGCGAAAAAGGTACGGGCCGAAACGGAACGTTCTTCTCGTTTGGGCAGTCATAGGGGGTACGCCGGTCGGACGGTGGCCCCTCGGGCCCCGCCGGTCACAGCACGCGTAACCGGCGTACCCTGCCCGTACCCTGGTCCTGCGCGCCCCGCACAAGACGACCTCCCTGGAGGACACCGATGCCCGGTCCCGAATCGCTACTGCCGAGCGATCCCCCCTCGTTCGGTGACTACAGCGTGACAGGGCGGCTCGGAAAGGGCGGCCAGGGCGTCGTTTACCTCGTCGAGGACACCGAGGGCGAGGAGTACGCGGTCAAGGTCCTCAACGACCAGTGGTCGCAGGACTCCGACCTGCGCAAGCGGTTCGAGAAGGAGGTGCGGGCCGCTCAGCGGGTCGCGTCCTTCTGCACCGCGGCGATCATCGAAGCCCGGCTCGACCACGATCCGCCCTACGTGGTGAGCGAGTTCGTTCCGGGCAAGGACCTCCAGGAGACCGTGGCCAAGGGGCGCGCGGTACGTGGGGCGGCGCTCCAGCGGCTGGCCGTGTCCACCGCGACCGCGCTGGTGGCCATCCACAAGGCGGGCATCGTCCACCGCGACTTCAAGCCCGGCAACGTGCTGCTGGGCCCGGACGGGCCGCGGGTCATCGACTTCGGTATCGCCCGGGTCGACGACGGCACCGCCACCATGACCAACTCGATCATCGGCACGCCCTCCTACATGGCGCCCGAACAGATCGAGGGGCGCGGGATCACCGACAAGTGCGACATCTTCGCGTGGGGGTGCGTGATCGCGTTCTCCTCCACCGGACGGGCCCCCTTCGGTTCCGACACCGTGCCCGCCGTGGTGCACCGGGTGGTCAGCGCCCCGCCGGACCTGGACGGCATCGACGACCTGCTGCGCGGCATCGTCGAGTCGTGCCTGGACAAGAACCCCGACAAGCGCCCCAACGCCCAACAGCTCCTCATGCGGCTGCTCGGACACGAGGACGACGACTCCGACACCTCCGACGCGTTCGAGCGGGGTGAACAGGTCGCCCAGACCGGTCTGCTCAACGGGTCGCGCCTGCCCCCGGTCCAGCCGCAGCCGGGTCCGTACCCGCCGACCGGACCGTACCCCGCAATGGCCTACCCGCCGGGGGTCTCCGACCCGCGAACGGGCCAGAACCCCGGGATCTCCAACCCCACCCCGGGCATGGGAACTCCGGGCATGGGCACCCCCGGTGTGTCCGACCCGCGGCCGGGGATGCCGGGGCACCCCATGAGCTCGGATCCCAGGCACGGTGGCTACGCCATGCAGCCGGGCATGTCCAACCCCCGCCCCGGGATGCTCGGCCCGCAGCCTCCGCGGCAACCCATGCCGCCGCAGGCACCACAGCACGGCGTGAACCCGATGCTGACCGGCGGACTCCACCCCAACCAGACCTACGGGGGCCGGTACCAGCAGCAACAGAAGGATTCGGTGCTGCAACAGGGTTGGGTCATCCCGCTCGTGCTCATCACCATCGTCATCCTGCTGCTGCTCGTGCTGATCCTCGCGATCAGCGGCTGACCGGCACCCGGAGCCGGATCACCCCCTCAGGACCGGGTGAGCTCGTTCATCGAACGCGACACCGCCTCGTCCACCAGGTCGCGCACCTGGGGCCACCGATCGTCGACGCAGTCGCTGGGCATCACGGTGACGCTGTCGCTGCCCGACATCTCCAGGACCTCCCGTACACCGTCGGTCGTGGTCAGGCGCGCGTTCGCGGTCACCGCCAGCACACCCGAGGGCGGTCTGCCCACGTCCTGGACCACCACGTACAGGGACAGGAACGCCTCACCGACCTCCAGGTCCAGACGGGCCCACCAGTGGGCGGCGCCCGGGGTGAGCAGCGCTCGCGGTGCGATCCCGGCGTCGGAGCCGGCGTCTCCGGAGGTCACGGTGGCGCGGGCCCGCGGGTCGAGTGCTCGCAGGATGAGCTCGACCGGGACGCCGCGGGAACGCACGTAACTCAGAACCCTTCTTCGGGTGACCGCGCTCAGCGGGGGCACGGGAGCGGCCGGCACCGGCTCCACCCTCGGACCCCACCCGATCTCCGCGCGCAACGCTTCGGTGACCAACCGGGAGAAGTGGGAGACCAATTCCGCGAAGTGTTCGGCCTCTGTCAGGCCGACCCGCGTTCGCGGAGCGGGGGCGCGCGGATCCGGGAGCAGCGGTGGATGGTCGGCGCGCTGGAGCACCAGGGAGGCCAGTACCCACGGCAGGATCCGGTAGGGCGCACCTTCCGAAACGTTCCGGGGTGGTCCGTTCAGCTCGTCCAGCACCCGCGCGCACTCCGCGTACACGTGGGCGGCGCGCACCACCGGGTGAGCCGGCACGATCGCGGCCTCGGCCAGGGCACGGGTGTGCTCGGAGGACAGTGGCGCCTCGGGTGCGTCCGAGGCGGCGGACGGCTCGCCGACTCGGCCGGCGAGAGCGGCGATGTGGGCCGCGGTGAGTGGGGGATGGACTTCGACCGGGTCGATGAGCAGCAGATCCGCGAGGGCCGGTTCGCCACCCCACGCCTGGACCCGGTCGTGGGTGAGCGTGCGTCGGGCCGCGGCCCGAGCCTCCAGGGTCTGGCATCGGCGGTGCTCGGCCCAGAGCGCCCGTAGGCGGTCGACGTCCGTGAGATCTACGCGCACATGGTCCGGAAGTGCCTGCCGGACGGGGGCGCCGAGTTGGCTGTCCACGAGTGTTGACGTAGCCCGTGGGCACTTTGCCAAAACATGCCGAACGGTTGGTCTGGGTGTCCGGTGACGGCCGTGGATCCGGGACAACCAGAGAGCTTCAAGAGCGTCCTGGGACGAGCGGGGCCCAGTGGAAACCAGGCCCTCATCGGTGAAGAACCACGGGGGTTACCCGGACACGGGCCGAAGCGCCGGAGGAGGCCCCGGAAAGCACTCTAGGTACCGGGCGTGGGCGGTCTGCGGACGCGCAGCAGACGCATCGCCTTCTCCTTCTCGAAGTCCAGGGCACGCGCGGGTGCCGGAGTCAGTCGGCCCAGACGTTCACCATGGGCCCGTACCCGCGCCAGCACCTCGGGCTCGGCCAGGACCCGCAGGGCGAAGGAGAGGGCGGCCGGAGGGATGTCGAACTCGCGCTCCAGCTCCAGTCCGCCGCGTATGGTCCGCAGATCCTCCTCGGTGAATCGGCGGTGGCGGTGGCCGCGCCCGGTCGGCGGGTCCTGGGTGCGGGGGAGCAGCCCGAGAGCCTCTCGATAGCGGAGCATGCGGGCCGTGCTCCCGACGCGTTCGGCGGCCGCCGAGATCGGCACCGGGGCGGGATCGGTGGGATCGCTGGGTTCGCTGGAGAGATCGTCGCGGGCGGCCATGCACGCGACTGTAACCCACTCCCACCTGTGCACGGGGAGAATCTGACGGTCGAGCGTCAGCTTTGTGACCAGGGTCGGGATGCGGCCCTAGAATCGAGGTCGCCACCACGACTTGATGAATGAGGAACGCATGGCATTCGACTTCAAGGTCGCCGATCTCTCCCTGGCCGAGTTCGGCCGCGACGAGATCCGCCTCGCCGAGCACGAGATGCCCGGACTCATGGCCACCCGCGCCGAGTACGGGGACAGCAAACCCCTCCAGGGCGCCCGCATCATGGGCTCGCTCCACATGACCGTGCAGACGGCCGTCCTCATCGAGACCCTCATCGCCCTGGGCGCCGAGGTCCGCTGGGTCAGCTGCAACATCTTCTCCACTCAGGACCACGCGGCCGCCGCGATCGTCGTCGGCCCCGACGGCACCGTCGACGACCCCAAGGGTGTCCCGGTCTTCGCTTGGAAGGGCGAGACCCTGGAGGAGTACTGGTGGTGCACCGAGCAGGCGCTCACCTGGCCGGGCGAGGGCCCCAACATGATCCTGGACGACGGTGGCGACGCCACCATGCTCGTCCACAAGGGCGCCGAGTTCGAGAAGACCGGTGTCGTGCCAGACCCCTCCACCGCCGACAGCGAGGAGTTCGCGGTCGTCCTCAAGCTTCTGGGCGAGAGCCTGAAGAAGGACAACGGCAAGTGGTCGAAGCTCGCCGAGGAGATCCAAGGCGTCACCGAGGAGACCACCACCGGTGTGCTCCGTCTGTACGAGATGCAGCGTGAGGGCGCGCTCTCCTTCCCGGCGATCAACGTCAACGACTCCGTCACCAAGAGCAAGTTCGACAACAAGTACGGCATCCGTCACTCGCTGCCGGACGGCATCATGCGCGCCACCGATGTCCTCATCGGCGGCAAGGTCGCCGTGATCTGCGGCTACGGCGACGTCGGCAAGGGCTCCGCCGACGCGCTGCGCGGCCAGGGCGCTCGCGTCATCGTCACCGAGATCGACCCGATCAACGCCCTCCAGGCCGCCATGGACGGTTTCCAGGTCGCCACCCTGGAGGACGTGCTGGACACCGGTGACATCTTCGTCACCACCACCGGCAACTTCAACGTGATCATGGCCGACCAGATCGCCCGTATGAAGCACCAGGCGATCGTCGGCAACGTCGGCCACTTCGACAACGAGATCGACATGGCCGGCCTGGCGAAGATCCCGGGCATCAAGAAGAAGGAGATCAAGCCGCAGGTCCACGAATGGACCTTCGAGGACGGCAAGTCCGTCCTGGTGCTCTCCGAGGGCCGCCTGCTCAACCTGGGCAACGCCACCGGCCACCCCAGCTTCGTGATGTCCAACAGCTTCACCAACCAGGTCATCGCGCAGATCGAGCTGTTCACCAAGACCGACGAGTACCCGACCGGCGTCTACACGCTGCCGAAGTTCCTCGACGAGAAGGTCGCCCGTCTCCACCTGGACGCGCTCGGTGTCAGGCTGACCGAGCTCACCAAGGAGCAGGCCGCCTACATCGGCGTGGACGTGGCCGGGCCGTACAAGCCGGACCACTACCGCTACTGATGGCCTTCCACCGATGACAGCGCCCTCACACGAGGTCGCGGACCTCGGCCTCTCGGAGGCCGGGGTCCGTCGCGTGGCCTGGGCCGAACGTTCCATGCCCGTACTGCGCAGCGTGCGCGAACGGTTCGCCACCGAACGCCCACTCGAAGGGCTGCGAGTGGTGGCGTGCCTGCACGTCACCGCGGAGACCGCCAACCTGCTGCGTGCCCTGCGGGCGGGCGGCGCCCAGGTGTGGTTGGCCGCGTCCAACCCGTTGTCCACCCAGGACGACACCGCCGCCGCCCTGGTCGCCGAGTACGGGGTGGGAGTGCACGCCTGGGCCGGGATGGACACCGTCGCCTATGACCGCAACCTGGTCACCGTGTTGGAGGCCCGTCCGCACCTGCTGCTGGACGACGGCTGCGACCTGGTGAACACGGTCCACGCCCAACGCCCCGATCTGATCGAAGGGGTGATGGGCGGCTGTGAGCAGACCACCACCGGCGTGATCCGGCTACGTCGGATGAGCGCCGCCGGCGAGCTTCGGCTGCCCATGGTGGCGGTCAACGACACCCGCACCAAACGGATGTTCGACAATCGCTACGGCACGGGGCAGTCCACCGTCGATGGGATCCTGCGGGCCACCAACACCCTGCTGGCCGGTCGAACCGTCGTCGTGGCCGGGTACGGCTACTGCGGCCGTGGGCTCGCCGAACGCTTCCGAGGCATGGGCTCGAACGTGGTCGTCACCGAGGTCGATCCGGTCAAGGCCCTGGACGCCGTCATGCAGGGCTACACGGTCGCCACCATGGACGCGGCCGCGCCCGTCGGCGACGTGTTCGTCACGGCCACCGGAAACCGGGAGGTGATCCGCCGAGAGCACCTGGCGCGGATGCGGGACGGCGCGATCCTGGCCAACTCGGGCCACTTCGACCTGGAGATCGACCTGCCGGCCCTGGAATCGCTGGCCGTGCGGGTCAACCACGGAGTACGGGAGCAGGCCGACGAGTACGTGTTCGAGGACGGGCGGGGCATCCTGCTGCTGTCCGAGGGGCGGCTGGTCAACCTCGGCGCCGCCGAGGGGCACCCGGCCGCCGTCATGGACATGTCCTTCGCGGTACAGGCCCTGACCACGGCGTGGTTGGCCGGTGCGCACCGAGAGCTCGCCCCGGGCGTGGTCGAGGTGCCGGAGGAGATCGACAACGAGGTCGCCCGGCTGGAACTGGCGGCCCTGGGGGTGGGAATCGACACCCTCACGCCCGAACAGGAGGCCTACCTGACCTCCTGGCGCCCCTGACTCACCGTGGTGGTTCGGGGCTGTGGGGCGGGGTGTGACCGTCGGGTGCCGGCGCCCGACCAGGGCCACCGGACCACTGCGGGCCCGGGTGCGTCGGAGCGGGGTAGTGGGGAGCCGGGTACCGCGGGCCCGGCTGCTGCCGGCCGGCCGCGCTCGGGCCCGTCCCGGTCATCGTGCGCAGGCTACGGCGGCGACGTTCGGCCAACACCGCGGCGAGGAAGAGCGGAGGGGTGGTCCCGGGCGGAGGAGGCGGGCTGACCTGTGCGGCGACCGAGTCGGCCAAGTGCGCGCCCATCTCGTGCCGGGTGTGCTCGGCCAGCTCGCCGTAGCGCAGCACGTACTGACGGGCGGCGTCCGCGGTCTCCGAGGACAGCCCGGACAGTTCGGCCTGGGCCGCCCACCCGGCCAACTGCGGCGGCATCGGGATCTCCTGCTGCCTGCGGGAGGTCGAACGCTCCTCCACCACCATGGTCCCCGCGACGAAGTCGCCGACGCGGCGGCCCTCCCGGTTGATCATCGAGGTGATGAGAGCGACCACACCCGAGGTCATCCAGAACTCCACGACCCCGCTGAGCGCGCGGGCCAGCGCCTGACGGAACCGTTCCGGTGATCCGTCGGTACCGACCACCCGCAGGCCCAGTGCCATTTTGCCCAGGGAACGCCCGCGCGAGAGCGACTCGAACGCGGTCGGGTAACCGACCAGGATGAGGATCGTGAGCCCCAGGGAGATCGCGGCGGTCGCCGCCGGGTTCACGGAGGCACCGATCTGCATCATCACGACGGCCAGCGCGAGCAGCGCGACGACCTGGAGGATGACGTCGATGGCGAGGGCGGCGACGCGGGTCG
The DNA here is from genome assembly GCF_900143625.1 of Nocardiopsis sp. JB363. Lineage (GTDB taxonomy): Bacteria > Actinomycetota > Actinomycetes > Streptosporangiales > Streptosporangiaceae > Nocardiopsis. The sequence goes on from NZ_FRFF01000135.1 coordinate 163,209, forward strand.
CGAACCCCGCGGGGCGCAGTTCCAACACCACCGCGTCCCCCGTGACCAACGGCGTCACGCCGTAGACGTCGCCGCGGGCATCGCCGCCGGGGTAGGACACCTGTACACGCTCCCTCGCCGGGTGTTCTGGAACCGTTCCACCGACACTACCCGGACCGGGCCGACCCTGGTCGCGGGGGAGCACGGTGGTCGCGTCACGATCCAGTAGTGTCCAATGCGTGGATATCGACGTGTTCTCCGCGGTGCACGCGCAGGAGTGGGATCGGCTGGACGAACTGGTGCGCAAGCGCCGTTCGCTCACGGGTGAGGAGATCGACGAACTCGTCGAGCTCTACCAGAGAGTCTCCACGCACCTGTCGGTGGTGCGCACCTCCGGTCAGGATCCGGCGCTCTCGGGTCGACTGTCGTCCCTGGTGGCCCGGGCGCGGTCGGCGGTGACCGGAGCGCACTCCTCCGGGTGGGCGGACGTCGGCGGGTTCTTCACCCGAAGCTTCCCGGCCACGCTGTACCGACTGCGCTGGTGGTGGATCGGTGTCACCGTCGGAACCCTGGCGATCGCCACCGTCACGGGGTGGTGGGTCGCCGCCAACCCGGACGTGTTGGCGGCGCTCGGTACGCCCGAATCCATCGCCCGCTACGTCGAGTACGAGTTCGCGAACTACTACACGGAGAACCCGGCGGGGTCGTTCGCCGCGCAGGTGTGGACCAACAACGCCTGGGTGGCGGCACAGGCGATCATCTTCGGAGTGGCCTTCGGTCTGCCGACCCTCTGGGTGCTGCTCATGAACGCGGTCAACGTGGGCATGGCCGGCGGCATGATGTTCGCCCACGGTCGCGGCGATGTCTTCTTCGCGCTGCTCCTCCCGCACGGCCTGCTGGAGCTCACGGCGGTGTTCGTCGCCGGGGGCGTGGGGCTCAAGATCGGGTGGACGTTGATCTCCCCGGGCGACCGGACCCGGTTGCGCGCCCTGGGAGAGGAGGCCCGAGCCGCCATCGGCGTGGCCTTGGGGCTGGTCGTGGTGCTGTTCATCTCGGGTCTCATCGAGGGCCTGGTGACCGGTTGGATCACCAACACCTGGGCCGCCATCGGCATCGGTGTGATCGCGGAGGCGCTGTTCTTCCTGTACGTGTTCACCGTCGGCAAGCGTGCCCACCGAGCGGGCGAGACCGGCGACATCGAGAACGCCCCGGCCGCCGTCCCCGTCGCCGGCTAGGCGAACACCGTTGATGGCAGGATCGAAGCCATGAACGATTCCCTCCGTTGGTTCAAAAGCAGTTACAGCGCGGCTGTGAGCTGCTGCCTCGAAGCGGCGAATTCGGAGGCACTGATCTTGGTGCGTGATTCCCGACGGCCGGAGGACGATCTTCTGGTCTTCGATGGAGTGGAATGGCGGGCCTTCGTCAGTTCGACCCTTCGTTGACCCTCGCCAGCCACTCGCGCGCGTCCACGGTGTCCGGATGGCCGTCGCCCAAGGTCCGCACACGCACATCGACGCAGCGTCGTAGGTGTTCCCGTGCCCGGTCTCCGTCTCCGGCCATCGACATCACCCGCCCCAGGTAGTAGTCGGACATCGCGACCAAGGGGTGGCCGACGTCCAGTGTTCGCAGTCGGATCTCTCGAACGGCGAGGAACTCGCCCTCGGCTCGGCGTGCTTCTCCCAGGTGCATGAGGGCGAAGGCCACGTTCTCACGGGCGAGGAGGACCCGATCGTTCTCGGGGCCGTAGCGGCGCGTTCTCGACTCGATCAGGGGACGGAACCCGGCGATGGTCGCCTCCCACTCACCGCGGCGCAGTGGGATGAGGGCGAGCATGAAACGCACGTCCAAGGTGGCGTCGTGCTCCGCGCCGTGAACTGCGAGGTTGGTTTCCAGGAGTTCACGGTAGGCCGCTTCGGCGTTGGCGAGTTCTCCCTGTTGGAGCCAGGCTTCGGCGATACCGTGCCGCGTCTTGAGGGTGTCCGCGTGGGTGGGGCCGAGACTTTGCTCCATCTTCCGCACGAATCTTCGCCCCATCGACTCGGCTTCCTCGTGTTCGCCCGCCAGATTGAGGAGATGCACGATCTCTACGGCCTCCTGAACACGCGTGTCCTCGGTCGGCGGGGAGGACCTCGTTCGCACGCGGTGCTGAAGGACACTCAGGTGGGCTGTCGCCTCTTGGAACGGATCGCGCCCGTGTTGTCGACGCAGGAGCGAGGTGACCTCGTCGAGAAGCGGTGCGTCCGACGGGGTGAGCCCCTCCAGTACGGTCTCCGCCACGAGGGGGTGCAGGTGCACCTCCGGCTCACCTCTGCCATGGTCCGACCGGACCAGTCCTTGGACGATCAAGGCGTTGATCGAACGGGCCAGGGTCGCCTCGTCCAAGGGGGACGCGGGATCGTCGAGGACCCCGCCCCGAAGCGCGGAGATCGGAAGTCTGCGCACCGACACGCGCATGCCTTCGGGACCCAGGAGGGCCAGGAACTTGAGCAGCCGCTCGGCCTTGGGGAAACGCTCACCGATCAGTCGCAGGGACAGGCTCCAGACCTCCGAGAGCAGCTCGCGCTCGCTGTTCGTTCCGGCGACCAACGGTGAGGCGAGTCTGTCCAGCCCGGTGACACCGTCCTTCAACCGTTCCAGGAGTGATCGGGCGTCGGGGAACAGCAGTCCGTGGGTCGCCAGGATGCGTCCGGCCAGTGCCAGGGCGATCGGCACACCACCCAAGCGTTCGGCGAGGGCCTCGGCCCCGGGTACGTCTTCGGCCCCGGCGTGGTCGCTCAGCGCCAGGCTCGCGTCCTCGTGGGTCAGAACCTCCACTCGGTGCACCTTCGCCGGAGCCCAGAGCGCGGGGTCGTTCACACGGCTGGTGACCAGGACGAATCCGCCGGGGCTGGAGCGCATCCACCCCCGCTGTTCGCCGGGGCGGTTCTCCGGGTCCAGCAGCTCGGGTCGGTCGGCGTTGTCGAGCACCAGCAGCCAGGGACGGGGAGCGGCGTCGAGGTGTCGCCAGACCCAGCGGGCAGCCGATCGAGGGGCGCCCTTCACCTGATCGGCCTCGGTGCGCGGGGCGCCCATCTCCACGGCGATTTCCAGCATGCTCGGCAGGATCGCGTCGGGGCGAACCCAGAACACGGTCCATCCCTCGGCGCGCGCGTGTTCGGCGAGCGCCGCCGCCACGGTGGTCTTGCCGAACCCTCCTGGCCCGGTCAGAACATGGGGCACGGGCGCCCCGCGCACCATCGCGTTCCGGAGGGTCTCCAGGAGCCCGTCACGTCCTCGCACGGTGGTGGCCGGGCGCGGAGGGTCCAGGGACACGTCCGCGACGGTCGTGGGCGCCTGGGGCGGGTTCACGGTGATGTCACCGTGGATGTCGTGCACCTGGAGCAGTTGCCCGTAGACGGCGCCGTGGGCGGAGTTGTGGGCGTCGGGGGGTGAGGCCATGAACCCCATAGTGCACGAAGGAACCGCTCCCGTGAGGGGAGCGGCTCCTTCGACGACTCTTCGACGACCTGGGTGCTACAGCCTGCCCTGGGCCTTGAGGTTGATGTAGGCGTCGGCCAGGGCCGGTGCGATGTGCTCGGGGTCGGCGTCGACCACCTCGGCGCCCATCCGGCGCAGTTCCGCGCTGATCCGGTGCCGCTCGCTCACGGTGCGTTCGGCGGAGGCCGCCCGGTACAGGGCGGCGGCGCTGCCCCGTTCGGCGGCCATCTCCTCCACCTTCGGATCCTTGACCCCCGCCACCAGCAGCAGGTGGTGCGAGGACAACAGCGGCAGCCGCGGCAGCAGACCCTCTTCGAGGGCGGTCGTGTTGAGGTCGGTCAGCAACACCACCAACCGACGGCTACGGCCCTGGGAGAGAATCGTGCTGACCAGACCCGCCGGGTCCGACTCCACCAGCTCGGCCTCCAACGGCGCCATGGCCTCCACGACCCGACGCACCTGGCTGCCCTTGCCGGAGGCCTTCACCTGGGCTCGGACGGCCCGGTCGTAGGCCATGAAGTCCACCCGGTCGCCCGCCTTGCCCGCCAGCGCGGTGAGCAGCAGGGCCGCGTCCATGGCGTGGTCCAGCCTGGGGGTGTCGCCCACCCGACCGGCGGAGGTGCGGCCGGTGTCCAGCACGATGAGGATGCGCCGGTCGCGTTCGGGCCGCCAGGTCCGCACCACCACACCGTCGTTCCGGGCCGTGGCGCGCCAGTCGATGGAGCGAACGTCGTCGCCGGGCACGTAGTCGCGCAGTGAGTCGAACTCGCTGCCCTGACCGCGCACCATCGCGGTGTGCTGCCCCTCCAGCTCGCGCAGGCGGGACAACTTGCCCGGAAGGTGCCTACGGCTGTGGAACGGCGGCAGCGTCCGCACGGTCCACGGCGCCTGGAGGGTGACCTGACGCCCGGCGAGCCCCAACGGGCCGACGCTGCGCACGGTGACTCCGGCGGAACGGGCGTCACCCCGGCGGGTCGGGGTGAGCGTGGTCGTGATCCGACGTCGTTCACCGGCGTCCACACGAAGTGGCCGTGCCTTGGGCGCACTGTGCGAACTGGGCGGCCAGGCGTCGCGTACCGAACCGCGCAGGCGCCGCTTGGTCGGGTTGCCCACCAGTACCGACACCGACGCGGAGTCGCCCAGGCGCAGCGAGGTCTCGCCCTCCCGGGTCAGTCGCATCCGTCGAGGGGAGGTCGCCAGCGCCACGTCCAGCACGACGAGCAGCACCACCAGACCCACGGCGACGTAGGTGACGGTCTCGCCGATCTGACCGGAGATCGCCACCGCGCCCGTCGCGAGGAGCGCCAGGAGCACGGCCCGGCCGGTGACCACCATCAGCGCGGTACCGGGACGGAGGCGAGCACACCGTCCAGGATTCCGTCCGTGGTGGCACCCTCCAGTTCGGCCTCCGGGCGCAGTCCGATCCGGTGCCGCAGGGTGCCCTTGGCCAGGGCCTTGACGTCGTCCGGGGTCACGTAGTCACGTCCGGACAGCCACGCCCACGCCCGGCTGGTGCGCAACAGGGCGGTGGCGCCACGGGGGGAGGCGCCCAACTGAAGGGAGGGCGAGAAGCGGGTGGCCCGGCACAGGTCCACGACGTAACCGAGGACCTCCGGGGCCACGCGCACCTGTGCGACGGCGTTGCGGGCCGCCTGGAGTTCGGCGGCGCCCGCGACCGCGGTCACCCCGGCGGCGGCCAGGTCGCTCGGGTCGAAACCGGCGGCGTGCCTGCCCAGCATGTCGATCTCCGCGTTGCGTTCGGGCAGCGGGATCGTCACCTTGAGCAGGAACCGGTCCAGCTGGGCCTCGGGCAGCGGGTAGGTGCCCTCGTACTCGACGGGGTTCTGGGTGGCCGCGACCATGAACGGGTCCGGCAGCGCTACCGGATCGCCCCCCACGGTGACCTGTCGCTCCTCCATGGCCTCCAGCAGGGAGGCCTGGGTCTTGGGAGGGGTCCGGTTGATCTCGTCGGCCAGCAGCAGGTTGGTGAAGACGGGGCCCCGCATGAACTCGAACTTCGCCGTGTGCTGGTCATAGACGAGTGACCCGGTCACGTCGCCGGGCATCAGGTCGGGGGTGAACTGGACCCGTTTGTTGTCCAGGGACAGGGCGGCGGAGACGGTGCGCACGAGCAGTGTCTTGGCGACACCGGGCACACCCTCCAACAGGATATGGCCCCGGCACAGCAGTGCCACGACCAGACCGGTCACCGTCTCGTCCTGGCCCACGACGGCCTTGGCCACCTCACGGCGCAGGTCGGTCAGTGCCGCCCGCGCCTCGTCGGCGGAGGGCAGTGCCTCGGGTGTGAACGCGCTCACGTGCCGTCTACCTCTCTCGATCCCTTGTCGGTTCTGGTCTGTGGGGGGAACGCGCGACCCTTCGGGCCGGGTCCTTGGGGGCGTGGCCGGTCACCGTAGTTTCCGGGTGAGTTCGTCCAACGCTTCACTGAGCCCGAGCATGGCGTCGTCGTCGGCCACGTACGGGTCGTTCGGCCCCGGGTAGAGCAGTTGCCCCAGGTGGTGCGGGTCGTCGCCGGTGCGTGCGGCCAGTGTCGCCACCACGGCCTGAGACCCGGAATCGGTGTTCAGTCCCAACTTGGGCACCGAACGTTCCAGGAAACCGGTCCGCAGGGCGGCCGCCACCCGGTCCCGGGCGCTCCGCGATCGGTACAGCCCGGCCCGCCCCTCGGTGGTCTCCGAGGCGCGCACCACGACGGGCAGCGACTCGTGGACGAGGGCGCCCAACCTCCGGCCCCGCCAGAGGGCGAGCAGCAGCAGCGTCAGCGCGAGTGGCACCGCGGACCACAGCAGCCCGGCCGGGAGCAGGTCCTGGATGTCGGAGCCGCCGGCCTCCTGGGGAGCGTCCGGGCGCAGCCACACGACGTGCTCCGCCGACGTCAGGTTCAGCGCCAGCGCGGCGTTGCCGTCGGCGTCCAGGTCACGGTTGGTCAGGAAGGTGCCGGTGCCGACCACGGTGGTGGTGCCGCCGTGCGGAGAGTCCACCCTGATCAGTGCGGACCCGTCGTCGGACGGATAGCAGGTCTGGGCGACCACAGCGTCGTCGGCGGAGTACAACTCGCCGGCGACTTCGGCGGATCCCGCGGCGGCGGCCGCGGGCAGTGCGCACTCCGGTTCGAGCGAGTCCTCGTCGTCGGCTCGACCGGTCACGTCGGTGCCCGGAGCGAACGCCTCCAGGGAGCGCAGGGAGGGCTGTACGAGCACGGTGTCCGTGCCCAGCTCGGACAGGGTGTCCAGCTCCTCGGGCAGCATCCGGTGGTCGAGGAAGACCAGGAGCACGGTGTCCTCGCCCGTGCGTTCCACGGCCTGTGCCGCCGACGCGGAGTCCCGCGCCACGGTGACGTCGGCGTCCTCGGCCAAGAGCCGGGAGAAGGCCCGCGCTCCGCTGGGCTCGGGGTTGCCCGGTTCCAGACGGCCGGAGGGGAACTGCTCACCGCCCAGGGACAGCAGGACCCCCACCAGGAGCAGCGCGGCGAACAGGACCACGGGGACGCGTACCGAACGCCACAGTCGCCGGACGCCGCCGGAGTCGTGTTCGGCTCCGGGTCGGGGCCGTTCCCGAGTGGAGGGTGCGGGGGTGGTCGGTGCGGTCGACGTCATCGTGCCTCCGCCGCGGTCTCGTCCCCGGTGACCACCGGACGGGCGGCGCTGAGCCGAACGTCCAGTTCGCGCAGGGTGCGGGCGGATTCGGGGGTGGCGACACGGTCGCCGTAGACCACGTCGTTGAAGATGCGGGCGCCCTCGCGCAGCCCCTCGGCCTCGCCGGGCAGCACGCCGGCGGCCTCGTCGGCGAGCTCGGTGGCGGTGCGCCCGGCCCGGGGGGCGATGATGGTCCGGTCCTCCAGGTCCACGCTGATGGCGCGCAGCCGTTCGGTGACCGCCTGGGCGAACTCGCCGGCGGTCTCGTGTCGGTCGGCCGAGGCACGGTGGTCGGTCGCCGACCGGACCGTCCCCTCATGGACGAGGGCGTCGAGACGACGGTTGCGCGTCGGACGCAGGTACACGATGAGCACCACCACGGCGATCACGACGACCAGCAGGAGCAGGGCGGCCCACACCTGGCCGGGCAGGAACCCCTCGCCTGCCGTGAGCAAAGAGCTCAACCACTCCTCCACCCAGGCCAGGAAACGGTCGATGATCGAGGGTTCGTGTTCGCCGTAGAGGGGGTCGGAGAGTTCCTCGATGGCGCGACGGCGGCCCTCGTCCCGGGTCACCTCCAGGGGCGCGGTCGTCGTGGGCCTCACGTGCGCGGCTCCGGCAGGTAGATCTCGGGACCGCTCGACTCGCCCCGCTGGGCGGCCTGATGCAGCTTCAGGTCGAGCCCCTCACGGCGCATCCGCAGATCGACGTAGAGCAGGGTGTTCACCCCGGCCACGAACGGTTGGGTGACCGCGTAGATCAGCACGGTGAGCAGGTAGGTGACCGCGCCGGCGAGGATCATGGGCCAGGCCGCGTCGGGGGAGGTCGCGCCGATGAAGCCGGTGATCAGGCTCACGGGGGTGCTCAGGACCATCTGCACCACCATGACGATGAGCAGGGTCAGGAGCCAGTAGCCCAGGGTGCGCCACCAGCTGCCCCGGGAGAGCTGCCAGGAACGCGCCATGGCCTGGAAGGGGCCCACCCGCTCCAGGACGACCATCGGCATGGCGAAGTACAGCCGGATCCAGATCCAGAGCGCGGGCAGGGCCACCGCGACCGCTCCGAGCAGACCGACCAGAAGGCCGACGGCCACACCGGCCCCACCGCCGGAGGCGTAGCCGACCATGACGCCGACGAGGATCGCGACGAACAGGGCGATGAAGAACACCAGGCCCATGACGAACCCGATGACCAACCTCAGCAGGGCGAGGCCGAGGATGGCGCCGATGCGACCACGGGCGGCCTCCCACGCCTGCTTCGGGGTGAGCTTGTGGCCGAGGACGGCCATGCCCGCGACCGCGGCCAGGAGGCCGAGCAGGATCGCCGCGCCCAGGTAGACGATCAGCTCACCGAGGTACATGAGACCCATGACCAGAGGTGAGGACGGGAAGAGCGGTGAGTTCGGGTCGACGGCCGCCGGATCGGCCATGATCTCGTCCAGGAACGTGGTGTAGTCGTCCAGGAAGAGCGTCGAGGCGATCGAGCTGAGGATGGTCGCCAGCGCCATGACGACGAGGGCCAACCCCATGGTGGTCTTCGGGTTGTTGCGGACGTAGCTGAACGCCCCGTTGAAGATGTCGCCGAGGCTCATGGGCCGCAGCGCCACCACACCGGGCTTGGGCGCGTCGGGTCGCACGGGACCGTGTCCGTAGCCGCCCTGCGGTCCGTGGCCGGGGGGAGGTCCGTAACCGGGCGGGTACCCGGGGGGAGGTCCGTAACCTGGCGGGACGTTTCCGGGCGGGGGAGCGTAGGAGGGCTGTTCGCCGTAGGGCTGTCCGTGACCCGGCTGTCCGTACTGCCCGGGACCGTACTGGGCCTGTCCGTACTGAGCCTGTCCGTACTGGGCCTGCTCGTACTGCCCGGGACCGTACTGCTCCTGACCGTAGGACGGAGCTCCGTATCCCGGGGGTGCGTACCCCTGTGGTCCGTGCCCGGGTTGTGCGCCGTATCCGGGCTGAGCGGGGGGTGCGAAGCCGGGGCCATCGGTCCGTTCCGGGGGAGGCGTCGCCCCCTGGCCCGGGGCGGCCCACCCGGAAGGGGCCGCGGGGCTCGGGTCGGCGGGGCCCGGGGTCGGGTGCTCGGACCCGCCGGGGGTCCCGGAGCCGGGCGACCGCTGTTCCTCGGTGCCGTCCGGGGTCTCCCCGGACGTGTCCCGGTGGCCGTCCTCCTGGCTCATCCGTTCCGCCCTCCGTGAGGTTCGGTTACTCTGCGCGAGCGTATTCGCTCTCATCCTGATCTGTCGGAAACCAACCTACCGGCCGGTTCCACCGCTCTTCAGTGGTATCGGAGTGTGTCCTATGACAACCGACGCACTTCATTCCTTTTGTATGCTTTCTGTTACCAACCGGCCAAGTCTCGGAGCTTTCCAGGTCTTCCTGGCCAGGGGCGACGCCGCAGGTGGCCGAAAACCGCCAAAAAGGGTCCAACACCGTTGACCGCACTTCCCACCGTGCCCGGAGCCGGCAAGGTTGGAGAAGATGAAACGCGGTTCCCGAAATCCCCTGACCGGGGAGCATGGGGACCGAACCACTGACGCCGCTTGAGTGTTCCAGGAGAGAGGAGTAGGCGCCGAAATCCCGCGTCGCCCCTGAGGCGACGCAGGCCCGACGGCGCCGGACACACCGATGAAGGGACGTGTACTGGTTGTCGACGATGACCTCGCCCTCGCCGAGATGCTGGGGATCGTACTCCGGGGTGAGGGGTTCGAGCCCTCGTTCGTCCACGACGGGGACAAGGCCATGGAAGCCTTCCGCGAGACCAAGCCTGACCTGGTCCTCCTCGACCTGATGCTCCCCGGGGCCGACGGCATCGACGTGTGCCGTCAGATCCGCACCGAGTCCGGGGTGCCCATCGTCATGCTCACCGCCAAGAGCGACACCGTCGACGTCGTGCTGGGACTTGAATCGGGGGCCGACGACTACATCGTCAAGCCCTTCAAGCCCAAGGAGTTGGTGGCCCGCGTGCGCGTGCGTCTGCGCCGCACCGAGGAGCCCGCCCCCGAGGTCCTGCAGATCGGCGACATCAACATCGACGTCGCCGGGCACGCGGTGCGCCGGGACGGCGAGCAGATCAGCCTCACCCCGCTCGAATTCGACCTGCTGGTCGCCCTGGCCCGCAAGCCGCGTCAGGTGTTCACCCGCGAGGTGCTGCTCGAACAGGTCTGGGGTTACCGACACGCCGCCGACACGCGCCTGGTCAACGTGCACGTGCAGCGGCTGCGCGCCAAGATCGAGAAGGACCCCGAACACCCCGAGGTCGTCGTGACCGTACGCGGCGTCGGCTACAAGGCCGGTACCGCCTGATCCGACCGAGATCCCCATGACCGTGTCCGAACCCGAGGAGGGGCGACAGGCCGACCCCGAAGGGGATCGGCCGGTCCCCTCCTCAGGGCTGCCCGCTTCCGAGGACGCTCCGAGTGAATCCAACTCGGGCCTGACCCGTGCCTACCTCCTCGCCCAGCGCGCCGCGCGCGCACTGGTGCGCGGGGTGCACAGCAACTGGCGCCGTTCGCTGTACCTACGGGTCATCAGCACGACCCTGCTCCTGTCCATGCTCGTCCTGGTGGGACTGAGCTACGTGCTGATCTCCGAGGTCCGCGGCGGGCTGTTGGAGGCCAAGGTGAACGGGGCGGTCAACGACCACCGCGCCGGCCTCAGCTACGCCGTGGCGGAGTTGCAGGAGAACGAGACCAGCGACCGCGACCGCCTGCTCAACGACCTCGCGCGCGAGCTGACCAGCCGCAGCGGTGAGACCGGGCTGTACGGCGTCATCGTGCTGCCTTCGGTCAGCGACGAACGCGGCTGGGCGACCGTCGACGAGGACACCGTCCAGGAGAGCGTGCCCGAACGCCTGGTCGAGCAGGTCCGCCACTCCGAAGTGCCCGATCAGCAGTACCACACGTACACGCGGATCGAGACCGAGGACGGTTCCATCGAACCCGCCCTGGTCGTGGGCGCCCAACTCACCCACGCCTACGAGCTCTACTACGTGTTCCCGCTCCAACACGAGCAGGAGATCCTGGACCTGGTCCAGAACACGGTCGCGCTCGTCGGCGCCCTGCTCGTGATCCTCCTCGGACTCATCGCGTTCATGGTCACCCGAATGGTGGTCACCCCGATCCGGTCCGCGGCGCTGTCGGCCGAACGGCTCGCCTCCGGCGACCTCGCCGAACGCATGACCGTGCGGGGCGAGGACGACCTCGCCCGGCTCGCGATGTCCTTCAACGACATGGCCGGCAACCTCCAGGAGAAGATCCAGGAGCTGGAGGAGCTGTCCAAGGTGCAGCGCCAGTTCGTCTCCGATGTCTCACACGAACTGCGCACCCCGCTCACCACCATCCGTATGGCCGGTGACCTGCTCTTCGACGATCGAGAAACGCTCGATGGCTCCCACCGGCGTTCCGTGGAACTGCTCCAGAGCCAGGTGGAACGCTTCGAGGAACTGCTTTCGGATCTTCTGGAGATCAGCCGGCACGACGCGGGCGCGGCCACCCTGGGCATCGAGTCCTCCGACCTTCGCGACTCGGTGATGAAGGCGGTCGGCGACGCCGAGCAGATCGCCGAACGCCGCGGCATCAAGGTGATCCTGCGGCTGCCCGCCGACCCCTGCATGGCCGAGTTCGACACCCGGCGCATCAACCGCATCCTGCGCAACCTGGTGGTCAACGCCATCGAGCACAGCGAGGGGCGCGACGTCGTGGTGGCCGCGGCAGGTGACCGCGACGCCATCGCGGTGACCGTCCGCGACTACGGGGTGGGTCTGAAGGAGGGGGAGGAGCACCTGTGCTTCGACCGCTTCTGGCGGGCCGACTATTCCCGGGTGCGCACCACCGGAGGCACCGGGCTCGGGTTGCCCATCGCCAAGGAGGACGCCGTCCTGCACGGCGGTTGGCTCCAGGCGTGGGGCATGCCGGGCCAGGGCTCCCAGTTCCGGCTGTCCCTGCCCCGACGCTCCGGTACCGAGCTGCGTGGTTCCCCGTTGCCGCTGGTGCCGCCGGAGATCGCCCTGGGCCGTAACTTCACCTCCTTGGGCGAACCGTCCGCCAAGGTGCGCGGTGGCACCGAAGACGAGGAGGTCTCGTGAGCCAGAAGGCACGAAGGGTCGCGTCGTTCCCGCGAGCGCTCTCCCCGGGCGTACGGCCCCGGCAGGGGCTGTCCCGGTCCGCGCGCGGCTTCGCCGCCGCCGCGCTCGCCTGCGTGACCCTCGCGGCGTGCGCGACCGTCCCCATGACCGGACCGGTCGTCCCCGGTGAGGGCGGCGACGTCTCCGGCGACCCCTATGACGGCTACGTGCGACTGCTGCCCGCGGGCCCGCAGCCCGGGGTGGCCCCCGAAGGACTGGTCGACGGCTTCCTCAAGGACATGGGCAGCTTCGAGGAGGACCACAAGGCGGCGCGCAGCTACATGCAGTCCGAGACCGCCGAGACGTGGTCCCCCAACGGCGCGGTGAGCGTGTTCAACGACCTCGACGCCGCCGACTTCGACGCCGAGATCAGCGACGACGGCCTCACCGCCAACGTCCTGGTACGCAGCAACCAGGTGGCGACCATCGACGAGAGCGGCAAGTACGTCCCCACCCAGTCCCCGGCCACCCTCCTGGAGGAGACGTTCACCCTGGTCAGGGAGGACGGCGACCCCGAGGGCGAATGGCGGATCCAGGACCTGCCCGACGAGCTGCTGCTCAGTGCGCTCGACATCGAACGCACCCACCGCCCGTTCAACCTCTACTACTTCAACTCCGAGCGCACGGCCCTGGTCCCCGACCCGGTCTACCTGCCCGTGAGCCCCGACCAACTGGCCGAGCGTCTGCTCCGCAAGCTCATCGCCGGTCCCACGGACTGGCTCGCTCCCGCGGTGTCCTCCGCGTTCCCGGAAGAGGCCGTCACCCGTCTGGAGGTCGACTCCGAGCACGCCGTGATCAACGTCAGCGGTATCGCCGAGATCGACGAGTACGACATGGCGGCCCAGATCGCCTGGACACTGCGCCAACTACCCGAGGTCCAGGAGTTCACCCTCAAGGTCAACGGTGAGGAGGTCGCGTTCCCCGACTCCGACGGGGAGAGCGCCGACCGGCCGCGCCCCGGCAGCGACCTGTGGTCGAGGGTGAGCCCCGGTGCGACGTCCGCCGACATCCGCGGCTACTACACCCAGGCGGGGCAGCTGTGGTCGGCCTCCGACTGGACCGCCGAGAACTTCGGCGACGCCGAACCGGTCCCCGGACCGCTCGGCCGCGGTGACCTGCAGTTGGACCGGTTCGCGGTCTCTCTCGACCAGAGCACCATCGCCGGCATCACCCTCGGTGGGAGCGAGGTCGTCACCAGTCTCGCCGACCCGGGCGCCCGAACCCGGGAGGTCCTCGACGAGGGCCTGTTCACCGACCTGTCCTGGGACATCGACAACAACCTCTGGGTGGTGGAGGAGACCCCCGACGAGGACGAGGACGACGAGGAAGAGGACGAGGGTGCCGGTCGGGAGGCCGAAGGAGACCCGAACCTCAGCGGTTCGGGGGCCGAGGAACCACCCGAACCGGGCGACAGCACCCTGTGGCTGCTCCGCGACGGTGACGAAGTGGTCCGAGCCCAGGTGAGCGGCTTGCGCGACCACTCCCTGGTGAGTTTCCGCATCTCCCGGGACGGCGCACGCGCCGCGGTCATCACGGAGCAGGACGGTGAGCGCGCGCTCAAGGTCGGCCGAGTGGTCGACGACCGGGACGGTCAGGTCTCCGTGGGCGAGTTCATCACCCTCGCCCAAGAGGTGGAGGACGTCACCGCGGTCGCATGGCGCTCCAGCGACCAACTGGTGGTGCTGGGCAGCAGGGACGGTGGCACGCACCAGGCGATGCTGGTGGCGTTGGACGGCGGCACCCCCGCGGCCAGCGCGGGCACCCCCGCCGCGGGCATGGTCACCATCTCCGGAGCACCTGGACAGCCGCTGCTCGCCGGCTCCGACGACGGCAACATCTGGGCTTCGAACGACCCCTTGAACTGGCAGAACGTCGTCGAGGGCGGATCGCCGACCTTCCCGGGTTGAGCCGCGGACCACGTGGACGAACACGCCTCGGCAATGGCCGGGCGCGGGGTTGTCCACAGGCGCGAAATCGGCTCTGGTGAAGTGGGCTCCGACCCCGCACCCTTGAGGACATGGACCACGACGGCGCACCCTCCCGAGGGTGGTCTCCGGGCCTGCTGTCCGGGCTCCGAGGCCACCTGTCGGCCCTCCTCACCGCACTCCTCGACCTCCTGCTGCCACAGCGTTGCGCGGGTTGCTCGGCGCCTCACGGGCCGCTGTGTCCCGACTGTCGGACACTGCTGGCCCATGGGCCGCGACCCTGCGTGCCACGGCCGGGCTGCCCACCGACCTGGGCGGCGGGCGGGCACGCGGGACGGGAACGCCGGGTCCTGCTCGCCTACAAGGAACACGGGGACGGGCGGCTGGCCGGTGTGCTGGGGGAGAGGCTCGCCAGGACACTGCGGGCTTCGGGGTGGTCCGGGCCGGACGTGCTGCTCGTCCCGGTCCCGGGACGCTGGGGCACCAGAGCGGGAAGCGGTCGGGTGGCACGGCTGGCGCGGGAGTGCGCCCGCGGCGCGGGGCCCTCGGGCACGGCCGGGACGGCACCCGTCCTGAGGTACCGACACCCGGCCGGACGTCAGGTGGGGCTGGGGCGGGCGCGACGTCTGACCAACCGGGCAGGCGTGTTCGTGATCCGCCCACACGCGACGTTCGAACACGGAGGCCGGGTCGAACTGGTCGACCGGCCGGTCGTGGTCGTGGACGACGTCCTCACCACCGGGGCGACGCTCACGGAGGCGGCCCGTGCCCTGCGGGCGGAGGGCGCCCGGGTCGTGGGCGCGGTCGTGTCGGCGGAACGGGGACGCGCGTCGGAGGGGGCGACTTCGGGCACCGGTAATGTCCGGAGACCAAGGTTTTACAAACGTCCCTGAACAGGCGAAAGGTGCCTTTCCGTAAGGCTTTGCGGGCCTGGTCGTCGGGTCGACGGTCCGTTCTCCACCTGACATACGGGCCTGGACAGGTTACGGTCCAGGTATGGCACCCGTCCGGGTCCGTGGTTGCGTCGGAATCTCTGAGCCTCCGGGAACACCGGGGAGCTCCTCCGGCAAGCCGATGCCAGGCGCAGGCGAAACGGCCCACGTAAGGCGACTTTTCGTCGACCGATCACGGTGCGCCTTAGAGGTAAGTCCTGCCCCGCGGAGGGTCCCGATGTCCCTCATGACAGGGAGAAGAGCAGTAGTCGCGATCAAGAGCGGCGACACTCTCAGCAGGCGGATGTGGGGACGAAGACCAGGTCGGCCGGACGGGTGGCATACCGACGTGCGGGGGTCCGACGTGTCCGGGGTGAGAACCCCGTGGACGTGGGCCCCCTGCCGTTCCCTACCCGGGGCCCGATTCCTCGCGCTCCTCGTGGTGCCCCACGAGCGCGGTGGTCCCGCCGGTCCCGACACCCATCGCTTCGACCGTACCGACGTTCACGTCAGGTCCTTCACCGGGGTCAGGGCACTCTTCCCGCTACGGATTTCCATGACCGTTCCAGGCGTCTTGCCCACACATGGCCCAAACCTGGAGAAGGTCCTTATTCGCAGCTCACCTACCCCGGACAATCATGTTCTCAGGGCGGGTGATGACCCTGCCCCGGATGGGTATACGCACTTCCAAGCGGGCCGTACACCGGCTCGCGCCGCCGACGGAAGGGGGCCGACGCGTCACACCCCTCCCTACCCGGGGAGGGAGCAGAGCCAGCCTGGCCGTCGCCTTCACGGCGGCCATGCGATGAAGGGGGTCCTATGGACATCATCGTCAAGGGTCGACGCACCGGTGTGAGTGAGAAGTTCCGAGAGCACGTCGAGACCAAGCTCGACAGGCTCTCCAAGTGGGAGCGCAAGGGCATGAGCGTCGATGTGGAGGTGTCCCAGGAGCGCAACCCCAAGCTCGCCGATGTTCGCGAGCGGGTTGAACTGACCATCCACTCCGACGGCCCGACCATCAGGAGTGAGGCCGCGTCCGTGGACCGTCACGGAGCCCTCGACCTCGCCCTCGACAAGATCGAGGCCCGTCTTCGCAAGTCCGCGGACCGCCGCAAGGTGCACCGCGGCAATCGCACTCCCGTCTCCGTGGCGGCCGCGACCGCCGACCTCCCTGGAGACCTGCCCTCACTCGCCCCGATCGGTGAAACGGCGCCCCCTGCGCAGCGCAGTGGGGATGAGGAGATCGACGGCCTCGCGGTCGACGGTCGCTTCTCCGACGAGTTCGTCGAACTCGACACCCAAGGGGACGCTCCCGTGATCGTTCGGGAGAAGTACCACCGGGCCAAGCCGATGAGCATCGACCAGGCGTTGATGGAGATGGAGCTGATCGGCCACGACTTCTACCTCTTCCACGACGAAGTCAAGGACACCCCGAGCGTCGTCTACCGCAGGAAGGGCTTCGACTACGGAGTCCTGCGACTGGTCGACTAAAAGAATTCCGGCCTCGCTCCCGGAACCGGTGATACCGGGGGTGGGGACGTAGCGGTCGCGGCGGGCCCGGACGGGCCCGCCGCGTTCCTGAGCGAAGGTCCGAAGCATCGCCTCTCCGGACCTTCGAGACGGTGACTAGCCCGCGGAGCCTTCGACTCCCTTGGAACCGTCGGAACCCTCGGGTCGCTCTTCCTCATCCGCCTGCTTGATGCGGTGCAACGGCGTCTGGTGCGGTTCCTCCGATTCCACACGGGGCGGGTCCAGCACCACGTCGGAGAGGATGTCGCAGGACACCGCCACGACCAGCGCCGCCAGCATCAGCAGACCGGCCACCACCAACAGCCACAGGGAACCGCCCAGGGCGATCGCCAGACCACCCAGGGCGAACCCCACGCAGGCGAGCGCCACGACGACCCATGAGGCCGCGCTGCCGCGGTGCCCGTTGCTCGGCGCCAACGCGCCGCCTTGACGTTGGAACCCTCGGATGCGCCCTCGGCGCTTCTGTTCGTCGTCGCTCGGGTGGTGGTGCTCCCAGGCGAGCGCGGGGTCGTCCTCCTCAGCGGGGCGTGAGCGCGTCCCGTGTGGCTTCTCGACCGCGGACTCGATCGCGTCGGCCGGGGTTCGGGGGCCCGGTGGACGTTCGTTCTCGAAGTCCCGTGCGGTGGATCCCGCGTGCTTCTTGCCGGCTCGCATGGCTCCTCCCTCGGTAGCGCCTTTCCGTCCGGGTGTCTTCGCGGGAACGTGCGGGCACGAACCCGCGTTCGGAACACCCTGTACCCATTGCACTACCCGAAGAAATGCGCGAGTCTGCACGAACATCGTGAAAAGGGCGGGAACATCCACCCCCGTCCCACTCGTTTGTCGGTAGGACGGGGAGCGGGTCGGGTCCTCTAGGATGTAGGCCCGAGGACCCAGGATTCTCCCCTGACCTCCCACATGAGAACAAGTGCGGTCAGCGGGCCAAGATCTGACCCTCCACCGTAGGTGGAGACGACCGCGATCTGCGAGGAGCGCATAGGAAGTGCCAGGCATACTCGATAAGCTCCTGCGCGCGGGTGAAGGAAAGATCCTGCGCCGGCTCAAGAAATTCAAGGACCAGGTCAACCTCCTAGAGGATGACTTCGTCGATCTCAGCGACGACGAACTGCGGGCCCTGACGCAGGAGTACAAGGAACGCCACGAAGACGGCGAGTCCCTGGACGATCTCCTGCCGGAGGCTTTCGCGACCGTCCGTGAGGCGGCCAAGCGCACTCTGGGCCAGCGTCACTTCGACGTCCAGGTCATGGGTGGTGCCGCCCTGCACCTGGGCAACATCGCCGAGATGAAGACCGGTGAGGGCAAGACCCTGACCGGGACCCTCGCGGTGTACCTCAACGCCCTCGCGGGCAAGGGTGTGCACGTCATCACCACCAACGACTACCTCGCCCGACGCGACGCCCAGAACATGGGCCGCGTCTACCAGTTCCTCGGGCTTGAGGTCGACGTGGTGGGTCCGCAGATGAGCGCGGCCGCGCGCCGCCAGGCCTACCAGGCCGACATCACCTACGGGACCAACAACGAGTTCGGTTTCGACTACCTGCGCGACAACATGGCGCTGTCCCTCAAGGACACGGTCCAGCGCGAGCACTACTTCGCCCTGGTCGACGAGGTCGACTCCATCCTCATCGACGAGGCGCGTACCCCGCTCATCATCAGCGGTCCTTCCGAGCAGAACTCTCGCTGGTATTCCGAGTTCGCCAAGATCGCCCCGCGCCTGAAGCAGGACGACGACTACGAGGTCGACGAGAAGAAGCGCACCGTCGGCATCACCGAGGCCGGTGTGGCCAAGGTCGAGGACCTGCTGGGTATCGACAACCTCTACGAGGCCGTCAACACCCCGCTGATCAGCTTCCTCAACAACTCCCTCAAGGCCAAGGAGTTGTACCGCAAGGACAAGGAGTACATCGTCAAGGACGGTGAGGTCCTCATCGTCGACGAGTTCACCGGTCGTGTCCTGGCGGGACGTCGCTACAACGAGGGCATGCACCAGGCCATCGAGGCCAAGGAACGCGTCAAGATCAAGGACGAGAACCAGACTCTCGCCAAGGTCACGCTCCAGAACTACTTCCGCCTCTACGAGAAGCTCGCCGGCATGACCGGTACCGCCCAGACCGAGGCGGCGGAGTTCACCCAGACCTACGGCGTCGGCGTGGTGCCCATCCCCACCAACAAGCCGATGATCCGTGAGGACGTCAAGGACGTCGTCTACAAGCACGAGGACGCCAAGTTCCAGGCCCTGGCCGAGGACATCGCCGAGCGTCACGAGGAGGGCCAGCCCGTCCTCGTCGGTACCACCAGCGTGGAGAAGTCCGAGCTGCTGTCCCGGATGCTCAAGCGCGAGGGTGTCCCGCACGAGGTCCTCAACGCGAAGAACCACGCTCGTGAGGCCTCGATCATCGCCCGGGCCGGCAAACTCGGCGGCGTCACCGTCGCCACCAACATGGCCGGTCGCGGTACCGACATCATGCTCGGCGGTAACCCCGACTTCCTCGCCGACGAGAAACTCCAGGACCGTGGCCTGAGCCCGCTGGAGACCCCGGAGGAGTACGAGGAGGCCTGGCCGGACGCCCTGGAGAAGGCCAAGGCCGAGTTCGAGGACGAGCACGAGAAGGTCGTCGAGGCCGGCGGTCTGTACGTGCTCGGCACCGAACGCCATGAGTCGCGCCGGATCGACAACCAGCTCCGCGGTCGTTCCGGCCGTCAGGGTGACCCGGGCATGTCCCGCTTCTACCTGTCGCTCCAGGACGACCTGCTGCGTCTGTTCAACTCCAGCCGTCTGGAGGTGTTCATGAACCAGCTGAACATCCCGGACGACCAGCCGATCGAGTCCGGCATGGTGAGCAAGGCGATCGCCTCCGCCCAGGGTCAGGTCGAGTCGCAGAACTTCGAGATCCGTAAGAACGTCCTCAAGTACGACGAGGTCCTCAACCGCCAGCGCAAGGTGATCTACGCCGAGCGCCACAAGGTCCTGGAAGGCCAGAACCTGCGCGAGCAGGTCATCGAGATGCTGGAGGGGGTGCTCCGCGGTTACGTCACCGAGGAGACCGCCCGCGGCGACGCCGACGAGTGGGACCTCGACCGGCTCTGGCGGGCGTTCAAGCAGGTCTACCCGATCAGCTTCACCGTCGACGAGTTCGTCGAGGAGAACGGTGACATCCACACGCTGACCAAGGAGCTCATCGCCGACAGCGTGGTCGAGGACGCCAAGAGCGCCTACGACACCCGCGAGTCGGAGCTGGGCGAGGACGCCATGCGTGAGGTCGAGCGCCGCGTCATCCTGCAGGTGATGGACCGCAAGTGGCGTGAGCACCTCTACGAGATGGACTATCTCCAGGAGGGCATCGGCCTGCGCGCGATGGCACAGCGCAACCCGCTGATCGAGTTCCAGCGCGAAGGCTTCGACATGTTCCAGGAGATGCTGGCGGCCATCAAGGAGGAGTCGGTCGGCTTCCTCTTCAACGTCGAGGTCCAGGTGCAGAAGAAGGCCGAGCCGAGCCTCACCGCCACCGCCGCCGCGCAGACCGCCGCGACGGTCGGCGGGTCCGCGAGCGCGACCGCCGTCGCCACCGCGGTGGCGGAGGACGAGGAGGCCGCCGAGGCGGAGGCCCCCGACACCGAGGCTCCGGCCGAGGACGTCGTGGTCCCGGGCTTCGGCGAGGACCGGCCCAGCCGGCTCCAGTACTCGGCTCCCAGCGAGGACGGCACGGTCGAGCGGCACAGCGAGGCCAACGACGAGTACGCGGGCACCGCGCGCAACGCGCCCTGCCCCTGCGGCTCCGGCAAGAAGTTCAAGAAGTGCCACGGGGACGCCTCGGTCAAGTAGCCGGTGGTTCCCGAACAGTGATCGAGCGCGTGGGCGCGGTTCCCCGAGGGGGCCGCGCCCACACGCGTGTCCGGTGCCCGGACGCCCTCAGGTGGGCAGGGGGCGTTCCTGGACGATGTGTTTCATGACCAGGGTCGAGCTCAGGTTCCGAACCCCGGGGAGGGTGGCCAGGTCCTCGTCGTAGAGGGCGCGGAAGGCCGCGAGGTCGGCACCGACCACGCGCAGGAGGTAGTCGGGGTCGCCGAACAGTCGTTCCGCGCTGACCACCTGGGGGATGGTCGCCACCGCCTCCTCGAACGCGGCGACGGTATTGCGGTCCCCTTGTCGCATGGTGATGAACACCAGGGCCTGGAACCCGAGGCCGACCGCCTCCGCGTCCACCACCGCCCGGTAGCCGCTGATCACCCCGGAACGTTCCAGTTCACGGAGGCGACGGTGACAGGGAGAGACGCTCAGACCGACGCGGTTGGCGAGTTCGGTGATGCTCAGCCGACCGTCCTCTTGGAGCTCGGCAAGGATCTTTCGATCGACGATGTCCATGTAGAAGATTCTTCCACGTGATCCCGGCTCCGACGCAAATAGTGGAACCATATTCGGTGCGTTTCCGGCTACTCTTCCCCCTGAGCTGCTGTTTCGGGGAAAAGGGGGGTCCGCTGTGGACGCGGGTTCGGTGGCGGCGTTCTGGACGGTGTCCGTCCTGCTGATCCTGGTGCCGGGGGCCGATTGGGCCTACGCGATCGCCGCCGGGCTGCGGGACCGCTCGGTGCTGCCGGCGGTGGGCGGGCTGCTGACCGGCTACGTGGTGCTCACCGGGGTGGTGGCCGCGGGGGTCGCCGCGTTGGTCGCACGTACCCCGGCCGTCCTCACCGGGCTGACGGTGCTGGGCGCCCTCTACCTGGTCTGGTTGGGGGTGGCCACCTTGGCGCGTCCGTCGGTGCCCGGCGCGGGTTCCTCAGACGAGGGCTCCGGAACGTGGGTGGCGCGCATGGTGACCGGCACGGGGGTGAGCGGTCTCAACCCCAAGGCGTTGCTGCTCTTCCTCGCGCTGCTGCCGCAGTTCACCGACCCGGAAGGCGGCTGGCCGATGGCCGCGCAGATCGGCACCTTGGGGCTCGTGCACACCGTCAGTTGCGGAGTGGTCTACCTGGGGGTGGGAGTGCTCGCCCGCCAGGTGCTGGGGGCCAGGCCCGCGGTCGCCCGCGTGGTCACCAGGGTCTCCGGGGCCGCGATGGTGCTCATCGGCGTGGGGCTGATGGCGGGGCGCCTGCTCTGACCCCGGGCACGCCCATGCCGGGGGCGGGGGCGAGGGCGGCGGCTCCGGGCACGTGGGCGGCCCGGAGCCGAGGAACCTAGCCGGTCTGGGTGACCTTGTTGAGTCCGCGGGGAACGTCGGGGTCGTAGCCCAGTCGCCGGGCCAGATGCTCGGTGAGCAGTTGGGCGGGGACGATGAGGTTCATCGGCGAGACCCACTCGGGTACGTCCGGGACGTCCACCGAAAGATCACTGGCGGCGGCCAACGCCTTGCCACCGCCGAAACCGAACACCGGGGAACCCGCCGAGCGGGCCCGCTCGGCGAGGGCGACCGTGCCCTGAAGGGTCGGACCGCTGGAGGAAGCGACCAGGAGCGTCGGAGTGCGCGGGCCCAGGACCGCGATGGGCCCGTGCAGCAGGTCGGCGTAGGACAACCCCATCGCGTGCAGGTAGCAGGCCTCCTTGAGTTTCAGAGCGGCCTCCAAGGCGGTGGAGTAGACCATGCCGCGTCCGGAGACCACCATGCCCTGCACGGCGACCATCCGTTCGACGATCTCCTCCAGGGCGTCCGTGGGCGCGGCCAGGGTCTCCTCGATACCCTGGGGCACCAGGTCCAGTTCGCCGGGATCCAGGTCGGCGCCCAGTCCCAGGGCCAGCACGGCGAGGGCGGCGAGCTGGGAATTGTAGGTCTTGGTGGCGGGCACGGCCAGCTCGTTGCCCGCCCGGGTGACCAGGGCGACGTCGGACTCCGTGGCGAGCGGCGAGTCGGCGCCGTTGGTGACGGCCAGGGTCCGGGCTCCGCAGCTCGCGGCCCACCGCATGGTCTCGACGATCTCCTCGGTCTTGCCGGACTGGGAGATGGCCACGGCCAGGACGTCGGACAGGTCGACCTTCGCCCCGTACTCGGTCGCGATGGACGGGGAGCCGAGGGTGGCCAGACGGCCGGTGTGGGCCTGAAGCAGGTAGCCGCCGTAGACGGCGGCGTTGTCGGAGGAACCGCGTGCGATGAACAGGACGTGTTTGGTGCGACGGCCCAGCGCCTCGATCTCCCCGCGCAGGGGGAGGAGTTCGGCGAAGGTGCGGCGCAGAGCATCGGGCTGCTCGGCGATCTCCGCTCGCATCACGCTCGTCGTGGTGGTCATGTGCAACAACCTTCCCAGGGTGTGTGCGGGTCGCCCTGGACGGGCGTCGGGTGCCGCACCGAAGATCGGTGAACGGCGAGGAACCCGTGGTTCCGCTGGTTCCGCGCCCGCCTCGACGTCGCCGGCAATGGATTGACACGGAGTCGAAGGCTATGGTCTAGTCCGGACTATACCAGTCAGAGATGAATTGCCCGGAGAAGCCCGAATGCGGAGGCGGGTCGCGAGTTAGGGTCTTTCCACGCCGACCCCCGACCGCAGAACAGAAGGTCGCCCATGTCGATCGATCCCACCAACCCCATGCCGAAGTACGTGCAACTGCGCGAGCTGCTGTTGGACCGGATCACGTCGACCGGGCTGGGCGTGGACGACATGATCCCCTCCGAACGTGAGCTCAGCGCGGTCTACGGCCTGTCCCGGATGACGGTGCGCCAGACCATCGACCTCCTGGTCGCCGAGGGCAAGATCTACCGGGTCCCCGGCAAGGGCACCTTCGTCGCCCGCCCCAAGATCGAGATGTCCCTGGTCCTGGCCTCCTACAGCGAGGACATGCGGGCCCGCGGCTTCGAACCGGGCGCCCGCGAACTCATCCGCCAGGTCATCCCGGCCAGCGGCCACACCGCGCGCATGCTCGACATCGGTCCCGGCACCCTCGTCCACCACATCGAACGCATGCGTACCGCGGACGATGAACCCATGGCGGTGGAACGCTCCAACATCCCGGCCGCGATGGTGCCGGGGTTGGAGGACTACGACCTCGCCGAGAGATCTCTCTACGAGGTTCTGGAAAACGAGTTCGACATCCTGTTGGATTCCGGAGAACAGACCATCGAGGCCGGGATCTGCGACTCGGCCGACTCCCGTCTCCTCGGTCTGCCCGCTGGAAGCCCGGTGCTGATCATGCAGCGCCGCAGCTTCGCCAAGGGACAGTGCGTGGAACTTGCACTGTCCACCTACCGTGCCGACCGCTACCAGCTGCACTCCAGGTTGGACCCGCGGCGACACGGCGACTGACACCCCCGCGCCCGTCGGCGCGCCGCTAAGGGAGGCCCCCCGCCATGTCGGACCCAACAGCCGCCAACACCCCACCGAAACCATCCGGTGGTACCGGGGGAGGGGATAAACGCGGTTCGTCCGCGCTGGCCCTCCTCCAACGCCTCGGCCGCAGCCTGATGATGCCGATCGCGGTCCTGCCCGCCGCCGCGATCCTGCTCCGCCTCGGCCAGGACGATCTACTCGGCGCCGAGGGGCTCGGTGGGCTGCCGGGCATGTCCTGGATGAACCCGGTCTCCGGGGCAGTGGGCACCGCCGGTGACGCCATCTTCCAGGCGCTGCCGCTGCTCTTCGCCATCGGTGTGGCGATCGGTTTCGCCAAGCGCGCCGACGGTTCCACCGCGCTGGCCGCGGTCGTCGGCTACCTGGTCTTCGACCGGGTCTCGACCTGGACGATGGCCACCTTCGACGGACCCCAGGGCGATCTGGGTTCGCAGGTCACCGCCTATCCGTTGGCGATCGACCCGGTCACCCGGGAACCCGTCACCGATCCCGAGTCGGTCAACGCGGTCGCCCCGATGATCGACCACGCGGTCAAGAACCCCACCGACGTGCTCGGCGGCATCGCCATCGGTCTGATCGCCGCCGTGCTCTGGCAGCGCTACCACCGGATCAAACTGCCCACCTGGCTCGGTTTCTTCGGCGGTCGCCGCTTCGTGCCCATCATCACCGCCCTGGCCGGCCTGCTCCTGGGCGTGGCCCTCGGCCTGATCTGGCCGATCGTCGGCACGTGGATCCAGAACCTGGGCGAGACCATCATCGGCGCGGGCGCGTTGGGCGCCGGCATCTACGGGATCATCAACCGCATCCTGCTGCCGATGGGCCTGCACCACGTGGTGAACTCGTTCATCTGGTTCGTCTCGGGCAGCTACACGGCGGACGACGGAAGTGTCTCCCACGGTGAGATCACCCGTTACTTCGCGGGCGACCCCGACGCCGGCGGCCTGCTGTCCGGGTTCTTCCCCGTACTGATGTTCGGTCTCCCGGGTGCGGCTCTGGCCATGTGGTTGACGGCGTCCCCGGCCCGCCGGGCCCAGATCGGTTCGATCATGATCCCGGCCGCGCTGACCGCGTTCGTCACGGGCATCACCGAACCGGTGGAGTTCGCGTTCATCTTCGTGGCCCCGCTGCTGTTCGGTGTGCACATCGTGCTCACCGGTATCTCCATGGCCGTGCTGAACGCGCTGGACGTGCAGTTGGGCTTCGGCTTCTCCGCGGGTCTGATCGACCTGTTGCTCAACGCCACCAAGGGCAACACGGAAGGGTTGGGCATCCTGCTGTTGTTCGGGGTGCTGTACTTCCTGGTCTACTTCGGGATCTTCTACCTGCTGATCAAGAAGTTGAACATCCCCACCCCGGGTCGGGAGACCGATCCGGAGGAGAACGTCGCCGCGCACACCACCTCGGCGGCCGACGAGGAGAACCGTGCCGGGACGAGCGGACCGAAGGGGGACGGTGGATCGACCGGGACCGGTAAGGACCCCGCCGACTGACCCCACCGACCGACCCCGCCGACCGGTGCCCGGGGGACTTTCGCCGGGCACCGGTCGGCGTCGGCCCTGGCGTGTGCGGTCGCTCACCTTCTAAGCTCGGCTCAGATTCGTGAACGTGCCCGTCGGGCACGCGAGAGCAGAGCGCGGAGGGGTACATGGCCAACAAGGCTGAGGCGATCGTCGCCGGGTTGGGCGGAGCGGCCAACATCGAGGACATCGAGGCCTGCATCACCCGGTTGCGTACCGAAGTGGCCGACCCGGGGCTGGTGAAGGAAGAGGCCCTGAAGGCGGCGGGCGCGCACGGGGTGTTGGTCTCCGGCAGGGTCGTCCAGGTCGTCGTCGGGCCCGAGGCCGACAGCCTCACCGACGACATCCAGGACCTGCTGGAGTAAGCCCTGGTCCGAGCACCGGAACAACCGCCGGGGAGACCGTCGGATCGGGTCGGATGAGGTGGGGGGAGAAAACAAGGGCCCTTAGGCCCTTTTGGTCGGTGTGATCCTGGATTAAGTCGCGTCCGTAGGGAAGATCTCCTCCATGTCAGACCACAGTAGTGCGCTGCGCGTACTTTCCCCCGTCCCGGGGACGGCGATGTCCCTGGAGTCCGTACCCGATCCGGTGTTCTCCCAGAGCATGGTCGGCCCCGGGTTGGCCGTGCACCCCGAACCAGGTCAGGAGGGCGGCCAGGAGGCCCGACAGGAGGCGGTGGCCCCCATCGACGGGACCCTGGTCAAGCTCCATCCCCATGCCTTCGTGGTCATGGCTCCGGACAACAGACGCGGTGTCCTGGTCCACCTGGGCATCGACACCGTGCAACTCGCGGGGGAGGGGTTCGACCTCCTCGTCGCGGAAGGTTCCGAGGTCACGGCGGGCACCCCGGTGATCGAGTGGTCACCGGGGCTGGTCGCCTCCCTGGGCAAACCCTCCGTGGTGCCGGTGGTCGCGCTCGACGCCGGCGCCGACGCACTGAGCGAGAGCGTGAACGGCGCCGTCGCCGCCGGAGACGAACTCTTCGTGTGGACCCCGGCTTAGATCCTGACCACCCGCCGCACCGAATGATCCGAGACCGCACCCGGCCCACGGCGGGGTGAGCACGGACACCACGCTCGACAGGGTATTCTCCGGCCGCACCAAGCGATCCGTCGGAGATGACACCCCACATGAAACCGCACGCCCTGGCCCCGGTCTGCGCAGGCCTCGCCCTGATGATCACCGCCTGCACCACGACACCCGAGGAGGTGGGACCCTCGCCCGAAGAGAACGAACCGTCACCGGAGGCCTCGGCCGAGCCCTTCGAACCGGTCCTGGCCCCCGAACTCCTGGCCGGAATGGACCTGGACGACAAGATCGGCCAGCTGATGGTCCTCACCGCCCAGGGCACCACGGCCGCGGACAACGCACAGCTGATCGAGTCCTACAACCCCGGCGGGCTCATCTACTTCGACGCCAACCTGAGCGACGCCGAACAGATCGCGGAACTGTCGGCGGGGGTCCAGGAGATGGCCGCTGAACAGGGCCAGGGAATTCCCCTGTTCCTCGGCATCGACCAGGAACAGGGCCGGGTCGTGCGCATGCCGGTGGGCACGCACTTCCCCGACGCGATGGCGGTCGGGGCCACCGGCGACACCGAACTCGCGGCCCTGCGCGCCACCACCACCGCCACCGAGCTGGCCGCGGTGGGCATCAACCTCAACTACGCCCCGGACGCCGACGTCAACACCGACCCGAACAACCCGGTGATCGGCATCCGTTCGTTCGGCTCCGACCCGGACAAGGTGTCGGAGATGGTGCTGGCCGAGGCGGGTGCCTACGCCGAGAGCGGTGTGGTGCCGGTCGCCAAGCACTTCCCCGGGCATGGCGACACCGACGTGGACAGCCACACCGGGCTGCCCGTCATCGACCTGCCCCGGGACCAGTGGGAGGCCGAGCACCTGCCGCCGTTCCGGGCCGCGGTGGAGGCGGGGGTGGACTCGATCATGACCGCCCACGTGCTCATGCCGCAGCTGGACGGTTCCGAGGACCCGGACCCGGCCACGCTCTCACCGGCGATCATCGACGGGATCCTGCGCGACGAGCTCGGCTACGACGGGGTCGTCACCACCGACGCCCTCAACATGGAGGGCGTGCGTCAGCGCCACGACGACGGGGAGGTCGCGGTCCGTGTGATCGAGGCGGGCGTGGACCAGCTCCTCATGCCGCCGGACCCGGGCGCGGCGGTCTCCGCGATCCGCGAGGCCGTCGAGAGCGGTCGATTGAGCGAGGAGCGCATCGACGAGTCGGTGCTGCGGGTTCTGACCCTCAAGGAGAAGCGCGGGATCCTGGAGGCCGACCCGGTCGACCCCACCGCGGCCGCCGCGGTCATGGAGGCCCCCGAGCACGCCGAGGCCGCCCGTCGGGTGGCCGAGGCGTCGGTGACCCTCGTGCAGAACGTGGGCGACCTCCTGCCGCTCGCGGAGGGCACCAAGGTGCGGGTGGCGGGGGTGGGCTCCGAAAGTCTGGCCCCGGCCCTGTCCGACGCGGGCCTGGAGGTCGTGGACGGCGGCGAGGAGGTGCTCGTCGTGGGCACGGAGGGCGCCGGCGGCTCCACCGAACAGCAGGGCCTGGTCTCCGCGGCGCAGGGCGCGGGCACCCCGGTCGTGGCGGTGTCCCAGGGCGGCCCCTACGACCTGGAAGCCTTCCCCGAGGTCGAGGGTTACCTCGCCCTGTACTCGGCGGTGGAGGTCTCCCGAGCGGCCGCGGCCAAGGTCATCACCGGAGAGGTCTCCCCGTCGGGCGAGCTTCCGGTGGACATCCCCGGCGCGGACGTGAGCGCCGGCACGGGTCTCGGTTACTGAGGCCCGCCGACGGAGTCCTCGGGATGCTCCGCTCCGTCCGCGAGATTGAACCGGGCGGGGAACGGGAAGAACGGTTGCCCGCCCGGCCCCTCGGATCACGGAGGAGTCGGGCGGGTGGTTCCTACGGCTCACCTGAGGAGGCGATCGGATGAACCGCACCACCCGACGAGGGGTCATCTCCGACTGGGGCGGCGTGCTCACCCCGCCACTGCCCGACGGGATCCGGGCCTGGCTCCTGTCCGACCGGATCGACATCGACCACTACTACGAGGTCACGCGGCCCTACTTCGACGGCAGCCTGGCCGAAAACCCCGTGCACGCCCTCGAACGAGGCGAGATCGACACCGCCGAGTTCGAACGTGACCTGGCCGCGCTGTTGCGCTCCACCCACGGTGGCCCGATCGAGGCCGAGGGGCTCATCCACCGGATGTTCTCCCGGTTCGAACCGATCCACCCCATGTACGAAACGCTCCTCTCGGCCCGGACGGGCGGGCACGCCACGGCGCTGCTGTCCAACTCGTGGGGGAACGGCTACCCGCGTGAGCGCTTCTCGGCCACCTTCGACACCGTCGTCATCTCCGGTGAGGTGGGCATGCGCAAGCCCGAGGAGCGCATCTACCTGCACACCTGTGAACGGTTGGGACTCGCGCCCGAGGAGTGCGTCTTCATCGACGACCTCGAACACAACGTCACCACGGCCGAGTCCCTCGGCATGACCGGCATCCTGCACACGGACGTGGACAGCACCCGAGCGGCGCTGGACCGCTTCCTCACCCCCGAGGGCGACCACGAGCACCAACCGGCCTGATCCACGATGGGAACGGGGGCGGGCACGGGTCCGGTCACCTCGGGTTCTTTGGGAAACTCGTGGTGAACCCGATCGCGCCTTGGAGTCTCGATGTACGTCTTCCTGCCCAGCACCGTCCCCGCCCTGGCGGCCCTTCTCGACGAGGGGCGCTTGGAGGGTGAACCCCTGACCGCCTTCACAGCCGACCCGGGGCCGGACGGCGACCCCGAGGAGGTCGAGTACGAGGCCATGCACGCGGCCGCCGAGGAGTCGCTGCGGTTGTTGGCCGCCACCCCCGACGCCCCTCGCCGTCGCGTGGTCCTGACCGCGGAGATGCCCGACCACGTCGTCGAACACGAGGCCCGTCACGACGACGGCGTGGCCCGGGTGAGCGTCCGGGCCACCATCCCCTACAAGAAGCTGAAGTCGGCGCACGTGGACGATGAGCGAGCCGTCACGGACGTCGCGAAGGCGATCGAGGACCCCGGGTCCGGCGCGGCCGACGACCACGAGCTGTTGTGGTTCGCCGTCCAGGAGATCCGCTACCTGGTCGAGGGCTCCCACGGGTGACCCGCGGGTGACGGCCGAGCCCGGCGGGCGCCGGCCGCACCACCGTGGTCCGTTCACCGGGGCCCTGGTCCACAGGGCGCTCTGGCCGGAGCCGGACGCGGTTTCCCCTGTTATGCGGCCATCCGGCACAATGGATGCGTCCCGAACCCCCGAACGCCGAGGAGTAAGCCATCAGCCGCCTGGTGCTATGGAACATCGACCTCACCCTCCTCGACGTCGGTCAGGTCACGCGGGTCGCCTACGCGGAGGCCTTCGAGAAGGTCACCGGTGAACCGCTGGTCTACCTGACGTCGGCCGCGGGCCGCACCGACTCGGAGATGTTCTTCGAGTTCTGTGCCCGCAACTACGTCGACCTCGAACCCGACACCGAGACGCTGGCCGAATTCCTGGCCGCCCTGGAGACGGCGTTCGCCTCCCGTGGCGACCAACTGCTGGCCAAGGGCCGGGCCCTGCCCGGTGCCTCGGCGTCGTTGGCCGCGGTGGCGTCCATGCCCGACACCCTCCAGACGGTGGTCAGTGGCAGCACCCGGGTCAACGCCACCGCCAAGCTGGTGGCCTTCGGCCTGGACACCTACCTCAACCTGGCCGTGGGCGGGTTCGGCTCGGTCAACTACCCCAAGGCGAGCCTGATCCAGTCCATCCGCCTGCACGCCTCGGGCGAGGGCGGGCGGGCCTACACGGAGGAGGAGACGGTGTTCATCGCCGGCTCCGTCCCGGACGTACGGGCCGCGCTGATCGGTGGGGCCACCCCCATCGCGGTGCTCAGCGACTCGTCCACCGAGGGGCAGCTGCGGGACGCCGGGGCGCAGATCGTCCTGCCCGACCTGAGCGACCCTCGGGCCGTGATGACCGCCGTGCACCAGGCCACCACCCGTTAGGGCGTGTTCCGCGATCGGCTCGGAGCCACAGGTCGTCCCGATCGTCCCGGCCCCGATCGACCCCCGGAACGTCAATCCGGGGTAACGTCTCCATAACGACAGCGAGCATCGTCGGAGAGAAGGTCGTGTCCCGTTTGTGCGCTGGTGTGAACCACCGCAATTCCGTCCACAGCAACGGTAACCACCGTGTAACGGTGTCGGTTCTGTTCTCGGCGACGAAACCCAGTAGCCTGGTCGGGGCCCCGCTACGGTGGGGGCCGGGTTCCCGTCCGCGGGGTCCCTTGAGGTGGGAACAACGGAGTTCCGGCCTCGCTTCACGCCACCTGCGCGCAGGTGGCGACCCGACCACGACGGCTTCGGGCCCCTTGCGCCCGAAGGGTTCACGAGAACTCACAACCCAGCGCAGAAGTTCACGGATCCGACGGTTCGGTGGGGCGACCGACCGACACGTCACATGATCGGCTGTTCTTCGCGACGCTCGTCCGACGCTGCTCACAAAGGAGTGAGAGATCCCTATGTCCGGGCAATCCGACGTCATTCTCCAGAAGCTGCTCAAAGACGCGGCCTCTCGGTGGAAACCGGGGACTCGTCTGAGTCCCGAGGCCGCCGACACGGTCCGCCGCTTCCTTCCCCTCTACTACCGCCACACGGACCCTGAGGAGATCAGCGGCCGTTCCCCCGAACAGATCTGCGGAACCGCGGAGGCGCACCGTTCCTTCGGCGCCGAGCGCACCCCCGGGCGCGCCAAGGTCCGCGTCTACACCCCCGACCTCGAACGTGACGGGTGGGAGCAGCAGTCCAGTGTCGTCGAGGTGATCACCGACAACGCGCCCTTCCTCGTTTCGTCGGTGACCATGGCCCTCGCCGATCTCGGTGCGGGCGTTCGCGCCGTCATCCACCCCCAGATGACCGTCGGGCGCGACCTCTCCGGCCACCTGATCGAGGTCGACCCGGAGGCCGGTGGCGACGGCCTGCTGCCCATCGACGAGTCCTGGATGCACATCGAGATCGACCGGCAGAGCGATCCGGAGCGCGTCAAGGAGATCACCTCACGTCTGGAGACCGTCCTCGGCGATGTCCGCCAGGTGGACGAGGACTCCGCCAAGATGAGCGACCGGGTCGCCCGGATCGCCGACGAGCTCTCCGCCCACCCCGACCGGTTGGCCGCCGGAGGCGTCGACCCCCGCGAGGCCGACGAGAGCGTCGACTTCCTGCGCTGGATCGAGAACCGTCACTTCACCTTCATGGGGTACCGCGAGTACTCCCTGGTCACCGACGAGAACGGGGACGACTCCCTGCGTCCGGAGCCCGGCACCGGGTTGGGCCTCCTGCGCATGGACTCGCCGTCCTCCACCGGCTTCGCGGCCCTGCCGCCGGAGATCCGCGCCAAGGCCCGCGAGCCCTACATCCTGGTCCTCACCAAGGCCAACTCCCGGGCCACCGTCCACCGCCCCAAGTACCTCGACTACATCGGCGTCAAGAAGTTCGACGCCCAGGGCAGCATCATCGGTGAGCGCCGCTTCCTCGGCCTGTTCACCTCCCAGGCCGAGACCATGGGCATCGGCGAGATCCCCATCCTGCGCCGCAAGCAGGCCGAGGTCCTCTCCCGGGCCGGGTTCGACGCCGACAGCCACAATGGCAAGGACGTCATCGAGCTCCTGGAGACCTTCCCCCGCGAGGAGCTCCTGCAGATCCCCGTCGGGGAGCTCTACAGCATCGTCCGGGGCGTGCTGCGCCTGCGCGAACGCCGTGGCACCAAGCTGTTCATGCGCCGCGACCCCTACGGCGGCCGGTACATGTCCTGCTTCGTGTACATGCCGCGCGACCAGTACAGCACCCGGGTGCGCCTGGACATCCAGAACGTCCTCACCGACGCCTTCCAAGGCGCCACGATGGACCACAACGTGATGATCGGCGCCGCGCCGCTGGCGCGCCTGTACCTGGTCGCGCGGGCCGAGCACGGACAGACCCTCGCCGACATCGACCAGGTCGCCCTGGAGGAGAAGGTCCGCGAGGCCGCCAGGTCCTGGGACGTCGACTTCGACGACGCGCTCGTGGACGAGTTCGGACCCACCCGCGCCACCGGCTTGAAGGAGCGCTACGGCGCCAGCCTCACCGAGGCCTACAAGGTCGACAACAGCCCGGTCACCGCGGCCAAGGACATCGAGCGCATCGAGGACCTCCTGAAGCGGGTCCCGGCCGCCGAGCGCAGTGGCGAGTTCTCCGCCGCGCTCTACCGGGACGACGAGAGGGACGACTCCGCCTGGCGGTTCCGCCTGGTCCGTCTGGACGAGCCCCTCTCGCTCTCCCGCGTTCTGCCGGTCCTGGAACACCTCGGCGTCGAGGTGGTGGACGAACGCCCCTACTCCCTCGAAGTGGAGGGCGTGGGCAGGATCTGGATCTACGACTTCGGGCTCGGGGCGTTCCCCGTCTCGGATCTCTCCCCCGAGCGCCTGAGGGCGCTCTTCGAGGAGGCCTTCGACGCCTCCTGGCGCAACCGGGCCGAATCCGACCGCATCAACGCCCTGGTGGCCCGGGCCGGACTCGACTGGCGCCAACTCACCGTCCTGCGCGCCTACGGCAAGTACCTGCGCCAGACCGGATCCACCTTCACCCCGGACTACCTGGCCGATGTCCTCGTCGCCAACGCCGGGGTCACCGACCTGCTGATGCGGCTCTTCGAGGCCCGCTTCGACCCGGATCGGCCCGACGAGGGCCGTACCGAGCGCGCCGACACGTTGGTCGCCAAGATCGAGGCCGAACTGGAGGGCGTGGCCAGCCTGGACCACGACCGCATCCTGCGCTCGTTCCTCGCCGTCATCCAGGCCACCCTGCGCACCAACCACTACCAGCACGGTTCCGAGGAACGGCTGGTGTTCAAGCTCAACCCGCAGCAGATCCCGGACCTGCCCCAGCCGCGTCCCCGGCTCGAAATGTACGTCTACTCGCCGAGGGTGGAGGGCGTCCACCTGCGCTTCGGAACCGTCGCCCGCGGTGGTCTGCGCTGGTCCGACCGCTTCGAGGACTTCCGCACCGAGGTCCTCGGCCTGGTCAAGGCCCAGATGGTGAAGAACTCCATCATCGTGCCCGCCGGCGCCAAGGGCGGGTTCGTCTGCAAACGCCTGCCCTCGGGCGGTGGCCGTGAGGAGGTGATGGCCGAGGTCGTCTCCTGCTACAAGCAGTTCATCAGCGCCCTGCTGGACATCACCGACAACCTCGTCGACGGACGACTCGTCCACCCCGAGCGCACCGTTCGGCACGATGGTGAGGATTCCTACCTGGTGGTGGCCGCGGACAAGGGCACCGCGTCCTTCTCCGACATCGCCAACGGCATCTCCGCCGAACGCGGCTTCTGGCTCGGCGACGCCTTCGCCAGCGGTGGTTCGGTGGGCTACGACCACAAGGGCATGGGCATCACCGCGCGCGGTGGTTGGGAATCGGTCAAGTACCACTTCCGCGAGATGGGCGTGAACGTCCAGGAAGAGCCCTTCACCGCCGTCGGCATCGGCGACATGTCCGGTGACGTGTTCGGCAACGGCATGCTGCTGTCGAAGCGGATCAAACTCGTGGCGGCCTTCGACCACCGGCACGTCTTCCTCGACCCCGCCCCCGACCCGCACACCTCCTGGGTCGAGCGGGAGCGTCTGTACAACCTGCCGCGCAGCACCTGGGAGGACTACTCCGCCGACCTGATCTCCGAGGGCGGCGGCGTGCACCCGCGTACGGCCAAGTCGGTCCCGGTCACTCCACAGGTCCGTGAGGTCCTGGGCATCGACGAGGGCGTCACCGAACTCACCCCGGACGAGCTCATCCAACGCGTCCTCACCTCGCCGATGGACCTGCTGTGGAACGGCGGCATCGGCACCTACGTCAAGGCGAGCTCCCAGAGCCACGCGGAGGTCGGCGACAAGGCCAACGACCCGGTGCGCGTGAACGGGACGGACCTGCGGGTGAAGGTGATCGGCGAGGGCGGCAACCTGGGCATGACCCAGCCCGCGCGGATCGAGTTCGCCCGCAACGGCGGCCGGCTCAACGCCGACTTCATCGACAACTCCGCCGGTGTGGACACCTCCGACCACGAGGTCAACATCAAGATCATGCTCGACCGCGAGGTGCGGGCGGGTGAGCTCGACAAGGACGAGCGCGACCGGCTGTTCATCGACATGACCGACGAGGTCGCCTCGCTGGTCCTGGACAACAACTACGCCCAGAACACGGTGCTGGCCGCCGCGCGCAAGCAGAGCTACGAGATGTTGCACGTCCACGGCCGTTACATGCGTCACCTGGAGCGCACCAAGGTCCTCAAGCGCAAGCTGGAGGACCTGCCCTCCGACAAGGCGATCGCCGAGCGCCGCGCCGCGGGCAAGGGGTTGACCGGCCCCGAGTTCGCCACGCTGCTCTCCTACACCAAGATGAGCCTCAAGGAACAGATCGCTCTCTCGGACCTGGCCGACGACCCCTACCTGGCGCCGACCCTGACCGGCTACTTCCCGACGCCGCTGCGCGCGGAGGGTTTCGCCGACGAGGTGGCGGCGCACCCGCTGCGCAAGGAGATCATCGTCAACCAGGTGACCAACCAGTTGGTCAACCGGTCCGGGATCACCTACGCGTTCCGTCTCAACGAGGAGCTGGGTTCCAGCGCCGCCGACATCGCCCGGGCCTACCTGGTGGTCCAGGAGGTGCTCGGGCTGCGGGGGCTGTGGAGCGAGATCGAGGAACTCGACCACGAGATCTCCGTGGACAGCCAACTCGTCCTGTCGCTGGAAGCCCGCAAGCTCGCCGAGCGTTCCACCCGGTGGCTGCTGCGCAACCGGAGTTTCCCGTTCGACATCAGCACCGAGATCGGCTTCTTCGCCGAGGGTGTGGGCGAGGTGCTGCCGCAGCTGGTCGACCTGCTGCGCGGCCGGGACCGGGAGGCGTTCGAGGAGCGCCGCGACCGGTACGTCTCCCACGGGGTGCCCACCGGGCTCGCCGAACGCATCGCGGTCATGGTGCCCGCCTACTCCACCCTGGACCTGGTGGAGATCGCGCACCGCACCGGCCGCCCGGTCGGCGAGGTGGCCGCGCTCTACTTCGAACTGGCCGACCGGTTCAACCTCAGCTGGTGGCGTGAGCGGATCATCGACCTGCCGCGCGACGACCGCTGGGCGACCATGGCCCGAGGGGCCTTGCGCGACGACCTGTACGCCGCGCACGCCGACCTGACCGCCCGGGTCCTGGAGTCCGGTGGTTCCGCCTCCGGCGGTGAGCTCATCTCCGACTGGGCGAAGGAGAACGAGAAGGCCGTGGAGCGGGCCGGGATCACCCTGTCGGAGATCCAGGAGAACGAACGCTTCGACCTGGCCACCCTGTCCGTGGCCCTGCGCTCCATCCGTTCCCTGATCATCTAGGGAAGTGTCCCGAGCGGGCCCCGCACCGTCCGGTGTGGGGCCCGCTCCTTCGTTGGGTCCTACACTGGGTGCGTGGCAGAAATGGACCCGGTAGAGAAGATCAAGGAACTCGCGGCGACCCTGGCGAGTGTGACCGCGGTGCTGGACCTGGAGGCGATGCAGACGCAGATGGCCGAACTGCGCGAGCAGTCCGCCGACCCCGAACTGTGGTCGGACCAGGACAACGCGCAGAGGGTGACGCGTCGACTCTCCACACTGGAGTCCATGGTCAACAAGGTCAACGGCATCGGGCAGCGTCTCGACGACGTCGGTGTGCTCTACGAGCTCGCCGAGGCCGAGGACGACCCGGACACCCGTGCCGAGGCGGATCGTGAGCTCGAACAGCTCCGCAAGGAGATCGGCGAACTAGAGGTGCGTACGCTCCTCAACGGCCCGCACGACGAGAGCGAGGCCATCGTCTCCATCAACTCCCAGGCGGGTGGTGTCGACGCGGCCGACTGGGCGCAGATGCTCCAGCGCATGTACCTGCGTTGGGCGGAGCGACACGGCTATCCCACGGAGGTCTACGAGACCTCCTACGCGGAGGAGGCGGGCATCAAGTCCACCTCGTTCGCGGTCAAGACGTCCTTCGCCTATGGCACCCTGCGCGGGGAGCACGGCACCCACCGACTGGTGCGGATCTCACCGTTCGACAACCAGAACCGGCGACAGACCTCGTTCGCGGGTGTGGACGTGGTGCCGATGGTGGAGAAGAGCGACCACATCGAGATCGACGAGTCCGAACTGCGCGTGGACGTGTACCGTTCCAGCGGTCCCGGTGGTCAGGGCGTCAACACGACCGACTCGGCGGTGCGCATCACCCACATGCCGACCGGCATCGTGGTCTCCTGTCAGAACGAGCGCTCCCAGCTCCAGAACAAGGCGACCGCGATGACGATGCTCCAGGCCAAGTTGTTGGCCCGCAAGCGTCAGGAGGAGCAGGCGGCCCTGGACGAGATCCGCGGTGACTCGGTGAGCAGCTGGGGCACCCAGATGCGCAACTACGTCCTGCACCCGTACCAGAGCGTCAAGGACGTGCGCACCGGCATGGAGACGGGTAACCCCACGGCGGTGCTCGACGGTGAGATCGATGGCTTCATCGACTCGGAGATCCGCTGGATGCGCAACCAGGAGAAGGAAGAGTAGGGGCGAGCCGCCCCGGACTCCCATGGGTGTCCCCTCTCACCGACAGGGGGACGCCCGGTCGTGAGTCGGTCACCCCGGGTCGTCGAAATGGGCGAACCGGGGTGATGTGTCCCAAAGGTGATGACCGCGACTCCGCAGTTTTACCGAAACTGCTATATGTGAACGTTATCATCGGTTGACACCTCCGATATGCTCGTGGCTGTTGTCCGATAGTGCACTGATCTCCACAGATCACTTGGGCGTGACGGGACCTGGACAATCCGGGCCGCTGTCCCCTCTAAACTGTCGGTGGCCATGCGGCCGGTACGATCCCGTGCGGAGCACCTCCGCCGGGTGCCCATACCTTCGAGAGCCTTGTGATGCGCCTGTGATCCACTTCGATAACGTCACCAAGCAGTACCCGACCCAGAAGCGCCCCGCGCTCGACGGTGTTTCCATCGACGTGGACAAGAGCGAGTTCGTCTTCCTGGTCGGCCCGTCCGGCTCGGGTAAGTCGACCTTCCTGCGCTTGGTGCTGAAGGAAGAGAAGCCCGACAAGGGCCGTGTACACGTCGCCGGCAAGGACCTGGCGCGACTTTCCAACTGGAAGGTCCCGCACCTGCGTCGCCGCATCGGCTGTGTCTTCCAGGACTTCCGCCTGCTGCCGAACAAGAACGTCTTCGAGAACGTCGCCTTCGCTCTGGAGGTCATCGGCAAGCCACGGCGGTTCATCAAGAAGGTCGTGCCCGAGGTCGTCGAACTCGTCGGCCTGGAGGGCAAGGCCGGCCGTATGCCCAATGAGCTCTCCGGTGGCGAGCAGCAGCGTGTGGCCATCGCCCGCGCGTTCGTCAACCGCCCGCAGATCCTGCTGGCCGATGAGCCCACCGGCAACATCGACCCCGCGACCTCCATCGGCATCATGAAGGTGCTGGACCGAATCAACCGCACGGGAACGACCGTCGTCATGGCGACGCACGACGCCGCCATCGTCGACTCCATGCGCAAGCGTGTGATCGAGCTTGAAGAGGGCTTGGTAGTGCGCGACCAGATGAGTGGCGTCTACGGCCAGGCGTACTGACCCCTGGTACGTTCGTCGCCGGGCCTCGGTCGGCGACCCCGAGACCAGCGGCATGGCGAAGCCCCGAAGGATGGACCTTTAACAGATCATGCGAGCACAATTCGTTCTCTCCGAGACGTGGATCGGCCTGCGTCGCAACCTGACGATGACCATCGCCGTCATCACGACGGTGGCCATCTCTCTCACCTTGTTCGGTGCCGGTCTGCTGGTCAACCAGCAGGTTGCCGAGATGCGCAGTTACTGGGACCAGCGGATCACGCTGACCATCTACATGTGCAACGACATCTCGCCGACCACGGCGTGCCAGGAGAACGGCGCCGCGGGCGAGGGTGACCGCGAGGCCCTTGAGCAGCAGTTGGACTCGCTCAGCGAGGTCGACACCTACCGGTACCTCACCGAGGCCGAAGCCTGGCAGGACTTCCAGGAGCGCATCGGCTCCTCCAACGAAGCCCTCGCCGAGGCCGCCCAGGAAGGTGACATCCCGGACAACTACCGGGTGCAGCTCACCGACCCGAACCACTACGACGCGGTACGCGCGGCCGTGGACGGAGCCGACGGCGTCGACTCCGTCTCCAATGACCAGCGCGTCCTGGAGCAGTTCTTCGGTCTGCTCGACGGTCTCAAGTGGGCCGCGCTGATGGTCGCCGGTGTACAGCTGGCCGCCGCCGCGCTGCTCATCGGCAACACCATCCGACTGTCGGCCTACAGCCGCCGTCGAGAGACCGGCATCATGCGTCTGGTCGGTGCGTCGAACTTCTACATCCAACTGCCCTTCCTCCTCGAAGGCGCCATCTCCGGTTTCATCGGTGGTGTGGTCGCGTCCGGGTTCATCGTGGCAACCAGGTTCTCGTTGCTGACCCAGATCGAGGAGTGGTTCCAGTTCGACGTGGCCTTGGGCACAGGGCCACTGTTGTCCGTCATCGGTGTGTCGATGATCCTCGGTGTGCTCCTGTGTACCGTGACCTCGTTCCTCACCCTGCGCCGCTACCTGAAGGTCTGACGGCTCCACCGTCGGATGGGCGGGCGCGGGACACCGGGGGGCCAGTGGCCCCCCGGACTCATGAAGGGATACATCCGTGGCCAAGGAAACCGGGCACAAGCTGATCGCCCAGAACCGTCGGGCGCGGCACGACTACCACATCGACGAGACCTACGAGGCGGGCCTGGTCCTCACCGGGACCGAGGTCAAGTCCCTCAGGGAAGGACGCGCCTCGCTCGTGGACGGCTTCGCGCACATCCACGACAGTGAGGTGTGGCTCGAAGGTGTGCACATCCCGGAGTACACCCAGGGGACCTGGACCAACCACTCGTCCCGCAGATCACGTAAACTACTGCTGCACCGCGAGCAGATCGCCCGGCTGATCGGCAAGACCCGGGAGCCCGGACGCACACTGGTCCCGTTGTCCCTGTACTTCAGTGACGGCCGGGCCAAGGTCGAGATCGCTCTGGCGCGCGGTAAGCGTGAGTACGACAAGCGCCACGCCATCGCCGAACGTGAAGCCAAGCGTGACATGGAACGCGCGCTTCGCCGTCGGCGATAGCGGTCTTCTTCGTTGAGGCGCCTGAAAGGAACACACAAGGTGTCCCCCCGTCCCCTCGGCCGCAGGATCGCGGCCGCAAGCAGCGGCCTGGTCGTCGCCCTGTCCCTCGTGGCCTGTACGACCCACCCCAGCCCGGAGGTGGCCGTCAGGTCCTTCCTGCTCTCCTGGCAGGGCGGTGACCACGCCGGCGCCGCACGGTTCACCAACGGTGACCCGGCCGAGGTGGAAGCGGCGCTCGCCGACGTACACGACCAGCTCGACCTGGCCTCGGTCCGGTTCGACCTGGGCGGCATCTCCCAGGACGGAGACCAGGCCGTCGCGGAGTTCGAGGCTTCCGCCGACCTCGGCATCGGTGACCCGGTGTGGACCTACACCGGCAGCATGCCGCTCACCGACGGCCCCGAGGGCTGGCAGATCGACTGGTCTCCCAGCGTCATCCACCCCGAACTGGAGGACGGTGAGCGGCTCGCCGTCAGCTACGAGATCGAGGAACGCGGCCAGATCCTCGACCGGGAGGGCGAACCACTCGTCTCCGGCGACAGCGTCACCGCCTTCGGTGTCCTTCCCGCCGAGATGGACGACAAGGAGGCCGGGGTCACCGAACTCGCCGAACTCCTCGACGAGGACCCCGATCCACTGCTCAACCGGGTGCGCTCCGCCCCGCCCGAACAGTTCCAGCCACTGGTGCTGATGCGCGACAACAGCGTCGACGGCACCCTGCTGAACGAGGCCGGGAAGATCTCCGGGGTGCAGACCGAGGAGATCGAGATCAACCTGTCGCCGCGGGTGGCACCGTTCCTCCTCGGCGAGGTCGCGGGTACCGCCGAGCACCGGGTGTCCTCCCGTGTCGCCGGTGCCTACCAGGCCGGCGACACCGTCGGACTGAGCGGTCTGCAGAACATCTTCCAGCACGAGCTCGCCGGGACCGCCACCACTCAGGTGGTGACCCTCGGCGATGACGGGCAGCAGACCGCCGTCCTGGAGTCCTGGGAAGGCGTGCGCAGCGGTGGCGTCGAGACCACCCTGGACCTGGAGTTGCAGAACGCCGCGGAGAGCGCCCTGGAGGACCTGCCGGGCAACGGCTACCTCGTGGCCGTCGACATCGGCAGCGGCGATGTGCTCGCCGCGGCCAACGCCTCCGGCCAGGCCTCGGACGATGGTGCGTTCACCGGTGGCTACACGCCCGGCGGCGCCTTCACCCTGGTGTCCTCCCTGGCGGCCCTGGACTCCGGAGCGGTCAGTCCGGGCAGCCCGATGCCCTGCGGCTACCAGTCCGACATCGGTGACCGGACCTTCACCAACCCCAGCAGTGGGTTCCTGGCCGGGGAACCGGACCTGAGCCGCAACCTGAGCTTCCTGTGCAACGTCGGCTTCGTCGACATCGCCTCCGACGTGGGCGGTGACCAGATCACCGAATCAGCGGCCGCCCTGGGGCTGGGCGCCGACTGGCAGTTGCCCCTGCCGGCCGACTCCGGAACCGTCGAGATCAACGACGACGAAGCGGACGTGGCCGCCGCCATGGTCGGCGAGCACGGTGTCCAGGTGAGCCCGCTCTCCATGGCCCTGGCCGCCGCGGCGATCGCCGACGGCACCTGGAACGCACCGACCCTCGTCCGTGAGGAGGGGCCGGCCCCGGCCGGCGTCGGAGACCTCGACGAGGCCCACCTCGAAGTGATCCGCGAAGGGATGCGCGACGCCGTCGTCAACCGCTTCCCCGAGGTCGGCTCGGGTGAGGAACCCGTGTACGGTCAGGCCGCCCGCGCCGAACAGGGCGACACCGCCCTGCACTGGTTCGTCGGCTACCAGGGCGACGTCGCCTTCGCCGTGCTCGCCGAGGTGGACCCGGAGATGACCATGTGGCAGCAGTACGCCGTCACCTCCGCCACCGGCTTCCTCGCCGGTGACCCCGAAGGGCAGCAGCAGCCGCTCACCGACGACCAGCCGCTCGCGGAGGTCATGCCGGAGACCGAATCCGACCTGAACTGATGCCGTGAAAAAAGAAGACGCCGCCGGAGCAACCCACGGATGCTCCGGCGGCGTCTTCACGGGTAACTGGAACCGCATCAGGGGGTAGCGGACCAGTTAGATGAGGCAGGACCTCGTCTCGGGGGAGGCCCTGCCGCTTCCCAAGGTCGGCCAGACCCTGCCGACCGCCCCCGTGAGCCGCGTCGACCAGATCTTGAGTCCGCCTCACGGGGGTTTCTCCCTGACTTCGTCCCCCGCACCGGGAATCAGCTTGGTCCCTACAACGTTGACGCGGTAGAGTGACGAACACGCAAGTGGTTCGCCGCTCGCATGTCGGCCCACACGGGCCCCGTAGGTACGGGTTCCGCGTAGGCTTTGACAACTTCACAGGGGGTGATCGGTTTCGACTTCGGTAGTCGTTCCAGGGGAAGCGGATCGAGGGTTGCGTGTGTGACCTCGTTAATCCTGCATTCGCATAAATTCAAGTGCCAATTCTAAGCGCACTGAGTTCGCTCTCGCTGCTTAAGCGATTGTGACTCTGTCGGTCCGGGCTCGTCATCGGCTCGGGATCCGGCACCATTTAGATGACTTACCGCTCAGATCAGGCCACGGGGCCTGAGTGGGACATTTTCGTGGCTGGGCCTGTCAGCGATGTGTCTGTGCAAGCGCTGAGGCCGAGTAGAACGACACCACAGACTGCATCCGGAGAAGCCCTGGCTCGTTGCTGAAGGACGCGGGTTCGATTCCCGCCACCTCCACGGACTCAGGACGACCCTGCTCGCGCGTTCACGTGCGAGCAGGGTCGTCCTTTGTTTTTTCGGGGGACGACCCCCCGGACCCCCACCCCCGGACCGCGCCGAAGCACGACCCAAGGGCAACGA
>NZ_FRFF01000136.1 GCF_900143625.1 Nocardiopsis sp. JB363
ACCTCGGCCGACCACCGCGTTGCGCCTGCGTTGGTGCTGTCCGGGTGGGTGCGCCAGCACTGGGGGATCGAGAACAAGCTCCATCACGTGCGGGATGTGACCTATGAGGAGGACCGTTCCCAGGTGCGCACGGGCAGCGCTCCGCAGGTCATGGCGACCCTGCGCAACACCGCGATCGGACTGCTCAGAGCAGCCGGGTTCGACAACATCGCCGAGGCCAACCGTCACATGATCCGCGACGAGGCTCGCCCGCTCAGACTCCTACAGACCTGACTTTGCCGGAGCCCTGGCCCCGCCGCTGCCTCCGCAACCGGACCCACGCTGTACACCGACGCGTTGTCACCCTTCACTTTCAAGGACCAGTCACAGAATTTCTGGGCCATCCAGTCGCACCTCTTCAGCCCTCGGGCCGATTAGTCTCTAGTCCCCCACGAGGCTCTCAGTCAATGATCGCCTTTCGTGTGCCACGCCCAAGGAGGTTGTTGATGTAGACGGCTGACTTGTTGCTGTGCAGCTGATGGAGGTAGGCCCTGCGGAGGGAATGTTTCGTGTTGGATCTGGTGGAAGCTCTGGCATGTGTTGGGATCGCCTCCCGTCGCTCTTGTGAATCGGGCAGCCGTCGCTCTCGATCCTGGACCAACCGTCGAAGGTGATGTTGGGTCCGGTCGGCATGGTGTTGCCGGAGGCGTCATGGCAGGCATCATGGGGCGTGAGCGGAAGGCTGGCCCCACCCTGGACCCATCAGTGGGGTGGCTCCTCTGTAGTGAGGCGGAACACCCCGTTTGACCTGAGGTTCTGTGGCACACCCGGCAGGATTTGAACCTGCGGCCATGGGATTAGAAGAAGTGCCTGCGAGACGGCTTCTGAGCCGAGAGGATAGGCACGCCAGCACGAGAGATGACGCGTGTAAGAGAGTGATGACGGGTGCAGATAAACCGGTTCAATGGGAAGGCCAGGTCCGTGGTGCAAGCTGGAACCGTTCATGGAGGCATCCATGTGAACGCTGGCCGGGAACAACCTGACACGCCGATCGCTGTATCAGCCGAACTCGTTGAGTGGGAGAACGTAACGGTGCAAGGCCCGGACAAGGCATGGAGGTCTGTTCCGGTTGCTGAGTGCGTACAGGTCGTCGTGCAACGAGTTCATGGAGCCGAGACCGTCATCACGCGTCCACGCCTTAACGTCGTGTCACGGCTTCCAGCTCGTTCCTGTTACACCCCGCCTCCTGGCCCTGTCCGCTCTCAGATATCGCTGCATGAGATGTGGATTGCTGATTTGAGCTCGGACAGGCCACGTGTGGAGCCTGATACGGGTTCGGCACGTTTTGAGTTCGATCTGGCAGACGGGAAGGCCGAGTCATTCCTGATCTACCTTGATGGGTTGATCGATCCTGAGGAGGATCTCGTGATCGAACAGGAGTGCACGTTCTGGTTTGAGGTGGAGTGGATGTGCGAAGGACGTCGGGGGGTCGTGGACACCGGTGATCCCGATGGGTGGCCGTTTTTCTGGCATCCACAACGGCCTTCGCTTGGCGTGCAAGGTGGATGAATGCTCAGGCATCTGATCGTGCTGGGGTGTTACTTGCTGGGTGTGTTAGAGGCTTTGGTGTGTGTCGGGATCGCCTCCCGTCACTCACAAGGAACGGGCCACCGCTGGACCTGAAACAGCAGGTACCCAGCTGGGGTGGTGCCGTGGCTAGAGGGTTGGTCCGGGTGCTCTTCCGCTGTGATGAGTAGCGGTCGGCCTCCCCACCGAAGGCTTACGTACGCTGTGCCAAAGTCAGAGTCGTCCCAAACCCCTGCGCCCTGCGTAGAAGCGCCCTCATACGGCAAGATTGGGCTGGCGAACAGAACGAGAGCTAGAGGTGCCTCTGTGGACGACTTGCTGGACAACGCGAACGCGATGGATATCCACTGGGAAGCACCCTCGGATGTCCCGAAAACGCTGCACGTTGACTCCGTGCTGGTCGGAGACCAGCCTGACGCGCTCGAGGTCGTCGTCGCCCACAGCCAGGCCAAACCCAAGGCCGAAGACATGCGGCGGCTATGGAAAGCACGTTGGGCCATGCGTGCAGCCCCCGTGGCCCTGGTGGTGCAGTACGAGTCCACCCACGGAAATCAGGCTGCCGTCTGCGGTCTACGCGAGGACGCCGACGTCGTATTCGACTTCGACATCGGGCAGGTAGAACGGGTGGGTATCGCAGCCTTCGACTCACCCACCGTATCCGAGGGGGAGCGCCTCTTTCAGAAGCTGCTCTCGGACCTGGTAGAGAATCAGATCCCCGGGCTCACGAACACGGGCCTGTTCGCCTCCCACGAGCTACGCGCAGGGGTACCTCAGCGCCCCGACTGGCAGACTCAGAAGGCCCTG
Organism: Nocardiopsis sp. JB363; assembly: GCF_900143625.1. Classification (GTDB taxonomy): domain Bacteria; phylum Actinomycetota; class Actinomycetes; order Streptosporangiales; family Streptosporangiaceae; genus Nocardiopsis. The sequence goes on from NZ_FRFF01000136.1 coordinate 2,371, forward strand.
GCCCGGTCCCTGTTGGCGCACCGTGGAGCAGGGTTGCTCGACGCCCTTGGCTACGACGTTTCCCCTTACCGATCCGCGGGCTTTCTCCTCAGTACCCAGGACGGACCGCGCCGCGCGGTCGCCGTCTTGGTCGAGGACAACGAGCACTTCGACCGGCCCTCGTCACGTCTGAATGCCGAATCCCCAGTGCTCTACGGGCTGAGCATGGCCCAGCAGCAGGAACTACCCTGGCTGCTGCTCCTGCGTGGAACCCAGCTGCGGTTGTACTCAGCCAAACCCCAGGTGGGGGTGGGACGCAAGGGCCAGACCGAAACCTACGTCGAACTGGACCTCGCCCTGTTGGACGAGGACTCCGCCACCTACCTCCCGCTCCTCTTTCACGCCGAGGCCCTGGCCCCTGCGGGCAGCGTCGACGAGATCCTGCAGGCCTCCGCCAACCACGTTGCCGCCCTAGGAGCGCGGCTGCGCGAGCGCATCTACACCGAGGCCGTGCCCGCCCTCGCGGTCGCCGTCGCCTCCCACATGGGGGCCGAAAGCGAGGAGAAGCTGGAGGAGGCCTACCATCGCACCCTGGTCATCCTATTCAGGCTCCTCTTCGTGGCCTATGCGGAGGACCGTGGCCTCCTGCCCTACCCAGGCAATCCCCGCTACACACGCAAGGCATTGAAGACCCTGGCACGGGAGTTCGTCGACTCACCTGACGAGGAGTTCGACGCCAACGCCACGGACCTGTGGAACGACCTGTTGGCGGTATGGCGCGCCATCAACGACGGCAACGAAGAGTGGGACGTGCCCGCCTACAACGGCGGCCTGTTCGCCGATGACGAGCATCATCCTTCCGGCCGGGAGATCAGCCGGATGCAGCTCACCAATGTCGAGATCGGCCCGGCACTACGGGCGCTTCTGGTGGACACCTCCGACGACGGGGTATTCGGCCCAGTCGATTTCCGTAGCCTGTCGGTACGGGAGTTCGGCACGATTTACGAGGGCCTGCTGGAGTCCTCACTGAGCATCGCCCCCACCGACCTGACCCTGACCAAGGACAAATCCTTCGTCCCGGCCAAGACTAGTCAAAAGGTCGAGGTCCCAGCCGGGCGAGTGTACTTCCACAACGCCTCCGGCAAGCGCAAAGCCACCGGTTCCTACTTCACCAAGTCCTTCGCTGTCGAGCACCTGCTGGACACGTCCCTGGAACCGGCACTCACCCAGCACCTGGACCGGCTCCGCGCGCTGATCGACCAAGGCGAAGAGGCCAAAGCCGCCGAGGCGTTCTTCGACTTCCGGGTCGCGGACCTGGCGATGGGCTCGGGCCACTTCCTGGTCGCGGCTATCGACCGTATCGAGCGCCGGTTGGCCGCCTTCCTCACGGAGCACCGGCTGCCTACGGTGACCGAGGAGCTGGAGCGGCTCGCTCAGGTCGCCCGTGAAGCCTTGGGGGACCAGGCCGACCAGGTGGAGATCGAGACGTCCATGCTGCTGCGCAGGCAGATCGCCCGGCGCTGCATCTACGGGCTGGACCTGAACGCGATGGCGGTGGAGCTGGCCCGCCTGGGCATCTGGATCCACACCTTCGTGCCCGGTCTGCCCATGTCGGCACTGGACCACGGCCTTGTTGCCGGCAACAGCCTCACCGGAATGGCCACCATCAACCAAGTTTTGGACGTACTGGACGCAAATCGGACTCCGGGTCAGGTCAGCTTCTTCGCTGAACAGATCGAGACCACTCTGGAGAAAGCACGGGCCCGACTACTGCGCGTCGGCAGGACAGCCGAGGCCACCAAACAAGAAGTGCACGCCGCCCGCGAGGCCCACGCACAGGCCCTGCAGGAAGCCGAGGACGCCAAAGCACTGCTCGATGCAGCCGTTGCAGTACAGATGGGCGCCATCCCGCTGCCCATGGACCCAGACCAGGCCATCGCCAGGGGTAGAAGCGAGGAAGCGCGCGAGGCCGTTGCCGCGGTTCGCGCCACGCACCTGCTCTACCAGTTCCCCGAGGTCTTCCTCCGCCCGGCGGGCGGCTTTGACGTGATCCTGGGCAACCCGCCGTGGGAGAAGGTGCGGTGGGAGGCCGCCCCGTACTGGGTGGGTGTCTCTCCTGGTCTGATGGCGCTGACCGACCAAGCGCGTGAAAAGAAGATCAAGAAGCTGCGAGCCGAACGCCCCCTGGAGGCCGAACGAGAGCAGCAGGAGCGGCAGGAGCGGGAGATTCTTCAGGGCCTTTTCAAGAAGGCTTACACGCTGCGCGGCGGTACCCATCTGGAGTTGGCGCAACTCATGTTGGAGCGGGCCCTGCGGTCGCTGTCCCGTACGGGCCACTTGGGGTTGGTGCTGCCACGTCAGAGCATGGTACTGGCAGGGTGGAAGAAGCTGCGCGGCCATCTGGTGGGATCCTATGACCTGAGCATCGTCCAGGGACGCAACCACAGCGAGTGGATCTTCGAGGAAGTCCATGCCTCTTATGCGGTGGTGCTGTTGTCGGTCGGGCCACGCAGACAGCGCACTATCAAGGTTGGTGTCGCCCGCAGCCCTGAGGAGGTGCATGCTGTTGCCGCGGACCGCAACACCTATTTCACTCCAAATGAACTGGAAACCCTTTCAGATACGAACGTCATTCCCTGGCTCAATAAGTCAGAGGACCGCTACATAATCGATATCATGCAATCTTTTCCTCGGATCTCCTCCGGGCAGGGGTGGATCCGCGCCTCGCACGACGCACGCTGGGACTTCCGCGGAAGTGGCCCCGACAAACGGCTCGTCACGTCCCAAGACGCCTCAGGTGCTTGGAAGGTGCTGATGACCCGGCACGTGGACGCGTTCACCTTCGACGATGAACCGCACAAACAGTTTGTCACCGACCTACTCCCGCTCTCCGAACTCAAACGCGGTGTGGCCCTCACCGACGGCGCTTTCACTCTGGGGGCGGGGCACCCGTTGTTGATCTTCCGTCACCCCAGCCGCAGTGACGACAGCCGCACCCTCATCGCCACCGCCCTGCCCGAAACGGGATACCTGCACAACAAGGGTTCCGTGCACGCCATCATGCACGACATCACCTCGTCCCCCACCTCCCGGCTCGCGTTGGTGGGCCTGTTGAACACGCTGACGATGGATTGGTGGGCGCGGCGCTTCGTGGACCGGCATGTCACCTCGCCCATCATCAACCAGCTCCGGCTCCCCGCGTGGGACAGCGACGGCATCGCCACCGCCGCCGCGATCACCGGTTCCCTTCTCAGCCGCGGAGGCAGCACCCGCCTGGCCGGAGGCATCGACGTCACCGACCGGCACCAGGGCACTGACAGCGTGGAACTGCTGGCCGAGCTCGAACGCCTCACCCTGCGCGGCTTCGGCCTCCAGCACCACGACCTGGAGGTCATCGCGCAGGACTTCAGCACCACCGGGCTCTCGCCCGAACTTCGCACCGCCTTGAACCTCGGCAAGGGAACCCCGCAGTGACCTCCCACACCTACAGGCCCGAATTCGCCACCAACACCCCGCAGGAGGGGGAGACGGTCGCCAGCGCGATCAACACCCTCCTGGGAGGGCTACGCACCCGGCTGGTGCAACCGCCGGACCTGGCCATCGCCACGGCCTACTTCAACCCGGGCGGGTTCGCCCTCCTCGCCCAGGAGTTGGAGCAGGTCGGCCAGGTGCGCCTGCTTCTGGGCGCTGAACCCGCCCAGGAACAGCCCCAGGTACGGCCGCTCAACCGCGGCCCGAAGAAGCGCCGAGGCCGCAGTTCTGCACCTGCCCCCGAAGTGCGCCGGGCACTGGAAGGCCACCAACGCTCCCTGTACCAGGACCGGGATCTGATGGGTTTCACCCGCGAGACCGACGCCCGGGAGCGGCGCCTGGTCGCCTGGCTGCGCGAACACCCCAAGGTGCAGGTGCGGCGCTACGAGCAGGGATTCCTACACGGTAAAGCGTTCCTCGTGGAGACCGACACGACCGGCGTGATCGCCGGGTCCAGCAACTTCACCTACGCCGGTCTGGCCCGCAACAACGAGCTGAACCTGGGCCACTACCAGCCACACGTGGTCGGACAGGTCCTGGACTGGTTTGATCAGCAGTGGGAAGCCGCCGCCCCCTACGATCTTGCGGCCCTGTACGAGGCGCGGTGGCAGCCGCACCAGCCCTGGCACGTGTTCCTGCGCATGCTGCACGAACTCTACGGAGCCGACCTGGAGGAGGACACCCACGGCGACTCGCGTCTGGGCCTGACACGCTTTCAGGCCGATGGCGTGTGGCGGGCCAAAAGGATCCTGCAAAGGCGCCGCGGTGTCCTGATCGCCGACGAGGTCGGTCTGGGCAAGACCTTCCTGGCCGGGGAACTGATCCACGAGGCGGTCTTCGAACGCCGCCAGAAGGTGTTGATCATCGCGCCGGCCACTCTGCGGGACGCGACCTGGCGACCGTTCCTGCGCGAACACAACCTCGCTGCGGTCGAGTGCGTGTCCTTCGAAGAACTCGTTGCCCATATTGAGGACGCCGGTTCCCACAACTCCGCGCTCCAGGACCCCGACCAGTACGCAATGGTCGTGGTCGACGAAGCGCACGCCTTGCGCAACGACAGCACCAAGCGAGCAGCAGCCGTGCGGAGACTGCTGGCGGGGTCGGTGGCTAAGGACCTGGTGGAGTTGACGGCTACCCCGGTCAACAACAGCCTGGACGACCTCCACAACCTCATCAGCTACTTCGCCACCAACGATGCCGAGTTCGCGGACGTGGGCATTCCCAGCCTGCGCGCCTACTTCAACCGAGCCTCGGCGCTACATCCCGACGATCTGTCCCCCGAGCACCTCTTCGACGTCTTGGATGAGGTAGCCGTCCGCCGTACCCGGCGCTTCGTCAAGAACCACTACGTGGGCGACGAGGTGGTCATCAACGGTAGGAAGCGGGAAATCAGCTTTCCCACGTGCCGTGTGCAGCGCATCGACTACAACCTGGACTCGCTGCTCCCGGGCATCTTCGAGGAACTGGCTACGGCGCTGGGTGCCGATACCCACCAGGACACTGACACCGTCGACGGCACACTCACCGGGGTCATCCTCGAGCGTCTGGGGGCGGTGCTCACCATGGCCCGCTACGTCCCCTCGCGGTTTAAGAAGACGGGGGTGGCGGAGCAGTACGAAGCTCAGAACGCCGGATTGCTGAGGTCCAACCTCCTCAAGCGCTTCGAGTCCTCTGCGCAGGCTTTCGAGAAGACCGTGGGCAAGATGGTCGATTCCCATGTTCTGTTCCTGGAAGCGTTGGAATCGGGGATGGTACTGACCGGCAAGGCCCTCAGCGAGTGGGAGGACTTCTCCAGTGAGGACGTCGAGGAGTTCCTGGACGCGGTCGATTCCCAGGAAAACGTCTCCAGCACTGATGGCTACGACGTCGAGCGGCTGAAGGAAGCGGTTGATGCCGACCTGGCGGTGCTGCAGGAGTTCCGCGCGAAGGTCCGGGTGGTCGACTTCCACAACGACCCCAAGGTCGCCGAACTCATCGATCAGCTCGCTGTCATAGCCCAGGAGGCCCAGGAGGAGGGCATCGGTGAGGACGACATCCGCAACAAACGCAAAGTCCTCATCTTCACCTACTTCTCCGACACTGCCGACTACCTCGACCGGGCCATCAAACACGCGATCACCGTCAATGAAGCCCTGGCTGCGTACCGGGACCGGGTCGTCCTGGTGAAGGGCAGCGACAAGGCCAACCGCGGCGATGCCATCACCGGATTCGCCCCCATGACCGCAGGCACCGGCACAGAGGAAGACCGCTACGACATCATCGTGGCGACCGACACCCTCGCCGAGGGAGTCAACCTCCAGCAGGCGCGCCACATCATCAACTACGACCTGCCGTGGAACCCTATGCGCCTGGTCCAACGCCACGGCCGCATCGACCGCATTGGATCACCTCACACCGAGGTGTTCATGCGATGCTTCTTCCCCGACCAAGGCCTGGACGCAGTCCTGCGTCTAGAAGAGCGCCTCCAGCGCAAACTCAAGCAGGCCGCCGCGTCCATCGGGCAAGACACGGTTTTGCCCGACGTGGCAGCCGTGGAACGTGTCATCACCGACACCCGGGAGCAGATCGAGCGCCTACGCCGCGAAGAGTCAATCCTGTTCTCCGATGAGGGCAACTCCTCCCTGTCTGGTGAGGAATACCGGCGTCAGCTCACCAAAGAGTTCCAGAGCTCCCAGGACAAGGAGACGGTCCTAGGCTTGCCCTGGGGGTCGGGCTCGGGATTCAACCGCCCGGGCGCGGACCCGGGGTTCGTATTCTGTGCCCGCATCGGCGACCACCCCAAGCCGTGGCTGCGCTACGTACCGATGAACAAGAACCTCACCGTCCAGGTGAACCCCGGTGAGGAAACGACCGTGGTCATCAACGACGTCCTGTCCTGCTTGGCCCAAGCCACACCGCCGAGCGCGACCACCGAACCGGTACTGGGCGAGCAGACGTATCAAGCCGCCTTCGACGCCTGGGAAGCCGCGCAGGAGGACATCCTTACCCAGTGGAAGCGGCAGACAGACCCGCTGAATCTGGCTCCACAGGTGCCCAAAGCCATGCGCGACGCATCAGCACTCGTCAGGGCCCACGGATCCTTCTTGGAGAAGCAGGAAGAACTAGACCGGCGTCTCAACGCCCCCTACGCGCCGCGTATCCAGCGAGAAGTCCGGTGGATTCTGGTCGACCAGCAGATGACCGACAAGGAGAAGGTGCGTGCCCTGTACGAGTTCGCCGAGTCCAACGGTTTGACGCCCCCTCCGAGGGTGCAACCGCTGCCCCCGGCGGACAAGGAGGACATTCATCTCGTGTGCTGGATCGCTATCACCTCTACTGAGTAGCCCAGCAGCAGAACCGGCTCTGGGTAGCGGGAGCGGGCAGAAACCATATCGGCTTCCGCTGCCCGTTGGTGAAGCCGCAGCATAGAAAGTTTCAACACGTTTGACAGCTTCCGGAGGGCCAAGTTATGAGATGGGCGCCCCTAACTCCGCCAAACGGGAGGCGGCTTGTTCCACCACGGGATGACCGGGGGAGAGCAGCGGATGAGTGCGCTGAAGGTAGTCGATCTCTTGGGAGCGGTCTGTGCGGGTGCGGGCGATGGTGGCCAGCTCCATGTACAAGGATGCTCGCTGATGCAGTGAACCCGACAGCAGGGTGGAGGCCAGGCCCTCCAGCGCCAGCAGTTCGGCCACGGGGAGCAGCGCCGGGTCCTCTTCGTTCAGGAGCAGGGCGATCATGCCTTGGGTATTGCGGGTGGCCTGGTAGATGTCGGGCGGGTCCAGGTGGAGCAGGGTCCGGTAGGAGGCGGTGAAGGCCGCCATGGCCTCTTGCGTTCGCCCTTGTCGGACGTGGATCTCGCCCAACCTGCGGGTCTGGAACGCGGCCCCGCGATGCTTACCCAACTCCTGGTGCATGCGCAGGGACATGGTTTGGGCTTCCTCAGCCTCCTCCAAACGTCCGAGACGTGCCAGCATCGATCCGATCGATTCGTAGGCGGAAGCAACCCCCTGGGCGAACCCGGCCTGTTCATAGGCGTCCTTGGCCTGCAGGTTGAGGTCGAGAGCGGCCTGCCAATCGGGGTGCAGGCTCGTGCTGAGACGCTGCAGCATCAACCCCACCAAACGCCCATCCCCGGTGGGCCGCGCCGCCTCGAGCCCCCACTCGTACAGTTCACGGGCGATGGGTGGTTTCCGCAGCGTCACATAGGTACCGATGTGGTCCACGAACATCGCCACCTCCGCCCGGTCGAGCCGGTGCAGCAGGCGGGCCAAGGCGAGGATGTTGTCCAACTCGGCGTCGACCCACGCCAGCGCCTCATCACGGGTGGAGAACCACACCTCGTCCTCTTGAGCAACGCGGGCCAGCTGAATACCTTCGGTGTCGGCCCTCCACCGCCACACGTTCAGGACCAGGTCCACCGCAGCCAACCGGACCCGATAGAAGTCAGCGAGGGCCTCCACCATGGCCGTGTGCCTCTCCGGGGCGAGCCTGTCCGCCAGAGGTTGGCGTACCCGGTCGTGGACGGTGTACCGACCCCGGCCGAGGTCGACCAACAACGCCGCCTCCACCAGCGTGGTCAAAGTGCGCTGGGCCTGCTCACATGGGGTTCCCACCAGGGCGGCGGTCACCTCGGCGGTGACGAACGAACCGGGGAAGGCAGCGATGAGGACGGCAGCGGTCGCGCTCTGCTCGGCCAGGGCGGTGAGGATCGTGGTGATGCGGTCGGGCACCAGGTTCTCCTGTTCGGTTTCGGCCAGCGGTGTGTACAGGCCGCGCGCCAGGGCGGCGGCGGTGAGGGCCGCGGCCAACGGCGATCCGCCGGCAGAGGCGACGGCTCCGTCGAGCACCCGGCTGGGGAGGGGGCGGTCGACCAGGCGGTTGATGAGGTCGCCCACGGTCTGGTCCGGCAGGCCCGCCAGGTGCGCGACGCGTCCGCCGGTGGCCACGAGTTCGTCCAGTCCGTGGTGGGCGGTGGCGATCCCGGCGCAGCCTGGCCCAGCCGGGAACAGCGCATGAACGGCCTCGGCGGTAGTCTGTTCGACTACCACGAGCAGACGCTGGTGCGCGGTGGCGGTTCGCCACAGGGCTTTGAGACCGTCGGGGTCCTCGGGGAGGTAGGTGTGGCCCAAGGCGAGCAGCCATCCCCGCAGGATGGTGTCGGAATCGGTGGTGGACAGGTCCGCGTACAGGGCTCCGTTGGGCCACCGGTGCTGGTGCTCATGGCCCCACGCGGTGACCAGCGCTGTTTTCCCGACCCCGGAGGGGCCCTGTACGGCGACCCGCATGGGCCCGTGACGGGTTCTCCAGGACCGATCGAGCCAAGCACGCGCCTGGTCGCGGTCCAAGAACAACCGCGGCGCGGGAAGCTGACGCGGAACCACGAGTTGGGGCATGGGGGTGGTGTGGATATGAAGGCCACCGCCATGCACGTCACGCATCTGCACGACCACTCCGGACGGCCCTTGTACGTTGTTGCTCAAGCCGCCCCCTGGAGCGGGTGCCGCCAACGGGCGAAGTCGACCAAGGACAGCGCGTGCCGGTCACTGGCCCAGGTCAGAAACTCATGCAGAGCACCGGATAGGTCCGGATCCTGGATGCGCAGCGCCCCGGCACGTGACCCCAGATGGGTGTGGCGGCGCACGTAGACCACGCCCGGCACCACTTCCAAGTCGGGAAGACTGCGCCGCTGTTCCAGGTGGGTGCATTTCCACGCGGGCAACACTCGTACCCACCCGCCGGCGGCGGCCACGTGCAGGTACCGGGCCAGGCAGTACCGTCCGTACCCACTCAGGGGTTGAGCGGGTATCCACAGGGTGCGCCGGAGCACGCCGCGGGCGCGTAGCCGGGCGTTCTCTTGCTCCCACCGGGATTGTTGCTTGGCCAGGGCCCGTTCGGCTCGCTCGGTGTCGCCCTGGTACCAGGCCTGCCAGGTCGGCCAGTCCGGTGGGCGGTGGTCGCGGCGGGCCAGGGTCCACCACGTCCCTGCCGGCGCGTGGTCGAGCTCGTCGGCCAGCTCCTGTTCGGTGATCAGTTTCCCTTCGGTGTTGGCCAACCGGTCGAAGAGTGTGAGCTCGGGGTGGCGGCGCTGGCAGTAGGCGATGACCGAGTCGGTCCGGTAGGAGAAGGTTCGGTTTCCCACACGGTGGGCGACCAACGTGCCCTCTTCGACCCGGAGCTTGAGTGTGTGCCGGGTGTGCCCGGTCAGCGTTTGCGCATCGGTGGGGGAGAGGTAGGTGCGGGCGTCGGCCATCAAGCGTGTGCGTTGCTGAAGCCGGTGGATTGCAGAAGACATCTCTTCAGGGGGTCCTTGTCGCAGGGTCGGTCAGGCGGGCCAGAGCCAGGCCTTGAACGGTGTACTCGGTGGGAACCCGCCAAGCGGGCGAGACCGCGATGGGGCAGGCTGCCCTCCGGCTCAGGGGAGGAAGGACGCAGCCCCGTTCTGGGAGAGCCTCTGTGGTCTGGGGAGGAACTCGACCAAAGTGGTGGACACTTGCTGCCAGGTACGGTCTGGCAGGAACAGCCGGATATCGACCTGGGCCCACGGCGGTACTCGGCGCAGACGGGTGAGGAGATGGAGCAGGCTCTGGCTGTCCAACCCGGTCTCGGTCCAGGTGCTGTGCGGGTCGAACCCTTCGAGCAGCGGGGTCAGGCGGCCGAGTTCCTCGGTCAGGTGTGCCAGAACGTGGTCGGGGGCGGGAGTGGTCACCACGTCGAGTTGTTGCGAAGGGGACGAGTGTTTGCTGTGGTCCCAACCGGGGCGAACCACCAGGTGCGGATGGGCGCGTCCGGTCGGCCTGGTGGGGGTGAGACCGGCGGTGTAGAGCTCTCCGATGCCTCGGGCGAACTCGGCCGTATCGCTGGTGATGGCGACGGCGGTGGTAGGGGAGATGGTGTGGTGGATGTGTTCGCTCAGCAGGGCACGGGGGCCGATCTCCACGAACACCACTGACCGATCCTGATCGAGTGCTGCGGCTGCGGCCAGTGCTTCGGTGAACCTGACCGGGCATCGAGCCTGCTCGGCCCAGTACCCGGCACCCCACCGTCCCGGAGCGTCGCTGGGGTGGTCAGGGCGGGCGGTGGAGATGATCGGTATCCGGCCAGCGCCGCTGATGAGCCCGGCCAGGGCTTCACGGAGAGCAGGCACCATGGGGTCGACGGCGGGGGAGTGCGCCGGGATCACATCCGCGACCGGTCTGCACCACACACCCCGCTCCTCCAACCGGGCGCGAAGGTGGTTCAGATACCCGGAGGGGCCGGCCACCACCTGGACCGCGGGTGCGCTGTAGGAGGCGACGGTGACCTGCCCGTCGTAAGGGGTCAGGGCCGCTTGAACCTGGTCGATGTCGGCACGGATGGCCAACATGCCACCGGTCTCGCCCAACTTGCCGAGTAGGTGACTGCGTTCGGCCAACACCCGGGTTGCCGCGTTCAGGTTCAGGACCCCAGCGGTGTAAGCGGCGGTGATCTCCCCGACCGAATGGCCCAACACCAAGTCGGGGACAATACCGTGCTCGGCCAACACAGCGGTGAGCCCGAGCTGGATCAGGAAGGTGCAGTGCTGGGCGTCAACGAACCCGTCCAGGTCATCGCCCGGCCACCACACCGGGTACCCGGTGTGGTGGGACAGGGTAGCCCGTGCCTCCTCCACCGCCGTGGCGAAGGCCGATAGCCGCATCAACTCGGCACCGGCGTGGGGGTGGTGGCCTCCATGCCCGGAGTAGACGAACACCACCCTCGGGCGCACGGTGGGCACGGTGCGCGGGCCGATGACGTACGGATCGGGTGTGCCATCTTGGAGGTTGCGCAACCCTTGCACCAACGTCCCCAAATCGGCAGCGGTGACAGCGGCTCGGACACGACCATGAGCACCGCGTGCCAGACAGGTATCGGCCACCACCCCCACCGATCCCACCGCAGGAGCATCAGCCGCCAGATGCCCCGCAGTCGCGGACAGCGCGGTGGGGGAGTGAGCCGAGACCACGACGGTCTCCGGAAACGGCATCGGATCCTCACCCACTGGTGGCTCCGTCACCGGGGCCTGAGAGATGAGGGCGTGAGCGTTGGACCCACCGAACCCGAACGAGGACACCCCCGCCACCCGCACCGAACCGTCGCCTTCGGGCCACGGCTCCACCCGGGCCGGCACCCGGACCTGTTTCTCCAATCCCTTGCGCAGGTTCTGGTGGCCTGCGGTGGGAGGGATCTGCCCGTGATGGACGGCGAGCGCGGCGGCCATCACCCCGGTGACCCCGGCCGCCCCCTCCAGATGGCCGAGCGCACTCTTGACCGACCCCACCACCACAGGACCCTGGTGCCCGAACACCTCGGCGATACCGGCGGCTTCGACGCGGTCCCCAGCCTTGGTCCCGGTCCCATGCGCCTGAACCCACCCCACCTGATCAGGAGCCAGCCCGGCATCGGCCAGAGATCGCCGGAGCGTCGCGGCTTGACGCCCCCTGCGCGGAGCCAACAGATGCGGCGAAGCACCACCGTGCCCGACCCCGGTGCCAGCCACGTGCGCCCACACCCGGTGACCACGCTCGGCGGCGAGTGCGGCTCGTGCCAGCACCAGAACGACCGCGCCCTCGGAGCGCACGTACCCATCCGCCCTCTGGTCGAAGGGCCTGCACCGCCCCTCAGGGGACAGGACACCGCTCTCGACGAAGGAGGCGGTGATCACCGGGTTGGTCAGCACGTTCGTCCCGGCCACCAGCGCAAGGTCGACCTCGCCCGCGCGCAGGTCGCGCACCGCGTAGTGCAGGGCACTCAGCGAGGACGAACAGGCGGTGTCCATGGTCAGCGAAGGCCCGTCCAGATCCAGATGGTGGGAGACGCGGTTGGCCAGGATCGCCATCCCCGCACCCGAAGCGGTGAACACCCCCGCCCGATTCCTCGCCCCGAAGTTTTCCGCGGCTTGATCGATGGAGGCCGCTCCCACGTACACACCACTACGGGAACCGGCCAACGATGCGGGCACGAGCGCGGCATCAGCCAACGCCTCATAGGCGACTTCCAGCAACCATCCCTGTTGAGGATCCATCTCGGCGGCCTCGTCCGCGCTGATCCCGAAAAAGGCGTGATCGAAGACGTGCTCCACCACCCCTGCGGAGAACGGATGCTCAGGGATCTGGTCGGGGTGCAGGTGGGCGACCATTCGCTCCCACCGCTCCTGAGGGATGGGGGATACGCAGTCGCGTCCCTCGGTCAGGGTCTTCCACAGCAGGTCGGGGGAGTCGATGCCGCCGGGCAGACGGCAGCCCATGCCGATGATCGCCACCGTCCCACCCGGCTTATCCGGTCGAGTTCTCGTGTTCGTGGTGGTCATCGGCGCGGCTCCTTGGCCACCCACACCCCGGCCGAGCCCATCACGGTCAACTCCACGCTGGCGAAGTGCAGATCCAGCATGGCGCGTAGGTCGACGAGCCGGTCGCCGTTGTTGTGGAAGATGTTGCGTCCGGGCTGGTTGTAGACGTGTTGGAGGCGGCGGGCGAGGCGGTTGTTGTGGGTATGGGGGTCCTCGACTCCCAGGAGGGTGGAGCCGATGAACACCCCGCCCTGGCCGAGCACACGGGCGGCCTCGGTGAATGCGGTCTGCTTGTGCCGCAACGAGGCACCGGGTACGCAGTGCAGGACGTGGAACATCCCCACCGACCCGACCGACGCATCCCCCAAGGGCCAAGGAGCTGTGAGGACGTCGTGCCGGTGCGGGACGACCAGCCCATGCTCGGCCAACCGGGGAGTGCAGTAGTCCAGGGGGCCTTCGTTGAGGTCCATCAGGTGGATCTGCCGCAGCGCCGCGGATACCGGTTCCCCAGAAGGTCCGGTCGGGGCGGGTGCGCGGAGAAGAAAATGTGCGTCGGCCGGTCCCACATCCAGGTGAGTGGGGGCCGTCAGCGCGGCGTACAGGTCCAGGATGTGGTCGTTGTCGACCTTCCACGCCAGCTTGTGGGACAGGCCCACCACCAGGCGTCGGTAACGGCGCAGGTTCCGAGGGCTGTACAGGCGGGGGTTGGGCACCGAACTCGTTCGGGTGTGGGGGGTGTTCTCAGGCATGGCGAAGCAACGCCTTCCGGCTCGATGAAGGACAAGGAGGAAGTGGGTGCGGGCGGGGGTCAGAGGGTGAGCAGGTGGTTCATCCGCGCGGGATCGTCCAACCCGGCCGACCACGCAGCCGCACCCTCAGGGGTGGACACGGTCTCGGCGAAGCCGGTCAGGACGCGTTCGGGCAGGGCTCCACTCCAGTAGGCGGTGACGAACCCACCGAAGGCCGAGGTGTACTGGCCGTGCCGGGCCCAGTAGGCCTCCCACGCCCCGGTCAGGACGTCAGCGTGGAACGGCGGGCCGTGTTGGCGGAGCTGGTCGCGCAGCGTGGTGGCAACCCAGGTCGAGGCCCCGGCACCTTGCCCGGAGGCGTGCTCCACGGTCATCGTGGCGTCCCCGATCCCCACCACCGGGGCCCCTTGGATGGTGGTGACGGGTCGACGCACCTGCGGATGCACCTCACGCACCAACTCCGACCCCGCGATCACCACCCCCTCAGAGCACTCCTGAGCCAAGTCCGGGGCCAGTCGGGCGAGCTGGGCGAGCACATGAGCCCAGGCACTCCGGGCGTGAGCGCCATGTCGGCGCGGCAGCCCCGCTCCTGTCTCGCCCCCCTCTTCTGGGGAAAAGGCAGGGTCCAGCGGGGTTCCAGGGCGTGCCATGACCTGAACACACACCGCTGAATACGGGGTGACGTGCATCGGCGGTGCGTCGATAGCCGAAAGAGAGCGCACCTGGAAGGGGGAGAGGGCATCGACCGTGAGCACGGGATAGACCATGACCTCACCCCAAGGACAGGAGAGGACCTCCACACGTTGCGGGAGCCACTCTTCGGGCACGGCCAGATGGGCCTGGACCACCACCCGATCGGTCGCCCCACCCGACCGATCCGGATCCGGGGCGAACAAGTGCCGCAAGTCGCTGTCGCTACCAGGGGCAACGACCACCAAGTCGTGCAACCGCGTGGAGGCGAACCCGGACACATCCGCAGAAGTACAGGCGCGCTCGTGGACCCGCCCGCCGCGCTCTGCCACGTGTTGGAGCCAGTAGGCGCTCTTGAGTCGGTGATCGATGGCCACCGCCGGGCCCGGCAACGGTGCGGTGAAGTCGAACTCCTCCCCGTGAGGAGGAACCATACGCATCCGCACCTCGTGCGCGGGCGGGGCGGTGTGCTGCCACAACCCCAAACCCAACGCCAGCTCGGTGGCGTGCACCGAGGGCAAGGTCAGTTGGGTCAGCCCCGCCGGATTGCCGAGAATCTCCGCAGTGGGGTGGCGTGTGAACACGTCCACGCGCCAACCGTCTTCCAACAAGCCGGTGGCCAGGGTCAGAGCGGAGTGGCCCGACCCGAAGATCACCGCACGGGGTGGCGTGGTCATCGGCGGCCTCCGTTCATCAGCGTCGAGCACAGATCCATCAACGCTTCGCACACACCACGCCTGTACACGTCACCGATCACCACCGGGGTGTGGTCGGGCAACCCCATGCAGGCGCGCACCATGTCGGTGTCGACCTCGCCTTCGGCGTCGTGGTGGATCAACACCACGACGGGCACACCGGCGGCCCGTAGTGTCGACAGACTCTCCCGGGCACTGGTCAACTCCTCAGGTGAGGGGCCGGTGATGACCACGGCACCGAATGCTTCCCGGCAGGCATCGCTCCACACCGAGCTACCGCCACCCAGGCCGCTGACCCCCAAAGCCAACATGTCCAGATCCGGAGCGATGCGCCTGGTGGCGACCTCGACACAGGGATCGTTCTGCAAACGCCAAGGACCCTCCTGGGCCAGGGTGGCCAGCGCGTGGTGGGTCTGCTGGTGTTGGGTGCCGACGATGAGCAACTTGACCACTGCGACCGCGACCGGCACCTGCTGCTCAAGCGCGGCCCAGGTACGCAGCCGCTCGGCCCGTGCCGGAGCACACACCGACCGCACCAGGTCCAGCTCCGCCAACTCCGAGAGCACCACCCCGGTCACGGCAGCAGAGTGGCCGGTGCGAGCGGCCACCTCGGCGACCGTTATCGCGCGCTGGGACTCCCGGCACACCCCAAGCGCATGCCAGAACACCTCCGGAAGATCCGGAGAGTAGGAGGCGGACACATCCGGATTGGCCTCGAACACCGAATGCATGAGAACCCCGGTCGAGGGACGGATCAACAGTGGTGCGGGTACCAGAGCGTTCACCGTGCTCCCTCCGTCAAAGGCTGTGCAACCGCTGGCACCGAAACCAGGTCCTGGGGGAGCAGGTGAACTGTGCGTGAGCAGAAGCGGGTGACGCCATAGGCGATCTGTTGCAGATCTCCGACGTGGTCGGAGAACAGCCCGAGCCCGAAGGCGGGCGACAACGGTGCCAGGACGAGCGCTCCGGAGCGGTAGCGCACCACGATCGTTTTTGCTTCGCCGCGATCGGTGAGCCGACCCATGCCGCGAGAGAGCAGCAGCACGTTGGTCATCACCGCGGTGACACTCTCGGCACCGACCTGGCCCAGGCCACCAGAGCGGAGCAGGTGCAGGCCATGGGTACCGAACACCACCCCATAGGAGGCGCCGGTGTCCTGGACCAACTCATCCAACGATCGCTGGAGCTCATCGCAATGTTCGGGATCAGGCGTGGCGGTATTCAACAGCCGTGGTGGTACGGGGGTTGTGGTCGACATGGAGAGCAGTCTCGAACCGGATACGCCGGTGAACCTATGCGTGTGCGCATGGCTTGGCGTTCGAATTCATGCGCGCTGTTCGATTCATCCAGGTTGACGAGCCCAAACACCTCATCAACCGGCTGATGGTTCCACCAAAAGCCCTCAACGGTCGGCGTTGTGGTAGCTACGGTGGGGGTATCTCGGTTGCGCCCCCTACCCCCAGGTGACGGAGGAAGCCCTCGATGCGTTGCGGTAACTGTGGGCGCGCTCGTGATGGATCACGGAACGCGTGTGCGTGTATCCCGTCGTGGGTGTGGCGGGAGCCGGTGATGGTGGCCGCGGTGCGTGAGCGTGATGCTCAGAGGGTGATTCAGTTCCTGCGTCGCAGGGTGAAGAACCTGTCTCAGGAGGCGTTGGCGCGGATGTGCGGGGTGGTGCAGAGCACCATCACCCGCGCTGAAGCGGGTAAGGGGCTCACCGACCGGCGCCGGGCCTACGAAGCCCTTCGTGGGCTCGGAGCACTGAGCACCGAACAGCTCCCAGCACGCAGCGGTGCGCGAGAAGTACCGCGTTCAACGTTCAGAAAACCGGTGCCGGGCCAGAGCAGCGATGTTGAGGAGTTGGCTCTGGGCCTCCTCCTGCTGGAGCGGGACTACCAAACGGTGCCCTCGACGGTGGCTCTGGCGCAGGCCGGAGAGCTACATGGAAGATTGACCCACAACCCAGGGTTGGTCCGTCATTCCACTACACAAAAACTCCGAGCGCGCTCCTGCTTGCTTATGGGCAAGCTGGTCTGGGACGCGTCGCAACGTCGAGAATCTCGTGTCGCCACCGCCTACCTTGACGAAGCCATCGCCACGGCACGGGCCGTTAGTGATGAGCACACTCTGGCCCAGGCACTACTGCGCAAGTCCTTCATCCCCCTCTACAATCCCACCGGCGACCATCACCTGGCGATGCACACCGCTCACCAAGCCATGAGAGCGGCACCCGAGACCCCCGAGCTCCAGGCGCTCGCGGCACTGCACGTGAGCGAGGCCCACGCTCGTCTCGCCCGCCCCCGTGAGGCTTCTCGCTACCTCGACATCGCCGATGACTACGCACGCACCGACCAGGCCCTCGACAACACCGCATGGGAAGGGCGCAGACTGCGGATCGCTGGATCGGTCTACCTTGCTCTGGGCCGACCCACCCACGCGCGCGACCTCCTCGAACAAGCCGCTGACCAGCTGAGCGAACGCCCCAAATCCCGGGGCATCGTTCTCGCCAACCTGGCTCTGGCCCACGTAGGCCGACGTGAGCCCGATGCTGCCGCCACCGCGCTCAACGGGGCCATGGACGTCGCGCACACCACCCGAGCCGGCGGGGCCACCTCCCTCATCGCCACCGCGCTGAAAGAACTCAACGCCTGGCGCACCGCGCCCGCCGTCGCAGAAGTCCAAGGTCGGTTCATCGACCTGCTCACCCGTTAGGACCCTCATGAGCTCGAGCAGCCCCGATGCCCAGGCAAAGAACCACCTTAGAGAGAAGATGTGGGCACTTCTGGATGCCGAGAACATTGGACGCACCGGCCTGGTGCACGGCAAGATCCCGAACTTCCACGGCGCCGACCAGGCCGCCCAACTGCTCTCCCAGCACCCCGGGTGGATCGCCGCTCAGATCGTCAAGGCGAATCCGGACAAGGCACAGGCAGAAGTACGCCGAGCCGCAGTGGAGGCGGGCAAGCTGCTGTACATGGCGGTGCCCAAGATCGCGACCGAGGATCCCTTCTACCTGATCGACCCGCAGAAGCTGTCCACCGCGCCCGAGATCGCGTCCTCCGGAAAGCTCGCCGCGCAGCACGCTCCCCGAACCCATCCTGAGAGGATGCGGCCCCTGGACGTCATTGTCTGCGGAAGCGTCGCGGTCAACCCCAACGGCGTGCGCATCGGGAAGGGCGCGGGCTACAGCGACATCGAGATGGCTCTGCTCGCGCAGGCGGGGTTGGTCACCGACGCCACCCTCGTCGTCACCACCGTGCACTCGTTGCAGGTCACCGATGAGCCGATCCCGGAATCGGAGCACGACGTGAGCGTGGACCTCATCGTCACTCCCGAGGAAGTCATCCCGTGCCCACCCAGGCGCCGCCCCTCCGGGATCCACTGGGAGTCCCTGACAGAGGACAAGGTCAGCGCGATCCCCATCCTCCAGGCCCTGCGAGAAGGCGGCAGGAGGACATGACGGTGGCCATCTCCTCCGAACTGCCATCACCTTCCCACCCACGGGTCTTCGCTCGGTGGATTCTTTCGACCGTTTCCTCCGGTAAAGCACCTCAAGCACGCAGCGAGAGGTTCCAACGACTTCGAGAGGCTCCAGGATGCGTTGCGGTAACTGTGGGCGCGTTCGTGATGGATCACGGAACGCGTGTACGTGTATCCCGTCATGGGTGTGGCGGGAACCGGCCATGGTGGCCGCGGTGCGTGAACGTGATGCTCAGAGGGCGATCCAGTTCCTGCGTCGCAGGGTGAAGAACCTGTCCCAGGAGGCTTTGGCTCGGATGTGCGGGGTGGCGCAGAGCACCATCACTCGCGCCGAAGCAGGGAAGGGGTTGACCGACCGGCGTCGAGCCCACGAGGCTCTCCAAGGGCTGGGCGCACCCTTGAGTGATGGACACCCCCGAACGTCATCGGACTCGATGGGAGCTCTCCTTCCTTGGGGGAACGGCTCTCTTGACCAAGGGCGGCCCGCCGTCGCCCATCAACTTCAAGAGCGCCTGGAACTCCAAACGGTCGATCACGCCCTGGTCCTGCTTCTTGAGCAACAGACTCAGAACCTCCGCCTGATCGACCGGAAACTGGGGGCGCACTTCCTCCTTGCACAGAGCCAGGCCCACGTGCAACAGATGCACGACCTGATGAACTGCACGCTTCCAGGAACAGTGCGTCGTGTACTGGCACGAGTGCTCGCCGAAGCCGCTTCCCTGACTGCCTGGCAGGCCCTGGACTCAGGGCAGCCCGCCACCTCCTGGCGCTACTACGAAACAGCCAAAGCCGCCGCCAGAGAGAGTGAAGACCCTGCGGTCTTGGCGTACGTGAGCGCTGAGCAGATCTATGTGCTCATGGACAGCGATCGACGTCGTGAAGCCCTCGCCATCATCACCGCCATCAACCATGGAAAAACCGGGTCCTTGCCACCACTCCTGCGCTCGTGGTTGTGGGCCGCAGAGGCGGAGGTCCACGCCGCGCTGGGAGAGAAAACGCGGCCTCGGAAAGCCTTGGACCGAGCCTTTGCGATCCTGCCTTCGGAATCGCATGATCCCGCGCTGCCCTTCCTCATGCTCGACCAGACCCACCTCTTGCGCTGGCGGGGCCACTGCCTGGCACGGCTGGGTGACACACAGGCGATCGACGATCTGACGGCTTCACTGAACGAGATCATCCCTCTTGGTCTGGGCCGGACCGAATGCGGACTACGCACGGACCTCGCACTGGCCTTCACCACCAGAGGCGAGCACACGTTGGCGCGAGAACAAGCGAAAAGTGCTGCCGTGTTGTCCGAGCGCTCCGGGTCACTCCGCCAACAGGCCCGCTTGAAGCGGTATTTCGGGAGCCGTGTCTTGCTAGAAGGACAAAAGGTGAAGTAGAGCGATGAGGGTACCTGAGCTCTGGATTTGTCCTTCGCTGATCAGGGAACGGACCTTGGCCAGAGGAACCCACACGTAGATGCCTTCGTCGAGCTCGGTCGGATCGTCGGTCGAAGAAATACTACGACCGACGAAAACGTGATGAGGGCTGCGGACCATCCCGATCATCGGCTCGAACGTGGCTACATGCTCCACTGAAGCGACCTGGTGGCCGGTCTCTTCCAGGGCCTCACGGATCACTGTTTGCCCGGGGTCTTCGTCCGGATCGACCAGGCCTCCGGGTAGTTCCCACCCCCATACATCGGGGACGAACCGGTGCCGAAAACTCATCAGCACTTGTTCCCGGGCTTCGTCCAGGATCGCGATCATGGCTGCGGCAGGGAGGGTGACGGTGTGGTGTTCGAATCTGGTGCCCGAGGGGGTGGTGACATCGGCTTTTCCCAATCGCACCCACGGATTGTCGTAGAGGGTGCGCTCGTCGTGCACAACCCAACGGTCCTGGTTTCCCTCGGTCGTGTCCATGTATCGAAGCTATCGCGGTGGAGTCTGTTGAACATCTTGGAGCAGGTATGTCCCACTTGAGCCTGCCGCGGAGGGAGACCAGGGGTGAAGTCGGCGTGGAAGCGCGCCGATGCTCTGCGGAGTTCCGGGTTCGATGCCGGGGATGTATCGCCACGCGGTGATGACCCACCCCTGATGCAGCAGTGGAGTGGAAGACCCTTCGCCCACCGTGTCGCGGGTGGGTCGCCTTCGCACAGCCAACGGGCGAGCGATAGTTTCCGGGCCGCCCGCTGCATTTGGTCGCGCGCGCAGATGCGCACGACCAACCCCTGCTCAGGGAGGTGGACGGAGGCATTCTCTCCCACAGGCACGAGAATCCGTGCTCCGCGACTCGAC
The DNA here is from genome assembly GCF_900143625.1 of Nocardiopsis sp. JB363. Taxonomy (GTDB): domain Bacteria; phylum Actinomycetota; class Actinomycetes; order Streptosporangiales; family Streptosporangiaceae; genus Nocardiopsis. The sequence continues at coordinate 23,060 of NZ_FRFF01000136.1, forward strand.
CAACCGAACTCGGCCTTGGTCTCGCCCACGATGCGCAGTGCTGTCTTGGTTGTCAATGATGGCGGTGATTCGACCACATGGTCACTGTACGTCCCGAAACCGTCGATCGATGCGAATTAAGAAACTTATTCGCGAGAGTAATCCCAGTTCAGGGCGCATAAATCGAACACCGCGCATGAATCGAACGTGAAAATTATGCACATGCGCATAGGAGGACCGGCCCGCTTCTCGGAAGACTGCTGGTACCGAGCGACCCAGCGGAAAGAGCAACCGTGTCGGAACAGGCATCCGGCACACGATCCATGGGAAAACGCCACGCACCAGGGGAGATCAATTTATGCCCGGCACGACCACCACCGCCCAGGATGAGGCAGATCAGCCTGGGTGGTGGTGGGCCGGATCGTCCGTGAGGATCACTTCCCCGACACCTCTGGAAACCCTCGCCTTTTCACCACACACAGTGATGGCATCGCGATGGTCGTGCCGTTGCCACACGTGAGACCGGGCGGCTCCGGGACGCCTGCCGCTGATACCTACCCGTATGGAGAAAAGAGACCTCGTGACCGAACCGACCGTTGACACCAGCCGAGCCGCCGAACTCCGCAGGCAGCTCACCGAGGAGCTCAAGGCGGACGGACTGATCCGCACGGACCCGGTCGAGAAGGCCTTCCTCACGGTCCCGCGTGAGCGATTCGCCCCGGAGGTGACCTTGGTAGAGGCCTACAAGAAGGGTGTGGTGGTCACCAAACGCGATGAGCACGGCACCACCATCAGCTCGGTTTCCGCCCCACAGATCCAGGCGACCATGCTCGAACAGGCCCGGCTGGACCAGGGAATGCGGGTAATGGAGATCGGGTCAGGCGGGTACAACGCCGCCCTGATGAGTGAACTGGTGGGACAAGACGGTGAGGTCACCACGCTCGACATCGACCCCGAGGTCACCGACCGTGCTCGCGCCTGCCTGAAGGACGCCGGATACAACGACGTCAACGTCGTCCTGGCCGACGGTGAGGACGGATGCCCCCAGCATGCCCCCTACCAGCGGGTCATTGTCACGGTCGGAGCCTGGGACATCCCTCCCGCGTGGATCGACCAGCTCACCCCGGACGGAACTCTGACGGTTCCGCTGCGCATGCGGGGTCTGACTCGCTCGGTCACCTTCGTCCGCCAGGGTGCCCACCTGGTCAGTACCTCCGCGAAGATCTGCGGCTTCGTCAAGATGCAGGGCGCCGGCGCTCACACCGAGCGGCTGCTTCTGCTGCGGGGGAAGGAGATCGGGCTGAGGTTCGACGACGGGGAGCCCGCCGATCCTGACCAGCTCGATGGCGTGCTGGACACCGAGCGCGCCGAGGCGTGGTCGGGGGTGGAGATCACCGCCTCGGAGCAGTTCGACACGCTCCAGTTGTGGCTTGCCACGGCTCTGGACGGGTTCTGCCTCATGAGTGTGGACCGTGCCCTGGACACCGGGGTGGTCTCTCCGCAGAACAAGCTGGCCTGCCCGGCCGTAGTAGATCGGGACAGCTTCGCTTACCTGGCCGTACGCAAGACCGAAGCAGACGGCGTGGCCCGTTTCGAGTTCGGGGTCCACGCCTTCGGCCCCCGCGCCCACGAGCTCGCGGAGTCCATGAACGCGGCGATCACCGCCTGGGGGCGTAGCCACCGCAGCGGATCCGTGCCACGCATCAGCTTCCACCCGGCCACTACCGACCCGAAGGACCTTCCTGAAGGACGAGTCCTGCGCAAGCAGCACGGGTCGGTCGTCATCTCCTGGTCCGACGAGGGCCAGGCCGCATCACACAACCCCGACGAAAAGGAGTAACCCCATGGTGAACCCCCTGGCCCCCAACGCCTTCGACGACTTCACGCTCGACATCCAGGTGGTGGAGGAAGCCACCCAGCCGCTGCCCGGACTGCTCCGCAGCACCAGTGACAACTGCGGTTCCACATGCGATGGGACCGCCTGCGTGTCCTTCGCCAGCGACCCGGCCTAACACCGGTATCGCTCCCCGGCGGGTCCGGGCGATGCTCTCGCCCGGACCCGCCACTATCCCTGTACACAGCGAGACAGGCAGGACCCCTGCTGATGGCACCGAGAGCGGACCGCACCCTGTACCACCGGGCAGGACCACCCCTGATCCGGGCCACGACCTACCCCCGGGACCTCCGATTGCCCGATGCCCCGGACCTATCAGGTGCGCCTGAGGACGCGGTCGAACAGGGGAACCGTTGGTTGAGGCACGTGTGGCGCGACGAACGCCTCCGGGGTGCCGTCCAGCACGCCAGCCCCGTTCTGTTCGAGCAGGTTGGACGGGTGGTGGCCGGGCACACCATGGACGCGCGACGCATCCGCCGCCTGGTCCGCTCGCTGGGCTCCTACGTGCTGCGCTGGCGGGGAAGGGCCACTCCGTTCGGTCTGTTCGCCGGAGTGGCCGAGGTGAAAGCGGGCACTCAGACACGGGTGCGCTGGGGCGATGGCCACCGCACGATCGCCCGTGCTGGTGCTGACTGGCTGGAGAGAGCCGTGGACCGGCTGGAACAACAGCCCCGACTCCTGCACCTGCTGCCGGTGATCGCCAATGCCACCGCGTTCGTCCGAGACGACCGGCTCGTCATCCCCGGTCTGCCCAGCTCCCAGCGACCCAGGGAGATAGCGCCTCAAGAGGTATCGATCCGCCATACTCCGCCCGTGCGCGCCGCCATGGCAGCGGCTCAGGTTCCGTTGCTCTTCCGGGAACTCCTCGATGCCTTGGTCGCTGAGTATCCGAACGTTCCGCGCGAACAGACCCGGTTTCTGTTGGCCGCATTGGTGGCACAGAACTTCCTGATCACCAGCCTGCGCGCCCCGATGAGTGAGCCCGACGCCCTCGCCTACCTGTGCACCCACCTGGACAAGTACGGAGCCGAGGAGCTTCCCGAGACGGCCGACATCGTCAGCGAACTCCGCGAGACCCACCGGGGCCTCGAATGCCATCGGCAGTCACCCAGTGAGGTCGGGTCGGTCGTGGACACCGTGCTGGACGCCGGCATCACCCTGCCGGAGAACGTGTTTCGGGAAGCCGAAGCAGCCGCAGCCGCGCTGATCCGCCTGAGCCCCTACCCTTACGGCTATCCGCGGTGGAAGGACTTTCACTCCAGGTTCCGGGAACGCTACGGCCCAGGAGCCGTCATCCCGGTGGTCGAGGTCGTCTCCGATGCCGGTCTGGGTCTGCCCGCCGACTATCTCGGCTCTGCGCATACCAGCGCTCGGCCGGCCCTGACCGAGCGTGACCGGTACCTGCTCGCCCTCGCTCAAGAGGCTGCCCTCAGCGGCCGAACAGAAGTGGTCCTGACGGACAGCATGGTCGATGAGATCGCCCTGGGTGAACCACAGGAGGTGCTTGCTCCCTCCCGGGTCGAGCTCGCCTTCCAACTACACGCCCCCTCAGCAGGGGCCGTGGACCGAGGGGACTTCCGGCTTCTGGTCACCTCGGCTCCGCGACCGGGCAGCAGCATGGCCGGCCGGTTCGCCCACCTGCTGTCCGCCTCCGCGAGGTCGGGCCTCGCCGAGAGCTATACGTTTCCCGCGGAACCGGGCACGGTCACCGCGCAGCTGTCCTTTCCGCCACGTCAGCGGCGTACAGCGAACGCCGTCCGCACTTCCCGGCTCCTGCCCGTGATCATCCCCCTGGCAGAACACCACGTGCCCGGCGGTGACGTCATCGGCCTGCACGACCTCGCCCTGACCGCCGACGCGCGCCACCTCAGGCTCCTCCAGCTCTCCACCGGCCGCTACGTCGAACCACGGGTGACCCACGCGCTCGAGGCCGCCGTGCTCACACCTGCGCTGGCACGGTTCCTCGCCGAAGCCCCGACTGGTCGCTGCGCTGTCTACCAGGCCTTTGACTGGGGAGCGGCGTCATCCCTGCCCTTCCTGCCCCGCCTTCGACGCGGGCGTACCGTCCTGGCCGCTGCCCGGTGGAGGCTGAGTACGGACAGCCTCCCCGGCCCAGGTGCGCCGAACTCTGCCTGGGTGAAGGCGTTGAGCACCTGGCGGGAGCGCCTGGGGGCGCCCACGGAGGTCGTCATGTGCAGCGCGGAAATGCGCCTCCCCCTGAACCTGGATCGCCCGCTGGACCGCGAGGTGCTACGGGCACGGCTGGAGCGCACCAGCACCGTCGAACTCCGTGAAGGACCCTCCCCGGACTCCAACGGATGGTTAGGACGCGCCCACGAAATCCTCGTCCCCTTCCACCACACGGCCGCCGACCCTCCACTGAAGACCGAGCGACCGAGCACGCCCGTCACACCGTCAGAACAGGGGAAGCTACCGGGGTTCTCCGACGTGGTCCACGCACAGATCCACGGACATCCCGCTCGCCAGGACACCATCCTCCTGCGCCACCTGCCGGACCTGGTCAACGAGTGGCCGGAGCTGCACTACTGGTGGTTCGAACGACACCACGACCTCACCCACCCCGACCGAGACCAACACCTCGCCCTGTACTTCCGCCTGCGCTCGGAGCGGGGGTACGGCGACGCCGTCACCCGGATCGGAGCCTGGGCTGCCACTCTTCGCAGCCATGGCCTCGTCCCGCACTTCCAACTGGCCACCTACCACCCGCAGACCGGACGCTACGGCCACGGAACGGCCATGAGCGCCGCTGAACGGCTCTTCGCCGCGGACTCCGCAGCAGCCCTGGCCCAAGCGGCGTACACCGCACAGGCGGGTACTCCCGGGGAGGTGGTCACCGTCGCCGGAATGTACGACCTCGCCACCTCCTACACCCCCAACGCCCGGGAGGCCGTCGAATGGCTCGTCGACCATCTCCCCCACGAAGCACCAAAGCTCGACCGCGTCGTGCGGGACCAGGCACTGCACCTTGCAGATCCCGACAAGAGCCGAGAAGCACTCCAGGCGCTGCCCACCGGGCAGGAAGTGCTCCGGGCCTGGCAGCACCGACGCACCGCCTTGAGCGACTACCGTGCCCGCCTGGCCTCCCAGCGTGACCCCGAACCGGTGCTGCGCTCCCTGCTGCACCTGCACCACACCCGCGCACTCGGCGCCGACCCGCAGCGCGAACAACTCACCCACCACCTCGTCCGCGCCGCCGCCCAGCGCGACCTCGCCAGGAAGACCACACGATGAGCGCCCAGACCGCAACCCCCACCGCACAATCCCAGTCCCTGGCCACGGGCACCATCGGCACCGCACTGATGCACATCGAGCACGCCCACACCGGCGAAGGAAGCTGGGAGAGGGCCCACACCCAGGTCCACAAAGCGGCCGCAGACCCGGTCAGCGCGGCAGACGAAGCATGCCTGTACTTCGGAGCCCCCGCACTGGCGTTCGTCCTGCACACGGCCCAAGCCGACGGAGCGCCCCGCTACGCTGCGGCGACAGAGCGCATCGACACGGCGGTGAGGCGCCTCGCCCACCGCCGACTCGACCTCGCCCACGCCCGGATCGACAGGGCACAACCCGCGGCCTTCGCCGAATACGACCTCCTGCACGGACTGACCGGGATCGGCGCCCACCTGCTCCACCACGACCCCGCCGATGACGTGCTCGGACGCATCCTCACCTACCTGGTCCGCCTCACTCGACCTCTGGTCATCGATGGGCGGAGACTCCCCGGCTGGTGGGTCCACCACGACCCCCAGCGTGGAACCTCCGCCCACTTCCCCGGCGGCCACGCCAACCTCGGGATCGCCCACGGCATCACCGGCCCGCTCACCCTCCTCGCCCAAGCCCAGCTACGCCAGATCACCGTCGATGGGCAGAGCGAGGCCATCGAGCTCATCTGCGCGTGGCTGGACTCCTGGCGTAGCGAAAACGACACCGGCACCTGGTGGCCACAGTGGATCACCTCCCAAGAGCTGCGCAACAGTCGAACCGACCAGAGCGGACCGCAACGCCCCAGCTGGTGCTACGGCACACCCGGCCTGGCCCGAGCCCAACAGCTCGCCGCCCTCACCACCGCAGACACCGACCGCCAACGCATGGCCGAACAGGCCTTCGCCGACTGCCTCGCCGACCCCAACCAGCTCGCCCGCGTTCACGACCCCGGCCTCTGCCACGGCTGGGCCGGTCTAACGCAGACCGCGAACCGCACCGCCACCGACGCGCTCACCCCGGCAATCGCCCACCACCTGCCGTTCCTGAACGACCGCCTCGACCAGGAACAAGCAGACACAGAAGGGTTTCTCGACGGACAGGCGGGAGTCACCCTGGCCCAGATGACCGCAACTCAAGGCTTGCCCCCGGTCACCGGGTGGGATGCCTGCCTGCTGATCAACTGACCCGCCCCGTACCTAAGGAAGGAGAACAACGCCGTGGAAATCTCCGACACCGGGCATCCACTCGCCCAAGGAGTTCTCGACGTGCTCTCCGGGACCCCACCGGAGAGCGCCGCCTTCCGTGCCGGAGTGGAAACGGACCACCTCGAGGAGGCAGTCCAGGCCTACACCGAAGCGGGCGCCACCGCCCTCCAGATACAGGCCCAAGAGCACGGCTGGCACCAGGTCCACATCGAGTTCACCGACTGGCGGACGGCCGAAACCACGGTGACCGAACGACTCACACCCCGACTCCATCACGCCGAACAGTCAGGACTCGTGGACTCCTGGTGGTTCATCCGCAAAGCGCCTTGCTGGCGACTGCGCTTGCGGCTCAGTGACACCACCACTCCCGGCGACGACCTGCTCAAACGAATCCTCGACGGCTTCTCCACTCCAGAGGCCGTCATCCGTTGGCGACGAACCGTCTACGAACCCGAAACCCTCGCCTTCGGCGGACCCGAAGCGATGCACACCGCCCACGACCTCTTCCACACCGACAGCCGCGCGATCCTCGACTACCTCAACGCACACGCGACCGTCCTCGGCCGCCGCGAGCTGTCGACGATGCTGTGCGGCGCTCTTTTCCGAGGCGCGGGCCAGGACGAGTTCGAGCAAGGCGACATCTGGCACCGCATCGCGCGGATGCGTCCCCTCCCCGAGGACGTTCCGCCTGAGCGCATGCCAGAACTGAGCGTCCCCCTGCGCCGGCTCCTCACCGCCCACCACCCCACGCAATCCCCGGACAACCCCTTGGCGTTCACCGTGCCTTGGATACTCGACTTCGCCTCCGCCGGACGAGCACTGTCCCAAGCTGCGCACGCCGGAACCCTCCAACGCGGCCTACGCGCCGTCCTGGCCCACCACGTGATCTTCCACTGGAACCGAATCGGCCTAACCGCACGCACCCAGAGCATCCTCGCCCACGCAGCCCGCACCGCACTGATGGACACCGAACCGGGACCCTCACAAGGGACCAGATGCTGACACACCCCGACCCCAAGACCGCCGCCCGGATGAGAGCGGCACACACACGCGCACGAGCTGCGCTCCACGCCACGGCCACCTCAGATCCTGATGAGATGTGGGGGTGGCGTGGGCGAACCCTGAGTCGGCCGGTAACCACGGCACACGGCCCGGCATGGCTACGCCTGGCCTGCGCCCCAACCGATCGGATCGTCGCCACCTTCTGGAACGGAGTCGTTGACGCCGAACAGGCCATGCCCACCACGCTGCCCCGCCCCAAACTGCGCGACCTGCACGACTGGAACCACGGATCATGGTCCTACCGGGCCGAGCTGTACGACAGGGCCTCGTCTCCTGCCGCTTCAAAGACGGCAGTGCTCACCCACGAGCCCGACCTGCCACCGAGCTGGTGGGACGGACTACGCAGAGCCCTGCACACGATCTCGCGGGTGCGAACACACCGGCGCACCGCCTTCCAGCCCTTTCTCGACCACGCCATGCCCCGCTACCTCGGGGCACCCGTCGACACCGTCGCTCCCTCGTGGTCGACCGCCCACGGAGACCTCCACTTCGCCAACCTCGGCGCCCCGGCCCTCATCCTCTTTGACTGGGAGGGATGGGGAGTGGCTCCGACCGGCTACGACGCGGCCATGCTGCACAGCTACAGCCTGCTCGTACCCTCCGCGGCCGCACGGATCCGAAAGGAACTGGCACACATCCTCGATACCCCCGCTGGGCGGTTCGCCGAGCTGGTCACCATCACCGAACTCCTGCACCTCACTGTCAGGAGTGAGGAAACCGAGCTCCGAACTCCTCTCCTCCGGCGCGCCTCGCACCTTCTTGAACGGGCCCGATGAGTACCCCTGCCGTGGTTGTTCGGCTTCTGTCCATCTTTGCCGCTTCGCACCCCGGGAAGCTGTTTCAGTGTTCCTCAATGGGCCGTTGAGTGCGTGTCGAAAGATTCTAGAAAGAATTTCTTAGAGAGCCTTTTAGTGAATGCTCACGGTGACTCATGAGTCCACTGCGCAAGTATCTGAGTCATCCAGTGAATCCAGCATATCCGCAGGTAGTAGCTCTGAGTCCGCTCCTGGTTGCATGACTCACCCGTCGCGGGTAAAAGATCCTAGAAGGAAATACTTTACCTTCCCTTGGTGCTGATGAGTCACTTCTGAGTCTGCTCTGAGTCGAGTTTGAGCGTGCTGTGAGCCCGTTCTGAGTAACCCCTGAGTCCCTTGTGTCTTTAAGTGGTCGGTGTCGGATCCCGGTGGCACTTCCAGGGGGAACACATGAACCTTTCTCTGCTTTGTGAAATTGAATCCAGCTTCGTCGCGATCGCGCCCACACACCTGACCCTGCACGGCACCCACGTGCACCCCTTGTTGGAAGAGCGCACGTATTCGCTCTTTGAGCTCCGTGAGGTCCTGCTGGACCGGGCGACCGTGAACCAGCTCCGGGACGCGGTGTGGCAGCACACCTTCCGTGCTGCCCGCCACTCCCAGGAGTGGATGGCCGGCGCGCTGGGACTGGCGATGCCGATGCTGCGCTCGGCAGTGCGCCACGCCGGCCGCGGCCTGGACCAGGCCAGCGAGGCGGACCTCCAAGCCGAGGTGGTCACGGCCGCGATCCGTCAGATCCGCACTGCCAACATCGACCACGCCGGGCAGGGCTACTTCCTGCTGTGCCGGGTGCGCCGCGCAGCCCTGGGGGAGCGCAAACGGGCCCAGATCGCCGCCCAGCAGGTGCTGCTGGATGAGCGGGAGGTCAGCACCGAGGCCGAGCTCGCGGCGACCCGCTCATGTGAGCCGGTCCTGGACGCGGCCGTGCGAGCCGGGACCCTGACAGCCACCGAAGCCGAGTTGATCGCCCACACCCGCTTGGAAGGGGTCTCCCTGGTGACTCTGGCCACCCAGACGGGGGTGGGCTACAAGACCCTGGCGAAACGCCGCCAGCGTGCCGAGGCACGGTTGGCCGCCGCGTTGCGCCCGGCATCCGGACAAGCTCGCGGGGGCGAGCCCGCAGCGGTGGCTACACCGATCTCGTCCGCGTATGCGCGCCCCTTCAGTGAAGCCGTCGAGACCACGGTGTCGAATCCGGGCTGGCCGCTGGCTTCCTAACCAAGTGAGAAGACCGGTAGGCCCACCCCGGTACGACCAGTGGGCCTGCCGGTTCCCGAGCAGCGGACACAGAAGAGCCAGGTGGGCGACAAAGAGCCCGGTACTGAAAAAGGGGGATAGGTGCGCAGGTTGTTCGTGATCATGGCCGCCCTGTTGATCGCCACCGTGTGGAGCTTGCTCACAGCTGACGACGCCTCATGGGTGTGGGCCACCACCGAAGGAGACGTCGAGGGGCCGGATGAGTCAGCCGAAGCCACGGTCGCGCCGCTGGTGGCTGTGGTGAACCGGGTCTACTTGGTGATCATGGTGCTCGCTACCGCGCTCGGGACCCTTTTCCTCACGATCGCGGGGGTGCGGTGGCTGGTCGCTGGTGGCGAACCGGGCGCGATCGATGGAGCCAAACGGGCGCTGAGCGGTGTGGCCTTCGGTTATGGGATCGCGGTTCTGGCCACGGTGCTGATGGCCATCTTGGAGTGGATTTTGGCCGCCGGTGAGGCCGGTGGTGGGGAGTGAGTCCGGCGAGCATGCGGGGCCGGGCTCCGGCGGACCCAGGCCCGCCTTCGGATGAGCCGTTGCCTCCGCCTTCCGATGATCCGCTGCCACTACCTGAAGCACCCGACCCTGAACCAGAACTCGTGCCTGAGTCGGAGACGGAGCCTGCTCCAGAGCCGGAACCTGAGATCACCGATGATCCGTTGCCGCCTCCGGAGGACGAACGTGAGGATGAACCGCGAGGTGGCCCACAGGAGGTTCCTGAGGAATCGGTCGAGCTGGAGACCGATGACAAGATCTTCGACTGCGGGCTGACCGACGGCGGATGCCACGTCAGCAACTGGTTCGCGGACTTCGTCGTCTCCGGGCTGAACCCGGCCCTGGGCTGGTTGGCGGAGAAGGCGTTCCACACACCGTTGCCCACCGAAGGCATGAAGGCCCTGCACACCGGAATCCTGACCACGAGCAACATCCTGTACCTGCTGCTGGTGGTCGCGGGCGGAGTGATCGTCATGGGATACCAAACGGTCCAAACCCGCTACGCGATCGGGGACATCCTGCCCCGGCTCGTGTTCGGGTTCGCCGCATCGAACCTGTCGCTGTGGCTGGCCACCGAGATGGTCGGAGCCTCTAATGACATCGCCCAAGCAGTCGGAGCGGCGGGCATCGACCCACAAGAAGCAGCGAAGAACTTCCGCGACCGCATCGATGTGCTGCTCATGGAAGCCGTCGTCTTCATCCTGCTGCTGCTCGTGGTCGTGGTCGTGATGTTGGTGGTGTGGATGATCACCGAAGCGGTCCGTATCTGCATGGTGATCGTCCTGGTCATCGCCGCACCCCTGTTGCTGATGTTTCACGCGCTACCGCACACCAACCGCCTCGCCGAGCTGTGGTGGAAGTCGATGGTGGGATTGTGCGCGATCCCCATCGCCCAGGCCATCGTCTACATCGCGATGGCCCAGCTGTTCTTCGAGGGCCAGATGACGATCTTCGGGAACATGCCGGATGCGGCCGCGGCGCCCGGCCAGGTGCAGCACCTGGATCTGGGAACGGCGGCCTCGGGCACCGTCACGTTGGCCGGCAGTGTCCTCGCCTCGCCCACCACCGAGGACGTGGGCGAGGACGGGTGGCTGATGAACCTGATGCTGCTCTTGGTGCTGCTGTATGTGCAGATCCGGATCAGTTCCTGGGTGATGAAGCTGGTCTGGCAACCCAACCCCGGCACGAGCCCGATCGCGGCGTTGCTGAAGAACATCGCCTGGATGATGGCGTTCCGCTCTGTGGGCTCCATGCGGATGCCGGGAGTGTTCCGCACCGGCCTGGACCTGGGGCTGCGTAAACCCCAGTTCGGTCGGCCCCACCGCGCTTCGGGGAAACCGTTGCCCCGGTACAAGCCCCAGCCCGGTAACGGTCTTCAACCGTTGCAATCCCAGGCGTGGTGGTACCGGAACCGCACCGACCCACCCGAACCGATCGGGGACTTGACCACCGCAGGTCGGCGCGCTCTCCCCGGGCCCGGGGCTCGCGGTCCCTGGCCTGGACCAAGCCCCGACCCGGGCACGCCGCCACCTGCTCTGCCGGGGCAGAAAGCGTTGCCGCCGGTACCGCCGCCACGCCCTGGTTCACCCGCACCTGTTCGCCGCGCGTTGGAGGAGGGCCGTATGCCCGGATCACCCACGACCGGACAGCAGACACTCTTCGCACGCCCCTCACCGTCTGGGGCCAAACCACAGGGTGGTGGTGCTGCTGGGGTGCCGCAGCGCCGGTGGCGGCAAGGCGTGCTGCCCACCCCGCCACCGGTCCGGATCCCCGGCCGTAAGGGAACCGAACGTCTCGGCCTTCCCGAACCCGCGCCTCGCCCCGCCTCCGCGCCGAGGCTGCGTCACCTACCCGACATGCCGCCGGTGCAGTGGAGCAAACCCGCTCACGTCAAGGGGCAGAGGCCGCTCTTCCCGAACCCGAAACGGGGGTGGAAGCAGTACGGGCTCTTCCCCAAACCCCGCCGCGACACCACGTAACCACTACCCGCGTTCGACGAATATCGCGAAAGGGAGCATGTGCCTGAAGAGCCGTCTGCGTGGCGGGGCCGGATCCCCGCTGACATCGACCGACCCGAACCGATCTTGTTCAACCTCACCACCCGCCAGTGCCTGATCATCGCACCCGCCCTGGCCGGAGCCTGGGTCGCTTACCTGCTCCTGCGTGAGGCCATCCCGCTGTGGGTACTCGCGCTGGTATTGGCCCCCCTCTTGGGGGTGGTCATCGCGATCGCGCTGGCCGAACGCGACGGCCGGGGCCTGGAGAAAGTGCTGGCCAACGCCTGGGCGTGGAAGCGCTCGCCCAAGCACCTGGTACCCGTACCTTCCGGTGAACTCCCTACGTTGCCGCGTTGGGCACCCCGGTTCATGCAACCGAAGCTGGCGCCGTTGCGCCTGCCCGCCGCCGCGGTTGCCCCCAGCGGGGTGATCGACCTGGGAGGGAGGTGCGCGGCGATCGTCGCCTGCACCACGATCCCGTTCCAACTCGCCTCGGGCCGCGAACAGGACCAGGTCGTGGCGGCGTTCGCCGGGGTCCTCGACTCGCTGACCGAACCCATCCAGATCCTGGTGCAACGCCGCCGAGCTGATCTGTCGGGGCTGGTGGCGATGGTGCGTGCCAACGCCGACCATCTTCCCCACCCTGCTTTGGCCGGTGCCGCGGCGGCGCACGCCGACTTCCTCGACGAGATCGCCGCCACTCACGAGCTGTCCCATCAGCAGGTACTGGTCGTGGTCACCGCCACCGGGCCCGCCCGCCGCACCGGTGGGGCATTGCGGCGCCGCACGGAAGACGTGGCGGATCGGCTCGCCGCACTCGGGGTGCGCACCCAGGTCCTGGACGGAGAGGCGGCCGAACATGCGCTACGGGCGGCGATGAGCGCCCCCGGCACACACCTGACCGACACCGACCCCGACGACGCAGACCCCGACACCGACATCACCAACGAATAGGAGGACTGAGCAATGGCTATCCACAGCCTGTGGAAACACGTTGGTTCGCCCGCCCTGGGTGGTCCGGCCGTCCATGTCGGGGCCCGCCATTTGGAGGTCGAAGGCGGGGTGTGCCAGACCCTCATCGTCACCGGTTACCCGCGCGAAGTCGCGGTCGGGTGGGCCGAACCCTTGCTGGCCTACCCCGGACAGCTCGACATCAGCTTCCACCTGGACCCGGTGCCCGCGCCCCGCGCTGCTACCCAGTTGCGCAAACGCCGGGCCCGGTTGGAATCGGCGCATCGCACCAGCACCGGCCAGGGCCGGGTGGAGGATCCGCACCAGCTGGCGGCAGCGGCCGATGCGGCCGAGATCGCCGACCGTATCGCCACCGGTCAGGGCAAGCTGTTTCGGGTGGCGGTCTACATCACCGTGCACGCCACCTGTCTGGAGCATTTGGAGGCCGAGCTCCAGCAGGTCAAAGCGCTGTGCGACTCACTGCTCGTGGATGCGGTCCCCTCCACGTTCCGTGCGTTGGCGGGGTGGATCTCCACGCTTCCGCTGGGCACCGACTCCCTGGGGATGGGCCGCTCGATGGACACCGACGCGGTGGCCACGACACTGCCGTTCACCTCACCGGAGTTGGTGGCGGACCTGGGGGAGACCACCGTGGTCTACGGCACCAACACCCACTCGTCGGGGTTGGTGGCCTGGGACCGGTTCTGCGGCGACCTGGACAACCACAATTCCGTCATCCTCGCCCGCTCCGGTGCGGGCAAGTCCTACCTCGCCAAGCTGGAGATCCTCAGGTCGCTGCTGGTGGGTGTTGAGGTCGCGGTCATCGACCCTGAGGGGGAGTACCTGCGTCTGGCCGAGGCGGTGGGCGGCACCACCATCAGCCTCGGCACGAACCAGGGGCGGCTGAACCCGTTTGCCCTGCCCACCTCCGGCGAGGGCGAGGACGGCAATTCGTTCACGTCCAGGGCGCTGTTCCTGCACACCCTGATCAGCGCGATGGTCGGCGAGCTGACCGCGACCGACAAGAGCGTGTTGGACCGGGCGATCGTGACCGCCTACGCGACTGCGGGGATCACCCGTGATCCCGCCACGTGGGAGAGGCCTGCGCCGGTTCTGGCGGATCTGGCCGAGGCGTTGGAGGAGATCGCCACCGACCCCAGCACAGGAGCGGCCCCTGCTGCTGGGGCCCAGAGCTTGTCCGAGCGAATCGAGCCCTTCGTCCACGGCTCCCACGCGGCTCTGTTCGAGGGCGCCTCTACCGCGCAGGTGGGCGGGCACCTCACGGTGGTCTCCCTCAAGGATCTACCCGAACAGGTGCGGCGGGTCGGGGTGCTGCTCGCACTCGACACGATCTGGCGCAACGTCACCGCACCGGGACCCGCGCGGCCTCGGATGGTGGTGGTCGATGAGGCGTGGCTTCTGCTCCAGGACCCGGCCGCGGCCCGCTACCTGGCCCGCTGGTCCAAGGCCGGACGCAAGCACTGGTGCGGGCTCACGTTGATTACTCAAGACGTGGGAGACGTGCTCTCTACGGAGCTGGGCCGGGTGGTGATCGCCAACGCCGCCACCCAGGTCCTGCTCAAACAAGCCCCGCAGAACCTCGACGCTGTGGCCGAAGCCTTCCATCTCTCGGCGGGCGAGACCCACCTGGTGGGCACCGCACCCCGAGGCTCTGCCCTTCTGGTGGCGGGCCATCAACGGGTGGGCTTCCACCCGCTGGCTTCAGCGCATGAGCACGCCCTGATCACCTCCGACCCCGCCGAACTGGCCGCGATACGCGCCGAAGCGGAAGCAGCGTCCGCTGAGCTCAAACGCCACGACCAGGACGACGAGACCGATCGTGCCTGGGACCAGAACGAGGACATCGAAGAAGAGGTGGTGTGATGCTCGGCTTCCTGCTCGGCGGGGGAATCTTCCTCCTGATCGCGGCGATCCCGCTCACCGGTGCCCTGGTGGGCGCGGCCGTATTCGGGCTCAGGTGGGCCCGCCACGTCCACCTGTCCAAGGAGGCTCGGGTGGTGGAGATTCTGCCCCCACCCGAGGCCAGCCTGGAGAACGCGAAAGCGTTCTGGCAGCACACCATGGGGTTGTTGCGCCCGCGTTGGTCGCGCTGGCTGCTCCAACCGCATCTGGCTCTGGAAATCATCGGCTCGGCGGCCGGGGTGCGCTATCAGGTGTGGGTGCCCGGAATCGTGCCGCCGGGGACGGTGGAGCGGGCGATCTCGGCGGCCTGGCCCGGCGCCACCACCTCCACCCGTCACCTCAACCCAGAGGAGTCACTGTTCCCAGCAGGGGCCTACACCACCGGCGGGCACCTGGGCCTGGGCCGCGCGGAGGTGTTCCCGCTGCGCACCAAATTCGATGACGACCCCGCCCGCCCCCTGCTCGGTGCGATGGAGGACCTGGTCGAGGGCGAACACGCCCTGGTGCGCATCACCGCCCGCCCGGTCACGGGGTGGCGGGCCGCCCGCGCCCGGCAGGCAGCAGCCCGTTTGGCGGGGCACGCCGGGATGGGCACGGCCATGGTCGACGCCTTCACCCCAGCAGGTGCCGGGGGCGGGTCACGGCGTGCGGTGTCGTTGCCGGGGACCGGGGATGACATCCGCGCGATCCTGAACAAAGCCAGCAGTCCGAGGCTGGCGTGCTCGCTGTCCTACATCCTGACCACCACCCACGAGGGGGAGGAGTTCCAGGAGCGGTTGCGGGGCCGCGCCCACGGCATCGCCTCGGCGTTCGCCGCGTTCACCTCGGGCACCAACCACCTGCGTCGCAGCTACATGTTCAAACCCTGCTGGTGGGCGGCGAACCGGTTCCTGGCCTGCGGGGCACTGCTGTCCACCGCCGAGCTGGCCGGGATCGCACACCTGCCCACCGACACGTCAGTCCCCGGCCTGGCCCGCGCCGGAGCCCGCCCTGCCGCACCGGCACCGGCTGTTCCGCGCGGGGGTGAGAACACCCGGATCGTTGGGGATGCCGACGCCGGTACCAAGCGGCCCGTCGCGTTGGGGGTGGTGGAGGCCCGCCAGCACACCCACATCCTCGGCAAGACCGGCTCCGGCAAGTCCACCCTGCTCGCCAACCTGGTGTTGCAGGACGCCGAAGCGGGGCGGGCAGGGTTGGTGATCGACCCGCGCGGGGACCTGATCACCGACATCCTGGCCCGCCTACCCGAGCACGCGGTAGACAAGGTGGTGTTGTTCGACCCCGACGATCAGGCCGCACCACCGAGGTTGAACCTGCTTCAGGGGCCGGACCCGGACTTCACCTCCGACACCGTGGTGGGGATCTTCCGGCGCATCTACGCCGAGTACTGGGGACCCCGCACCGACGACATCCTGCGCGCCGCCACACTCACCCTGACCCGGGCTAAGGACCCCGCGCTGACCCTGGGGGACGTGCCGCGCCTGCTCTCCAACGACGACCTGCGCACCGAGGTGATGGCCAAAGTCGTCCAGAACACCGGCAAGGACGAAGCCCTCGCGGACTTCTGGGGCTGGTACTCGGGCCTGACCGTCTCAGCAAGGTCGTCGGTGACCGGGCCGGTGCTGAACAAATTGAGGACGGCGCTGCTGCGCAAATGGGTGCGCCAGGTTGTGGCCTCTGGGCCTTCCACCATCGACCTTCCCAAGCTGTTCGACACCGGGCACCTGGTGTTGCTGCGCCTGCCGAAGGGCCGCCTGGGTGAGGACACCAGCTCACTGATCGGGAGCTTTGCGCTGGCCGCGACCTGGCAGGCGGTCACCGCCCGCATCCACACACCCGAGCACCAGCGCAAGGACCTGTGCGCGTTTATCGATGAGGCGCAGAACTTCCTGAACCTGCCCGGGTCCTTGGAGGACATGCTCGCCGAAGCCCGCGGCTACCGCCTCGGCCTGACCCTGGCCCACCAAGAACTCGGACAACTCCCAGGGGATCTGCGCAAAGCGGTCTCGGCCAACGCCCGCTCCAAGATCTACTTCTCCGCCTCACCCGATGACGCGGTGAGTCTGCAGCAGCACACCCAGCCGGTGTTGGGCGCCTACGACCTCACCCACCTGGGCGCTTTCCAGGCCGCGGTGCGCCCGCTGGTGGGGGCCAAGGAGTTGGGGGCAGTCACGGTGCGCACCCGCCCCCTACCGGAGGGCACCAAGGGCAGGGCCACCCAGGTGCGCCGGGCCGCCCGCGCGCATGGGCCCGAGGCCCAAGCGCAACCGGAAGAGCGACGGGGAAGTTAAAGGGGGCCGATGGTGAGCACTGAAATGGATGCGACCGACACCCTGCTGAGTCTGGTCCCCAAGGTCACCCCTCGGGACCGCCAGATCCTAAACGATCTGTACGACCACCAGGTTCTGACCACCCACCACCTGCACCAGCTGCACTTCGAGGGGCGGGCCGTGCGGACGATGAACCAGCGGTTGCGCCAGCTGCGCTCCTACGGACTGATCGCTCCGTTCCGCCCGTACGTGCATGCGGGTACGAGCCCCAACCACTGGGTGGTAGACCGCCTCGGCGTGCAGTTGTTGGCCGCGCAACGGAACACGGCGCTGGCGGATTTGGACTACCGGGCCGACCACCGGATGCGGGTCGCCCTGGACTACCAGCTGGGGCACGTGCTCGGGCTGGCCGACACCTTCGTGGACTTCATCCTGGCCGCCCGCCGCACCCGGTCTGCGTCGTTGGAGTGCTGGTACTCCGAGCGTGAGAGCGCACGCCGGTGGGGGCGACATATCCGCCCCGACGCCTACCTGCAATGGAATCAGGACCAGGAGGAGCTGCACGCTTTCGTGGAGTACGACACCGGCACCGAACCCTTGACGAAGGTCGTGCGCAAGATGAAGGGGTACACGAACCTGGCCACGGAGAGTGGACTGGACTCCATCGTGTTGTTCGCGGTCCACTCCGACCAGCGCGCCGAGCACCTTCTGGACAAGCTCGCCAAAGCGCCCTCAGCGCGGTTGCGGATGGTGAGGGCCTACGTGAGCACCCACGAACGGCTGCATGGGCGTGGCCCCGAGCGGGCGGTGTGGCGGGTGCCAGGGGAGCCGGGCGGGCAACAGTTGGGGTTGCTTGGCATCGCTCGCCGTCATCCTCGAAAGGAGCAGGGCCAGGACGACAGCGGGTGATGCGTCAGGTCTTCGCTGGCGCGGGGATCCTCTTCCTGGTGCCGGTGCTGTTCATCGGAGCGGCGGGCAACCCGGGCCAGAACGCGGTGGGGGTTCCCGGTGAGGTGGAGGGGATCCCCGCCCCGGTGTTGTCGGCCTACGTTCAGGCGGCCTCCCGGTTGGAGAGCGAGTACGAGCAGTGCCAGGGGCTGGAGTGGCCGGTGCTGGCCGGGGTCGGCAAAGTCGAATCCAACCACGTGAACGGGCGGAAGGTATCGGCGTCGGGTGACGTGCGGCCCAAAATGATCGGCCCGAGCCTGGACGGGAGCGGGGCTGGGGGCAACACCACCCCCCACCATGACTCGGACGGAGGTGAGTGGGACGGGGACACCGGATACGACAGGGCGGTGGGGCCGATGCAGTTCATTCCCACCACCTGGACCTCCCACGGCCTGGACGGCAACGACGACGGGATCGCCGACCCGCACAACATTCACGACGCGATGTGGAGCGCAGCGGTGTACTTGTGCGTGAGCCACCCCAGAGCCGAACCGGTCGACTTCACCGACCCAGACCACCTCGAAGCGGCGCTGCTGCGCTACAACCGAGCGGGCTGGTACGTGGACAGAGTGATGGGCCATATCGAGGCCTATACCGAGATCGCTGCCCAGGCCGCTGCTGCGGAGGTTCCCGTAGTGGGTTCGGGGGCCAGCACCGAGCAGGGGCGGGCAGCAGCTGAGTGGGCGCTGGCCCAGGTCGGCAAACCCTACATCTGGGGCGGGACCGGCCCGCACGGGTTCGACTGTTCGGGGCTGACCATGCAGGCGTGGAAGGCGGCCGGGGTGGGTTTGCCGCGGGTGACCACTGACCAGGTCAACGCCGGAACCCAAGTAGATCTTGCAGATTTGCAGCCGGGAGACCTGCTGTTCTACGACACCGGGGCCCCGGGAGGCAGCCCCTCGCACGTGACCATGTACGTGGGCGACGGGCAGATGGTCAACTCACCGCGTACCGGGCAGAACATCCGGGTCGAACCGGTGGCGGGCGAGTACTACCCGACCGTGTTCGTGGCGGCGGTACGGCCGGGCTGAGCGGCCAACCCGCCCCACACCGGCGCAGGGCGGCCCCAGCCCGGGGAACCCCCGGGTCGGGGCCGCCCTGCGGGCCGTGCGGGACGCGATGCCCGCGCGGCCCCATTTCCCGTGTTTTCGCTGGTCCATGACTTCTACGAAATGCGGGGTTGAAAATACTCGCTTGCATAGGGAAACATCACACCCACGCCGGTCAGTCCGAATGAACGCGATACCTATTTGTCCGAATTATTTCGCATGCTCAAAAAGAGGGGCTTTGTGATGCTCGCACATAATCTTTGCCGCACCTGGTCACCTCGGCCGAGCGGGAACTGAGAACCAGCTGGTAGCGCCTGTCCGCTGACATCGGGCGGGGCGAGGAAGCGCAGTCTAGGTGAGGGCGTACGACCTCACCAAGACCATTGACACCCGCCCCGCCCCGAACGGCGGAACACGCGCCTCGAGAAAAAGAAAAACACAAGAAAAAGGTGCCTCGGACGGTGCTCCAACACCGACCGAGGCGTGATCCCCCACCTGATACAGCCAGGAGGAAGACCATGGACCATGGTAGGGGCCGCCACCGTAGGCGTCGACGCGGCTGGGCCAGTCGTGTGCGCTGGACGGTCGGGGCCGTACTCGAAGCCGTCCTCGGCGCGCAGAAACCGCCACCCCCGCTGCGCCCGCGACCAGCGAAGAAGACTCCACCCGTGCGAGCGGTCACGACAGCACGCCCCCCGGTGTCGCCTGCGGAGCCCGAGTGGGTGCGACGCTACGATCAGGCCCGCCGCGATCACTCAGAGTGGGCCCGACACCTCTACGAACCCCAGGTGACGACAAAGCGAAAGCGGTTGCCGAGGTTCGGCTGGTGCGAAGACGATGCGGGTGGTCGGGGTGTGCGCCCCTACCTGGTCGCGCACGAGCAACGTCCACGTGGTTACCGCGAACCTGAGAATCCAACGCTGCAGCGGCACCGGCATGGTCCGCTACCTCCGAACGCCCTCTCGCGGGTGAGCCAGGTCGAGGAACCGGATGAGTGGGGCGAGCTGGCCGGACTGGTACGGCAGTGGCACGCCCAACAGCAGCCCGTGGCCTGACGGGAAAGACGAGAAACAGGGCCGCTCCCGCGCCGGGGCGGCCCTGTTTGCGTTGACTCGTTTTGGTGTTTGTGCAGGTAGAGAGTTCGACATCTGAGAGCGGTGGGTCTCTTCACAGTTTCGGTGACGGAGAGTGTCCGAATTCCTCTTGTGCAGTCACACTGCGTGTGGCTAGTGTCACCCTTCGAAAGCACGGAGTGGGATCACGTTGGATGCGGAATCGGAGGTGTGCTGTGCGTGCGGTGGCGTGGGTGGCGGTCGTGGTGGCGTTGGCAGGGTGTGCGCCAACGGAGGGCGAGCACGAGCAGGCCGAGGCGGGCACGCCGCCTCTGGCCGCCCCTTCCACACCCGAGCACTCTCCGGAGGAGGAGGCTGTGGAGGCCTATCTGGGAATGATGGGCGCTGTGGTCGAGGCGTCGCTGGAGGGGGACGAGGACCACCCGGACTTGGAGCGTTACGCGCGCGGTCGAGCTCTCGAGCTGACCACGGCCATGCTCGATGGGGCCAAGGCCATGGGAGAGCCGGTCCTGCGTCCCGAGGCCACCGATGTTGACCTAGAAGCCGACCCCGCGAGCATCGTGGTCGAGGACTGCATGGACAACACCGAATGGGTGTTGGAAGGCCATGCTCCTCGTGATGAGTCGGAGAAGAACACGAGGCTCTATAGGGCCACTGTGATTGAAGTTGAGCAACAATGGCAGGTTGAGGATTTGTGGGCGGGAGAGCCCAACGCATGTTGACCAGGCGACTCTGGAACGGAGCGCTGATCAGCGCGGTAGCCGTCGCATGCAGTGTGGTCCCCGTGTCCGTGGCTTGGGCGGATTCGCCCGGATTCGATGAGAGCCTCTCTTGCTCAGGTGCGTCCTGTGAGGTTGTCGTCCGTAGCTCCGGTTCAGGTCCAGCGGTCACAGGGGCCGCCCCTCCCTCGACACCGCACCAAGGAGGACGCGGTGAAGGCCGTGATACCAGCTCTTCGTGTGTGATGCCGGATACGGAGTTCCTTCGATCTGGCAAGGAAGGCCCGGCTCAGATGCCTGCGGGGCGTGCACGGTGTTCGGCTACAGCGTTTTCGGCTCCTGAAGGCGAGGACAGCCCTGAGGCGATCGATCCTGTGGTGTTGGCCGAGCAGGCGCGGGCGTCGATGACCTTGCCGCTCCCGGAGATCGGGACGGCACCGCCGCTCGGTAAGCCCCGGTTCGTGAACATGCCCTCGTGGATGTGGATCAACTCGGGTGAGTGGGAGCCGGTTTCGGCGACGGCGTCGGTGGGCGCGGGGTCGGTGACGGTGGTCGCTACCCCGGAGCGGGTGGTGTGGGAGACCGGGGACGGCCAGCAGGTGGTGTGTGAAAGCGCCGGGACGAAGTTTTCCCCTGCTGTGTTCCGTGAGGAGGGCTCGCCTGACTGCGGCCACACCTACACCTCTCTTCCTCCTGGGGGCGCGGGGGCCGAGGTGGATCTGGTCGCGGTGTGGGAGTGGTCGGTGTCCTGGTCCACCAGCGCCGGGGAGGGTGGCGAGTTGGAGGAGTTGTCGACGTCGGCGACGGAAGCGGTCGCGGTGAGTGAGATCCACTCGGTCGTCACCCGCACCGGCTGACCAGGCGGCAGAGGTAGGTATGGAAAGAGAGGGTGGGATGGTCGCGCTCGCGAAACCCCAGCAAACCAACCAGAAAACTAAGAGTAAGACGGAGGCTCCTGACGGGGGCCGGGAATGGGAGTCGGTGCGTTTGGCGGCGACTTCGCGTCGCCGGTGGAAGTGGGCCTTGTTGGCCACCGCGTTGATCGCCGGTGGCGGGACGGCCGGGGCCTGGGCTGGATTCGCTGGAGAAGACACGCTGCCGGTGGCGGTGCTCGCTACTGATTTGCCCGCCGGGCACGTGATTGCTGCTCAGGACCTCGCCTCGGTCGAGGTGGCGCCGAGTGAGGGGCTGCGGTTGTTGGCGCCGGACACGGTGGAGGGGATGGTGCTGGCTCGCCCGGTGTCGGCGGGGTCCCCTTTGGTGGCGGGCGCGGTGTCGGAGACGGCTGTGTGGCCGGAGAAGGGGTCGGCTCTGGTCCCAGTCCCAGTCGCAGTGCTTCCTCAAGGGTTGGAGGCGGGCACGACGGTGGACCTGGTCCCGGCCGGGGGTGTACCGGAGGCGGCCGAGGACGACGGGGACACGGCGCAGGACGGTTCGGGGGTGGTGACCGCTCTGGTGCACCGCGTGGTCGCGGACAGCGGTGATGGGTTCGGCCCCGGTGGCCAGGCGGTGGAGGTGGTGGTGCCTCGGGAGCAGACGGGTCAGATCGCGGACGCGGTCGCTGCGGGTGAGGTTCAGGTCGCGGTGGTCAACCCGCACGAGCAGGCCCAGGACCAGGATGGGGAGGGGAACGAATGACGGTGGTGGCGGTGTGCTCGCTGAGTGGGGCTCCGGGGGTGACGAGTCTGGCCACGGCCATGGCCGCCGCGTGGCCGAGCGGGGTACTGACGGTGCCGGTGCTGGTGGAGGCCGATGCCTCGGGGGGCGATGTGGCGGCCTGGTACGGCCTTGAGCCTGGTCCGGCCGGGTTGGTGTCGTTGGCTGCGGCCTCGCGCACACCGGTTCCGGGGGGCTCCTGCGCTCCCGCGTCCCATGAAACCGCCTCAAGCGGTTCCCGTGACCCTGTGCTGCGACACGCACTCGAGTTGCCCGGAGGGCTGCGGGTGGTGGCGGCCCCGAGCGATCCGTTGGAAGCAGGACGTGCGGTGGAGGCCCTCGCCCGTAATCCTCGGTTGCTGACGTTGGGGAGGGTGAGTGTGGTGGATGTGGGGCGTGCGGTGCCGGGGTCCGCGGGGGCGGCCCTGCTGCGTCACGCCGACACCGCCGTGGTCCTAGTCGAGGCAGGCCAGATAGAGCAGGCCGAACGCCTTCGGGTGTGCGCTCCGGTCCTGGGCTCGCTACGCCAGGACGGGGTCCGGGTCGGCCTGGCCATCACCGGGCATTGCCAGCACACGGACAGCGAGGTCTCCCAAGTCACCGGTGGACTGCCGGTATGGGCACGCCTCCCTCATGACACCACCGGAGCTGGGTTGGTGCGGGGCGAGCACCACCCGCCCCAACGCTTGAGGGATCGGCTGGCGGCGTGGCGTGCCCAACGCCGCGACCCTGACGGTTTGGAGTGGATGCCGCTGATCAAGGCCGCCAAAGCGCTGGCGGAGCTGTGTGATGACTTCGACGGCCTCGGGCTCGGCGCGGAGAAGCGTCGGGTGTTGGAGGTGCAAGCGGCATGACCACGATGCACCAGGTCCCCGACCTGACATCCGCCTCCGGGGAGGCGATCGTTGAGGACTCGTTGCGTGCGGCCGCGGTGGAGCTGGCCGGCCGCGTCACCGAACACCTCGTCACCCATCCTGAAGAGTCAGCGGACCCCGATGCGGTAGGCCAGCTCGTGGACCAGTTGCTGGAGGAGCGGGCACGCACGGCGCTGGTGCAGGGCACGCGGGGAACGGTAGACGAACCGCGCCTTCGCCGTCTGGTCCTGGACCATGTCCTTGGGCTGGGGCCAGTGGAGGAGTTGTTGGTCGAGCCGGGCGTGCAGAACATCCACATCACCGGCAACGATCCTGCGGTCGTGGACTTCGGTGGTGGGCGAAGGGAACACCGCGCACCGGTCGTGGCTACCGACGATGAGCTGGTGGCATTGGTGCAGCGGGCCGCAGCCCGTGCACCGGGCGGGGAGAGGCGTTTCGATGTGTCCGCGCCGATCCTGTCCATGGAATTGCCAGGAGGAGAACGCCTCTCGGCGGTGATGCCGGGTGTGGCGGCTCGTCCTACCCTGACCATCCGCCGCCACCCCACCCAGCACCTGCGCCTTCGGGATCTGGCCCGCTCCGGGATGGTCGACCAGACCGTGCAGGAGTTGCTCCGTGCAGCCGTGCGGGCCCGGTTGAACCTCCTGATCAGCGGCGCGACGAACTCCGGGAAAACCACCCTGCTGCGCGCAATGCTGGGCACCCTGGAAGGCGAGCGGCTCATCACCGTCGAGGACGCCTTTGAACTGGGTCTGCACCGCTCGGCCGACACCGACCTGGACGTCCAGGCCCTGCAGGGGCGCCCTGCCAACGTCGAAGGCATTGGCGAAGTGGCCTTGGCGGAGTTGGTGCGGGCGGCGTTGCGGATGTGCCCGGACCGGGTGATCGTCGGTGAGACCCGGGGCCCGGAGACGATCGCTCTGCTCAACGCCATGTCGATGGGCTCGGACGGGTCGATGTCCACCATCCACGCCTCGAGTTCGCAGCAGGTGTTTGCGAAGCTGGCCGCCTACTGCGCCCAAAGCCCCGAACGCCTTACGGCTTCGGCGACAGCGTCGCTGGTGGGGGCTGCTCTGCACCTGGTGGTGCACATCGACACCACCCCGGAAGGTGAGCGGTACGTGGCCAGCGTGCGCGAAGTCGTGGGCGCCGAAGGTGAGCAGGTGATCTCCAACGAGATCTACCTCCGCACACCGGATGCTTCCTCGGGTGGGCTGGTGTGTGCCCCGTCCGGGATGGTCGCGGACCGTTTGGACCGGGTCGGCTACTCGGGGCGGGGGTGGGCGTGATGGGCCCGTGGGACTGGACAGTAGGAGGCTTCGCTGTCGGTGGGGTTCTGCTGGGGGCTGGGGTGGCGTGCGCTGCCTACGTGGTGAGTCTGCTGCCCCGGCGCACCCCCACCAGCGCGCACCCACCGGCCTGGGTGGGAGCGCTGCGCCAGCGCCACACCTGGATCCGTCTGACGGCCTCGGCGGGCGCTGGGGCGCTTGTTGGTGTGGTGACGGGTTGGCCGGTGGGGGTGGTGCTCGCCGCAGTGGCAGGGTGGTGGATGCCCGCTCTGCTCCGCCCCGACACCACCTCCCAGAAGCAGGCCGACCTGGCCGAAGCCCTGGCATCCTGGGCTGAGCAGCTGCGGGACATGATCACCGGCGCTTCAGGGCTCCATCAGGCCATCGCCGCGACGGTGCCGGTTGCCCCTGAACCGGTCCGGGCCCCGGTGCAGGGGTTGGAGGCTAGGTTGCGGGCGGGCCAGCCCATGGAGCAGGCCGCACCGGTGTTCGCGCGGGACGTCGACTCGGACTTGGGCGACCTGGTCGCCCTCACCTTGACTATGGGTGCTTCCCGGCAGAGCGGGGACGTGGCCGGTGCGCTCTCGCGTCTGGCCGAGGCGGCTCGGGAGCGGGCGAGTAGCATCGCTCGGGTGTCGGCCTCAAGGGCGCGGGTGCGCTCCTCGGTGCGCATCATTGCCGCTGCCACCACGATCATGCTGGTGGGGATGGTGGCCCTGAACCCGACCTTTCTCGAACCGTTGGGCACGGTGACCGGCCAGCTGATCCTCGGCCTGGTTGGCGGTGTGTGGGCCCTCTCCTTCTTCTGGCTTGCCCGCCTGGCCGCCTCGGTCGAGCAGCCTCGCCCCTTCTCCCCGACAACCGTGAACAGTGCAGCTGTGGCAGGGGTTGGTGGTGTGCGGTGAGCGTCATGATGCTGGGTCTGGCCGGGGGCATGCTCGGGGCCGGGGTGTGCGCTGGTGCCTATGCGCTGCGCCGTCCCACCCTGACCGAACGGCTGACCCCACGACCGGAACCCGAACCTCGCCGCTCCGTTCAGGGAGGGTGGTCGCGACGGATCGGGCGCCGTGTGGGCAGCCTGCTCATCCACACCGGGATACCGGGGCCGAAGATGGCCAGGACCTTGGCGGCGGCGGGTACTTCGGTGGAGGACTATCGGGCGGAGAAAGCAGCCTCGACCGGCCTCGGCCTCCTGCTCGCCGTTGTGTTGTTCGCGGCGGGCGATGTTCTTCCTGAGAGCCTGCCGGCGGGGCTGTTCGCCCTCCTGGTCTTGGCCGGGTGTGTGCTGGCTCCCGACCTGTCGGCCCGTGCTGCGGCGGCCCGTCAGCGATCCGAGCTGCGGGCGGCCACGTCGACGTTGGCGGACCTGGTCGTGATGGGGCTGGCTGCCGGTGCGGGCAGTACCGGGGCGCTGACTACAGCGCTTCAGCACGGGAGGGGCACGGCCCCTGAGCGGATCCGAGCAGCGGTGTACTCGGCCACGGTGCGCCACAGGCCCCCGTGGGAAGGCCTTGAAGCTTTGGCGGTGGAGAGCGGGGTGCGTGAGCTCTCCGAGTTGGCGGCCTCGTTGCGGTTGGGTGGTGCGTCGGGTGCGCGCACCAGAAACTCGTTGACAGCCAAGGCGACGTCGTTGCGGGCCCGACGGTTGGCTGAAGCCGAGGCCGCTGCGCTCGCGGCGACCGAACGTATGGCCCTGCCGACCATGGGCCTGGTCTCGGGGTTCTTGCTGTTGATCGTCTACGTGGCGCTGGTCCACGTGATGGCTGGTTTCTGAGTCTGGAAAAGGAGTCCCCGGAATGAAGAGCGCTCTTCGCTATGCCTGGAATCGTGCACGCATACGACTCGCCCTCGCACGCAACGTCACCTCGGATGCTGGGTCCTCGACCACGGAGTGGGTGTTGACGATCATGGTGGCCATCACCATCGCCACCGTGGTCGGCGGAATCCTCATATCCGAGTTCACCTCGGCGGCCGAGTCCATCGACCTGGGCGTGAACCGGTGACCAGCCCTGGCCGCGCCCGTACTCGTGGCGGGTGGTGGAGCCGCAGTGACCGGGGCAGCGCCGAAGCGTTGTTCGTCCTGCCTGTGGTGTTCGTGATGGTGCTGGCCGTGGTGCAGGTGGGGCTGTGGGCACATGCCCAGCACCGCGCCCAAACCGTGGCCTCCCAGGCTCTGTCCGCCGCGAGGGCGTTCGACGGATCTACCTTTGCTGCTTACGAGCGCGCCGAGCAGGCCCACGACCAGTTGGGTGGGAGTGTGCTGCGGGCGATGCGGGTGGAGGCCGACCGCAATGCCGACCAGGCCCGGGTGCGGGTCAGCGGCCAGGCCCCGAGTCTGCTGCCCGGGGCGCGGGTGCCGGTCTCCTCGGAAGTGTCGGGCCCGGTAGAACGCCTGGCCCCATGACCCTTCAGAAAACCCGCGTCCAGGCGCGTAAACGCTGTAGGGGTGATGGGGGGAGCGCGTCGGTGGAACTGACCCTCCTGGTCCCGGTCATCGTTGTGGTGTTGATGTTGATGGTCGTGGCCGGTCGTCAGGTCTCTGCCGCGCTCATCACCCAGGACGCCGCAGCGGCAGCGGCGCGGGCCGCTTCATTGCAGCGCGAGGCGGGCACGGCGCGCACTCAGGCCCGGCAGGCTGCGGAACAGGAACTCACCGACCGGGGGCTGGTGTGTACTCCTTTCACCCTGAGGGTGAACACCGGTCAGTTCGCTCCGGGCGGGGTGGTGGAGGTGGAAATGGAGTGCACAGTGACGGTGGTGGATCTGGGCGGGCTCGGCGGACAGCGCACGTGGTCCGCGAGCGCGGCCTCCCCGGTGGACCCCTACCGAGCGTTCCCATGAGCGACTTCGCCCCCAGCTCTGAACGTAGGTGCCGCCGGAGCCGGGCGGATGGCGGCCATGCGTCGGTGTTCTTGATTCTGCTGATGCCGCTGCTTGGGTTGGTGTTCGCGCTGGTGTGGGAGGGCGGGCAGATGCTGGTGGCCAAAGCAGAGCTGATGACCGTGGCGCATTCAGCGGCCAGGGCGGGCACCCACCAGGTGGACCAGACGGCCACGTTGGACGTGGGAGCCCCGGTGCTGGATGAGGAGCACGCGCGCCGAGCAGCGATGGAGTACTTGGACTCGGCCGGGGTGAGGGGGTGGGCCGTGGTCCAAGAGGAGCGAGTCGTGGTCCTGGCCCAAGCCGTCTACTCACCGGTGTTGCTGCCGATCACCGAGACCGAGATCGAGGCCGAAGCGAGCGCGACCGCCCACCAGCCCTGACACGATCCAGCCTGCGTAGCACGAAGGAACAGCTCACGAACAAGGAAGGCACAAGAGGTATGCCCAAAAGCCCGTGGTCGGTTATCGGAGAAGCGCTGATCTCGGTGGTCATGCTCATCGGGCTGCCGGGACTGGCGTCCAAACTCGGGTGGCCGCTCAGCGAGGACGTTTCCTGGGTGTGGTTGTGGCAGTACCTGCGTGGTGGCACCCTGCCCGCAGAGGTGGTCCTCGCGGTGTTCGTGGCGCTGTTGTGGGCAGTGTGGGCCGCTTACCTGGTCATCATCGTCCTGGACATCCTCGCCCTGTTGCGCGGACTCGTGCCCCGGGTGGGGCTGGTGCGTTTGGTGTGGGTTCTGGCCACGGGAGGAGCGACTGCGGCGAGTACGCACACAGCGGCCGTGGCAGCCCATACCGACGCGGCCGTTGAAGCCCCGGCTCACTCTGTGCCGGGAGGGCAGGAGGAACCCACATCCGAGGACCGAGGACAGGAAGAGGAAGAAAGGGTGATCGAGAGGGCCCGCAACCTGTCCGGTTTCAGCTTCGACTCCGCCGATCTCACCTCCGGTATGCGGGACTCCTTGGAGCCGACCCTGGGCATGATCAACGACTTCAACCTTGCCGACGCTCCGGTCGTGGTGACCGGGCACACCGACCCTGTGGGCGACCCCGGCTACAACCAGGGTCTGTCGGAGCGGCGCGCTCAGGCGGTCGCGGACTACCTCGCCGAACACTTGGAAGAGCCTGTCGAGTTCGAGGTCGTCGGGGCGGGGTCGGCCCAGCCACCAACCGAGCCGGGTGCGTCCTACGCCGAGCACCGGCGTGTGGAGATCGCATACACCCTCCAACCCCCAAGCGTCGAGGAGCCGGGCGCCGAAGAGAAAGCCGAAGGCCAGGGCAAGGCGGCAGAGGAGACATCCGAACCCTTGCCCGAACAGGTGCAGCTGGATGTGAGCACCGCCAGCGACCACGACCGGCCCAGCCCGTTGTTGGTGGGCGCTGCGGCCGGAGCTGCCGGGGTGGGTGTGGGATATGCGGCCGGGCGCCGCCATGC
This sequence comes from Nocardiopsis sp. JB363, assembly GCF_900143625.1. Classification (GTDB taxonomy): domain Bacteria; phylum Actinomycetota; class Actinomycetes; order Streptosporangiales; family Streptosporangiaceae; genus Nocardiopsis. The sequence goes on from NZ_FRFF01000136.1 coordinate 52,050, forward strand.
CCACACACGAGGCACTCGGTCCGGCACGAAGGCCCCCGAGAGCGGGGAGGCGCCGGGCCAGTGCGAGGACGGTTCTGCCGAGACCGACGACGGCATCGATCCTCCCGGGGATGAGCTGGTGCGTGGTGACCTCGGAGGAGCCGAGAACGGCATCATCGACTCTGACGGCTACATGTTGGTGGGCCAGACGGCCCGGGTCGACGCACGACAGGGGGTCGCCTTCATCGGGGCCCACGCTGCTGAGGTGTTGGCGGCTGTGGTCACCGGCCATGAGGGGCAGGGGCCGGTTGTCGCCACCCGGGCCGCTGTGGAGGCGCTGGGCGACATTGACGCGCTCACCTCGGGTGTGCGGATCGTGGCTGATCTGCCTGGTGTGCGACTCGCAGTGGAGACGGCTCTGCTGACGCGCCAGCGACAGAGCATGGATGACGAACTCGGGGCGGATGAGGCCAGCGGACCCGGTGCCCCCTGCAGCCTGGTGGTGTGCACAGCAACAGAGGCGCGCGACGCCCTCGAAGCCGACCAGGTGCTCAGGGACACCCCTGGGGTCGTGGTGGGGGTACTGGGCGAGCTTCAAGGTCTGGGGGCAATGGTGCACTGTGAGGATCTGGAACAGGCTCGGGTGACCTCCGAAGGCGGCCAGACCTTCGAAGTGGGCCTGCTGCGGCACCGCGTCCGTCCTGGGGGCCACAGCGCCCAGGACGAGGGGGAGACGTGCGTTTCGGAGCCTGCCGACCCCCAACCCGAACCCGAATTCGCTCCTGAGCCCGAGCCTGAGACGGAAGCTGTTTCTGCGCCAGAGCCGGTTGCCCAGCCTGCCCCCGCCCCCGAGGAGACAGATAGCAGCACGCACCCGCCCTCGGTACGGGTGCGGTTGTTCGCCCCGCAGCCGGTGTGTGAGGCAGGCGGGCGTGATGCGCTGGCCCGGTCCAGCTCACGGCTGCTGCTGGCGATGCTCGCCCTGAGCCCCCGCGGGCTTTCCGAGAGCCAGATCGACGAAGTCCTCGCCTCTGGAAAAGACGAGAGTAAAGCCCGCAAGGACCGCTACAACGCCATCACCAGCCTGCGAGCCCCGCTGCGCGAAGCGCTCAAATCCGAAGACGACATCCTCTTCAAGGAGAACGGACGTTACGTCCTCCAAGAAGGCCTGTTCGACATCGACGTGTGGCACACGAACGAGCTTAGGCAGCGTGTGAACCTTGCAGAGGAAGACCGGGAAGCGCTCCTGCGTGAGTTGGTGAGTTTCTGGGAGAAACCGCTTCTGTCCGATTGCGAGGAGGAGTGGTTTGCGCCCTACCGAAAGCACTACTCTGACCAGTTCGTCGAGGTGCTGGTCCTGTTGGCCAAAGAAGCCGAATCAGCGGAATCACGTGTTTTCTATTTGAAAAAGGCAATGGAGCTTGACCGCTTCAACGAATCCATCTACCAGGATGTGATGTGCGTCTATGGTGGAATGGGTCGCCCCGACGCGGTCCGGCGCACCTACCGTTCGCTGGAAACAGCCCTCAGTGAGCTGAAAAAGAAACCCAGCCCGGTGAGCGAGCAACTCCTGGACGGGCTCACCCACCCCGAGGCCCAGTCGCAAGGGTAGGCCAGGGGCGAAAAACAGGGGGCTCCTGTGACTACGCCTGTGACTACGCCCGTCCCCCTGCCTGTGACTACGCCTGTGACTACGCCTGTGACTACGCCAGCGCCCCCAGTGGCCCTCTAGGGCCGAAAGCTGGCATCCTTGCAGGTCAGGGCGCATCTGAGCGTGACTCACGCGGCCAGACTTATACCCAGTGGGTAGTCCACTTCACGTAGGGGGCGGCGGCCTCTCCTCCTCGTCGGCGGGGCGGCCTATCGGCCGACCCGCCCCCTTCTCTTTCCTCACTCCCTTCTCCTTCCCTCTTCTCTCCCCTCCCCAAAAACCAAAAAACCACCCTATAAACAAATCTAATAACATTCCTTTGGGCTGTGGTGATCGCCCAGATCAGTGTCGCTCATACATTTCATGATCGCCCAAAATCGCGTCGCCCATGCTCGTCGCCGGCCCCTCGCGCGCGTAGGCGCGTGTGCGCGATTCCTTCTCTGGAAAACGCGCGCCGAAAAAAGTTCTCGAGAAACCCGTGATCCGTGTTGACAAACACGGGTCACGGAAGTTGCTATGGGGTTGTTCCCGAAACGGCAACACGGTTCCGGGGTGACGGGAAGAATTTCCCGCGACACGAGTTGACAAACACGTGTCACCCAAGATCACCTAGGGTTCGCCACCGAAACACATGACGTTTTCGGGGCGGCGGAAAAAGTTTCGCGAAACGAGTTGACAAACACTAGTCAACCAAGCGAAACTCGGGCCGAAAAAGAGAAACACCCGGCCATTATAAGGGGGGTCAAAGAATGCGCACATTGCGCGCAACCTACATTATCGGGAAATGGGTATTCACCCGCCCGAAGCCGGCCTCGCCGGCGGTGATCGCCAACCGGGCCCGAGCCCAACGGGCGACCCGGGTCGCAGCCGACCACCGCGAAGCGATCGCCCGCGAGTTGGCCGCACGCGGTAGGGCCATGCACCTGTACCGCACCGAAGGACCCAGCGAGGCCGCCCTTCAGGCGCAACGGGAACACGAACGGGCCGAGTTGTACCGGGCCGGACTCGAGATCACCTTGTTCCGGCTGCGCGCGCACCGGATCGTGCCGGCCTAGAGCGGGCCGGCACGCAGGCGCCAACCTGCGAGCCGGCCCACCGAACCACCCGCACCCACCGAGTTCTGGTGTGGAAGCCGAACGGCTGGGCGCGGGCCCAACACAACAACCCAGAAGGAGTGTGCTGTGAGCACGAGTATGCCTCACAAGCGGCGTCCGATCGAAGTCACCGCCGACCAGGTGGCCTACCTGCGCCACGCCGAACCCGGCAGCCTGCTGGTCTGGATCGAGGCCAGCAACGAGGTTCAGATCTACGGACCCACCGGACGGCTAGGCGAGCACCGGATGATCATCGCTTCCCAGGACGCCCTGGACAGCCTCGCGGAGAACTGTGAAGAGAGTGGCAGGCCCACCCATGACGGGGAACTGGCGAAGGACCTGACCGATATCGCCAACGACTGGCTGTGCGAGTGGCCCCAGGTGCGGGCCTTGACCCCGATGCTCACGCCGATCCGCCGGCGCCTGGACCGACAAGGCATCTACCCGGCCGACAGTGTCCACACCTTCGGGCCGAACATCGGCCACAGGTTCAACCTGCCGGTCGTCACCGATACCTACGCTCGCCCCGACGGCAAGGCCCTTGCCAGGGTCACGGTACCGCTCGGCTTCGCCGAACCGGTGCACATCCAGGCCAGCGGCGTGAACGGGCCGCTGAGCGAACACACCATGCAGTTCGACTACCTGCACATGCGCGCCGCAGATATCGAGGCCACGATCGCCACCACGGTCGCCGCCCACCTGGCCCTGTACTACCAGGACTGAGCCACAGCCACCTTCCGGGCCGCCCTGTCACGGGGCGGGGCGGCCCCTCACCCAGACCACATGCGCCGAGCGCTGAGTTCGGCCTGCCATGAAAGGACCCGGTTGTGACACCGACCTGGCCGCAGCACACCATCACCGTGCCCATGCTCACCGACCTGCACGAAAGCGGACCCGCAACGTTGATCACCGCACACGGGGCCCTAGCGTCCTACCGGGTGCAGCGCACCCGTGAGGTGGATCTGAACACCCCCGGGCTGGTCATCGCCTACGGACACGACGACCTGCGCTTGGACCTGATCGAGCACGACGGCGACTGGGACCGGGTGGCCGCTGCGGCCACCAGCGCTGCCGCCAAGGCCCATCACCGGCTGTTCTTCCAGCCCCCGAGCCGCCTGGCTCGGGCGGTGCGGCGCGACCTGCACCGGCACGGTCTGCTCCTGGACTGCCGCCCCGAGGCCAGCCGTACCGAAGACGGCGCTTACCGGTGGGACGACTATCTCACCTGGGAGCACGACCCCCGGTTGAGCTTCACGATGACCTACGTCCAGCGCCATCGCGACAGCTTGCTGATCAGCTTGGCCATGTACGACCGGGACTACTACGTGACCTGCTGGCCTGAGCGAACCACCGCCACCAGTGGCACCCCGGCCTGCGTACGCGAAGCACCCGCACGCATCCAACGCCACCTGGACCTGCGGCCCTAAACACCGCATACCCCGGGGCCGCCCCGTCGCGGGGCGGCCCCACCACCCACACACCTTCGCGCCGAACGCTGTATTCGGCGCACCCTAAGAAAGGCACACACCGTGACTGAACGCTCACCTCGTCTGCGCAAGGCGATGGCCGACTACTTCGACTACTCCGAGGTCACCTCGCACATGTTGTGCACCTTGGGCTGGGTCGGGCCGGGCGGGATGATCATCGCTGACTTTCGCCACCGCGAGTTCCGAGTAACCCACGCCCCCGACCACGGTGACGGGCTGATCTTGCCGGTATTCGGTTACGGCGACCTCATCAAACACCACGACTGCATCGATGTGCACTACGGCACCTGGGACGAGTTCGTCACAGCGGTCGACTGCACCGCTTATGAGTGCATGGCCGAGCGCATCGAGGACCGCAACGCCACCCCATACGCACTCATCCGGATGCGCCAGCGCCTGCAGGAGCTCGGGTTCGATATGACCACCGCGCCCTCCTACCACCGCCGCTACCTGGACCCGGGTGATTACCGGGGCCCCTCGGTCCTGCAGGTCAGGGAGAGCTACATCGACCGGGCGCACCCGCACCTGGAAGTGACCCTCAAACACCCCCTCCCTGAAGGGGACGAGAAGCCCGGGTTCTCGGTGATCAAGATCGCCGACCTCGGACGCCATGTCACCGGCTGGCCCAAGAAAATCCCCCAGCAGTTCGTCGCCGGCATGCAGGTCCACCTGATCCGGGAGCGGGTCGACGCGCACCTGGCCCGCACCAACTGACCCCACCTCGCTTCACCGGGCCGCCCTGTCACGGGGCGGGGCGGCCCCCACACCCACCTGCGCCGAGACCTGTATTCGGCGTACCCACAGGAAGGACATGTATGGACATCCACCGTTCGCTCGCCCAGAGGCTGGCCGATCAGCACATCACCACCGACCTCCTACAACAGCTCGCCTCGACCGGGCCCGGGGCTCTGATCATCGCCAACAGGAAAGCCGGCGAGTACCGCCTCACCCACCACCGCTACCTGCGTCCCACCCAAGGGGAGACGGTCGTCTACGCCTACGGCGACCTGACCCACGACTGGGACACCGCCCTGTTGATCAGCCCGCACGACCCCTGGGACCACATCACCCAGGCAGCCAACACCCTCGCGCACACCTGCCTGGAATGGCAGCCCTGGGAACCCATCACCTCAACACGACGCCACTTCCAAGGACAACTCCGCCAAGCGATGTTCGAGCAGGGCTTCCTGCTCCTGCGCCGACCGATGTTCACCGACCGAGGTGGGATGCACCGCCTGGACGACACCTACCTGGACACGACCCGGCCAGAGATCACGATCACCATCGCCGTGCCCTACCCCGAACCGGACAGGGGCAGCCCGATCATCACCTGGTGCACCCGCCGGGGCGTGTTCCAAGGCTGCACCCGATCGAACAGCGGCCAAGGTGCCCGCCCGTTCGCCCAGGACGTACGCACGAACATCACCCGAGTCTTCGACCAGCGCTGACCCTCACCGCCCCGACCCGGGTGGGTCGGGGCGGGCGAACCCACACAAGGAGAGCCGACATGACCACTACCCGTGTACCCGCACCCGACCTGATCATGGCCGCACTGACCCAAGCCACCACCCCGGTGACCGTAACCGAACTGGCCGAGGAAGCAGGGGTGGGACGGTCCACCGTGTCCAAGTACCTGCCCACCCTGGAGAAGAACGGGGCTGCACTGCGCACCCCCGGAGGGCGGGAAGGACGACGTCGCCTGCCCGACCAGTGGCAGGCCGCACCAACGACCTCGCCCGAACAGGAGTCGAGCGCTCCCGATGACCTCGAGGACCCCGACACCGTACCTGCCACCACGGTCGAGGTCACTGTCTGCGAGCAGCAGGTGAGCTCGACCTCGGTTGACATCGGTGAAACGCAAACGCAGGACCCGATCGAAAAACCCGCCCCCGAGACCGAGTGCCCGAACACTGGCCAGGTTCCCGCACCCGCCCCTGGTCCTCGCTTGGCCGATACCGCTCCGGTGCCGGTACCGACCTCGAGCGCACCTGCGCCCCGGACCAGCACCACACCGGTACGGGACCCTGCCCCCACCGGCACGGATGAGCAGGCCCTGAACCCGATCAGCCGGTCGCGTCGGCTCGCGCCGGGAGAGCTCAAGACCATGGTCTGGGCCCTGCTCAAGAACTCCCCGGGTGAGGAGTTCACCGCCACCGCCCTCAGCCACATTCTCCAGGGGCGTTCCATCGGAGCTATCCAGAACAACCTCGCCAAGCTCGCTGAAGAGAACAAGATCGAGCTGGCCTGCGCCAAACCGCGCCGGTACCGGTTCGCCACCTCGGCCAACTGACCCACCACCCCGGGGGTGTGTTCCACATCAGGGCACACCCCCACCTTCCCAATACCCCTAGGGAGTATTTCCGTGCTCGATCTCGTCTACCCATACCTGGCCTCACCTCTTTCCGGTCTGTCCTGCGGGCAGGCTTTGACAGGGGCCTTGGCCCTGAACGGGGCAAGCGCGCTGATCGTCCTGCTGGGCACCCTCAGCCGAACCCACCGCCTGCTGCAGACCTACTACGTACGCGGGGACTGGCCCGGCATGGTGCACCACACCGAGAAGGGGCCCGGCACGGTGTGCGGGGCGTGCGGGCACCACCTGGCCGTGCACGACCGCTTTACCGGCCGATGCTGTTACGGCACCCCGATGGAACTACTCGCGGTGTGCATCGCCCTGCCCCTACCCCGCAGGATGCGCGCCCTGGTGCAACAGCCGGGTTGTGCGTGCCGGCTCCGTGCCTGGAGGTGTTGACCTGCCTACGATGCACCGGGTGAAGGTCCCCGGCCCCGACCCAGACACCTGGGTCGGGGCCGGGGACCTTCACCTTTTCCCATGGGTTTGAGGGGAGGGTGTCGAATCTCGGGGGCGGGGTGTGTTTCTCACCAAGTGAAGGGCGAAACACGACCGAGAGGGGACTCGCCTTGGGGAACACCCCACACACTGCCGCCTCCTACCACGACCGGGGCCGGCCGCCGTTGGCGGTCTGGCCCTGCGCACCCAGTACCCGACACCGGCCACCTCGCGATCACGATGGCGAGGTGGGCATCCCGGACCGGCTCGCCCACCGTTTGGTGGCCGAGTACACCCGCCCCGGTCACAAAGTCGCGGATCTGACCGGCACCGGTCAGGTGGCCGAACAGGCCCGGGCCCAGGGCCGTGACCAGGAGAACCTCAGTCCTACGTTGGATGCCCCGGGCGCGACCGCGGCCATCGACTACGAGATGGCGTGGGCGGATCTGACCGTGGCAACCATGACCACTCCGACCTTTTGTGTGACCTCGGCGGGAAGCCGGCGCCGCCGTGCGCGCGCCAAGGTGGAGTTCGCCGCGCTGATCACCCGCCCCGGGGGCATCGTCGCGGTCATCACTCCGGTGAGGTGCACCCCGTCCGGGGTGGTGGACCCGGCCCCGGGGGTGGTGCGCGCCGCTACCTGTGCGGGGTTGGTGTACCTGCAGCACGTGATCGCGTTGACGGTGCCGATCTGCGAGCAGGGTCTGGGCGCCACCATCCCGGTACGCGGCCAGGGCGGGCTCGGTCCCGATCAGGACCCCGGAGCAGGGGGAGAGGAGAACGAGGTGGGTTTGCCGACCTCGGTTTCCGATGCGGCGGCCACCATCACCTCACCGGCTCACCTGAACGTGTCGGTGTTCCGCAAGAAGGGACGCACCGCGCCCGCGGAAACCCAGGGGGAGGTGGACGCGTGAACCAGGACCAGAACAGCGCTGACCTCGACAATGTGAGGTTCGACCAGGACGCACCGGGTGGGCAGCGTGAGAGCGGCGAGGGCGCCGACCGTGGCACCGGCACCGGTGCCCATACGGGGTGGTCGGTGTGGTTCACCGGCCAGCAACAGGCCCAGCGTCAGCGTGGGATCCGGTATTCGCGGTTGTCGGTGGAACATCCGGCCAAGATGCTGCCGGAGATCGCCCGCCATGCCATCACCGCCTATACCCGGCCGGGGGATGTGGTGCTGGATCCGATGTGCGGGATCGGTACCAGCCTGGTCGAAGCCGCCCACCTCGATCGTCGCGCGGTGGGGATCGAGTTGGAGCCCAAGTGGGCTTCCATCGCCCGGCTGAACCTGGAAACCGCCACCGTCCAGGGAGCGCGTGGTGAAGGACGCGTGTATACGGGGGAGGGGGCCCAGGTCGCCACTGAACTGGCGGCCACCTCATTGGCCGGAGAGGTGCGGCTGGTGGTGACCTCGCCCCCATACGGGGCGATGACCCACGGCCAGGTCCGCTCCCGCCGGGACGGGGCCCGCGCGGTGGAGAAGTACGCGCACCGCTACTCCCGAGACCGGGACCGCCGGGCGGCCAACCTCGCCTACCAGCGCCCCGAGAAGCTCGCGGACTCCTTCACACAGATAATGGCGGCCTGCCGCACCCTGCTCGCCCCGGGCGGGGTGGTCGTGGTGACCACCCGCCCCTACCGCAAGAACGGGGAACTCTTCGACTTCCCCGGGCAGGTCGCCGAAGCCGGACGGCGGGCGGGGCTGGTGCAGGTGGATCGGTGCGCCGCTCTGTTGTGCGCGGTGCGCGACGGTCAGGTGGTCTCGCGCACCTCGTTCTTCCAACTCATCGAAACCCGCCGATTGCGCAAGGCCGATTGGCCGGTGCACATCATCCAGCACGAGGACGTACTGATCTTCACCAACCCCGACCAGCACACCTTGGATGGAAGGGCGGCGGCGTGAGCAACACCGAACCCGAAGAGGACAAGCGTCGTACCGTGCCGGGGGTGTTCCTGCCCGAGCGGGAGTTCTTCACCGACGCAGCCGGCCCTGAGTTGCGCGAGCGCATCATCACCGACATGCGCACCCTGGCCAATTTTCTGGAAGAACACCCGCAGTTGCCGATCAGCCCGCACACCAGTGTGGAGGTGACCTACTTCCCCCGTACCGAAAGTGACCAGGCCGCGATCGCTGAGGTGGTCGAGGCCGGATCCCACTTGGGGCGGATCCCGGCCTGGGAGGGCGACCACTACCTGGTCGAACACCACCACGGTGCGGGCCGCTATCGGGTGGTGGCCATTCCGGCACGGGTGCGGGCCCGGTACCGGTCCTGGTTGACCTACAGCGGACACGTGCGCCAGGACTGACCCGTCGGCCCCGGTGGGGGACAGGCCAGCCGGGGTTGCCGGGTGTGACATCCGGGTGGGGGCGGTGTGGGGCCACCAGCGGCCCCACACCGCCCTGAACTACCCGGCCCCGCCCAAGGGAGCGGAACCCGGGGGAGCGGGCCTACACGGGGCCGGTGGTGGCCCCGACCAGCGAAAACGGCAAACCGCCCGTATCGGATGGCGGGCGGGTGGCGGAGGGAAAATCCGGTGGGCTTGTTGACGAATCCGCTTGCACTTCTCGGCGAGGTCGAGCGTGGATGCGTGGTGCCCCGCACCGTGCGGGGCCGCGCACCGCAAACGTGCAGATCAGAGGTGGTGGGGAGGTGGGGCAGGTGAGGTCGGATGTTCCGGTTCGGTTGGACGAGGTGGGGTCGTTGCCGGTGGTGTTGGACCCGGTTGCGGCTGGGCGGATGCTCGGTTTGGGTCGCACCACCACCTACCGGCTCCTGCGCCAGGGGGCCTTCCCCGTGCCGGTTCACCGGACCGGCAGGTCCTGGAAGATCCCCACCGCGGGGGTTCTGGCCCACCTGGGCCTGACCACACCTTCCACCTCGGGTGGCTGTGCACGGTGTGGTGTGCGCGGTGACCACCGCAAGGAGGGGGAGTCGTAGATGGCTTCTCACCAGGGACGAGTGTTCAAACGCTGCGGATGTCGGGATGAGAACTCCGGTCGGGCGTTGGGGGTGCGGTGTCCGAAGCTGCGCCGCCAGGGCGGGGCGTTCAACCCCCGCCACGGTGACTGGGGTTACCAACTCGAACTACCCCGAGCCAGTGGGGGAAAGCGTCGTCAGGCCCGCCGCACCGGACTGGACAGCCAGGAACAGGCGTGGGAGGTGCTGGACCATCTCAAGGCTCTGCTGGAGTTGGCCGAAGGGGAAGGAGAGGTGGAGGTGCAGATCGCCGACCTGATCCAGAACGCGCTCAAAGACCGAACCCGCTTCCCCTCGGTCGAGGAGGTGCGCAAGCGTCTGGGGACAGGGGCGGATGTGCGCAAGGAAGCCCCCACCGTGGGGGCCTACCTGAAGGCGTGGATCCAGGCGAAGCCGGATCTGGCCGAGGGCACCCGCGCCTCCTACCAGGGGCACATCCGTAAATACCTGATCCCGCACTTGGGCAAGGTGCGGTTGGACCGGCTCACCTCACGCCAGGTCGAGGCGATGTTCGACTCCATCGAGGCCGACAACGTCCACATCCTGGAATGCCGAGAGTCCGAGGATGCGAAGGTGCGGGCCTCGGTCCGCAATCAGCGGGTGGTCTCGCTGTCCACTAAGCACCGAATCCGCGCCACCTTGCGCAGCGCGCTCTCGGACGCGGTACGCAACCCCGAGGAGCCGGTGAACATCAACGCGGCCTCCCACGCGAGGTTGCCGTCATGTCCGAGGAAGAAGCCGTTGGTGTGGACCCCGGGCCGGGTCCGTCAGTGGGAGAAGGACGGCACCATCCCGGGGGAGGTGATGGTGTGGACTCCTGAGCAGACCCGCACCTTCCTCACCCATGCGCGGAAGTACGTGTGGTTGCACCCGCTGTTCCACCTCATCGCCGTCAAAGGATTGCGTCGAGGTGAAGCGGTGGGCCTGCCCTGGTCGAACACCCGCCTCACCGATGGAGAGGCTGATATCCGTACCCAGGTGGTGCAGCTGTCCTGGCAGACCTTCACCTCTACTCCGAAGAGCGAGGCGGGCCAGCGCACCATCACCCTGGACACCGACACGGTGAAAGTGCTGCGGGGGTGGAAGAAGTTCCAGAACCAGGCCCGGCTCCAGGCGGGGCCGGAGTGGTCGGGTTCGGGGTTGGTGTTCACCCGCCAGGACGGGCAGGGGTGGCACCCCTCGCATGTGAGTGACTGGTTCGCCCGCATCGCGCGAGCGGCCGGACTCCCGCCGATCACGTTGCACGGGCTCCGCCACGGGGCGGCCTCGATGGCCCTGGCGGCGGGAACGGACGTGAAGGTGGTCTCGGCCGAGTTGGGCCACTCCACGACCCATTTCACGCAGGACACCTACCAGACGGTGTTTCCCGAGGTGGCCAAAGCAGCGGCGGAGGCGACCGCCGCGTTGCTGCGAGGAACTTCGTCCCAGGTGAGCAATCTGGCCCCGGTGCGGTAGCCGGTACCGCCGAGCACACCAGGAGCCCTACAGGGGCTCCGGCCCCAGGTGAGGATACGGGTTCACCCGCCCTGGCCTGGGGTTTCCTCGTGGTCAGGGTGCGTTAACCATCGGATCAAAGGTCCGGTGCCGCAGTGCACACTCAGTGGTTTGCCTTGATTTCATATAGCTTTGCTCGAAAAATGTTGCTCACTCCAATTTATCGATCATCATTGTCAACATGAGGGTCTTCTCTGTTGGGAAACTGCCCGCCTTGGAGGAGTTCATGTCTTAGTAGCGATTGCCTGGTTGGGTGAGTGGGTGTCGTGGTGGATCTTGCAGATGCGTTCTTTCGAGGACGAAGCATTAATGCTAAATGGGGAATTAAAAACGAGGATGATTTGTGGAAGTGGATCCTGGAAGAGGGGTACTGCAAAGTGGCGAACTGGCACCTTGAGGGCGGGGAAAACTTGTTCTTTCGGGGCCAGGCAAATTCTGGCTTCGGTCTAACTTCTTCTCTTTATCGTAAATGTCGATCTTTGCTCGAATCAAGAAGAGTCGAGGAGCGGGACCTCGAGCTTGCTGAGAGTTCAATAATGTGTCAGATGCGAAAGCAGGGAATCGGTCGCCGCATGACCGACGGTCAGCTTCTGATGGTGCTGCAGCATCATGGCACTCCTACACGCTTGCTGGATGTTTGTGGCAGCCCATTTGAGAGCCTATTTTTTGCGGTCAATGATCTACATCGGAAAGACGGGTGCCTTTTCTTGATTCATCCACATGGAGATGGTCAAGATAATGAACTTAGGCTCTGGGAGACCGAAAATCTACCATGGGCTGGCGGCAAAGATGGGGGGGTGGAAAAGTGGACATCTGCTGTATACCTGACCCCTCACAAATCACTCGACCCTAGGATGCATGCCCAGAATGGACAATTTTTAGTCGGAGGGCTTTCTCGAGTCTTTCCAGGTCAAAAAATGAGGCTGTCAGGGAATTTGTCTGCTCATGGAAATGGCGGCCCGAGAGTTCCGGTTGAGAATGTCCCTGATATATCTAGCTTGAATCTTAATTTCTTGAGGAGTAAAATTCATAGACCCAATTTAAGCTGGGGTGGAACTGCTTGGGTTTTGCTAGTGAAGGCCGATTGGAAGGAAGGTCTCATGGCAAGGCTTCAGGCCCATGAGCCTGAGATATCTTTCGATACAATGTATCCGCCGCTGGGAGAAGTTTCAAGGCTTGCAGATTTTATTGTCGATCGAATATTCATGCAGAATAATAATCATTGATGTGGCGACCTGAGGTTGGGGTTTGCCAGTGGCTGGTCGGCTCTCGAGGTGGTTTGTGGGCGTGGTTGATGAGGGATGTCCTCTAATGTGAGGATTTCGTACTGAAGCTCCTCAGAAGTGTGATTTCGGTGCCCGGGTCGATGTCTGATTTGCCCGCTCCTTTCGAAACACGAGCCTGCTTGTTATGCAGGATCCGAGAGTGGCTAAATGCGCGGATAAGGCCCTCGGTTCCATGGGATCTTTCTGGTCCTGGTCACTCCATGATATTCAGAGTCCGGTGGAGACTTCGAATCTAAGCTCTCACTTACTGTGCAGGGGGTGGTCGAACGAATCAAAGGTTCCAGGGCAGGGTCATTCCTCAAGTAGTTCGTTCTGCCAGCGTTTCAGGAACCGTTGGCTGGCCTGTGTTTGGGAGTGGTCAGTGCCGAGCACTCGCGTCTGATCGTTTACCAGGGTTGAGAAAAGCTCGACGGCTTTAGCGGTGTCACCAGACATGTGCGTCCACACGGCGATTTTGAGGCGGGTGCCGAGGGTGTGGCGGTGATCGGGGCCCAGGACACGAGCGCGGTCGGGCAGGAGTTGTTGGTGATCCTCAAGAGCGGCCTCGAGGTTACCGGTTCGGGCCAAGTAACCGTTGATTGCCGCACGTATTGTGAGGGTGTAGGGGTGGTCGACGCCGTAGACACGGATCATGTCGGGGAGGAGTTTTTGGTGTGCCTCGAGTGCGGTTTGGAGTTTCCCGGAATTACCGAGACAGAGGTAGAACTGCGTGCGAGCCTCGAGGGTGTGGGGGTGGTCGGCACCGTAGACACGGATCATGTCGGGGAGGAGCTGACGGAACCCATCCATTGCAGCCTTGTGCCTCCCGGTATGGTCCTGGCAGCGCGCGATGAGCTGGCGGATACGCAGAGTGTCCTTGTGATCGTCTCCCAAGGTCTGGCAGTACTGGGGGAGGAGTTGCTCCAAACCAGGAAGGGCAGATTCATACCTGCTCTGGTTGTAGAGCTTCCTGAACACGTTGAATCGCTCATCCAGGACCTCGGCGCTGACTACGGATGCATGTGGGTACGGTGGCCAGGCCTGTGTGTCGACCTCGCTGAGGATGTCGATAACTTCGGCTAGAGCGGGACGTTTGGCCGGGTCGTGGTTCCAGCACCAGATGATCAGGTCACCTAGGTTTTCGGGCACCTCGTCGGGAATGGTCGGGGCGGGACCGATTAGGAGGCGCAAGGTGGCCACTATCGTGCGGGCTTGGAAGGGATTGGTCCCAGTCGCGGCAAAGTACAGCACGGTTCCCAGGCTGAAGACATCGACGGCTGGTTCTGGGAGCTTACCCTCGGCCTGCTCGGGGGCCATGTAGGCGGGGGTGCCCATTAGGGCGCCGGAATGGGTGATGCGGGTGTCCTCTGGGGGGCGCGCGATTCCGAAGTCGATGATGCGCGGCCCGTCCTCAGCCATGATGATGTTGGCAGGTTTGAGGTCGCGATGCACTAGGCCGTGTTCGTGTACAGCTTCCAGCCCTTCGGCGAGTCCTGCAGCGAGAACCTGCAGGGAGCTCTCTGGGAGCGGGCCGTGTGCGGTCACAGCCTGCTGGAGGGAGGGGCCAGGGATGTAGGCGCTGGTGATCCAAGGTTCTTCGGCTGTGGTATTAGCGTCTACGACCTGCGCGGTGTGGAAGCCGCCCACCCTATGGGCGGCTTCCACTTCGCGGGTGAAACGGATACGGAAGCCGGTGTCATTTGCATATTCAGGACGGATGACCTTGACGACAACAGGTCTGCCACCCGGGGTGCGCGCAAGGTAGACCTGCCCCATACCACCGATGCCGAGGCGTGCTTTGAGGCGATAGCGGCCTATGTGTGAGGGGTCAGTCGGCTGCAAGGGCTTCAACCTTGGCTCGCTTTCCTTGAGGGCTGGCCGTGGTCGTCTCGGTGAGGCTGTTCGGGGCGAGCCTACGCCAGGGCCTTATCTGGCGAAGGATTCAACGGCTGACACTCTGGGGCAGTACCACTGGGGAAGCGGGCGCAGGTTTGTAGGGACAGGGCGTTACAGTGTCGGTTCCGTGCCCGGGGTGCGTTGGGCATAGCTGCGCGGACGTTAGGGCGACTGTGGGGCGAAGGCGGGCGCACAGAGGGCCGCCCCACAGGGTCACAGGGCGGCAAAGTGCTCCGGGAGATCCATCCCCACCTGCACCCACCTTGTACTGGGGAGCACACGAGGAGCACACATGGGCCCCAAACGCCGCGAGGACCTCTTCCGAGGTCCTCATGCACCCCGTCTGACCTGGGGTTTTGTGGCGCACCCGGCAGGATTCGAACCTGCGACCGTCGGATTAGAAGTCCGGTGCTCTATCCACTGAGCTACGGGTGCTCGCTTTGGTTGTGGCCTGACGTCGCTGGGCGTGGTCAGGGTGTGACGCTTGGTGGGGTGGTGCGGCGGTCCTATGGGTGGGTGGTTCGGGGCAGTGGCGTCCCGGGCAGACATTCTAGGGTATTCGTCAGATGTCGCTCACGGGAGGGCAAAGCCTCACCAACTACGGTGATTCGCAGTTGCGTCTCATTACCACGCGCGCTCCACCAAATCGGTCGCTATGGGCGTCGAGCCCCACGTTACCCGTGATTAACCCCGGGTGCGCCGCTGTGCGGTCGGTGTTTCGCGAACTGGCCGCCCCGGCGCGGGGCGGCCAGGAGGGTCAGAAGACCCACCATTGACCTGCCAGGATCATCAGTGATGCCACCGCGAACAGCATGCGCTCCCCTCTCCCTCGACTCTAGGGCCTCTAGGTGTATGGGCCATTGCATTGCGTGGCAAACCCCGGTTTACCGCGGTTTGGACACCCTCGTAGGTGCTGTTGACTGAAGGGGTGAAACGGGGACTGATCGCGGGATTCGTGCTGGACAGGCTGGTGCCGGACCCCCGGAGGGGGCATCCGGTGGCGCTCTTCGGAGCGGCCGCCGGGTGGTGTGAACGTCGACTTTACCGGGACTCCGTGGCGGCGGGCGCTCTGTTCGTGGGGGTGTCCGTGCTGCCGATGGTGACGGTGGGTTCGCGGTTGCGGGGCCCGGTGCCCGTGGCACTCGCGACCTGGGCGGTCCTGGGCGGCAGCATGCTGGGTCGAGAGGCCGAACGGGTCGCCGACGCCTTGGAGCGTGGGGACCTGGACGGTGCGCGCACGTTGGTCCGTGGGTTGTGCGGGCGTGAGGTCGATGACCTGGACGCGGGCGGGGTGGCGCGGGCAGTGGTCGAGTCGGTCGCGGAGAACACCTCGGACGCCGTGGTGGGCCCGCTGTTGTGGGGTGCGCTGTGCGGCCCCGCCGGGTTGGTGGGGTTTCGGGCGGTCAACACCCTGGACGCCATGGTCGGGTATCGCGATGACAGGTACGAACGGTTCGGCAAGGTCGCCGCGCGCTCGGACGACGTGGCCGGTTGGGCTCCGTCGAGGTTGACCGCGTTGTTGGCGGTGGCCGCGGCTCCGGTGGTGGGTGGGAGCCCCGGTCGGGCGTGGCGGGTGTGGCGGCGGGACCATGGCGCGCATCCGAGCCCGAACGCCGGGCAGTGCGAGGCCGCGTTCGCGGGTGCCCTGGGTCTTAGGTTGGGCGGCACGAACGTGTACGGGGATCGGGTGGAGCACCGACCGGTGATGGGGGAGGGGGCCGAGCCGGCCGTGGTGGACATCCGGCGGGCGGTGCGTCTGGCACGCGTGGTGAACCTGGGCGCGTTGTTGGCGGCGGTGGCCCGATGAACGCGATCCTGGTCGCCGGCACCACATCGGACGCCGGCAAGAGTGTGGTCACGGCGGGGTTGTGCCGGTGGCTGGCCCGGCAGGGAGTGCACGTCGCCCCGTTCAAGGCGCAGAACATGTCGTTGAACTCCGTGGTGACGCCGGACGGCGCGGAGATCGGCCGGGCTCAGGCGATGCAGGCCGCCGCCTGTGGGATCGAACCCACCGCCGACATGAATCCGGTGCTGCTCAAGCCCGGGGCGGGCGGAAGCCAGGTGGTGATCGATGGCCGGGCGGTCGGGGAGGTCGACGCCTTGGGCTACGGCGCCATGCGCGAACGCATGCGCGCCGCTTCCCTGGCGGGCCTGGCCCGGCTACGTGAACGCTACGACGTGGTGGTGTGCGAGGGGGCGGGCAGCCCGGCCGAGATCAATCTGCGGACCGGCGACATCGCGAACATGGGGCTGGCGCGCGCCGCCGATCTGCCCGTGGTGGTGGTCGGTGACATCGACCGCGGTGGGGTGTTCGCGTCGATGTTCGGAACGTTGGCGTTGTTGGATGCGGAGGACCAGGCGCTGGTCGCGGGCTTGGTCGTGAACAAGTTCCGGGGTGACCGGTCGCTGTTGGAGCCGGGTTTGGAGATGCTGCGGAACCTGACCGGCCGCCCGGTGTTGGGGGTCCTGCCGTGGCTGGACGGCCTCTGGTTGGACGTGGAGGATTCCCTGGCGCTGAGCGTGGACAGGGGCCCCATGGCGCCGCCGCTCGCCCGCACTCTGCGGGTCGCGGTGGTGCGGCTGCCCCGGATCAGCAACTTCACCGACATCGATGCCTTGGCGGTGGAGCCGGGGGTGGACGTGCGGTTCGTGACCTCCGCGGCGGAGGCCGCCGATGCCGACCTGGTGGTGCTGCCGGGCAGCCGGGCGACCGTGCGGGATCTCGCCTGGGTACGTGAGCGCGGCATCGATCGTGTGTTGTCGGATCGGCCCGTGTTGGGGATCTGTGGCGGCTACCAGATGTTGGCGGAGTCCATCCGGGATGAGGTGGAGTCGGACGCCGGTTCGGTGCCGGGGTTGGGTCTGCTGCCCACGACGGTGGAGTTCGCGGCGGAGAAGACGTTGGGGCGTCCGGTGGGGGAGGCCTACGGGCAGCGTGTGGAGGCCTACGAGATCCACCAGGGCCGAGTAACGGTGCACGGAGGAGAGCCGTTCCTGGACGGTTGCCGGCGTGGCCGCGTATGGGGGACCACGTGGCACGGCGCTCTGGAGAACGACGGGTTCCGCCGCGCCTTCCTGACCGAGGTGGCGCGCGTGGCGGGTCGGGACTTCGTGGTGGCGCCGGGTACGGACTTCGCGGCCGCTCGTGGGGAACGGCTGGACGCGTTGGGGGATCTGGTGGCGGAACACCTGGACACCGACACGGTGTGGCGGCTGCTGCGAGAGGGTGCACCGAAGGGGTTGCCCTTCGTTCCGCCCGGAGCGCCGCCGGCGTGAACCGGGGCGGTACCTCCGGTCTCGGGCGGTACCCCTGGTCTCGAACCGTACCCCGGCCTTGGGCGGTACCCCCCAATTCGGGGGGTACCCCCCGCGCAGAAAGGTGCCCTCATGTCCGGGGCCGCCCGTGTCGAGGGCGCCCCGGAACACCGAGGGCGCCCCGGAACGGACGAGGGATCAGGCCGCCAGGGAACGGGCGTAGTTGACCTGCTGGTTGATCTGCCGCACGAGGACGGGGCTGTTCACCGGGAGCTGCGTGGAGTGGTACTTGCCGTCGGCCTGCACGGTGACCTGCACGTGCCCGGAGGTCTTGCTCTCCTTCACCAGGAGGATCAGCAGACCCAGCAGGCAGGTCCACCAGAAGATGAGGATGGCCACGATGATCGCCCAGGTGGGGGTGGACTGCTCGGTACGGCTCATATCCGACATGGTCCACACGCTGCCCTTGATGGGGAAGCGGCCCGCGGGGGTGATGACGCTGGTCTGGGTGACGGCGATGTCCCCGATGGTGACCAGGGTGGGTTCGGGGGCGGGGTGGGGATAAGGGTTGCCGGCCTCGGCCGGTGTGTAGCCGCCGGTGGGGGTTCCGTAGGGCTCCAGCTGCCCGCCGGTGTGCTGCTCCGGGGGAAGGCCCCAGCCGGGGGGCTGAGCGTCCGGCTGTTGCCAGGGGCGGCCTTGATCGGGGTACTCGTTCATGTGGGGATTGTGTCAAAGCCCCCGTCGTCGTCGATGCTCGGCGGTCGGGCGAGGTCGGGTTGTGGCCGGTTGTGGCCAATTATCGACAGTGCGTGGCGCTGTCCGTACGGGGCGTACGCGATCGTTTCTCCTGGTGTGGCACAGGTCACTGCAAACGTGGGGCTCCGGCCCGGTGTGTGGTGGACCCTCCCGAAAAACATGAAAGTCTTTCGCGATTTCCTTACCCGTGCGTAACATGCCGCTGATCCATCGCCCGAACCCCCAGGTGGTGACGTACATGTCTCCCGCACCCCCGACCCTTCGATCTCCCTCGCGCAGGACCCGATTCCGTGCCGGCGCCATGGGAACGGCCCTGGCCGTCACGGCCTCCCTCGCCGCCGCTCTGCCGGCCACCCCGGTCATGGCCGAGCCCGTCGCCTACGAGGACTACTGCGCGCCCTCCGGTTGCCACGACATCCTTCCTCCAGGCCAGAACGGCAACGCCACCCTGGTCGAGATCCTCGGCCACCAGGTCTTCGGCACCCGCCCGGAGCACTCCTCCAGCCAGCTCGACATGTACGACGACCTCGTGCACCACTACGACGGACTCACCGAGGAAGGTCTCGACGACTTCTTCCAGGACGCCTCCTACGGTGTCGACGACGCGGAGGTCGACCGCGAGTACCAGCCGCGCGAGGACGTCACCATCGTCCGCGACGCCGCACACGGCATCCCGCACATCACCGGCACCACACGCGACGGCACCATGTTCGGCGCCGGGTACGCGGCCGGTGAGGACCGCCTCTTCCTCATGGACGTCCTGCGCCGGGTCGGCCGCGGCGAACTCACCTCCTTCGCCGGCGGCGCCGAGGGCAACCGGGGGCTCGAACAGGACCTGTGGTCCACCGCCCCCTACACCGAGGAGGACAAACAGACCCAGATCGAGCGGGTCGCGAGTGAGGGCGGGGAACGCGGCGAGCAGGCCCTCACCGACGTCGACGCCTACCTCGAAGGTGTCAACGCCTACATCGACGAGGCCGACAGCGGGCGCTACTTCCCCGGCGAGTACGTCCTGACCGGGCACAAGGACGCCATCACCAACTCCGGCGAGATCGAGCCCTTCACCACCACGGACGTCGTGGGCATCGCCGCCATGGTCGGCGGCATCTTCGGTGGCGGTGGCGGCGGTGAGATCCAGGCCGCGATCGTCCTGGCCAACTTCCAGGACCGCTACGGCGCCGAGGAGGGAATGGAGCTCTGGCACGCCTGGCGCATGGAGAACGACCCCGAGGCCACCGTGAGCGTCGATGGCGAGTTCCCCTACGCCCAGACCCCCGACGACCCGATCGGCCGGGCCGTTCCCGACCCGGGCTCCGTCGAGCCCTACGACATCGTCCACGACGAGTACGGATCGGCGGCCCCGGACGCGGCCTCCCAGGCCTCCACCACCGAGACCCGGGACGCACCCGAGGCCGACGCGCCCACCGTCGAGGAACTCCCCGAGGACCAGCGGGCGGAACTGGAGAAGATGGCCGAGGAAGGCGACCTGTCCGCCGCCGAGGGCATCTTCGACGATGGTGTGCTGCCCGAGGGTTTCCTGGACCCGCGCGGCATGTCCAACGCCCTGCTGGTGTCCGGCGAACACACCGAGAGCGGCAACCCCGTCGCGGTGATGGGTCCCCAGACCGGGTACTTCTCCCCGCAACTGCTCATGCTCCAGGAACTCCAGGGGCCGGGCATCAGCGCCCGAGGTGCCTCCTTCGCGGGCGTGAGCTTCTACGTCCAGATGGGCCGCGGGGTCGACTACGCCTGGAGTGCCACCTCGGCGGGCCAGGACATCACCGACACCTTCGCCGTGGACCTGTGCGAGACCGACGGCTCCGAGCCCACCACCGGCTCGCGTTCCTACGTGGACTCCGCCGGTGACTGCGTGGACTTCGAGGCCCTGAGCGTCAGCAACGACTGGACGCCCACCATCGCCGACGGAACCGAGGAGGGCGGCTACACGCTCACCTCGCTGCGCTCCGAGTACGGGCTGGTGAACTCCTTCGCCACTGTCGACGGCGAACCCGTGGCCTTCACCGAGCTGCGGTCCACCTATATGCGCGAGGTCGACTCCATCATCGGGTTCCAGAAGTTCAACGACCCCGATCTGATCACCTCCGCGGAGACCTTCACCGAGGCCGCCTACGACATCGCCTACGCGTTCAACTGGCACTACGTCGACGACCAGGACATCGCGTTCATCAACTCCGGGGACAACCCGGTCCGGACCGAGGGCACCGACCCCAACATGCCCATCGACGCCTACTCCGACGCCGGCTGGTCCGGTTGGGACCCGGTCACCAACGGGGCCGACCACCACCCGCAGTCCGACCACCCGCAGCAGATCAACCCGGACTACATCGTCAACTGGAACAACAAGCCCGCGCAGGGCTACACGTCGGGCTGGTCGACCGGTTCGGTGCACCGCAACGACCTGCTGGACGGCCGCGTCTCCGGGCTGATCGAGGACGGGCACCGCTTCACCACGGCCTCGCTCACCGGCACGATGATGGAGGCCGGGGTCGCGGATCTGCGCGCCGAACAGGTCGTTCCGCTGTTGCTGGAGGTCATCGACACCGCCGAGGTGGACGACCCCGAGCTCGCGGAGGAGGTCGAGTCCCTGCGCACGTGGGTGGACTCCGGCGCCCTGCGTCGCGAACCCCAACGCGACGCCGGGAGTTACGAGCACGCCGACGCCATCCGGGTGCTGGACGCCTGGTGGCCGATCCTGGTGCGGTCCCAGTTCGAGCCCGGCTTGGGCGAGGGCCTGTACGAGGAGCTGACCCGCGCCGTCCAGACCGACGAGTCACCTTCCGGGTCCATCGGCGGTGGCGAACCGGGCAGCGTGAACCAGGGGCAGCCGCACCGTGGTTCGGCGTTCCAGTACGGCTGGTGGTCCTATGTGCACAAGGACCTGCGCACCGTCCTGGACCAGGAGGTCGACGGCACGCTCGGCGACCGGGTCTACTGCGGCGAGGGCGATCTCGGCGACTGCCGGACGGTGCTGCTGGACAGCCTCGCCGAGGCGGCCGCCACCCCGGCGGAGGAGGTCTACCCCGGGGACGAGCACTGCTCGGCCGGTGACCAGCTGTGCGCGGACACCGTGATCCACCAGTCCGTGGGCGGGATCGACATGTGGCCGATCGCCTGGCAGAACCGGCCCACCTACCAGCTCGTCTACGAGTTCTCCGGCGGCAGGTGATCCCCACCGAGGAGAAAAGGCTCAGGTAGGAGGGGCCTCAAGGCACAGAGGGACGAGAGCGGCCCGTGGTACCCCGGTGACGGGGGACACCGCGGGCCGCGATCCTGTATCCATTACCGGATTCTTGTGGTTCGTCAGGGTTGTATGGGTAGCGTAAGAACTACCCGAAACCACAGCGGGAGGGCCGACAGGAACATGCCTGCTTGGCTGATCTGGATCATTCTCGCGGCTGCCCTCGGTGCCGCCGAGTTCTTCACCCTGACATTCGTCCTGGGGTTGCTGGCCACCGCCGCACTGGTCGCCGGCCTCCTAGGGGCCCTGGGACTACCGGTGGTCGTGCAGATCATCGGATTCGCCGCGGCTTCTGCGGCCGGGATCGTGCTGGTCAAACCGATCATGGAGCGGCAGATCACCCGCGGCCCCGACGTCCGCTCCGGAACCGCCGCCCTCGTGGGGCGCTCCGCCCTGGTCCTGGAACCGGTCGACGCCGACCACGGGCTCGTCAAGCTCAGCGGAGAGGAATGGTCGGCGCGATCCCTCGACGAGGACCTCGTCATACCGGTGGGCGCGCACGTCGACGTCGTGGAGATCGACGGAGCGACCGCCGTGGTCTATCCGCGTGAGGCGTTGCCCGAACCCATCGAACCGAACGGCCCCGATCAGACCCGGCCCGACCAGAGCCGACCGGGACGGGAGCGTCCCGAATCGGACTGACCACGGCCACCACGGCCACCACGGCAATCCACAGCAATCCACAGCAATCCGAGACCGAGCCGTACAGCCACCAACCGATCTAGGCACAGGTGCAGAAGATGGATCCTGCGATACCGCTCATCATCATCGCCGTTCTCCTGGTCGCCATCGCTTTGTCGGCGATCCGCATCGTTCCGCAGGCCCGCGCCTACAACATCGAGCGCTTCGGCCGCTACATCCGTACCCTCGACCCCGGACTGAACTTCATCATCCCGGGCGTGGATCGGGTCAACTCCAAGTTCGACCTGCGCGAGCAGGTCTTCACCTCGCGTCCCCAACCCGTGATCACCGAGGACAACCTGGTGGTCAACATAGACACCGTCCTCTACTACCAGGTGACCCAGCCCAGGGCCGCCGCCTACGAGGTCGCCAACTACATCCAGGCCATAGACCAGCTCACCGTCACCACGCTGCGCAACGTCATCGGTTCCATGGACCTGGAACGCACGTTGACCTCCCGCGAGGAGATCAACACCCGGCTGCGCGGGGTGCTCGACGAGACCACCGGCAAGTGGGGCATCCGCATCAATCGGGTCGAGATCAAGGCGATCGACCCGCCGCCCACCATCAAGGAGGCGATGGAGAAGCAGATGCGGGCGGACCGCGACAAGCGCGCGGCCATCCTGCACGCCGAGGGTGAACGCCAGTCCCGCATCCTCAAGGCGGAGGGCGCCCGCCAGCAGGCCATTCTGGAGGCCCAGGGCGACCAGCAGGCGGCGATCCTGCGGGCCGACGGTGAGGCCAAGGCGATCGAACAGGTCTTCCAGGCCGTGCACGCCAACAACGCCGACGCCAAGCTGCTCGCGTACAAGTACCTGGAGACCCTGCCGAGCCTCGCCGAGGGCGAGGGCAACACGTTCTGGGTGATTCCCGGCGAGTTCACCGAGGCGGTCAAGAACGTCTCGCACGCCTTCGCGGGCGACGCCGCCAAGTCGACCCCCTCCACCGAGAAGGGACAGCAACAGGAGGAGGGGGACTCGGGACCCGCGCAGATCACCGGCCCGGATCCGGCGAGATCCACCTCCTCGCAGGCGGCGGCGCAGGCCGCGGAGGCCGCGGAGAAGGCGGTCGCCGACGCCCGGGACGACGTGCGCAGGGCCGGGGCCAGCATGGGTTCGACCCCGTCCTCGGGTAAGAGCGAGTGAGCCCGACCGGAACACGGGTTCCGGTCGCGCGAGGAGACGACGGCGGTGGCCGCCCGACACCAGGGACGACCACCGCCGTACTCGTGGGGCCTCAGACCAGCAGCAGTTTGCCGGTGGTGCCGCGAGAGGTGAGGGCCTCGTGGGCCCGGCCCGCCTCCTCCAACGGGAAGCGTCCGCCCACGCGCACGTCGAGACGCCCCTGCTCGACCAGCTCGAACAGGTCGCGGGCCCGGCCCAGCAGTTCCTCGCGGCCGGCGACGAAGTGCGCGAGCGAGGGACGGGTGAGGTAGACCGAACCGGCGCCGTTGAGCCGCTGCGGGTCCACCGGTTCCACCGGGCCGCTGGCTTGCCCGAACAGGGCCAGCACTCCGCGCGGACGCAGCGAGGCCAGGCTCGCGTCGAAGGTGTCCTTGCCGACGCCGTCGTAGACCGCCGCGACGCCTTCGCCGCCGGTGAGGTCACGGACGGCTTCGGCCACCGGGGCCTGGGTGTAGCGGATGATCTCGTCGGCGCCGGCGGCGCGGGCGACGGCCTCCTTCGCCTCCGTGGAGACGGTGCCGATCACCCGGGCACCCCGGGCCTTGGCCAGCTGGGTGATGAGCAGACCGGTACCTCCGGCGGCGGCGTGCACCAGGATGGTCTCGCCCTCGGCCACCGGGTGCACGGAGTAGGTGAGGTAGTGGGCGGTCATGCCCTGGAGCAGCAGCGCGGCGGCCTGCTCGTCGGAGACCCCGTCGGGGATGGGGACCGCCAGATTCGCGTCGACGGTGGCGCGGTCCGCGTACCCGCCGGGCGCCATCGCCCAGCCCACGCGTTGCCCCACCGCGAAGTCGGTGACGCCCTCGCCCACCGCCGCGATCGAACCCGCGGCCTCCATCCCCGGAACGTACGGCAGGTCCACCTGGTAGGCGCCGCTGCGCTGGTAGACGTCGATGAAGTTGACTCCGCGGGCCGCCACGTCCAGCAGGATCTGCCCCGGGCCGGGGGAGGGGTCGTCGATCTCCTGTGGGCGCAGGACCTCGGGTCCGCCGAACTCCTCCATCACGATGGCGCGCATGTCGTCTCGTCCTCCCTGTCGCGGTGACCGTGGCCTTGACGCTAACGTGCCCGCCGCCAAGAGGGAACGCCCGCCTCGGACCCGGAAAGGGCCGGGGCGGATTCGCTACTCGACGTCGATGCGGTGCAGCGCGAAGTCGGTGTACGCCACTGCGATCGGGTCGTTGCCACCCGCGGCCCGTTGGATCAGACCGATCATGCGGCGTTCGTCGTCCTCCAGGTCCCGGTTGTCCGGTAGCGGCTGCTCGTCCACGGTGCTCAGCGCGAGTTCGTCGTTGATCCACAGGCGCAGGTCCATGTACGGGTCCTCGCCTTCCTCGGCCACGTACTCGCAGGCGAACTTGAGGTTGTTGGTGACCAGGTCGCCCAGCTTCGCGCCGTAGGGAAGGCCCCCGACCTCGCTCTCCTCGTCGAACAGGTCGTAGGTCTGGAACCCTTCGATCTCGGTGTTCGACGCGAGCGCGGTGTTGCCGCTGTCCTCGGTCACCCGACGGATCTGGGCCTCGCCACCATCCAGGCGCATCTGCGCCTCGTACATGGTGCCCTCGTCGTCGTTCTGTCCCCAGCAGTAGGCGCCGGTGGTCGCCTCGCTCGGGCCCGAGAGCGGCGCCATGGTGGCGCTGATGAGGACCTGCGGGGGCGTCTCTCCGGTGGAGGGGACGGTCGCGCCTTGGCTCTCCTCGAACGAAGAGTCGAGCGAGAGCACCATGGCGTTCTGCTCGTCCCAGTACCCGACGTCGTTCATGTCGGGGTACTCGGGGTCGAAGTCGTAGGCGCTCGGCCAATCGGGGTCCGTGGCGAAGTCGGTCGTGTAGATGCTCGTGACGTTCTCCGGAGGGGCGTCCGACCCGGAGAACAGCGCGACGCCGCCGATGGTGGCGACCAACACCAGCGCCACCGCACCACCACCGATGATCATGAGTTTGCGCCGGCCGGCACCGGAGGCGCCGTTCGCCGGCTGTCCGGGGCCGTTCGGGACGCCGGGGCCACCGGGGCCGTTCGGGAGGCCGGGACCACCGGGGACGTTCGGGCCGCTGTGCATCCCGTAGGCGGCTTGACCGTACGTGGGCGCTTGCCCTTGCCACCCCACCTGTCCCGGGCCGTGTTGGGGGCCGGACTGAGGGTGGGCGCCGTGACCTCCCATGGGGCCTTGCTGGTGCCCTTGCCGGTGGAAGGCCTGGGTCCCGGGCGCACCGGGGACGCCCGGCTGCCCCTGGGGGCCGGAAGGACCCTGGAACCCGGGCTGCCCCGGGGCGCCCGGCCCGCCCTGGTGCGTGGGTCGAGTGTGCGGCATGACCGGACCACCGATGGGAGGGGCGACGCCCCCGTTGGGCGTCTGCTCCCGGCCGGGGCCCTGAAGGTGTTCGGTCGGCACCTGGTCCGTGGGGACCGCACCCGTCCACTGCGGACCGGATTCCCCCGAGGGCGGGGCGCCCGCCACCGGAGCGCTGCTCGGCGGCGCCCAGGAAGTGCTGATGGTGCGCCGGATCTCCGACTCCTGCGGGGTCTCCTGGCCGGTCAGCTTGGCCAGCAGCTGCTGGGAGGAGGGGCGTTTGGCGGGGTTCTTGTCCAGCGCGCCCCCGACCAGCTCCAGCAGGCTCGGGTCCAACCCGTCCAGCTTGGGTTCGGCCGAGGAGATGTTGTGCAGCACCGCGGGCACCGTCGCCGCGTCGAAGGGCGCGTTCCCGATGCCGGCGAACGCCACCAGGCATCCCCAGGCGAAGATGTCGGCGGCGGGTGTGGCCTGCTCACCGAGGAGTAGTTCCGGCGCCATGTAGGAGGGCGTGCCCATGAGCTGGCTGGAACGGGTGATGCCACCGCTGGAGTCGTCCAAGGCGCGGGCGATGCCGAAGTCGATCACCTTCGGTCCCACGGTGGACAACAGGACGTTGGCGGGTTTGAGGTCGCGGTGGATCACCCCGGAGCCGTGGATGGCGGTCAACGCCGCGGCCACGCCCATCGCCAGACCCTCCAGGGTGCCGCCGCGCATCGGCCCCTGCGCGCGCACCGCCTCGTCCAGGTTCGGTCCGGCCACGTACTCCGACACGATGAACAGCGGCTCGCCCTCCAACCGGGCGTCGATGACCCCGGCGGTGGAGAACCGGGCCACCCGTCGCGCCGAGTCCACCTCGCGGGCGAACCGTTTGCGGAACGATTCGTCGTCGGCCAGGTCCGGGTGGATGAGCTTGACGGCGACGGAGCGGCCGGTGGAATCCTCGGCGAGGTAGACGGTGCCCATACCGCCGCGTCCGAGCCGGCTGATCAGGCGGTAACCGCCTAGTTCACGCGGGTCGCCCGCGCGCAGGGGTTTGCCGCTGGGGTTGCCGTTGGACGTCACAGTCGGGGGTCCTCACAAATCGTGTGATAAGCGCCTATCAGCGTACCGATGTCCGCACCTCGGCGCGTTTCGGTGGGGTGTGATCCCGCTGGAGGCGAAACGGTTCTGCCGGTGAGGAGCACCGGGTCGGACGGGACATGGGGCGAGGAATCCACGGTCACTCTTCGAGGATCCGCTCGACCCGGAAGTTCTCGTACAGCACTCGGAACGGGGACGTGCTCTGACCTCGGTGGTACTGCACGGCTTGGCGCTGGACGTATTGGTGGTCGGCGTAGTCGTCCGGGTAGGGCTCCTCGTCCACCGCGCTCACCGCGAGTTCGTCGTTGACCCACATCCGGACCTCGGCGGTCGGAGCCGCACCCTCCTCGCCCGGGGTGAACTCACAGGCGAGCTTGATGTTGTTGCTCACCGGCTCCGGTTCCTCCCCACGGGTCGCGGCCTGGTCCGCTCCGTCGGTGGGGACGGCGGGGTAGGGGCGGAACTCCGAGACCTCGCCCTTGGCCAGTTCCTCGGGATCCCAGGAATCGTCGGCCAGGGTGCCCGAGATCTTGTCGATCACGGCCTCCGCGCCGTCCGCCCGCAGCCAGGCACGGTAGGTCGCCGTGTAGTCCTGGTCCGGGTGGTCGGGGGAGCCGTTGGTGTCGTCCTCGTCCAGTTCGGCGTCGGCCGGGTGCAGGTCGCGGATACAGCGGAGGCCGACGGTCAGGTAGTCGTAGCCCTCCAGCACGTGGACGTCGGTGGTGACCAAGAGCCGTTCGGTGGTGTTCACATCCTGGGTGTAGGGGGCCATCCAGTTGCCTCCGACGCTCGGATCCAACTCCGCGTTGGGGTCCATCGCAATGATGATCCCCTCGCCCGGCGCGTAGCCGCTGGCATAGGGGTCCTCGTCCTCGTCGTAGAGGGAGCCGCCCCACCCGGGATCGATGGCGAAATCGGAGCCGTACAGGGTGGTGAGATTCTCCGGGGGCGCGTCGTTCCCCGCCGCCAAGGCGAAGGTGAGACCGGTGATCAGGGCCACGGTGCCCGCGCCGGCGCCGACCCCGATGAGGAGCCCGCGGCGTAGGGAGGGGGCTCCGCCGGAGCCCTGTGCGGTCCGGGCCGGAGGTGGGGCTGTGACCGGCGGCGGCGTCCAAGTGGCGCTGATGGTGCGATCGGCCTCCTCCTCCGAGACGCCGGATCGCCCCACGAGCCGATCCAGGATCGTTTGGGCGCTGGGTCGGTTCTCCGGGGTCTTGTTGAGGGCCTGGCGCACCAGGTCCACCACGGCCGGGTCCAGCCCGTCGAGCCGGGGTGCGGCCGTGGTGATGTTGTGCAGGACCGCCGGGACCGTGGCCGCGTCGAAGGGCGCCCTGCCGGTGCCGGAGAACGCCACCAGGCAGCCC
This sequence comes from Nocardiopsis sp. JB363, assembly GCF_900143625.1. Lineage (GTDB taxonomy): Bacteria > Actinomycetota > Actinomycetes > Streptosporangiales > Streptosporangiaceae > Nocardiopsis. The sequence continues at coordinate 80,557 of NZ_FRFF01000136.1, forward strand.
CAGGCGAACACGTCCGCGGCGGGGGTGGCCTGGTGGCCGTGCAGGAGTTCGGGCGCGATGTAGGAGGGGGTGCCCATGAGCCGGCTGGAACGGGTGATGCCGCCGGCTCCTTCCAAGGCGCGGGCGATGCCGAAGTCGATCACCTTCGGGCCGACGGGGGAGAGCAGCACGTTCGCCGGTTTGATGTCGCGGTGGACCACCCCGGAACGGTGGATGGCGGTGAGCGCCGCCGCCACGCCCATGGCCAGTCCTTCGAGGTCGCCGCCGTGGAGCGGGCCGTGTTCGCGCACCGCCCGGGACAGGTCGGGGCCCGGGACGAACTCGGAGACGACGAACAGGGGGTCCCCGTCCAAACGGGCGTCGATGACCCCGGCGGTGGAGAAGCGGGCCACGCTGCGGGCCGTGTGGACCTCACGGGCGAAGCGCTGCCGGAACGAGGGGTCCTCGGCGAGGTCGGGATGGACGACCTTGAGCGCCACCTGTCGTCCGGAGGGGGCCGCGGCCAGGTACACGGTGCCCATGCCGCCGCGCCCCAGTCGGCGCAGTACGCGGTAGCCGCCGATCTCCGTGGGGTCGCCGGGATACGGGGTGGTGGGGCCGTCGTGCCCGTTGAACATGTGCGGTGCCTCGTGGGGGGTCGTCGGGTGGCGCCGGGAGGCCACGATCCTCGCACGTCCGTGGAACGGAGGGCCTCCCGGTCGCCGATGCCGTTGAGACGGAAACAGTTCCACGAGGGCCTCCTCTTCGCTAGTATTCGATCACACGTTCGAATGCCTGTTCGTACTTCCCCGCGAATGGGCACCCCGGCGGTGTGCCCGCACACCGCCGGACGCCAATGGAGGAGTCGGTCGATGCTGGGGGGAACGGTTGTGGGGCGGTACTACGGAGCGGACGTCACGGTCGTGGAGGACGACGGCAGGCCTACCCGCTTCGTGTGGGACGGACGGGTCTACGGGGTGCGCAGGATCATCGACCAGTGGGTGACCCTGCGCCGGGACTGGACACCGGGTAAGCGCTCTCAGGTGCCCGAGTGCCGGCACTGGAGGGTGGAGGCCGGCTCGGCCTACTCCCAGGGGGTGTACGAACTACGGCACGACACCACCACGGGTGAGTGGCTGCTCTCCCGGGTGTGGGGATGACCCGGGGGAGATCAGGGGGCGGCCGGGCCGGTGCCACCACCGACCCGGCCGCCCTCGTCTACGGGGTCGTCTTCAGGTCCGTGGGCAGGTCCGTGGGCAGGAGGCTGTACACGGCCAGGTCGGTGCGGCCCTCGTTCAACGGCATCGCGTTGCGCTCCACGCCCTCATGGACGAACCCGGTGGTCTCCGCCACCCGACGGGAGGCGGTGTTGCCCACCGCGGCCTTGATCTCGATCCGTTGGAAGCCCTGTTCGATCGCCCAACGGGACACCGCGACGACCGCCTCGGCGGCGTAACCATGGCCCCGTCCCCACGGTGAGATCCAGTAACCGACCTCGGTGACCTTCGCCGGCCACTCGGTGCGCAGCAGGGCCGCCGAACCGACGAACCGGCCGCTCTCGCGTTCCAGTACCGCCCAGTGCTGGCCGTCGCCGGAGGTACGGATGGCCGGCGCCACGTGCAGACAGAAGCTCTCCGCACTCTCCCGGGTGTAGGGCTCGCCGGGGGCCGGCAACGGCACCCAACGCTGGAGGTCGGGGTCCACGCACGAGGCGTACACGTCCTCGATGTCGCGTTCGAGTACCGATCGCAGCCGGAGCCGCTCGGTCTCCAGGATGGCCGCGGGCATGATCGGGGTGCTCTGAACGATGGTCATGGTGGGCTCGGCCCTTCCTTCTTCGAAACGCGTCACGCACCGACGGCGCGGCGGCAGCGCTCACGATAGCCGCGCCGGCCAGGGTCGCCGCAACCGGATATCGAGGTGATCACCCTCGTGACCTGCAAAAAGAGGCCTCCGTCACAGGGGCGCTAGAGCAGGCCGCGGGCCACCCGCTCTCGGATGGCGGAGTCGAACACGTCGGCGAAGGCGTTGCCGGGGCACTCGGTGTCCAGCCAGTCCCGGTGCCGGGCCACCGCCTCCTGCGGGGTGACCGCGCCGGTGTCCGGGTTCACGTACTCGATCTCCCGAGCCGGGTCCACGCCGGTCAGCGCGCACAGCACCCGCAGCACCGTCACCAGTGAGTCCTGGGCGGCGCGAGTGGGCACCTCCTCGGTGAAGTCGCCGAGCAGGCACACCCCGATGTTGGCGTGGTTGAAGCCCGCCGCGTGGCCGGCCGTCACCGAACGGGCGTGGCCGGGCAGCGGCACTCCGGAGAAGACCGGGATCCCGTCCTCGCCCGAGTGCCGACCCTCGTAGACCACGCCGTCGGGGTCGATGAGCAGGTGGTAGCCGATGTCGCCCCAAGCCTGCTCGGCCGCGTGGAGTCGATACACCGCACGCACGTCGGCGGCGTGGTCGTCGGTGGTCGCCATGGCCGTGTGGTGCACGGTCAGCGCCTGGACCCGATGGAACTCGGCCGGCCAGAGGTCGTCGCCGTCCTCGCCGAAGCGCAGGGACTCGTCCGCGCCCCAGCCCGCCCGCGTGCGCACCGGCAACAGGGAGGTGCCCGACAACGACCGGTACTCACCGCCCTCGGCGGAGAGCGTGGTCCGCTCCGGTCCACCGAAGGCGAGCGGTTCGCCGTCGCGGACGTTCACCGCGGTCAGGTCGGAACCGTCGGCGCCGCGTACCTGGTAGCCGATCGCGCCTTCCGGGGCGCGCACCATCGCGGTGGAGTTCGGGTCGAGGTGGTCCGGTCCTTCGGTGTGGAAGTGCAGCTCCCGCCAGGAGCCCCACCCGTCGGGGAGTTCGAAGCGCACCGAGGCGCCGGAGGCCCGCTGGGGCGACCGGGAGACGGAGACCAGGTCGAACCGGCGGTCGGGGCGTACGGGGGAGCCGGTGGAGGTGGTGGTCTCGGTGAGTACCCGGGGGACGGCCCGGGTGTCGGAGCCCTGTGCCGAAGCGGCCGTAGGGGTGAGCAGCGCGGGGGCCAAGGAGCCGAGGCCCGCCGCCGCTGTGGCGGTGGTCAGGAAGGTACGCCGTCGCATGTGTGTCCGTTCTTTTCGCCGACTGTGTCCTTCGCGGGGCAGGGCGTCAGGGGACGGGGACCGGAACAGCCTGCCACAAGCGTGTGAGGTACGGCACGAAAACGGATTTCCGGTGCCCGTTCCGCACCGTTCGTGCCGGTCCGGTGGGCACACGGTCGAACACAACGGCCACACTGGCACCAGAAGCGACATCGGTACGTGGGAACGGGCGGGGCGTTGGAACAGACCGGCGGGCACATCGACGACGGCCACCACGACCTGCGGCACCATGGCGACTCCGAGGTCGGTCCCGGCCTGCTCGACCTGGCCGTCAACGTCCGTGGTCGCACCCCGCCGGCCTGGCTGCTGGGTCGGATCACCGACTCGCTCACCGACCTCGGCTCCTATCCCGACCCCGCGCGGGCCCGCGCGGCCTTGGCCCGGCGGCATCGGCGCGATCCCGACCAGGTCCTGCCGACGGCCGGCGCGGCGGAGGCCTTCGTGCTCATCGCCCGGGCGCTGAACCCCCGCAGGGCGGTGGTGGTCCACCCCCAGTTCACCGAGCCCGAAGCGGCGCTGCGCGCCGCCGGCCACCGGGTGGACCGGGTGTTGCTGCCGGCGCCCGACTTCCTCCTGGACCCGCTGGAGGTCCCCGAGGACGCCGATCTCGTCATGGTGGGCAACCCCACCAACCCGACCTCGGTCCTGCACCCCGCCGAGTCGATCACGGCGTTGGCCCGCCCGGGGCGGATCCTGGTGGTGGACGAGGCCTTCGCCGACTGCGTTCCGGGCGAACCGGAGTCCCTGGCGCACCGCACGGACGTGCCCGGGCTCGTGGTGGTCCGCAGCCTCACCAAGACCTGGTCGCTGGCGGGGTTGCGGGCCGGCTACGTGCTCGCCGCACCGGACCTGGTCGCCCGGCTGGGCGAGGCCCGGCCCTTGTGGTCGGTCTCCACCCCGGCCCTGGTCGCGATGGAGGCGTGCGTCACCTCCGAGGCCCTCGCGGAGGCGGAGGACTGGGCCCGTGGTCTGGGGGAGGAACGTCGAGCGCTCACCGAGGACCTGGTGCGTTCCGGGCTCACCGTGGCCCCTCACGCGAGGGCATCGTTTCTGCTGGTCAGGGCGATGAACGGTGAATCGTTGCGGCTACGGTTGCGAGACGCGGGCATCGCGGTCCGGCGCGGTGACACCTTCCCCGGACTGGGACCCGAGTGGTTCCGTGTGGCCGTGCGGGACTCCGGTACACGACACGCGCTGACGCGGACTCTGGCACAGTTGATGGTGACTTGAGGGCCCGGCGGTGTGCCGGGAACGGGTTGCCCGGGGGTCGGAGGGACCCCCGCTGAGCGGCGCGAACGCCGCGGACTACGCTGGTTCGGATCCATGCCGGACCGGGCCGGAACGGGCAGCCCACGGACCTCTGCCTTCGGGGAGCGACCATGACCAACGATGACCGCGAGGACGCCCGTCACGGGGAGGACGAATCCTCCGAAAGACGGCGTGGCAGGACCTCGCCGGGCCTCGGCCCACGACTGGGCGGTCTGCTCGACGGGTTACCGGAGAGTGGCAAGGGCGCCCAGAGCACCTCGGGCGCACCGGCCGCGGAGGGGGAGGAGACGCGGTCCGCGCCGGACAACCCCTTCCGACGGATCCTCCAGGAACCGGTGGCGCCCACCCGGCAGGTGCGTCCCGCGCCATTGCCCGTGCCGCCCAGAGGCATGGCACCGGAACCAGCACCCGAACCGGAGCAGGCACCCGAACCCGCGCCGGAGCCGGAGCCCGCGCCGGAGCCCGAACCCGCACCGGAACCGGCGCCTGAACCCGCCCCCGCACGGGCACCGGAGACGGCACGCCCCCCCCGGCCCAACGTCATCCCCTTCCGCGGCGGGTCCCACCCGGCGACACAGCCGCGGTCACCCCTCGCACCCCGGACCGATCCCCCGCCGGAACAGGCGCAAGAGCCGCCCTCCGCGCAGGGCTCCACCGAACCCGACACAGCCATGAACGTCGGCCACACGGACCAGGTCCCCGAGGCCACCGAACCAGCAGAGCAGAGCGACACCGTGCACGCACACGAAGCAGCGGCCTCCTTCCCGGAACCGCGGCACACCGGGCCGCCTCGGGCGGGTGAGCCCGCCGGGGACGCCCGCGGCCGGCCCGCCCCGGTCCCCGAAGCGCCCGCCGACGACGCCTGGCGGCACACCGGCCACGACTTCGACGACGCCGAACGCGCCGCCGTCTACCGTGCCATCCGCGAACGCCGCGACGTCCGTGCGGGTTTCCGGCCCGACCCGGTCCCCGCCGACGTGCTCACCCGTGTCCTGGAGGCCGCCCACCAGGCGCCCAGTGTCGGACACACCCAGCCCTGGGACTTCCTGGTCATCGACGACCGGGACCTGCGCACCCGGGTCCGTCACCTCGCCGAGCAGGAGCGCGACTCCCACGCCGGAGACCGGCCCGGCACCCGTGCCCACGCCTTCTCCGGCCTCAAGGTCGAGGCGATCCTGGACAGCCCGCTCAACATCGCCGTGACGGTCGACCCCACCCGGGGCGCGCACGCGCCCGGGCGCCACGCCAAGCCCGCCTCCTACTCGGCCGCGCTCGCCGTCGAGAACCTGTGGCTGGCCGCCCGCGCCGAGGGACTCGGCGTGGGCTGGGTCGGCATCACCGACGAGCGCGGTGTCGCCGATGTCCTCGCCCTCCCCTCCCACCTGGAGGTCGTCGCCTACCTGTGTGTGGGCTACGTCGACGAATTCCCCACCGAACCCGAGCTCAGCCTCAGCGGCTGGGTGAAGGGACGCCCCCTGTCCTGGGCGGTGCACCGTGACCGCTACGGTCGCCGCGGTCTGCCCGGCCAGGAGCCCATCACCCTCCTGGAGGAGACCATCACCGCCATCGGAGCGCTGAACGCCCGAGCCGTGGAGGAGGCCAGAGACCGGCAGGCCAGGATGACCAAGCCGCCGGGGTCCCTCGGGGTGCTCGAAGAGGTGTCGGTGCAGCTCGCCGGGTTGGCGGGGGAGTGCCCGCCGCCCATCCCCGAACCGGCCGCCGTCGCGGTGTTCGCCGGCGACCATGGTGTGTACGCCCAAGGGGTGACCTCTTGGCCGCAGGAAGTCACCGCGCAGATGGTGCAGAACTTCATCGACGGCGGTGCCGTGGTCAACGCCTTCGCCGAACAGGTGGGCGCCGAGGTGACCGTCGTGGACGTGGGCGTGGTCGGTGACCTGCCCTCGGCCGCCGGGTTGCTGCCCCGCAAGGTCGCGCGAGGGACCGCCGACTTCACCCAGGGTCCGGCGATGAGCCGCGAGCAGGCGCTACAGGCCCTCGAAGGTGGGATCGAGGTGGCCCGAGACCTGGTGTCGGCGGGCAACCGTTGCCTGGTCACCGGGGACATGGGGATCGGTAACACGACCCCCGCCGCGGCCCTGGTGTGCGCCTTCACCGGCGCCGACCCGGCCGACGCCACCGGGCGGGGCACCGGTGTGGACGACGCCACCTACGAACACAAGGTCGAGGTGGTCCGCAAGGCCTTGGTCGCCAACCCGGTGGACCACGAGGACCCGATCGGTACCCTCGCCGCCCTGGGCGGTCTGGAGCACGCCGCGCTGGCCGGGTTCATCCTGGGCGCCTCCGCGCTGGGGGTGCCGGTGCTGTTGGACGGGGTCATCGCCGGCTCGGCCGCGCTGGCCGCCGCCGCGATCTCCCCGGACTCGCTGAGCGCCTGCTTCGCCGGGCACCGGTCCACCGAGCCCGGCCACGGCATCGTCCTGCACCACCTGGGCCTGACCCCGTTGGTGGACCTGGAGATGCGCCTGGGCGAGGGGTCCGGGGCGCTGTTGGCGCTGCCGCTGCTCCAGGCTTCGGCTCGGGCGCTGCGCACCGTCGCGACCTTCGACTCCGCCGGGGTCTCCACCGCCCAGTGACCTGATCACCAGCGACATGGAACGATGACGACGGGGCTCCGCCACCTGATCCGGTGACGGGGTCCCCCGCGTCGATGCGGTGTGAGTCACCCCGCTCTGTGTTCGCCCCTTTACCCAGCTGTAACACCGTTTTGACAAGGTACTTTGGAGCAAACGCCGAAATTCGCCGGCGGCGCGTGAGGCGTTCGCCTCGCGCGCACCCCGCCGCCGATGCCGGGGGCCGGTGCGGAGGACCGTGAGAGGTGCGATCCGTGACCTATCTCCTTGGCCTGCGCATGCGGGACCGTGACGTTCTGGTCGTGGGCGGTGGCAGGGTCGCCCAACGGCGGGTCCCCGTCCTCTTGGAGGCCGGCGCCCGGGTCACCCTCGTCTCCCCGGAGGTCTCCGCCGCACTGGAGGACCTCGCCGACGGGGGCCGACTCACCTGGGTGCGTCGCCCCTTCGAACCCGGTGACGTGGCCGGGACCGACGCCCCCGCCTACTGGCTGGTGCACGCCGCCACCGACTCCGCCGACGTCAACGCCGCGGTGGCCACCGAGGCCGAGGACTCCCGGATCTGGTGCGTGCGCGCCGACGACCGGCACGCCTCCTCCGCGTGGACCCCGGCCAGTGGCAACGCCAACGGCATCACCGTGGGCGTGGTGGCCTCCGGTGACCCCAGACGTTCCGCCGGACTTCGGGACGCCATCATCGACGGCCTGGCCGAGGGCACCTTGGACGCCAGACGCGGACGTGAACGCTTTAAAGGGGTCGCCCTCGTCGGCGGGGGCCCGGGGGACCCGGGTCTGATCACGGTCCGCGGCCGACAGCTCCTGTCCCAGGCGGACGTGGTGGTGGTCGATCGACTCGCCCCCACCTCCCTACTGGACGGGTTGCCGTCGGACGTGGAGATCGTGGACGCCGCGAAGATCCCCTACGGGCGTTCCATGACCCAGGACGACATCAATTCCGTCCTCGTCGAACGGGCCAGGGAGGGCAGGTTCGTCGTCCGACTCAAGGGCGGTGACTCCTTCCTGTTCGGTCGCGGAGGGGAGGAGGCCGCCGCGTGCGCCGCCGCCGGAATTCCGGTCATCGTGGTCCCCGGGGTCACCAGCGCGCTGGCCGCACCGGCCGGCGCGGGCATTCCCGCCACCCACCGCGGAGTCTCGCAGGACGTGCACATCGTCTCCGCGCACGTCGCCCCGGGCGACGCACGCTCGACCGTCGATTGGGGTGGCCTGGCCCGTTCGGGCGGTACGATCGTCGCTCTCATGGGTCTGGAACGTATCGAGGCGATCGCCGAGGCGTTGACCTCGAACGGTCGTGGAGAGGACACCCCCGTCGCGGTGGTCCAGGAAGCGACCCTGCCGTCGCAACGAACCGTGACCGGTACGCTGGCGGACATCGCAGCCACGGTCCGATCGGCCGAAATGCGGCCCCCCGCGGTGGTGATCATCGGAGAAGTGGTCCGAACAGCGCGGGAACTTGACATACTGCACACCGGAGCCCAGGGCGACCTGGATCGACTGGCGACCGGGCGCGATCTCGAGTGAGAACTCCGACGACGGCGCACTCCAGGCCCGTCGACGGGGACCATCAGCAGCGATGAGGAGGGCACACCGATCATGACCCGGCCGTCGGCCGCACCGGACACCTCCGGTTCCGATGCCCCGGACCGGTTCGCCACCGGACCGGACGCCACCTCCACGCGACCCACCGCGGAATCGTCAGCCGTGCACGGGGCCGATACCCCGGACCATGGTCGACGGGGTCCCACCGTGCCCGTGTCCTCGGGCCCCGCCAAACATCGGGCGCCCAGCAACGAGGACAACCGTTTCGAGCAGGTCCTGGAGTCGCTGCGCAAGCAGATCCGCGACCTCCGCTTCGCCGAGGGACTGGCCGGCGCGGACGAGGGCAAGGAACTCCAAGCGGACGTGCTGGCCCAGCTGTCCGACTACGTCCTGCCCCGGGTGCGCCGCCCCGACATTCCTCTGCTCATCGCCGTGGCCGGTTCCACCGGCGCCGGTAAGTCCACACTGGTCAACAGCCTGGTCGGCGAACAGGTGACCACCACGGGCGTGCGCCGCCCCACCACCAACAGCCCCGTGCTGGCCTGCAACCCGGCCGACGTGGACTGGTTCAGTGAGGCGTCCTTCATCCCCACCCTGCCGCGTGTGCGCCAGCAGGGTCTGGCCATGCCAGGCAAGGACGGCATGCTGGTGCTGGCCGCCACCGAGGCCATGCCTCCGGGTGTGGCGCTGCTGGACACCCCCGACGTCGACTCCGCGGTGGCCGCCCACCACGAGTTCGCCGCCAAGTTCCTGGACGCCGCCGACCTGTGGGTGTTCGTCACCACCAGCGGCCGCTACGCCGACGCGCGGGTATGGGAGTTCCTCCAGGTGGCCAGGGACCGGGACACCTCCCTGGCCGTGGTGCTCTCTCGGGTGCCGCGCAAGGGCCGCCGTCAGCTGCTCGACCACTTCGGCGCGATGCTGGAGGCCAACGGTCTGAGCAACGCCGCCCGGTTCGCGATCCCCGAGACCGATCAGATCGAGGGCGAACGCTTCACCTCGAACGTGGCCGACCACATCCGCGGTTTCTTGGCGGACGTGGCAGGTGAGGCCGAACAGCGCGACCGGGTCTCCCGCCGCACCTTCATCGGTGTCATCGACAGCTTCCGCACCCGGGTGCCGGAACTGGCCCGCCAGGTCGAGGCGCAGATCGAGACCGGCCGCACCCTGTCCTCCGCCGTCGACGACGCCTACGCGGCGGCCGAGAAGCACATCGACACCTCCCTGGGCGACGGTTCGCTGCTGCGCGGCTCGCTGCTGGCCCGTTGGCAGGAACTCGCCGCGGGCGGCGAGCTCGCCAAGAGCATGCGCCCGCGCAAGAAGAAGCGCTCCCGTAAGGCCCACGAGGTCCAGGTGGAGCGCGGCGAGCGGATCGAAGCCCTGGAACGCGCGGTGCGCGACGCCCTGGAGGCCCTGGTGGTCTCCACCGGTGAGCGCGCCTCCGAACAGGTCGAACAGCGTTGGCGCCAGGTGTCCGGCGGCGGTGACCTGGCCGCCAAGGCGCTCCAAGTGCCCGGAAGCGGGATGCTGGCCCAAGAGCTCCGCAAGGAGATCGACGAGTGGCGGGTCGAGATCGCGGAGATGACCGCGGTCGACGGCGCCACCAAGCGTTCGGTCGCCCGTTTCGTCACCTTCGACCACGACGTCGTCGCCCTGGTCATGATCATCGACCTGCTGGGATACGAACGTTCCCACTCCGGAGGAGGCGCCCATGCCGCTGACACCTCGGGCCCGTCCCCACAGCGTTTGTTGAAGGGGCTGTTCACCGCGCAGTCGTTGCGCGGCATCGGCCGGTCGGCGCGGGAGAACCTGCGCCGGCGCGTGCTGGGACTGCTCACCCGGGAACGGGTCCCCTTCGACACCGTCCTGGCCTCCGCCGCCATCCCCTCCGACGACAGTGCCGTCCAGCTCTACCAGGCCACGTACAACCTCGAGATTGCCAGATGACGACTCAGTGGAACCCCGCGCAGGCGGGGGACAGCGGCCCCGGGGAATCGCACGCCCCCGATGAGGACACCGAGCGCGAGAGCGCGTCGACCCCCCGACCGTGGGCGGACGACCCGGCGCCGGAGCCCTACCAGAGCAACCCTTGGCGCGGTTACACCATGCCGGTGCCCGAACACCCCGAGCACGCTCGGGAACGGATACGCGGTGCGGAGGAACCCGCCGCCTACGACGGCATCACCGGCTACCCGGACCCGTCCGGGGCCGGCGCCGCCCTCGGTGGACTACAGAACCCGGAGGGACCGCAGAACCCGTCGGAAGCGGAGCGGCCAGAGGCCCAAGAGCCCGACGAGCAGGACCGGGCGGCGCAGCGGCGCCACGGCCGGCACTCGCGTTCCTCGGCGGAACAGCCCGGCACCGGACGCCGTGTCCCGGGCACCGAAGAGCGCGAGGACGATCCCGACAACCTCGCGGGATGGGTCGGCAGCCTCAGCGAGGCCGCCGACGACACCCGCATCGCCGGTCGTCACACCGGATCCTTCCCGGTGATCCGCCCCGACGAGGAGGAACTCTCGGGTGACCCCGGGGCGCAGGAGACCACGGACCACGACCCCGAGCGGGACGTTCCCCGTGCCGAACAGGGCCGGACCGAGGGGTCGAGGGTCTGGCGCGCCGAACCCGAGGGTCCCGGCGCCCACGCCGACGGTGGTGACGTCCTGGCGCCCATCGAGGACACGAGTCCGCCCCGCCCGGAACCGGTCGACACCGCCGAGCGGGACGACGACACCGGCGAGGCCGTCGACGACGACGCGCCCCCGCCACTGCCCCGCCGGGTCCCCGGGCCCTCCGCGGTCTCCGGGGCCTTCCGGGCGGTCGGGGCTCCCGCCCCCGCCCCCGCTACGGCCGAAGAGGACTCTTCGGCCGACGACGAGGAGTACCGCCCCACCAATCACGACCGGTGGGAGTCCACCAACACCACCAGCCGTGCCGAGCTCATCGAACGCCTGGACGCGCTGAGCACCCTCGTCGAGGTCGGCAAGGACGACCTGCCGGAAGAGGTGCTGGGCCGGGCCGGGCAGTTGCTCGATCACGCCGGGGCACGGCTGCGCCTGTCCGGTGATCACACGGTCGTGGCCCTGGCCGGTGGCACCGGGAGTGGCAAGTCCTCCCTGTTCAACGCCTTGTGCGGGCTGGAACTGTCACAGACCGGCGTTACCCGTCCCACCACCTCCAACGCGCACGCCTGCGTGTGGGGGCACGAGGGCGCCGACGCTCTGCTGAGCTGGTTGGGCGTGCCCACCCGCTACCGTCACTCCCGCACCAGCGTCCTGGACAGTGGGGAATCGGGACTGACCGGTCTGGTCCTGTTGGACCTGCCCGACCACGACTCGGTGCGCAGCATGCACACCGCCGAGGCGGACCGGCTCATCGGCTCGGTGGACCTGCTGGTGTGGGTACTGGACCCGCAGAAATACGCCGACGCGGCCGTGCACCACCGCTACCTGGCCAACATGGCCGGACACGGGGCCGTCACCGTCGCCGTGCTCAACCAGGTCGACAAGGTCCAGCCGGAGGAACTGGAGGAGCTCCTCACCGACCTGCGTCGCCTGTTGGAGACCGAGTCCGGGGTGCACCCGCGGGTGATCACCACCTCCACCATCACCGACCAGGGAATCGACGAGCTGCGTGAGTTCCTCAGCGAGTCGGTGACCGAGAAGCACGCTCTGGTGGACCGCCTGGTCGCCGACCTGGACCAGGTCATCCGACCGTTCGAGGAGTTCCACGGAGAGGACGAGGCCCCCGGGACCGTGCCCGCTCAGCTGCGGTCCCGGATCCAACAGGGGCTGGCCGACGCCGCCGGTGTGTCCGCGGTGGCGGACGTGGTGGAGACCAACGACGTGCGTCGTGGGCGACGGCGGGTCGGTTGGCCGGTCGCCCGTCGTGCGTTGAAGTTGCGCAAGGATCCCCTCGCCGCGGTGCAGCTGGAGTTCCTGCGTCGGGACACACCCGGTGTGGGCGGGCCGGTCGACGCGCACGAGGCCGAGCTGGAGACGGTCCTGGGCGAGGCGGCCGACGAGGTTTCGGAGGGTATGCCCGCGGTGTGGCGCCGGCGGATGCGCGGCGTCGCGCGTACCGGGGTGCCGGAGCTGCCGGCGGAGCTGGGCGAGGCGGTGACCGCCGCGGTCGGCGATCCGGACCGTACCCCTTCCTGGTGGCGGACCGCGCGCATGGTGCAGTACGCGCTGTTGACCCTGGCCGGAATCGGTCTGTTGTGGGCCCTGGGGTCGGTGGTCAGTTGGTCGGGCGGTGGCATCACCGGTCTGCCGGTGTTCGACGACCCGGCCGCGATCGCCTACGCCGGCGCGGTGGCCCTGGCCAGCCTGTTGGTGGGCTGGCTGACGGGGGTGGGGTGCGGCAACCTCGTGGAGGTCGCCGCGGTCCAGCGCCGCGAGGACGTGGAGCGTGACGCTCAGGAACGGGTCCGGGAGATCGCCGGGGTGCGTGTGGTGACTCCGATGGAGGAGGAACTGGCGCGCTACCGCGCCTTCCGCGCCGCCTACGAGGTGGCTCGGCCCAGGGACTGACCGGGGAAACCTCGAAACACGCTGTGAGGACGGGGACGGATGCCGATGGCACCGTCCCCGTCCGTGTGTCCTGGGGGGAGGTTCACGGCCAGTAGAGGACAAATCGTGACGCTTGTAAATGCCCCAGAGACACAGGGTGACGGCTACCGTAGGCACAACCTGCGAGCCACATACAATCGGCGATTAAGTTATTACCCAAAGTAATGTAAAGTGCGGGGGTGTGCTCGCTGGTCTTCGAACCGGGAGGTTCTCCGTCGATCCCGGTGACCGAGCGGCACCGCTGGGGAACGGGGGGCGAGTCCGGTTCGTCGTAGTGAGAACCGTGAGAGGCGGTGGGCACATCAGAGTCGATAGTCGTGAACGGACGACAGAGGGCGTGGCGGGAAAGGAGGACGGAGCGGTGAGCATCTCGGAGAAGCCAATGGCCCCCGAGGAGAATCCACCCGGACAGCGACGGTCCTGGCCGGTCTTCCAACAGCCTCGTGGGCTGATCGTCTACCTGGTCCTGCTGGTGGTCGCCGCGCTGTTCCTGATCGGCGTGACCGTCGCCCAGACGGCCATCACGACTTTCGATCTCGTGCTTTTCGTCGCCCTCGTCCTGTGCGCACTGGTGTGCTTGGAGGCGATACGCCGTATCGGTGTACCCGAGGGGCTGAGCCGTGACCTGTTGGGCGCGTGGTGGCTCCCCGCCATGCTCCTGCTGCCACCCCTGTACTCCTTGCTCATCCCGATCCCGGTCTTCCTGCTCCAACGCCGCAAACGGCCCGCGATTCTGCACCGGCAGGTGTTCAACACGGCCTCGGTCGGTGTCTCCGGGTTCGTGGCCTCGCTGCTCTGGCACGGCGCACAGGCCGGCCCGGTCGCGGGACTCGGGGGCTCCAGCACCGCGCACTCCACCCTCGCCAGCGTCAACGGCGTCTTCCTCGCCCTGTTGTGCTGCGCCGTCTTCACCCTCTTCAACACGGGACTGGTGTTCCTCGCGGCTCGGCTCAGCCCCGACGGAGGGACACCGAGCATGTGGGACCGCGAGGCGTTCCTGGTGGACTGCGTCGAATTATGTGTCGGCGTCACCGTCGCCATCCTGGCCCAGCTCTCCCTGTTCCTTCTGGTCATCGCCGTTCCACCGGTCCTGTTGCTGCAACGCAGCCTCGTCTACCAGCAGTTGCAGACCGCGGCGCGGACCGACCCCAAGACCGGGTTGCTCAACGCGCCCACCTGGGAGCGGGAAGCGGCGAGCCAGATCGCTCGGGCGCGGGAGTCCCGTGGTCCGGCGGCGGTGCTGATCGTCGACATCGACCGCTTCAAACGGGTCAACGACACCTACGGGCACCTCTTCGGTGATCAGGTCCTGCTGGGCGTGGCCACCACGATCTCCCAGCAGTTGCGGGAGTCGGACCTGCTGGGCAGGTTCGGTGGTGAGGAGTTCGTCGTCCTTCTACCGGGCTCCGACATCACCGAGGCCTGGCAGGCGGCGGAACGGTTGCGTTCCCAGGTCGGCCGGATGGAGATCGCGGTGGACGAGGTCCCCGTCTCGATCACCATCTCGATCGGGGTGGCGGTGGTCGGCGACCACGGTGACGACCTCGTCGAATTGCTGACCGCCGCGGACCTGGCGCTGTACCGGGCCAAGGAGACCGGCCGTGACCGCGTGTGCCTGCCGGTAGGGCGGCCCGAGGTGAGCAGTCGGATTCCCGGCCCGCGCGCCGGCGGGATCCACGATGGTGGAGACGCCGAGAACAGGCCCTGACCTGCTGAGACCTCCGAGTCGGTGTGGGTTTTCCACAGGCTCGGAGGTTGCCGCTTGCCGTGCGGGCCTCGGTGACCGAACGTGAATACATGCCCTGTGATCAGCATGGACCCGACGACGGCTCATCCTCCCGACACAGTCACGCCCGCCCCGCAGGGCGGGCCGTCCCCCCACCCCGCTCGGCGCTCCCGCCCTCCCACCTGGCCGATCCGCGCGCCTTCCTGGCAGCCCTGCCCGCCATGGCACGGCGCCCGGTGGAGGATTCCGTGATGGTCCTGGTCGTCGACCGGGGCGACCCACGCGGGGTGCTGCACGGAGCACTCGACCACCTGGACCACGCCCTGACCCCGGCGCGCAGCGGGGCGGTGGCCGTCCGAGCGGCCCTGGAACTGTCCGGTGGCGCGGCTCTGCTGGCCGGATTCGGTCCACCCGAACGCGTGGACCCGCACGCGCGGGCGTTCCTGATCGAGGCCGCCGCGGCGGGGCTGCCGGTCCTGGCGGCCTACCGTGCGACGGGGCGCCGGTTCTGGTCCTACCTGTGCGAGGAACCGGGTTGTTGCCCGGTCGAAGGGCTGCCCTTCGACCCGAACGCCCGCGCCACCTTGTGGAAACCCCCGGACCTCGTCCCCGAACAGCGGGCCGGGGCGCCCCGGCCGACCGTTCCCGAGGCCGTCGAGCCCGAGACCGAGGACGCGGCACTCCTCCGGGTCCGGGCGCTCCTGGAACCCGCGGTCGGCGCCCAGAGCGAGGCCGTCGCCGAGGCGGCGGTGCTCCTGGAGGAACGCTTCCGTGCGGAGAGGAACCGGGACGCCTCCCGAGGTCGGATCCGAGAGATGCGGTCGGTGGTGCGCCGGGAGGAGAGTGAGCGGGTCCGCGACCCCGCCACCCTGGCGATGCTCGGCGTCGGCGTTCTCGACCTGCGGGTGCGCGACGCGGTCTGGGCTCGGATCACCCCGGACGAGGCCACGCTCCACCGGCGGTTGTGGTCCCGGGTGGCCAGGCACGTCCCTCGCCGCCACCGGGCCGGCCCGGCGTCCCTGTTGGCCGTGGCCGCCTGGCAGGCGGGCGACACGGCCCTGGCCCGGGCGGCGGTCGAGACGGCGTTGGCGGCGCGGCCCGGCTACGCGATGGCGGTGTTGATGGAACGGGCGCTGGGCTGGGGGTTGTCGGCCGAACGCTGGGCCCGTCACATGGCCGAGAACGCGGACGCGTTCGAGATCGAGGGAGAGCCCGAGGGTGAGGTGGGACCCGGTCCCGGCCGGGTCCCACCGACACGTTGACCACCGTGTCCACATCCGGTGCCCACCGGGTGTGGGCGCGTGTTCCGAGCACCGAGACGGAAGTGGCGGGGGCACGGTCCCCGACGGCCTAGGCTGGGAGGTATGCCGGAGTACATCTACACCATGCAAAACGTGCGCAAGGCGCACGGCGACAAGGTCGTCCTGGACAACGTTTCGGGTTCGTTCCTGCCCGGAGCCAAGATCGGCGTCGTAGGCCCCAATGGCGCGGGTAAGTCGACGCTGCTGAAGATCATGGCCGGCATCGAGCAGCCGTCCAACGGCGAGGCGCGACTCATGCCCGGCTTCACCGTGGGCCTGCTCTCCCAAGAGCCGCGCCTGGACGAGTCCAAGAACGTCCTGGAGAACGTCGAGGACGGCGTCGCCGAGACCAAGGCGCTGCTGAACCGCTTCAACGAGATCGCCGAGAAGATGGCGACGGACTATTCCGACGATCTTCTCGAGGAGATGGGCAAGCTCCAGGAGCAGCTCGACCACCGCAACGCCTGGGACCTGGACAGCCAGCTCGAACAGGCGATGGACGCGCTGCGCTGCCCGCCCGGGGACGCCGACGTCACCCAGCTCTCCGGTGGTGAGAAGCGCCGGGTCGCGCTGTGCAAGCTCCTGCTGGAAGCACCCGACCTGCTGCTTCTCGATGAGCCCACCAACCACCTGGACGCCGAGAGCGTGAACTGGCTGGAGCAGCACCTGGCCAAGTACGCCGGTACCGTCATCGCGATCACTCACGACAGGTACTTCCTGGACCACGTGGCCACCTGGATCCTGGAGCTGGACCGCGGCCAGTTCTACCCCTACGAGGGCAACTACAGCACCTACCTGGAGACCAAGCAGGCCCGCCTGAAGGTCGAGGGGCAAAAGGACGCCAAGAAGTCCCGGCGCCTGAAGGAGGAGCTGGAGTGGGTCCGCTCCAACGCCAAGGCCCGCCAGACCAAGAGCAAGTCCCGTCTGGCCCGCTACGAGGAGATGGCCGCCGAGGCCGACAAGACCCGCAAGCTGGACTTCGAGGAGATCCAGATCCCGCCGGGTCCGCGTCTGGGCAACACCGTGGTGGAGGTCAAGAACCTCACCAAGGGCTTCGACGACCGTGTCCTCATCGAGGACCTCAGCTTCTCGCTGCCGCCCAACGGCATCGTCGGCATCATCGGCCCCAACGGTGTCGGTAAGACCACCCTGTTCAAGATGCTCGTGGGCGAGGAGACCCCCGACGAGGGCAAGATCACCGTCGGTGACACCGTCGAGATCTCCTACGTCGACCAGTACCGAGGCCGGATCAAGGACACCAAGAACGTCTGGGAGACCATCTCCGACGGCGAGACCTTCATCCAGGTCGGCAAGGTCGAGATCCCCAGCCGCGCCTACGTGGCCGCCTTCGGCTTCAAGGGCTCGGACCAGCAGAAGCCCTCCGGTGTGCTCTCCGGTGGTGAGCGCAACCGGGTCAACCTGGCGCTCACCCTGAAGCAGGGCGGCAACCTGCTGCTCCTGGACGAGCCCACCAACGACCTGGACGTGGAGACCCTCGGGTCGCTGGAGAACGCCATCCTGGACTTCCCGGGTTGCGCCGTGATCACCTCCCACGACCGCTGGTTCCTGGACCGCGTCGCCACCCACATCCTCGCTTGGGAGGGTGGCGCCAACTGGTACTGGTTCGAGGGAAACTTCGAGTCCTACGAGAAGAACAAGATCGAGCGTCTGGGCCCGGACGCCGCGCGTCCGCACGCGGTCACCCACCGCAAGCTGACCCGCGACTGATCGCGGTAGTCGACGCCGAAAGGCCCCGCCACCCGGATTCGTCCGGAAGGCGGGGCCTTCGCCGTTCCGGGGCACCGCCGCGACCCGGTGGGTCTCACGGCCTCACCACGGGGAATTTCGACCCCGGTACACCGGTGACCTGTGCGGATGCTCCTCGGGCCCTCGGTCCCGGAGAGGGCCGGCGAACGTCGCATACCCTGGTGCTGATGACTTCCGCGCGTGATGACCACCAGGGCGCGGGCGAAGAGCCCGTGCAGATGACGTTCTACGAGGCCGTGGGCGGCGAGGACACCTTCGTCCGCCTGGTTCGTCGTTTCTATGAGGAGGTGGCCGAGGACCCCGAGCTTCGGCCCATGTATCCGGAGGAGGACCTGGGTCCCGCCGAGGAACGCCTGCGGCTGTTCCTCATCCAGTACTGGGGTGGGCCCCGTACCTACAACGAGAGGCGTGGTCACCCCCGCCTGCGCATGCGCCACGTGCCGTTCCACATCGGCGCGGCCGAGCGTGACCTGTGGCTCAAGCACATGCGTGTGGCCATGGACTCCCTCGAACTGCACGAGGTGCTGGACCGCCAGATGTGGGAGTACATGGTCATGGCCGCGCACAGCATGGTCAACGTCGCGGAGGAGGCCACGCCACCGCCGGTGGCTCGCCCCACCTCGACGACCATCGGCAGTGACGGTCAGGCCAGTAGGGAGACCCGTCGAGACGACGGTGGCGACGATGGCGAGGCCATCACCATCTCCCTGAAGCGGTGACGTCGGTTCAGGAGTATTCGGCGAGCAGGGCGCGCTCGGTGTCGTTCAGACGCCGAGCGCTCTGCGTCGGCACGTCGAAACCGACCAGAACGGTCTTCGCGCGCAGGTAGACCCTCTCCTCATCGAGGATCTCGTAGGCCAGGGTGCAGCTGGAGTGGCGCACCTCGGTGACCCACAGCTCGACGCGCACCGGTTCGTTGCGGGGCAGCAGTGGGGCGACGTAGTCGGCCTCCTGCCGGGCCACGACCATGGCGCCGAACCCGTGGCCACCGTCCCTCCCGCCGTAATCGAGGAACGAGACGCGGGCGTCCTCCAGGTAGGTCAGCATCCGCACGTTGTTGACGTGTTGCTGCGGGTCCAGGTCGGCGTAGCGCACCTGCTGGTGGTGCACGTGCCGTTTGGACACGGCGGAGGCCTCGTCCTGGGTCTGGGTCACGTCTGGGGTCCTCTCCCTGGGGTGTCGCCCCCGAAGACGGGGGTCGTGCGCGGGCCTGCCCGGCGCGGCGCGCACGGGGACAGCCATCCGCCCATTCTCCCAAAGGGGGAGTGGCGGGGGCCCGGGTGAGCTTGTGTCCTTGCTCTCCCCAGGCCCCGAGCGGTGCGATGACCAGGTCGATCAGCTCACGTTCAGCCCCAGGTGGTGGGCGAGGAAGGCCAGCTGGTCGGCGCTGAGCGCCACGCTCCGGCTCACCGAACGGGAGCTGTGCCCGACCTCGGCCTCCGCGCGCAGCAGCACCGGGCGTTCCGCGATCGGAGCCGAGGTGGCGTGTTGCAGGGCCGCGCACAGCTTGCGCGCGTGCAACGGGTCCACCCGGGTGTCGTTGTCGAACACGGTGAACAGGATCGCCGGGTACGGGGTGCCCTCGCGCACGTTGTGGTACGGCGAGTAGCCCAGCAGCCAGCCCAACTGTTCGGCGTCGTCGGCGGTGCCGTACTCGACGTTCCACAGCTGTCCCAGGCCGAACCGTTCGTAGCGCACCATGTCCAGCAGGGGCGCCGAGCACACGGCCGCGCGGAACAGCTCCGGTCGCTGGGTCACCATCGAGCCCACGAGCAGCCCGCCGTTGCTGCCGCCCATGACGGCCAGCCGGTCGCGGTCGGTGACCCCGGTGTCGATGAGGTGCTCGGCGGCCGAGGCGCAGTCGTCGAACACGTTCTGCTTGTTGGCGAGCATGCCGTCGCGGTGCCAGGCCTCGCCCTCCTCCAGACCACCGCGCAGGTTGGCGATCGCGTACACGCCGCCCGCGCGCACCCACGACAGGATCGTCGCGGAGTAGGCGGGGGTCAGCGAGATCTGGAAACCGCCGTAGCCGTACAGGATGGTCGGTCGCGGCCCGTCCGCCGCCTCGGGCGGGGACACCACCAGCATCCGCACCGTGGTGCCGTCCTTGGAGGTGAACGCGACCTGTTCGGTGCGCACCTCCGGCACGTCGATGTCACCGGGGGCGCGTTCCCACAGTTCCACCGTGCCGGTGCGGGCGTCGTAGTGGTACACCGACGAGGGGTGGGTGTTGTCGGTGTAGCCGAACCACACCTCGTGGCCGCCCTCGGGACGGGAGGTGAGACCGGCGAGGCTGCCCAGCCCCGGCATGGAGACGGAGCCCCGCAGGGTGCCGTCGCCCGGGTCGTGCCGGGTGATCTCGCTGATCGCGTGCCGTCCCCAGGTGGCGAGGAGCTCGGGGGAGTCGAGCCCGGCCCCGTCCAGGAGGGCGTAACCGTCCAGGACCGCCTCGGGGTCCTCGGCGACCAGCGTGGTCCAGTTCTCGTAGGCCGGAGCGGTGGGGTCGACGACGCACAGACGTCCGCGCGGGGCTTCGCGGTCGGTGAGCAGGTACAGACGGCCGTCCCGGCCCACGTGGGGGCTGAGGTCGGCGTCCACGCCCTCTTGGACGGCGACCAGGCGCGGATTCTCCAGCGGGCTCGCGTTCAGGTCGGCGACCCAGGCGTCGGTGGCGGACGAGGTGCCCCGTACCGAGGTCAGGGTCAGCCAACGCCCGTCCCGGCTGAGGGAGACACCGTAGTAGTCGGTCTTGTCCCGGCCCTCGCCGAAGATGATGGGGTCGTCCTCCGCCGGGGTGCCCAGACGGTGCAGGTAGACGCGGCGGTGGTAGGCCTCCTCGCCTTCGGGGACCTCCCTCTCGGGCAGCCGGCGCACGTAGTAGAACGCCGATCCGTCGGGCAACCATGCCACCGGGCTGTACCGGGTGCGGGGGATGGGGACGTCGACGAGTTCGCCGGTGTCCACCTTGATGATCCGCAGCAGCGACTCCTCGTCACCGCCCTCGGAGAGCTGGTAGGAGAGCAGCCGACCGTCCGGGGAGGGCCGCCAGGAGTCCAGGGTGGTCAAACCGGAGGGGTCCATGGCCCCGGGGTCGATGAGCGTACGTTCGGGGCCGTCGCCGTCGCGCACGTACAACACCGCGTGCTCCTGGTCGGGGCCGCGTCGTGCGCCGAAGCGGCGTTCGCCCCGCCACAGTGGTACACCGACGCCGCCCGCGCCCATGAGGGAACGCAGCCGTTCCGCGAACACCTCACGAGTGTCTTGTTCGACGCCGATCCGTTGGTACAGGGCGTCCTGCGCCGAGGCCCACTCCTTGGTCGGAGTGGAATCGGCGTCCTCCAACCACCGGTAGGGGTCGTGGACCGTGTGGCCGTGCAGGTTCTCTTCGATGTCCAGCCGTTTGGCCGGGGGATAGCGGAGTTCGCGCATGCTTTGCACCCTATCCACCCATATCTCACTCTGCGTGTTCGGCGCGGCGTCACCATGGAACTCGCCGTGTCGGCCGCACAATGGGTTCGAGAAAGCGACAACGGGCGTTTTCTGGGCAGCCCAACGTAAATTGGGGTGGCGCCGGAGTACTCCCACCAAGCAAACTGAATGCGGGACGCAACTCGGCGGGAACCACCGGGAGGTCCGTGTGGCAAGGCGTAAGAAGACACCGATCCTGGGATCGGTGCACAGGGAGGTCTCCTGGCTGGCCGAACGGCTGGCCGGGGAAGAGACACGGTCGTCGCTCGCGACGGCCGAGGTGACGCGATGAGCGGCCGGCACGGCAAGGAGGGCGGTACAGGCGCCGCCCGACGTCATGTGCTGCTGCTCAACGCCAGTTTTGAACCACTGACGACACTTCCACTGCGCAGGGCGATTCTGCTCGTGCTCCGAGAGAAGGCGGATGTCGTGCACGGGGACGGAGCCGGAGCGCTGCTGCACTCGGCGACACGCGCTTACGAGGTGCCGTCCGTGATCAGGCTGCGGCGTTACATCAGGGTTCCGTACAGCCGCAGGGTGCCGCTCACCCGTGTCGCCCTGATGCGGCGAGACCGGCACACCTGCGGTTACTGCGGGAAGAAGGCTGAGACGATCGACCACGTCATCCCGCGCAGCCGCGGCGGTCCACACGTGTGGGAGAACGTCGTGGCGGCCTGCAAGCCGTGCAACCACCGCAAGGCGGACAAGTTCCTGGACGAGATCAGCTGGGAACTGCACATCACCCCCAAGGTGCCCAAGGGCCCCCACTGGCGATTGATCAACGGTGACCTGCACGGTGATCCACAGTGGGAGCCGTACATGGCGCACCTGGCCGCCTGAAAGGGTTCGTGAGGGTCGGAGTACCGGGCGTCCCAACACCCGGCCCCTCAGGTGCCCCCGGGAATCGAATCCCCCTTCGAACCCGGGGGCACCCGCTTTCCCGGAGAAGCGGAGCACCGGAACCCCCACGGACGGTGCGCGGAGTCCTATTCTGGGGGCATGCCCAGATACGACTTCCGCTGCCGCGAGTGCGGCGACACCTTCGAACTGTCCCGGCCCATGGCCGAGTCCGACACCCCCGCCGCGTGCCCGGAAGGGCACGACGACACCGTGCGTCTTCTGTCCACCGTCGCCGTGGGAGGACGCGCCGCCGCCCCGGCCCCGTCCGGAGGGGGCGGTTGCTGCGGAGGCGGCTGCTGCGGCTGACCTCCGGCCCTCCATCCGTCCGGACCGTTCACCCGCCCGCGGCACACGTCCGTTCGCCTCACCCGCGCCCGGGTTGTCCACAGCCGAAAGGGGCGGCCCTGGTGGGACCGCCCCTTTCCATGATCGACTCGTTCTCGGGGGAGCTTCGCGTTCGCCCGGCTCAGTGCTGTCCTGAAAGTGGCGAAATGCCCGGAAGTCCCGAAAGGTCGATCTCTACTTCTCGATCTGGCTGACGTCGCGCGCCGCCCCGGTGGACGCCGACGTGGCCATCGCGGCGTAGGCGCGCAGCGCCGCCGTCACCGGACGCTGCCGGTCGCGCGGCTTGAACCGGCCCAGCTCCTTGAGCAGCCGCTCGCGTCGGGTGTCCAGTTCGTCCTGGGGGACCTCCAGCACCAGACCCCGGCCAGGGATGTCGATGCTGATGGTGTCGCCGTCCTCCACCAGGGCGATGTCGCCGCCGGCCGCGGCCTCGGGTGAGGCGTGGCCGATGGACAGGCCCGAGGTACCGCCGGAGAACCGCCCGTCGGTGATGAGGGCGCACGCCTTGCCCAGGCCACGCCCCTTGAGGAAGCTCGTCGGGTACAGCATCTCCTGCATGCCCGGACCGCCCCGAGGCCCCTCGTAGCGGATGACGACCACGTCGCCGGGCTCGATCTGCTTATTGAGGATGCCGTCGACGGCGTCCTCTTGGGACTCGAACACCTTGGCGGGTCCGGAGAAGGTCCACAGTTCCTCCTCCACGCCGGCGGTCTTGACGATCGCGCCGTCGGGGGAGAGGTTGCCGAACAGCACGGCCAGGCCACCGTCCTTGGTGTAGGCGTGCTCCACCGAGCGGATGCAGCCCTTCTCCCGGTCGGTGTCCAGGGTCTCCCAGCGGGTGCTCTGCGAGTAGGCCTTGGTGGTGCGGCGGCCACCGGGGGCGGCGTGGAAGAGCTCCACGGCCACGTCGCTCGCGGTGTCGGTGGTGATGTCCCACTCGGAGATGAACTCACCGATGGTCTTGCCGTGCACGGTCGGCAGCGAGGTGTCCAGCAGTCCGCCGCGGGCCAGCGAGCCCATGATGGCGGGGATGCCTCCCGCCCGGTGCACGTCCTCGATGTGGTACTTCTCGGTGTTCGGCGCGACCTTGCACAGACAGGGGACGCGTCGGGACACCTCGTCGATCTCGGGGAGCCCGAAGTCCACGCCCGCTTCGGTGGCGGTGGCCAGCAGGTGCAGGATCGTGTTGGTGGAGCCGCCCATGGCCACGTCCAGGGCCATGGCGTTACCGAAGGCGGCCGGGGTGGCGATGGACAGCGGCAGCACCGAGTCGTCGTCGTCCTCGTAGTAACGCTTCGCGGCCTCGACGACCAGGCGTCCGGCGTCCTCGTACAGGGCGCGGCGGGCGGTGTGCGTGGCCAGGACGGTGCCGTTGCCGGGCAGGGCCAGGCCCATCACCTCGGTGAGGCAGTTCATGGAGTTGGCGGTGAACATGCCCGAGCAGGAGCCGCAGGTCGGGCAGGCGTTCTCCTCCATCTCGTCCAGTTCTTCCTGGGAGACGCTCTCGTCCGCCGCGGCGATCATCGGGTTGATCAGGTCGAGCTTCTTGACGGTGACGGCGGTGCCGTCGACCACCGTGACCTTGCCGGCCTCCATGGGACCACCGGAGACGAACACGGTGGGAACGTTCAGGCGCATCGCCGCGAGCAGCATGCCCGGGGTGATCTTGTCGCAGTTGGAGATACAGACGAGGGCGTCGGCGCAGTGCGCGTTGACCATGTACTCCAGCGAGTCCGCGATGAGTTCGCGGCTGGGCAGTGAGTACAGCATCCCGCCGTGACCCATGGCGATGCCGTCGTCGACGGCGATGGAGTTGAACTCGCGCGGCACGCCACCGGCCTCGCGGATGGCGTCGGCGACGACCTCGGCGACCTCACGCAGGTGAATGTGGCCGGGAACGAACTCGGTGAAGCTGTTGGCAACGGCCACGATGGGCTTACCGAAGTCCTCGCGCTCCACGCCGGTCGCGCGCATGAGAGCGCGCGCACCGGCCATGTTCCTGCCGTGGGTGACCGTACGTGAGCGTAGGGGCGGCATGGGTGGACTCCCATCGTTACGGGTGTTTCCCTGCGATGGTAGTCCCCATCGGAGGCCGCTTTGGTCTCGCCCCGAAAGACGGGTGTTCCGGATAGTGAGACATCGAGATGGATTCGCCCCGGTCAGGGCCCTGGTGTTCCGTCCGGGCACGCTCCTGTTCGTGCGCCGGACGGCTCTTCCTCGGCGATCCCGGGGCCCTGGGCCTCGGGCATACGGAAGGCCCGGAACCACGACGCTGTGGCGCTTTTCCGGGCCGATCGGCGGCGGGGGCGGGGTTTTCAGTAGCGGGGCGGCAGTGCCTTCTTCGCGGCTTGGTGGATCTCCTCGATCTCGGATTCGCTGAGCCGGTCGCGGCCGGTGCGCAGCCACTTGCGGACCTTGGTGCCGGTGATGATGTCCACTCCGCGCAGTCGGTGGCTGTCCCAGGGCATACCGGGCCCGTAGATGGCCAGTGAGGCGCGGACCTTGATGTCGCGGCCGAGCTCCTTGCTCACGAGCTCCGCCGCGCGCTCGGCCTCTTCCAGGGCCTCGTCGATCCGTTCGTTCTTGCTGAACCGACCGTGGTACAGCTTCTCCAGCTTGTTGCGCAGTGGGAGACGCTTGTCCCAGGACTCCGAGTCGATGGCGAAGGCGCCGCGGCGACCGACGATGAAGTGGTCGATCTGTCCGTTGCCGCCGGGCACGGCGCGCGCGTGCAGGACGCGGTAGCCGAGCTGCTTCATGACCTTGAGCTGGACCTCGGTGCGACGCTGTGCCGCCGAGGGTTTGCGCCAGCGCGGGATCTCGGACTCCCGTCGCGAGCTCCACACCATGACGGAGACCAGGGCGACCAGTCCGAAGGTGACGCCGACCCGCCATTCTCCGGTGAGCATGCCGATGCCGCCGGCGACGAGCGCGGCGATCGAACTCCGGATGATCCACCTGCGGAGGGCGTCGTTGGACTTGAGGGCCCCGTACAGGGCCTTGCCGCCGATCCCGTCGGTCTTGCGTTGGTTGGGGAAGAAGAGGGCTTGGTGTCCTTCGGGTTCGGACCTTCCGGACGATGGGTTGCGACTGTTCACTCTGGTTGCCGATTCCACGTCGGACAGGTTAGTTCCATCCATATCCGAGTCCTAGTGCATTACTTCTCACAATTTTCTTAC
Organism: Nocardiopsis sp. JB363; assembly: GCF_900143625.1. Lineage (GTDB taxonomy): Bacteria > Actinomycetota > Actinomycetes > Streptosporangiales > Streptosporangiaceae > Nocardiopsis. The sequence continues at coordinate 106,328 of NZ_FRFF01000136.1, forward strand.
CTTGCGCCCTTGCACCCGCGCGTTTTCGGATGTTGAAGCCGGGGAAGGATTGACTTTTCGTCGTCTCTCTAGAGAAACTCACCTCATTCGCGTGGTGCCCGTTGCCCTACCCCGTTAACCTCGGGCCGTATGACCCGAATGTACGAACTTCCCCTTCATCGGCTCATAGCGTCGATCCGCAGTCGTGAACTGTCGCCTGTTGAGATCACTGAGCACTATCTGGCACGGATTCGCAGGTTCGACGAACGTTCCGGCGCCTATATTTCGGTCTTGGAAGAAAGCGCGCTCGGTCAGGCCCGAAAAGCGGAGAAACGGGTCGTTTCCGACACGCCGGCCGCACTCCCACCCCTGTTGGGGATCCCCCTGCCCGTCAAGGACCTGGACACCCTGGCCGGGGCGCCCGTCACCTTCGGCTCACGCCTGTACCCGGGTCTCACCGCCTCGACCGACTCCGCTGTGGTCGCCCGGCTCCGCGAGGCCGGCGCTGTCTTCCTCGGCAAGACCAACACCCCCGAGTTCGGGTCGACCTGTTACACCGAGAACGACATCGCCCCGCCCACCCGCAACCCCTGGGACACCCGGCTGTCGGCCGGTGGCTCCAGCGGAGGCGCCGCGGCCGCGGTGGCCGCCGGACTCGCCCCGGCGGCGCAGGGCAGTGACGGCGGCGGCTCGATCCGCATCCCCGCCTCGGTCTGCGGCCTGTTCGGACTCAAGCCCACACGGGGGCGGATCTCCGTCGGCCCCGACCGGGTGGATTTGTTCGGTCTGTCCACCTCCGGGCCGATCACCCGCACCGTCCTGGACGCGGCCCTGCTCCTGGACGTCATCACGGCAGATCACCCCGGCGACGTCTACACGGCCCCACCCTTGGCACCCGGTGCGACCTTCGCCGACCACGCCCGACGCGAACCGGGACGGCTGCGGATCGGCCGTTACGCCGACACCGGTTCCACCGGGATCCCCGTCCACCCCGACGTACTGACCGCCTACGAGGAGACGACCAGGCTGCTCGTGGACCTGGGACACGAGGTGGTGGAGGTCGACGCCCCCGTCGACGCCCACTTCGCCGGCGCCTACGGCGACGACTTCCAATACCTGTGGGAGGCGATGAGCGCGGCGACCCCGGTGGACCCCGCCCGCGAGGGCGAACTGACCCCCATCAACCGTTGGCTGCGCGAACGAGCCAGGGCCACCTCCGGTCCCGACCTCGTCGCGGCCTGGGCCCGACTCCAACGCGGCGTGCGTTCCCTGCTGGCCGCCACCCGGCCCTACGACGCGATCCTGAGCCCCACCCTGGCCTCGCCCCCGGTCCCCGTCGGCCACTTCACCGGTGACGGCCCCGAGGTCGAGTTCCGGCGAATGATGGAGTTCACACCGTTCGCCTCGGTCTACAACGTGACCGGACAGCCATCCGTGAACGTGCCACTGCACTGGTCCGAGCAGGGGCTGCCGATCGGTGTGATGCTCACGGGCCGCATGGGCGGGGAGGGGACTCTGTTGTCCCTGTCGGCCCAGTTGGAGAAGGCACGTCCATGGGCGCACCGGTTCCCGCCGGGTTGGCGGGACTGACCACGGAACCGTCGATCGGAGCCTCCTCGGTGGGAGCCGTGCCGGCCGGGGCCCCCTCGACCGGGGAGGTCCCCTCATCGGTGGGCGGGCGCCGCAGGAACAGGGTGAGCACCGCGGCCAGGGTCACCAGACCGACCGCGCCCAGCACCCCGCCGGCGATCCCGTTGGAGTCCACCAGCGCGCCGGTGAGCGGTCCGGCCAGGGCGCCACCCGTGCTCATGGCCGTGGCCATCCACCCGAACGCCTCCGCCCGCCGGTGCGAGGGCGCGGTGTCGCCGAGCCGTCCCATCACCGCGGCCAGGGTCGGCGCCAGCGCCAGTCCGGACACGAACAGCAGCGGGGTGATGAGCAGGGGTGTGGGCAGGTGCGTGATGGGCGGCACGAACGGAACCAGGAGCGCGAGGCCGGCCGCGGCGCCGAACGCCCGCAGCGGCAGGCGCGGTGCGCCCTTCAGACCGCCGGCGACCGCTCCGCCCACCAACGAACCCAGGGCCCACACCGAAGCCAGCACCATCACGTACTGGGGCGCGTTCAGCTCGTTGGCCCACGCCACGATCACCAGGTCCATGCCCACCACACCGGAGACGATGAGCAGGCACATCACGAACAACAGGCCCATCGCGGGGGACGTCAGCAGGCTCCGTCGCCGCGCCGTCGGGCGGGTGATGGACGCGTCCGTTCCGGTCGTGTCGGGTGACTCGTGCTCGACCGACGCCGGGCCGGTGACACCGGCCCGCCGCAGCGCCCACGCGAACCCCAACGCGCCCGCCAACCCCAGGAGACCCAACATCAACAGGGCGTACCGCGGACCGGCCAACGCGACCACGGCGGCGGTGAGGATCGGGGAGAAGACGAACAGCAGCTCCTGGGTGGTGGCCTCGGCCGCGTAGATGGCCTGACGCTCGGGGCCGCGGGTCAACCGCGGCCACAACGCTCGCACGATCTGGTTGGCCGGGGTGCCGAACAACCCGGTCCCCAACGCCAACGGCATCGACAGCCACCACAGCGACGCCGGTAGCAGCGCCAGGGCCGTCAGCCCCACGGTGAACACCACACCGCACACCAGCACCAGCCGATCACCGCCGCCACGGTCCGCCATGCGCCCGCGCAGTGGCCCCACCAGTGCCATTCCCAGGGTGAAGGCGCCCGCGACCAGCCCCGCCAGGGTGTAGGAACCGGTCCACCCCTGCACCAGGAAGGTGACCGCGATCATCAGCCCCGGGGTGTAGAACCGCGCGATCAGCGACCACACGAGCAGGGACTTGACGTGGGGCACGGCGAAGAGCCGTCGGTAGTTGGCGAGCACGCTCTCGATTATGCAGTCCACCGGGGAGTACGGCGACGGAGTGAACGGAATGTACGGTCCCGGCCACCGTTCGTACCGGAAAGTCGCCGAAAAGCCGGGGTCACGTGCCGACCGGATAGGGGTCCACCGACGACCTTTCGCTCCCACGCCGGGGCGACCTCCGGTGTACACACGCCCTGGTGGGGCATGATCGGTGTCTGTGAGGGATGTTCAGCTGGCCCGAGTCGCCGAGCAGCACGGGATCGCGACCACCTACGAGGACTGGCGGGGACGACGGGTGCCCGTCGGTCTCGACACGATCCGTCATGTCCTGACGACGATGGGGGTGGATCCGTCCGATCCCGGCCCCGGTACGGAAAGAGGGCCGCTGCCGCCGGCCGTGGTGGTCCGGGAGGGGAAGGCGCCCGACCTGGTGCTGCCCGCCGGGGCGCGCGGCGTCGTGGAGACCGCCGACGGGGCGTTGCTGCCCTTCGACCCCGGCCTGCCACTGGGCGTGCACACCCTGAGGGTCACCGACAACGGTGTCGACCACGCCGCGCCACTGCTGGTGGTCCCCGATCGGATCGAACCCGGTGCGCTGCGCGACCACCCGCGCCTGTGGGGGCTGATGGCACAGGTCTACAGCGTGCGCTCGCGCGCCTCCTGGGGCATCGGCGACCTGCGCGACCTCACCGAACTCACCGACTGGAGCGCCCGCGATCTCGGCGCCGACTTCACCCTGATCAACCCCCTGCACGCCACCGAACCCGTGACCCCCGTCGAACCCTCGCCGTACCTGCCGGTGAGCCGTCGCTACGCGAGTCCGCTGTACATCAGGATCGAGGACGTGCCCGAGTACGCGCGGCTCGACCCGGCCCAACGCGAGGGTGTCCAACGCCTGGCCCGACCGTTGCGCGAACGCGGACGTACCGCCGACCTCCTCGACCGGGACGCCGTCTGGGAGGCCAAGAAGTCCGCCCTGGAGGTGCTCTTCCAGGTGCCGCGCGCACCCGGGCGGGAGGAGGCGCTGCGCCGGTACCTGGAGAGCGAGGGCCCCTCACTGGTCGAGTTCGCCACTTGGTCCACCCTGGCCGAGGAGCACGGTTCCGACCATCGCCTCTGGCCCGCGCACCTGCGCGACGTCAACGCGCTCGCCGTCGGCAAGGAAGCGCTCCGACGCTGGCCGCGAGTGGAGTTCCACCGGTGGTTGCAGTGGATCCTCGACGAACAACTCGCCCTTACCCAGGACGGTGCCCTCAACGCCGGGATGAGCCTGGGCATCGTGCACGACCTGGCCATCGGGGTGCAGGCGGGCGGCGCCGACGCGTGGATGTACCGGGACGCGCTGGTGCGGGGGCTGCACGTGGGTGCGCCCCCGGACGAGTTCAACCGACGCGGACAGGACTGGGGACAGCCGCCCTGGCACCCCACCGCCCTGGCCCGGCAGGGGTACGGTCCACTGCACGAGATCCTCTCGCACAACCTGCGACACGCGGGTGGCCTGCGGATGGACCACGTCATGGGACTCTTCCGGCTGTGGTGTGTACCGGAGGGCGCATCCGCGGACCAGGGCACCTACCTCAAGTACGACCACGAGGGCATGGTGGGCGTCCTGACCCTGGCCGCGCACATGGCGGACGCCGTCATCATCGGTGAGGACCTGGGCACGGTGGAGCCGTGGGTGCGCGAACACCTGTCCGATCGAGGCATCCTCGGAACCTCCGTGCTGTGGTTCGAGAACGACGAGGAAGGGCGGCCGCGCACCCCCGACCGTTGGCGCTCCGACTGCCTGGCCACCGTCGCCACTCACGACCTGCCACCGGTGGCGTCGTTCCTGTCCGCCGAACACGTCGAACTGCGCGACCGCCTGGGGTTGCTCGACCGCCCCGTGACCGAGGAACGGGCGGATTCCGAGGAACGCGTGGGCCGGTGGCGTGACCTGCTCGTGGAACTGGGGTTCCTGGATGTCGACGTCGACCCGTTGGCCGACCCGTCGGCGGTGGTCGCGGCCATGCACACCTATCTGGAGGCCACCCCGGCCCGCATGATCGGGGTGGCGCTCACCGACGTGGTCGGGGAGCGGCGCATGCAGAATCAGCCGGGCACCAGCACCGAATACCCCAACTGGCGGATTCCGCTGACCAGTGGCGAGGGCGAACCGGTGCTGGTGGACGAGCTGCTCGCCGATCCGCGCACGGTGGGCCGGATCCGGCGCACCCTGGGACCGCTGGGCGGCCCCGGGCACGTCCTCTAGTAGTCCCGGTCTCGGCCCCGGAAGGGGAAGATCCCTTCCGGGGCCGTGGGTGTTCGAACCGGGGTCAGGCCTGACCGGCGGCGATGTCCGTGGCGCGGGCGCGCAGCGCGCGCTCCACCCCGGCCTTGCCCTCGATCAGCAGCCGGCGCAGCGCCGGGGCGGGGGAGTGTTCGGCGACGTAGGCGTCCGTGCGCTCCAGCGTCCCCTCCTCCACCACGTGGCTCGGGTAGGCGACCTCGGCGAAGGTCTGCGCGAACTCACCGGTCCACTTGTCCCAAGCGGGGGCCAGCTGAGCGAAGTACCGGTCGAGGAAGGCCCGGTACAGGTCGGACTGCAGCGGGTCGGTGAAGCCCAGCAGCACCGAGCGGAACTCGGCGTTGGCCAGGTCACCGCCGACGATCCGCTCCCAGGCGGCCTCCTTGGCCTCCGACGTGGGCACGGAGGCCCGGGCGCCGGCGGCGTTGCGCTGACCGGCCGCGGTGGGGTCGGCCTCCAGCTCGGCGGCGATCTCGGTCTCGCCCGCCTCACCGGCGGCGACCAGTCGGTGCAGCAGGGTCCAGCGCAGGTCGGTGTCGACGGTCAATCCGTCCACGGTGAGCGCGCCGTCCAGCAGCCCGCGCAGCAGCGACAGGTCGGCCTCGGTGACCGCCACCGACGCGAGCGCGTTGACGTAGGCCAGCTGCAGGTCGCTGCCGGACTCGGCGGAGGACAGCAGTTCGCGCAGGCGGGTCCCCAGCTTCTCGAAGCCGACGGGACGCCAGGCCGGGTCGGCGTAGTTGACGATGGCGCCGGCGGCCTGCCGCAGCAGGGTCTGGGCGACCATGACGTCGCTCACGCCGCTGATCCCGGAGATGACCAGTTCGACGTAGTCGCGGGCGGCCATCTCGCCGTCGCGGGTCATGTCCCAGGCGGCACCGAAGGCCAGGGCCCGCGGCAGGGACTCACGGATCTCGCCGACACCCTCCACCACGGTGCGCAGCGAACGCTCGTCCAGACGGATCTTGGTGAAGGTGAGGTCGTCGTCGTTGATCAGCACCAGGTCGGGTCGGGCCTTGCCGATCAGCTCGGTCACCTCGGTGCGCTCGCCGCTCACGTCCAGCTCCACCCGCTCACGGCGCACGATGCCGTTCTCGGTGCGGTCGTACAGGCCTACGGCCAGACGGTGCGAGCGCAGGGTCGGGTGCTCGGCGGGGGCCTCCTGCAGGACCGCGAAGGAGGTGAAGTCGCCGTTGGCGTCCACCTCGTATTCCGGGCGCATGGTGTTGACGCCGGTGGTCTCCAGCCACTCGCGCGACCAGCCGGCCAGGTCACGGCCGGAGGCGGCCTCCAGGTGCTTGAGGAGGTCCTTCAGCTCGGTGTTGCCGAACGCGTTCTCCTTGAAGTAGGCGCGCACGCCCGTGAAGAACGCGTCCACGCCCACGTACGCCGCGAGCTGCTTGAGAACCGAAGCGCCCTTGGCGTAGGTGATGCCGTCGAAGTTCACCTCGACCGCCTGGATGTCGACCATGTCGGCGGCGATCGGGTGGGTGGAGGGCAGCTGGTCCTGGCGCAGCGCCCACGCCTTCTCGATGTTGGCGAAGGTGGTCCAGGCGTCGGTCCACTTGGTGGCGTTGGACTGGCAGTAGACGCTGGCGTAGGTCGCGAAGGACTCGTTCAGCCACAGGTCGTCCCACCAGCGCATGGTGACCAGGTCACCGAACCACATGTGCGCCATCTCGTGCAGGATCGTCTCGGCGCGACGCTCGTAGCGGGCGTCGGTGACCCGGGACCGGAAGACGTAGTCCTCCAGGAAGGTGACGGCGCCGGCGTTCTCCATGGCCCCGGCGTTGAACTCCGGGACGAACAGCTGGTCGTACTTGCCGAAGGCGTAGCGCACGTCGAACAGGTCGTGGAAGAAGTCGAAGCCCTGCTTGGTGACCTCGAACAGGGCGTCGGAGTCCAGGTGCTCCGCCAGGGACGCGCGGCAGTACAGGCCCAGCGGGATGCCGTCGTGCTCGTCGCGGACCACGTGGTAGGGGCCGGCGATGAGCGCGGTGATGTAGGTGGACATCACCGGGGTGGCGGGGAAGTGCCAGCGCACGCGCTCGTCCCCGGCCGCCTCGCGCTCGGTGTCGGGGGCGCTGTTGGAGATGACCTCCCAGGACGGCGGCGCGTACACGGTCAGCTCGAACGCGGCCTTCAAGTCGGGCTGGTCGAAGCACGTGAACATGCGGTGCGCGTCGGCGGTCTCGAACTGGGAGTACAGGTACACCGCCTCGTCGACCGGGTCGACGAATCGGTGCAGGCCCTCGCCGGTGCGCATGTAGGCGGCGTCGGCGACCACGGTCAGCTCGTTGTCGGCCGCGAGCTCGGGCAGGGTCAGCCGTTCACCGTCGAACAGCGCGGCCACGTCGAGCTTCACACCGTTGAGGGTGGCCTCCCGCGTCGTGGGGGCGACGAGGTCGATGAAGGTCCGGGCACCCGGTTCGGAGGAGGAGAAACGCACCGTGGTGGTGGACCGGAAGGTCTCGCCCCCGGTGGTCAGGTCCAGCTCCACGTCGTAGGAGTCGACGCTGAGGATGCGCGCCCGCTCCCGGGCCTCGTCCCTTGTGAGGTTCCCTGCCACGCAAAGCTCCCTTCGCGGCCGCCGTCATCGCCGGCCGGAGTTTCGTTGTCGGCCACGGTGAGCCCGCCGACCAGCGGATGAGCCGGGGGTGGGCCTCGTCGGGCCGGAGGTCGTCCTTCGGCTTCGATCCTGCCACGCGCGGGTGCGGAATGCGCAACCGATGCGCGTGGTTGAGGATCTACGCGGCGAAAGTTCTCGATCCACTCGACGAGGAGTACCGGAAAATGACGCAGACCCCCGAACAGCAGGGCGATCAGGTCGCTTGGGCCGACATGTGGTTCGACCCCGCGTGCCCGTGGGCCTGGATGTCCTCCCGCTGGCTGCTGGAGGTGGAGAAGGTCCGCCCGGTGCGGGTGCGTTGGCACGTGATGAGCCTGGGAGTCCTCAACGAGGGCCGGGACCTGCCCGAGCAGTACCGGGAGGCGATGACCCGGGCTTGGGGATCCGTGCGCGTGTGCATCGCCGCCGAACAGCGCTTCGGCCCCGAGGTCTTGGATCGCCTGTACACGGCGCTGGGCACCCGTTTCCACAACAAGGGCGAGCCCCAGACCATCGAGACGATCCGCGCCGCGCTGGCCGACGCCGACCTGCCGGCCGACCTGGCCGACGCCGCGGACTCCACCGAATACGATGAGGCCCTGCGCGCTTCGCACGCCGAGGCGATGAAGCTGGTCGGCGAGGACGTCGGCACCCCCGTCGTCCAGGTCGAGGGCGTCTCGTTCTTCGGCCCCGTCGTCTCTCCCACCCCGCGTGGTGAGGACGCCGGGAAGCTGTGGGACGGCGTGCGTCTGGTCGCCGGGACCGACGGGTTCTTCGAGCTCAAGCGCACCCGTACCCGCGACCCCATCTTCGACTGAGCCACCCTGGAGGAACCCATGCCCGGGCCAGATGACGACCGTCGCGTCGACTTCTTCGACGACCTGGAGATCCTGCCCGACATCACCGGTGACGAACGCGCCGAGGGGTGGGGCGACACCGAGGAGGACTCCACGGCGCGACTGATCGCCGATCGGCCCCCGCACTGGGGCTGACCCCGGCGCTCCCGACACGCGCCGAAGCGCCGGCGGAGGCGCGAAAAGATAGGGCCCGGTATCCGTGGAACCACGGATACCGGGTCGTTCGCACTCCCGGGCCTGGCCAACCCGAATCCGGTTCTGCGAAGGTGGTGTCATGCGATCCCTCTACATCGATGGCGCCTGGCGCGACTCCACCTCCGACGAGGCCTTGGACGTGATCAACCCTGCGACCGAGCAGGTCATCGACACCGTTCCGGCCGGCTCCACCGCCGATGTCGACGCCGCGGTCGAGGCCGCGTCCGCCGCGTTCGAGGCGTGGTCCGCGCTCACCCCGGGGCAGCGCGTCACCCACCTGACCAAGGCCTTGGAGCTGTTCACGGCGCGTCAGAAGGACATCGCCGCGATCCTGACCAACGACATGGGCGCTCCCTCCGGCTTCGCCACCAAGGTGCAGGCCGGGCTGCCCTCCCTGATGTTCAACACCTACATCGACCTGGTGGAGGAGCACGGCGAGCGCTACTTCACGGGCGAGAAGGTCGGCACCTCCCTGGTGGTGCACGAACCGATCGGCGTGGTCGGCGCCATCACCCCGTGGAACTACCCGCTGCACCAGATCGTCCTCAAGGTGGTCCCCGCCCTGTTGGCGGGCAACACCGTGGTGCTCAAGCCCAGCGAGGTCGCTCCACTGAGCGCCTACGCCCTGGCCGAGGTGTTCGAGGAAGCCGGTCTGCCCGACGGCGTGTTCAACCTAGTCAGCGGTACCGGGCCAGTGGTGGGTGAGGCGATCGCCGCGCACCCGAAGGTCGACATGGTCTCCTTCACCGGCTCCACCAGGGCCGGAACCCGGGTCTCCCAGGTGGCGGCCGAGACGGTCAAGCGGGTCGCCCTGGAACTGGGCGGCAAATCACCCAATGTCATCCTGCCCGACGCCGACCTGACCCAGGCGGTCAAGCGCGGTGTCGCCGACGTCATGCGCAACACCGGGCAGAGCTGCAACGCGCTCACCCGCATGCTGGTGCACCGCGACTCCTACGAGGAGGCAGTGGAACTGGCCGCGGCGTCCGCCGCCAAGTACGTGCCGGGTGACCCGACCGACGAGGCCACCCGCATGGGTCCGCTGGTCTCCGCCGCCCAGCTGGAGAAGGTCCGTGCCTACATCGACCTGGGCGTGGAGGAGGGTGCCCGCCTGGTCATCGGCGGCTCCGAGCCGGTGGAGGGTCGAGAGCAGGGCTACTTCGTGCGACCGACGGTCTTCGCGGACGTGCGCAACGACATGCGCATCGCCCAGGAGGAGATCTTCGGTCCGGTCCTGGCGCTCATCCCCTACGACACGGTGGAGGAAGCGGTCACCATCGCCAACGACACCGTCTACGGCCTCAACGCGGCCGTGTGGTCGGGCGACCCGGAACGAGGGTTGGAGGTGGCCCGTCGGCTGCGCGCCGGTCAGGTCGAGCTCAACGGCGGTGCCCTCAACCCGCGGGCGCCCTTCGGCGGCTACAAGCGTTCGGGCAACGGACGCGAGTGGGGTCTGCCGGGCCTGGTGGAGTTCTGCGAGGTCAAGGCCGTGCAGATGTAGCGCCCGAGGCGGTGGCGGGGGTGACTCCTGTGGGAGGCGTCACCTCCCGTGATCCCGGTCGTGGGGAATCACCCCCGGTGAAGCGTGCGTTATGGCGTGTGGGAAGATCCCGATCGGGCATCCCCGGTCGAAACCAAACGAGGTGTGAGTTGAGCAACAAGCCCGCGGTCTCCAAGGCAAGTCCTCTGAGCAAGGACCTCAAGTCGATCCTTCTCTACAACATGGTCGCCATCCTGTCGATGGCGGGCTTCGCCGCCCTCGGTCTGAGCGTCGCTGCCGCCGCGAGCGGAGCCTGACAAGGCCCACGGACGAGGCGCACGCCTCCCACACGCTTTTCCGCGCCCCACCCGCGTCCTTCACGGGTGGGGCGCGGCGTTTTGTGCGAGTGGAAGCTGTCACACTGGTGACGTGCGTGTTTACCTTGGATCAGATCATGCGGGCTTCGAGCTCAAAGAACACCTCGTCTCCTGGCTGAAGGAGCAGGGCCACGAAGTCGTGGACGCCGGACCGGCCGTCTACGACGCGGTGGACGACTACCCGCCGTTCGTCCTGCGCGCCGCCGAGGGCGTGGCGAAGGACCCGGGTTCCCTGGGTGTCGTCATCGGTGGCTCCGGCAACGGCGAGCAGATCGCCGCCAACAAGGTCGAGGGTGTTCGTGCCGCCCTGGCCTGGAGCCAGGACACCGCCAAGCTGGCGCGCGAGCACAACGACGCGAACGTGCTCGGCATCGGTGGGCGGATGCACTCCCTGGAGGAGGCCACCCGGTTCGTGGAGCTCTTCCTGTCGACCCCCTACAGCGACGAGGAGCGGCACACCCGCCGCATCGCGATGCTCGGTGACTACGAGCGGACCGGCGAACTCCCCCCGCTTCCGTAGCACTCGTCGATGGCACGGCCCGAGCGGCCGGACCGGGCCCCCGCACGCCGCGGGGGCCTTTCGTATGTCCGGGGTGGGACACGCCGTGCCCGTCGGGGATCGGGCGACCGAGATCGGGGTCCGTCGGCGACACCGTCGGCGGGTAGGGGATCCTGGCGCGTGACCAGGTGTGTCGCGCCTCGGGCAAAGCGCCGCCCCACGGGTTTAGGCGGACCCCAAACCCGGGATTATGGGGTGGAACGGTGTCGGATACACGTGCCACCCCGGCACCCCAAGCGCTACAGTTCGTGCACAGCGGCGGGCCAGAGCCATCCGCGGTGCGGTGATGTCGTCTCCCCGGCGGCCACCACTCCCTCCGGGTGACTCCCTACGAGCCCCCGGCCCGCAGACGTGAGATCCGCCCCGACGCGGCCCCGGCCGCGGCGGTGCCCCGTACGACGACCAGGAGTAACCCCCGCGGTTGAAGCGGGCGCGCCGAGCAGAGGAATCATGAACGCCACACCGACCGCCAAGACCACCCGGCTGCTGCGCTCGACCACGCAGCGGCTCGTCGCGGTGCTCCGGCGCAAGGTGCTGTTCCGTTACCGGCTCGTCCTCATCACCCTGGTGACCCTGGCAGTGGGGATCGGGGTGGGGGCCGTGTGGGGCCCCACCGGTTGGTTCCCACCCAGCTCCACCATCCTCACCGTTCTCGCCGGTGGCCTGTTGCTCAAGCGCAAGAGCCTGGCGTTCCTGCTGGGCGTGGTCGCCGCGGTACTGGTGTTCGTGGCGTACATGCTCGACTTCGGTCAGGTGGGTCCGGGCCTGCTGGTCACCATCGGGGTCACCGCGGTGCTCTCGTACCTGCTGTCCGGGTTGCGCGAACGCCTCGGAGTGCAGGGCCTCAGCGGCGAGATGATGCTGCTGGACCTGCGAGACCGCCTGCGCCACCAAGGCAGGTTGCCCAAGCTTCCCAAGGGGTGGGGGCGCACCGCCGTGCTGCGTCAGGCGGGCGGTTCCTCCTTCGGTGGCGACTTCGTGGTCTCCATCCTCCGGGACAACCGGCTCGACGTGGCCGTCGTGGACGTGTCCGGCAAGGGTGTGGACGCCGGAACCCGAGCCCTGTTGCTGTCCGGAGCCTTCAGCGGACTCATCGGCGCGGTGCCCGCCCGCGACTTCCTCGCCCACTGCAACGACTACCTCATGCGCAACAGCGAGGGCGAGGGCTTCGTCACGGCCGTCCACCTGAGCGTGGACATCGACACCGGCGAATACCAGGTCGCCTCCGCCGGACATCCGCCCGCCCTGCACTACGAGAGCGGCGGAGGGGTGTGGAGCACCACCGAGGCCAAAGGAGTGGTCCTCGGTGTCATCCCGGAGATGACCTACACCTTCGTCAAGGGTGAGCTCCGCCCCGGCGACGCCATCATGCTGTGCACCGACGGGCTCATCGAGACCCCCGGCGAGGACCTGGACGCCGGCATCGACAAGCTCCTGGGCGCCGCGGACACACTGGTCACCCAGGGTTTCGCCACCGGGGCCGGCGAGGTCGTCGACACCCTCAGCAAGGACAAGAACGACGACTGCGCCCTCGTCGTCCTCTGGCGCACCTGAGATCCCGCAGGACGCTCATGTGCGGTAGCCCCGCGCCGACGAGCCCCCGGGTGAGCCTCCGTGGCCGCCGCCGGCGGTAGGGTCGTGATGTTCCCCGACCCCGTACGAGGTTCTTCGTACACGTCCTCGGATCGCCGTGCCCGCCCTCTCCGCCCCCGGGCGCCGACCTCGCACGGCCGACCCCACCAGTGACGAGGGGCCGGACCTTTCCCGAACAGACCGGCCCGGCGGACGTGTGCACCGGGCCCAGGCGATGCAAGGGGGTGCTTCGCATGGACGGCGAGCGCGCTGAAGAACTCATCGATCTGGTCGAGATCAACGACCTGACCGGGATCAGGCTCTGGTTGGCCGAACACAGGCCCCACGAGATCGCGGACGAACTCGCCCGCATGACCGACGCCGAGGCGATCATTCCCTTCCGGCTCCTGGACAAGGACCGGGAACTGGAGGTGTTCGAGGAACTCGACCCGGGCCAGCAACAGAACATCCTCCTCGGCCTGCGCGGAACCGACTTCCGCGACCTCCTCGAAGAGATGGAACCCGACGACCGCGCCAGGCTCATCGGCGAGGCCCCCGCCAAGATCGCCACCCGAGCCCTGGCCGGTCTGAGCCCCGCCGAACGCAGGATGACCGCCGCGCTCCTGGGCTACCCCGAGGATTCCGTCGGCCGGTACATGACCCCCGAGACGGTCATCCTGCACCGCGACCTCTCCGTCGGTCGCGCGCTGGAGGTGATCCGCGCCAAAGGAGCCGGTGCCGAGACCATCTACACCCTGCCGGTGGTCAGCGACGGCCGCCGTGTGGTCGGCACCATCGCCCTCAGTGACCTGGTGGTCAGCGACGTCGACCTGCTCCTCAAGGACCTGGTGGACGTGTTCGCGCCACGGGTGCGCGCGTACGAACCCGTCGAGGACGCGGCCCGGCTCATGCAGGAGGCCAACCTGGTCTCCCTGCTCGTGATGGACTCCGAGGACCGTTTCGTCGGCATGCTCACCGTCGACGACGCCCTTGAGGTCATCGAGGCGGCCGACTCCGAGGACATGGCCCGCCAGTCCGGTGCCAGTCCCATCGACGACCACTACGTGTCCGTCGGGGTGTTCCGTCTGGTGGGCGCCCGCTCGGTGTGGCTGATGCTGCTCATCGTCGCCGCCACGCTGACCGTCAACGTCATGCAGGTGTACGAGGCGACGCTGGAGCAGGTGACGGCGTTGGCCATGTTCGTGCCCATGCTCATCGGCACCGGCGGTAACGTCGGCGCCCAGTCGGCGACGGCGATCGTGCGCGCCCTGGCCGTCGGTGAGGTGCGGGTGCGCGATCTTCCGTCGGTGATCTGGAAGGAGAGCAGGGTCGGTCTCCTGCTCGGCGTGATGCTCGCCGGGATGGCCCTGGTCATCGGCTCGTTGCTCGTGGGCTTCTCGGTCGCCGTCGTGGTCGCCCTGTCGGTGATCGCGATCTGTACCTGGGCGGCGATCATCGGCTCGGCGATGCCCCTGTTGGCGCGCAAGGTCGGTGTGGACCCGGCGGTGGTGTCCTCCCCGATGGTGGCGACTCTCGTCGACGCCACGGGTCTGCTCATCTATTTCTCGATCGCGCGCGCCGTCCTGGGAATCTGAACGAGGCCGGCCCGTTCGTCTTCGTCGAACTCGTTGGTCGCGGAGGTGTCTCCGATCGTGTCGCCTTCCGTACGATGGGTGACCGGGTGGGCTTCGAAGGTCCTGGGGCCTGCTCGGACGATCGACGACGACCTCAGGGGGAGACCATGTCCGGTGCGGGTGACGCGTTCAAGAAACTGCGCAAGACGGTCGAGGACAACGCCGACAAGGCCGAGGGACTGGTGGACAAGGCCGCCGGCGCGGCGAAGAAGGCCACGGGCGGTGCCCACGACGACAAGATCGACAAGGCCTCCGGCGCCGCCTCCGACTACCTGCGCAAGCAGGGCGACGACGATCAGGGGCGGTCGGAGGAGGACTCCGACGACTCGAAGAACCGTGGCCGTGGGCAGGGGCGCTCCGACGAGGGCGGCCGACACGAGTAGTTCGGCCCGTGCCCTTCGGTGCGGTGTCGGTCCGCTCGACCTCGGGTCGACACCACCCTCGGCAGGTCTCTGAACTGCATGAACCCCGGGTGAAGTGGGTATCGCGAGAGCAGGCAATGGACCTAGGGGGGATTCCATGTCCGGTAGTGGAGAGTCGTTCGACCGGTTGAAGAAGGCCGCCGGCGACAACGCGGACAAGGCCGAGGGTGCCGTCGACAAGGCCTCCGGCGCGGCGAAGAAGGCCACGGGCGGTGCCCACGACGACAAGATCGACAAGGCCTCCGACGCCGCCACCGACTACCTGCGCAAGCAGGGCGGGGAGAAGAAGAAGTCCTGACCGGGTGAAGCACCTCGGCACACGGAGCGGGTGGGGCGGGTCCACAATGGTGGATGCCCTCATCCGCTCCTCGTCGGTTCAGCGTGGTCCTCGCCCGGATCCGTGTCCCGCTCATGTGGCTCGCCATGGCCGCGCTCTGCGCCGGGTACCTCGGTCTCTCCTGGTGGGTGGGGGGTGTGCTGCTGGTGGTCGCGCTCGTCGTGCACCTTCGGCTGGGAACCCCGCGCTGCGCCCCACGCGTGCTGGCGCCCCCGGTCCGCGGTCGCTGGATGGCCCTCACCAGCCCGGTGGACAACGTTCCCAGCCAGGGCACCCACGCCTACGGGCAGACGCATGCGCTCGGTCTGGTGGCCGAGGACGGCTCGCGCCCCGACATCGGCTGGCGCCCGCTCAGCCGGCCCCCTGCGGACTTCCCCGCCTTCGGCGCACCCGTGTACGCCCCCGCCACCGGCACGGTGGTGCGGGTGCGCGATCGACGCCGAGACCACCGCAGCCGCAACTCCTGGCCCTGGTTGTTCGGTTCGGTCCTGGAGAACACCCTGCGCGAACTGACGGGGCCCTCCGGTCTGATCGGCAACCACGTCGTCATCGACGTGGGCGGGACGTACGTACTCCTGGGACACCTGCGCCGCGGCTCGATCCTGGTGACCCCCGGAGACCGGGTCGAGGTCGCGGATCCGATCGCGCGTTGCGGGAACTCGGGCGCCTGCACCGAACCGCAGGTCCGGATGCAGCTCATGGATCTGCCGTCGCCCCTCTTCGCCGCCGGACTGCCCTTCGTCTGGGGGAGCGGCTGGAACGCGGCCGCGCCGGGAACGGCGGGGTTGCCCGAGACCTGGCGTCCGGTGGAAATCATCCACCCGGACGATGTATTCGCTGGTCAGGGAGGTTCGACGAAAGATTACCCTGGGCAGGTAAGGCGAACCTGACCACAAGGTGAGGGGAGGGGTGATGAGTGCGGTCGAGAGCGCGCCCTGCAAACTCACGGTCTGTCGAGGATGCTGCTGCGGCACGGAGAAGAAGGTGCCCGGTGTCGACCACCGGGCCCAGCTCGCCCGCCTGAGCGCCATCGACGACCACGCCGCCCGCCGTGTTCCCGTCCGCACCAGCACGTGCCTGGGCATCTGTTTCCAAGCCAACGTCGTCGTGGTGCAGCCCTCCACCGCCGGCCGCGCCGCCGGTGGTCGCCCCGTCTGGCTCGGCAAGGTGACCGAGGACGAGCTGCTGGAGGCCGTCGACGACTGGATCTTCGAGGGCGGGCCCGGGCTGTCCCCGCTCCCCGAGGTCTTGGAGGACCACCTCACCTCCAAGGACGCCAAGAAGCCGAAGAAGCGCAAGAAGGATAAGAAGTCCAAGAAGGACAAGAAGGCCAAAGCCGAGAAGAAGCGCAAGAAGGACGGCAAGGACAAGGGCAAGAAGAAACCCGAGTAGCCCGAGTAGCCGAAGAAGCCGGAGAGGGGTTGGTCCGGCCCGGGCGACCCCGGACCGGACCCTCCCGCCGTCAGCGACTCTGGGGGGCGAACTGGGTGCGGTACAGCGCCGTGTAGAGGCCGCCCGCGTCCAGGAGTTCATCGTGCGAACCGCGCTCCAGGATCCGACCGTCCTCCAGCACCAGGATCTGGTCGGCCTCTCGCACGGTCGCCAATCGGTGCGCGATCACCAGGGAGGTGCGCCCCTCCAACGCCACCGCCAAAGCCTCTTGGACCGCGGCCTCCGACTCCGAGTCCAGGTGCGCGGTGGCCTCGTCCAGGATCACCACCGACGGAGCCTTCAACAGCAGCCGCGCGATCGCCAGGCGCTGCTTCTCGCCACCGGACAGCCGGTAGCCGCGGTCGCCCACCATGGTGTCCAGGCGCTGGGGCAGCTGTTCCAGCAACGGGCCCAGCCGCGCCATCCGCAGCACCTCGACCAATTCGGCGTCGGTGGACTCCGGTCGTGCGTAACGCAGGTTGGCGCCGACGGTGTCGTGGAACAGCTGCGCGTCCTGGGTCACCACACCGATGGCCGAACGCAGGGAGTCCCCGGTCACCTCGCGCAGGTCCAGGCCGCCCACCCGCACCCGGCCCTCGGTCGGGTCGTACAGCCGTGACACCAGGTGGGTCAGTGTGGTCTTTCCCGCGCCGGAGGGACCGACCAGCGCCACCATCCGGCCCGGTGCGGTCCGGAAGGACACCCCGCTCAGCACCTGGGTGTCCTCGACGTCCTCCGCTTGCGGGGTGAGTTCCAGGGACGCCACCGAGGACGCCGCGGCGCCCGGGTAACGGAACGACACGTGGTCGAACTCCACGCTCAACGGCCCTTCCGGCAACGGCCGGGCGTCCGGGCTCTCCTCGATCTGCGGTTCCAGGTCCAGCACCTCGAAGACCCGGTCGAAGGAGACC
Source organism: Nocardiopsis sp. JB363 (assembly GCF_900143625.1). Classification (GTDB taxonomy): domain Bacteria; phylum Actinomycetota; class Actinomycetes; order Streptosporangiales; family Streptosporangiaceae; genus Nocardiopsis. Next base: position 123,855 of record NZ_FRFF01000136.1, read on the forward strand.
AGCGCGGTCATGATCTCCACGTGCACGTTGGACAACGTGGTCACCGGGCCGTACAGCCGCGCCAGCAGGGTGGTGAGCGCCACCAGAGTGCCGACCTCGAAGCTGCCTTGCACCGCGAGCACACCGCCCACGCCGTAGACCATCGCGACGGCCAGCGCCGTGATGGTCGCGAGCATGGTGAACAGCAGACCGCCGAACACCGCTTGAAGGACACCCAGGTCACGGACGCGCGCGGCCTTCTCGGAGAACCCGCGGTTCTCCTCGTCCGGACGGCCGTACAGCTTCACCAACATGGCGCCGCCGACGTTGAACCGTTCGGTCATCAGGGAGCTCATCGACGCGTTGTTGTCCATGGCCTCACGCGAGATGTTCGCGAGTCTTCGACCCAGCAGTTTCGCGGGCACGATGAACAGCGGCACCAGCACCAGCGCCAGCAGGGTCACCTGCCAGGACAGGGCCAACATGGTGATGAGCACGGCCACCACGCTGATGAGGTTGGACACCACCGATTGCAGCACCGAGGTGATGGCCCGTTGGGCGCCCACCACGTCCGTGTTCAGTCGACTGATCAGTGAACCGGTCTGGGTGCGGGTGAAGAAGGAGATCGACATCCGCTGCACGTGGGCGAACACCTGGGTGCGCAGCGAGTAGATGACGCCCTCGCCGATCCGGGAGGACAACCACCGGCCGGTCAGGGTGATGACGCCCTCCAGCAACGCCAGACCACCCGCCGTGACGGCCAGCCACACCACCACCGAGGTGTTCCCCGGGATGATGCCCTGGTCGATGATGGCCCGCAGCAACAGGGGGTTGGCCACCACCACGCCGGCGCCGATCGAGGTGACCAGCAGGAACAGCAGGATCGACCGCCAGTGCGGTCGGGCGTACGACATGATGCGCCGGGTGATCCCCGGGGGCAGCGACTGCCCCCGTGCGCTCCCATCGTTGACCAGTGCCCTGTAGGAGGGCCTCCCTGACATCATCGGCGGCCTCGTTTCGTACATCGGTTCGCCACGCATGCGTCAACACCGATGAGCACGCGCCGCTTCCCCGGCGAGCGGGGGCCGTGGGCGCGAGGGGTCAGAGGGAGTGCGAGAGACGACCGAGCGCCGCCGTGGTGGAGCGGCCCGGGGTGAAGGGCAGCTCCCAGGATCGGGCGCCGAGGGCTTCCGCACCGCGGATCTTGGCCTGGGTGTAGCGGTCACCGGCGGTGAAGGCGAGGGCGGCGGGTGCCAGGGGGCGCAGCAGGTCGGCGTAGGCGGCCCAGTCGGCGACCGTGGGCGGTCCGTCGATGATGAAGGAGCCGGTCACACAGGCGAGCGCGGCGATGGTCTCGGCTCGCTCCTCGGCGGGGTTGACCGGCCGTTCGGGGCCCTTCCAGGCGCGCACGCGTTCGTCGGACTCGATGCCCACGACCAAGGGGAGTCCACGCTCGGCGATGGCGCCCAGGAATCGGACGTGTCCCACGTGCAGCACGTCGAAGACTCCGGTGACCACGACCGGTCGTTCGAGGGGGTCCGGTCGTTCGAACCAACGCAGACTCAGCGGTGTGGCCGACTGGTGTGCCTCGTCCGTATCCGATTCCCGCATGTGGCCCCGTTCCCTCCGTACGACCGAGGGGAGCCCGCGTGCGCTCTCGCGGACGGGCTCACCCGAAAGGTCAACGTACCTGTCGGGTGGGGGTATTCCGCCTCTGGGGGAAGACGACCGAACAGTGTTCGCCGCGGGTGTGATGGAGGTTACAGAGAACCAAGTCGGCCGCATGTGTGTCCCATCACACCGAGTGTTCGCGAAGTGGAACGGAGAGTGGTGCGCCGATGGTCTGGGTGATCGTCATCGAGGAGACCGTCAGTTCCGGGCAGTCCATGCGGTGGGGTGTGGGTCGGGTGCAGGGGGCCTATCCCGGGTGGGAGCAGGCCAGAGACGCCGCTCTGGGGCTGGCCAGGGAGTACATACCGAATCATCCCTGGTCGGAGAGTGGCCGCCAGATCTACCAGACGTCCGAGGGTTCCTACTTGGTCGACGTCCAAGGCGCGACCGCCCAGTTCCCCTTCCGGGTGAGCGTCGCGGCGCGAGTCGAGTAGTCCTGGTTCCACTGGAACGAAGAAGCGAGCTGTGCGTGCGGAGCACGCACAGCTCGCTTCGAGTGGCGGGGGTGAGGGGGTCGTCCCCCTGGTGGAACGGCGAAGCGAGCTGGTGTGCGGAGCACACACAGCTCGCTTCGAGTGGAGCGGGCGACGAGAATCGAACTCGCATGACCAGCTTGGAAGGCTGGGGTTCTACCATTGAACTACGCCCGCATGGCTTCAGAGCCTTCGAGTTTCCTCTAGACTCGTGGTGCCGCTGAAGACAAGAGTACAGTCTTCAAGGCGTTGGTCGCACACTCGATGTCGGGTTCGTGCGTCCTCGCCGGGTAACGGGGTGTAGCGCAGCTTGGTTAGCGCGCATGCTTTGGGAGCATGAGGCCGCGGGTTCGAATCCCGCCACCCCGACGAAATCTTTCGCGGCCGACCGGCCTCTCGGCCGGCGGCCGTGGCCCCCTGCGTATCTGCCCTAGACTTGGTGCGATCAGCAGGAAACTGTAAGTCCCAGCCCGTCGCAGGGCACCCCAGTAGAACGTGATCACCACGGGCCGGGGTGTTCGCGTGCATTCGCCGTTCGTGTGGTGCGCCTGCGGGCCGACGAGGACACCAGCCGGCAAACCTAGGAGTACCGCCCCGTGAAGACCGATGTCGAGGAGCTCAGCCCGACCCGGGTCAAGCTGACCATCGAGGTGCCTTTCGAGGAGCTCGAGCATGCTTTCGACGTGACCTACAAGTCGCTCGCGAAGCAGGTTCGGATCAAGGGCTTCCGCCCGGGCAAGGCACCGGCGCGGCTGATCGACCGCTACGTCGGCCGCGGTGCGGTGATCAGCGAAGCGGTCAACCACGCCGTTCCGGAGCTTTACAACGAAGCCATCCAGAAGGAGGAGATCTTCGCGTTGGGTCAGCCCGACGTGGAGGTCACCAAGCTGGAGGACAACGACGAGCTCGCCTTCACCGCCGAGGTCGACGTCCGCCCCAAGTTCGAGGTGAAGGACTACAAGGGCATCGAGGTGACCGTCGACAACGCGGCCGTCACCGACGAGCAGATCGATGAGCAGATCGGCACCCTGCGCGAGCGTTTCTCCACGCTCGTGGGCGCCGAGCGTCCCATCGAGGACGGCGACCACCTGTCCATCGACCTGTCGGCCTCCGTCGACGGTGAGAAGCTTGAGGACGTGGCCGTGAGCGGCTACTCCTACGAGGTGGGCACCAACAACATGCTGGAGGGGCTCGACGAGACCCTGCGCGGCATGGAGGCCGAGGGCGAGTCCACCTTCAAGACCACCCTGGTGGGCGGCGACCACGAGGGCGAGGAGGCGGACGTCACCGTCACCGTGCACTCGGTGAAGGTGAAGGAGCTGCCGGAGCTGGACGACGAGTTCGCCCAGCTGGCCTCGGAGTTCGACACCATCGACGAGCTGCGCGAGGACGTGCGCAAGCGCATGGCCGACGTGCGTCGCATGCAGCAGCTCTCCGCCGCCCGTGACAAGGCGCTGGAGAAGCTGATCGAGTCCGTCGAGGTCGCCCTGCCCGACGCGGTCGTCGACGAGGAGATCACCCGTCGTCGTCAGAGCCTGGAGCAGCAGCTCGCCCAGAGCGGCCTGACCCAGGAGGCCTACCTCGAGTCGCAGGAGAAGACCGAGGAGGAGTTCGAGGAGGAGCTGAAGACCGGCGCCAACTCGGCGGTCAAGGCCGGCTTCATCCTCGACCAGCTGGCCCTCCAGGAGGACCTCAGCGCCGACCAGGGTGAGCTCAGCCAGTACGTGTTCGAGCAGGCCCAGCGCATGGGTGTCAGCCCGGACCAGCTGGCCCAGCACCTGGTCGAGTCGAACCAGATCCGCGTCGCCTTCACCGAGGTCGTCCGCGGCAAGGCCATGGACCTGGTCCTGGCCGACGCCAAGGTGACCGACGAGGACGGCAACGCCATCGAGACCCCGCAGGTCGAGGTCGCCGATGAGGCCGCCACCGACGCGGTGGAGGAAGCCGCCAAGGCCGCGGCCGCCGCCATCGAGGACGACTCCGTCGAGGAGAAGACCGAAGAGAAGGCCGACGAGGACGCCACCAAGGACGACAGCAAGTAGTCCTTCGGCGCCGTAGCGTTCGCACGGGCCCCGACCGACCCCGCACCGGGTCGGTCGGGGCCCGTCGTGTTTTGTTCGCTGCTAGGAGAAAAGGTGTGTTCCACCCCTCCCGCACCCTGCGCTCAAAGCGAACAGGGACGTTATACGGACGAGCCCGACGTCTGTCGGCGTTAGTGTCGCTGTATCGCAACCGTTTCGATTCCGGAGCAGGTGACGAGAGTGCCGCCGACCTTTGATGAGTCCCCGGGATTCGACGCTCGTACGTCGGACCCGCAACTTTCCCCTTTTATTGAGCAGACGCCTCAGCGCCTGTTGCGCCAGCGAATCGTCTTCCTCGGCCAGCAGGTCGACGACGATATCGCCAACCGCCTTGTCGGTGAGCTTCTGCTGCTGTCCGCCGAGGACCGCCAGCGGGATATCACCATGTACATCAACTCGCCGGGCGGTTCCGTCACGGCGGGTATGGCGATCTATGACGTCATGCAGTACATCCCCAACGACGTACGTACCGTGGGTATCGGTATGGCCGCGTCCATGGGCCAGATGCTTCTGTGCGCCGGTGCGCCCGGTAAGCGTTACGCGCTGCCGCACACCCGCGTCATGATGCACCAGCCGTCCGGTGGCATCGGGGGCACCGCCTCCGACATCCGGATCCTGGCGGACCAGCTGCTCTACGTGAAGAAGATGTTCATCACGAAGATCTCCGAGCACACCGGGCAGACGGTCGAGCAGATCGAGAAGGATGCCGACCGGGACCGTTGGTTCACGGCTCAGGAGGCGCTGGAGTACGGCTTCATCGATGAGGTGCTCGAAGGCACCCTCGATGTGACCAGTTGATCGTACTCAGTGCTGTCCTGACCCAGTCCATGGATCGGCGTAGTGCGTGGAAGGCGTGAAATGACCGAGTTCAACCCAAGTCTGATCGGTGGCGCGGCCTCGATGGCTCCTCAGAGCCGCTACGTGCTGCCGTCCTATGTGGAGCGCACGTCGTACGGCGTCAAGGAGATGAATCCGTACAACAAGCTCTTCGAAGAGCGGATCATCTTCGTCGGCGTGCAGATCGACGATGTCTCCGCCAACGACTTGATGGCCCAGCTCATCACCTTGGAGCAGCTCGACTCCGAGCGGGACATCCAGATGTACATCAACTCGCCGGGGGGTTCCTTCACCTCCCTCATGGCGATCTACGACACCATGCAGTTCGTGCGCCCCGACATTCAGACGGTGTGCATCGGACAGGCGGCGTCGGCCGCCGCGATCCTGTTGGCGGGTGGCACCGCGGGCAAGCGCGGTGCGCTGCCCAACGCCCGCATGATGATCCACCAGCCCGCCACCGAGGGCATGCACGGCCAGGCCAGCGACATCGAGATCCAGGCCAACGAGATCACCCGGATCCGGCAGCAGCTGGAGACGACCCTGGCCAAGCACACGGGTCGTACGCCCGAGCAGGTGTCCAAGGACATCGAGCGCGACAAGATCCTCACCGCGGAGGAGGCCGTCGATTACGGTCTCATCGACTTCGTGTTGCCCTACCGCAAGGCTTCCCTGAAGTAGGGCACCTGCCGGAGAAACCCCGTGTCGACCCGGACTCCGCGCTCTCGCGCGGGTGTTCCGGGAGGGGTTCTCCGGCCTCTGAAAGGACGCGCCGGACCGGTTCCGGACCCGCCTGGAACAACCTGGTGGTGAAGCCGGTCCGGTTTTTCGCTTACCCTGGCGGAGAGCGACACACAGATCGCCCCGTTCGTGACCGGGTCGGTCGTGGACGGAAGATTCACGGGAGTTCGCTTCCGTGCCGTCCGGCGCGATACGCGTCGGGGGCGGGGCGGCCTTAGTTTTGAGGAGTGGCTGGGTGGCACGCATCGGCGACGGCGGGGACCTGCTGAAGTGCTCATTCTGCGGTAAGAGCCAGAAGCAGGTGAAAAAGCTCATCGCGGGCCCCGGCGTATACATCTGCGATGAGTGCATCGATCTGTGCAACGAGATCATCGAAGAGGAACTCGCCGACGCCACCGAGCTCACGTGGGATTCTCTTCCCAAGCCGCGGGAGATGTTCGACTTCCTCGACTCCTACGTGATCGGTCAGGAGCAGGCGAAGAAGGCCCTGTCGGTGGCGGTGTACAACCACTACAAGCGGGTGCGTTCGGAGGGTGACCGGCCCGGTGACGAGGACGTGGAGATCGCCAAGTCCAACATCCTGTTGCTGGGTCCGACCGGTTCGGGCAAGACCCTGCTGGCGCAGACCCTCGCCAAGATCCTGAACGTTCCCTTCGCGATCGCCGACGCCACGGCGCTGACCGAGGCCGGTTACGTCGGCGAGGACGTCGAGAACATCCTGCTGAAGCTGATCCAGGCCGCGGACTATGACGTCAAGAAGGCCGAGACCGGGATCATCTACATCGACGAGGTCGACAAGGTCGCTCGCAAGAGCGAGAACCCGTCGATCACCCGGGACGTTTCCGGGGAGGGTGTGCAGCAGGCGCTGCTGAAGATACTGGAAGGCACCACCGCGAGTGTCCCGCCGCAGGGCGGTCGCAAGCACCCGCACCAGGAGTTCATCCAGATCGACACCACCAACGTGCTGTTCATCTGCGGTGGCGCCTTCGCCGGGCTGGAGCAGCTCATCGAATCCCGCACCGGGCAGCAGGGCATGGGCTTCAACGCCGTGCTGCGGCCCAAGAGCGAGGAAAAGGAGCGGGCGGTGTTCGGCGAGGTCATGCCGGAGGACCTGCTCAAGTTCGGGATGATTCCGGAGTTCATCGGTCGTCTGCCGGTGATCACCAGCGTGCACAACCTGGACAAGGCCGCGCTGATCCAGATCCTCACCGAGCCGCGCAACGCCTTGGTCAAGCAGTACCAGCGGCTGTTCGAGCTGGACAACGTGGAACTGGAGTTCACCCAGGACTCGTTGGAGGCCATCGCCGAGCAGGGCATCATCCGGGGCACCGGAGCCCGTGGTCTGCGCGCCATCATCGAGGAGGTCCTGCTCTCGGTGATGTACGAGGTGCCCAGCCGGGAGGACGTCGGCCAGGTGATCATCACGCGTGAGTCGGTGGAGGAGCACGTGAATCCGACGATCGTGCCGCGCGTCCAGCCGGAGGACGACGACCGGCAGGAGAAGTCCGCCTGAGCGTTCCCGTGCGGCACTGAGCCGCTCTCACACGCCATGGGGCGCCCTCGCGTCGAGCGGGGGCGCCCCGTCGCGTGTGCGGCCCGGTGGGCCTCCGGTCGTCCGGTCGGGGAGTCAGTCCTCGTCCGCCAGGACCGCTTCCATGCGGGCGATCTCGGTGTTCTGTTCGGAGATGAGGTCGTTGGCCATCCTCATCACGGTCTGGTCGTGTCCGTCGGAGAGGACGTCCACGGCCATGGCGACGGCGCCCTCGTGGTGGGCGGTCATCAACTCCACGAACAGGTGGTCGAACTCATCGCCCTCGGCGTCGGTGAGCCGTCGCATGTCCTCTTCGGAGACCATGCCCTGCATGTCGTCGTGGTCGACCTCCAAGTCGCAGAGGGGGACGTCCTCGCCCTCGGAGTGGTGCCCGCCCTCGCCCTCCAGGCCGCAGAAGTTCTGATGGGCGGAGTTCTCCCGGGCCGGGGCGAAGACGTTCTCCTCCAACCAGCTCTCCATCGCGGAGATCTCCGGGTCCTGGGCGGCGGCGATGCGGTCGGCGATGCGCTCGACGCCGTCGCGCTGGTAGCGGTCGGGGGCCAGGTCGGTCATCTCCAGGGCCTGGGAGTGGTGTTCGATCATCATCACCAGGTAGGTGACATCGGCTTCGTTGTGGCCCTGTTCCTCGGCGAGTGCGGCGATCTCCTCGGCGGTGGCGGGGGTGGAGGACTCCCCGGGGGCTCCGGGGGCGATGACGTTGGCGGACTCCTGTCCGTCGTCGTCCGCGCTGCACGCCGGGGCGGCGAGCAGAACGAGGGCTGTCTCTTATACTCAACTGACGCTGCCGACGAATAGAGAGGTGTAGATCTCGGTGGTCGCCGTATCAT
>NZ_FRFF01000162.1 GCF_900143625.1 Nocardiopsis sp. JB363
TTAGTGAGACGCGTAGGGGGTGTGTGGGGACGTCCAGATAATTCGACCTTCGCGGACCCTACAGTTACCGCCCACCGTGGATGACATTTCGATATGATCTCACACATGAACCCTACCCCAAATATCGAACCCAGCAAATTTACACGAGTTATCTTCAGGGAATTTTTGTCTGGGATCTGCACATTGATCGCATTGCTTGGCCTGTTTCTTCTGGCAGTATTTCTTTTCCCGGCACTCCGATCCTTGCTGGAGGGATTAGATTTAACCGCCGAGAATACAGTATGGCTAGTTTTGGGATTGACCGCTTTCGGCCTTACCTTGATCGGCGTGTTCGGCTCGGCGAGGTTAAGGGTAGAGCCTCTGTCTATCGGATCTGCCATCCTTGGTGCGTTCGTGCTAGCGATTGCGGCCATCGGCTTGATCACCTGGGTATCTCTTAGGTTCATGGGGATGCCTCCCATTGACCGCCCCGAACTATTGACTTTTGGTCAACTAAATACGGTCACGACACGGGCATTCGCAGCGGTTGCAGGCCTTGGAGGTGTGGCGTTTTTGGTGATCGCTTTTCGGAAGCAACGCACGACGGAATTGAGCGAGAATCGAGATGAAGTCCGCCTGTTCGATGAAAGATATCGATCTGCTTCTGACCAGCTAGGAAGCGAGGAGGCAGTCGTTCGTCTGGCTGGGGTGCACGCCTTGGCGCAATTGGCCGACGATGCACCCACTGACCGCGAAGACCTGGTCCAGATGGTCATCAATCTCTTGTGTGGGTACGTCCACATGCCAAGGTCTTCAGCTTCCGAAACCCACCAAGGCAGAGAAGCGCATGAAGTTTCCGACTATGAAAAAAGGGAGGAGAGAATCATTTCCGCCATCCTCGCCGCCATCTCCTCTCGCCTACGCATGCCCGCACATCGTTGGCAGGGAAAAGAGTTCGACTTTCGAGGTGCCCGCCTGCCCCGAGTGAGCATGTCTCACCTCCGTCTCCACGAAGTTAATATGAACTTTGAAGGAGCCAGTTTCGAAGGAACGGTGGATTTTTCATATTGCAGCTTCCGTGGGTCCTATATTTCCCTGAAAAACTGCACCCTCCACTCACATGCAAGCTTCGAAAATTCGCAAATAACGTCTGGCCGAGTGATTCTCTCCGGGGCGCATTTTACAAACGCCCCTGGTACTGAGATGCAGAAACTTTCCTTTGCGAATGCAAGGATCAAGGGAAAAAATCTGGCACTGTCTCTGATTAAGGTTAGCATTTGGCTATATGCGGATTTTCGATACACGCGATTCTCGGGCTTCAGTCTATCTCTTCCATTCGATTCATCCAAGATCGCGTTCGACTTCCGTGATGCGCGAGGGGTTGCGCCCGAAGTCAGGCACAAGCCTAATCTTATGAGTGAAATGAGGGACTTCTGGCATGTTCCCGAAGCTTGGATTCCTAGTGTGGATAACGGGAGGGTCGCAGGAGACACCAAGGGGATATAGAGTAATGTACTCAGAGCCGCGGGCCAACAACCATTTCCAGATTTAACGAAACCCTGGAGTTCCAGACTGCTTCTAG
>NZ_FRFF01000045.1 GCF_900143625.1 Nocardiopsis sp. JB363
CTACCGATCCCGCACCCCCGCCGAGAACAAGTGCCGCCCCCGCCGCTCCCGCGCAGGTCGGACCGGCCGCGCCGCCCGGCGAGCCACCGCAAACCCCGCCGCCGGATCGGCCACCTACTGACCGGCTACGCCCTGGCCGCACTGGCCGGCGCGATGGCCCAACCCCTGATCACCTTCCTGAGCTGACCCACCCGAACCCACCAGAACAGGCCGCACCGGAGCGCGGTCCCCGGTGCGGCCCCTGTTCAGGTCACTCGGACTGCAACTCGGCGACCGACTGATGCAGGCCATTGCGCTGTAGACGGGTGAACACGTCCGAGATCGGGCCAAGAGGCCTACGCCAAGAGTCGGCGATCTGCTGTGCGCAGGACCAGACGATCTTTTCAGTCCAGGCCCGGTTCCCGGTTCATCGCGGACAGTTCGTCGGCGGCCTCACGGCGGCGCTGGTCGTCTCTGCGCATGTACTCCATGAGAGACGCGGCCCTCACCCGTCGATGAGTACCGACCTTCCGATACTCGATCTCCTCGGCTTGAAGCAGGCCGATCAGGTGGGGGCGAGAGACGTTGAGCATGTCCGCCGCCTGCTGAGTCGTCAGTTCGGCGTGCTCGGGAACGATCGAGACCCCGCGTCCGGCCGCCATGTGCGTGAGCACACCGACCAGGAGCTCGACCGCGGCTCGTGGGAGCAGCAACTCCTCCTGGTTCTCCTCGACGATCACCGGGACCGGGGTCAATGCTTCGTGGTGCTCGTCCAAGTAACGGCGAATACGGGGCAGCGCGCTCTCGGCTGCTTCGACCTGCTCGTTGTCAGGGCACGAGGACAACACGGCCATGATCCCTCCTCAGTCGTTCCAGGGATCGACACCCGACATCTATTCGCAGTATCCGCAACAAACGAAGCAAACGAAGCAAACGAAAGTGATTCGCACACTTTCACTTCTTGGGCCCTCGGCCGCTCGGCTGAGGACTACTGCACGTCGAACTCGTTGCCCTCGGGGTCGCGCATGGTCACGTGCGAGGCCCCGGGTTCCTCGACGACGGCGACGGAGACGGCGCCCAGCCCCTCCAGACGGGCGACCTCGGCGTCGCGTTCCCCCGATGCCGTCCGTAGGTCCAGGTGCATCCGGTTCTTCACCGTCTTGGGTTCGGGCACCTGCTGGAACAGGATGCGCCGCCCCAGGCCGGCACCGGTGAACTCGTGCACGGGGTCCTCCGGATGGCGAATGACCGCGATCGTGCGCCAGGCCTTGCGCCCGTCGACGACCGTGTAGTCGTCCTCCCCGGCCAGACCCTGAGCGAGCACGTGTTCGATGAGGGCGCTGTTGTCCTCCGGTTCGTAACCCATCGCCTCCGCCCAGAAGCGGGAGAGCGTGAGCGGCGCGGCACAGTCCACGACGATCTGGTAGTCGAGAGCCATCGTCCAACTCCTCCGATCGGGGACGAGACCTGCCCCGCCCTCTGATTCCAGTTATACTGGTTACGTGAGACAGAGCACAACCGGCTTGCCGATGACACCGCCCGATGGTTCCGCCTACTTCTTCGACCCGGGGAGCCTCTGCCTGGAGCTGCTGGTCACCGGCGGCCCCGGTGATTTCGCCCGGTGGGAGGTCCTGCGCGAACCCGACGACCTGGCGCACTGGCTGGCCGACTGCGGCCTGCGCCTCGACCCCGCCCGGGTCCGGGTCACCGAGGCCGAGCTTCGCGACGCCCGGAAGCTGCGCGACACCCTCCACCACGTGCTGCGCGCCCTGCCGGAGCCGCCCGACGCTGCGGACGTCGCACCGATCAACGCGGCCGCGGAGCATCCGCCGCTCGCGCCCCGGTTGATCGGTGACGGGAACACCACCTGGGTTCTGCCCTGCGACGCCGCACAGGCCCTGTCGGAGTTCGCCCGCGACGCCATCGACCTGCTCACCGGTGATCACGCCCACCGCGTCCGGGAGTGTTCCGCGCACGACTGTCGACTGCTGTTCGTGGACACCTCGCGGCCGGGCAAGCGCCGCTGGTGTTCCATGGAACGCTGCGGAAACCGGGCCAAGGTCCATGCCCTGCGCGCACGGCGGGCCGAGACCCCTTGAACCCGGGTCAGGTGCGGCGGACCAGGAGGGTGATGGCGCCGATCAGCACCACGGCGACGGCGACGCCCCCGAGGATGAGCGGGGTCGATCCGATGGCCGCCCCCTGTTCCTCCTCGGCGTCCTCGGTCGCCCCCTCCGGGGTATCCGGGGACGACTCCGCCGGTTCGTCCACCTCCGCGTGTTCGGGCCGTTGGTCCCCTTCCAGCGGCACCCGCCAGACCGGGGCGTGTTCCCCTTCGGTGCCGGCCATGAGCGCGGTCCCCTCCGGGGTGAAGGCGATCGACTCGCCCTGATCGCTCTCCGGCAGGTCGAAGGAGCCCACGGAAGTACCCGGGACCCCGTCCGCGGAGTCGTAGACCGTCACACCCCAGTAGGTGCGGATGGCGTAACGGGTACCGTCGGCGCTGAACGCGGCGTCGGTGGCGAACAGGGGCGCGGAGTCGACCCGCTCCAGGACGTTCTCCCCCTCGGGTCCCATGTTCTCGGGGGCCGCGTACACACCGCCGGAGAACTCCTTGGAGACCACGTACAGGCGCCCGTCGCGCGGGTCGATCATCATGCCCTCGGCGTCGCGACCGCCGTCCTCGTAGGTGAAGGTCAGCACCGCGGGGTCCAGGACCATGTCGCCCAGGACCTCGGGTTCGGCGAAGTGGTACACCCGGACGTTCGGCCAGCCTCCCCCGAAGTTGTCGCCGATGTCGCCGACGAACACCGCCGGCTCCCCCTCCGGCCCCTCGGCGACGCTGACCGCCTCCCAGTCGCGGCGTTCCACGTTCAGGGTGACCGTGGCGACGGTCTCGCCGGCCTCGTTCACGGCGTACACCTCGCTGGGGTGGTCACCGCTGTCGTTGTGCGTCCACCACACGCCCTCGTGGCGCAGTGACGGGGCCAGTCCGCTGGACTCGGAGATCCGCGGGTCCTCGAACTCGAAGGCGATCTCCGACCCCTCCGGCCCCTCCCCGCCTCGCGGGTAGTCCGTCCCTCCGTCCCCGTCCTCGGGGATCTCCGGTTCGGCCACGGCGGGCGCCGCGGGAACGAGGACGAACAAGGCAGCCGCGACGAGGGCCAGAGGAGTTCTCATACCGGCCATCCTGCCAGGGGAGGGCACAAGTGGCTTGCACCCGAGCGTGAACGGGCACATTCGGCTTACAGAGCGCCGTAAGGAGAGTCCCATGAGGATCGTCGCCTGTCTCAACGGTGATCGCCGCCCGGGCGCCCACCCCTCCCTGCCCGTGTCCATCGATCAACTCGTCGCCGACGCCCACTCGGTGGTGGAGGCCGGCGCGACCGGCCTCCATGTCCATCCGCGCGACCCGAGTGGCGCCGAGTCCCTGGATCCGTCCGTGGTCTCGGCGCTGATGGAGCGGTTGCGAGCCGACGGACCCGACGTCCCGGTGTCCCTGACCACGTCCCTCTCCGCCGAGTCCGACCCTTGGAGACGCTACGACCTGGTCCAGAGATGGGCGTCGCCGGCCTTACCCGACTCCGTGTCGGTGAACCTGCACGAGGCGGGGTCGGTGGACCTGGTCCACCTGTTGGGCGATCGCCGGGTCGAGGTGGAGGCCGGGGTGTGGACGGTGGAGGCGGCCCGGATCCTGGTGGCCACGGGGATCGAGGTCGCCACGGTACTGGTGGAGCCCACCCAGGTGGCGGTGGAGGACGCGCGGCGCAACGCGGACGCGATCAACGCCCTGCTCGACCGCGCGAAGGTGGGGGCGCCGCGGTTGCTGCACGGAGCGGACGCCACGGCGTGGCCGATGTTGGAGGTCGCCCTGGACACCGGGTGCGATATTCGGATCGGGTTGGAGGACACGATGCGCCTGCCGGACGGGACGGAGGCCTTCGACAACGCGGCACTGATCGCGCACGCCGTCGGCCTGGCCGCCACCACCGCCTGAACCCCGACTGTCCCTGCACCTCGACCGTCCCTGAACGGGCGCGGGTCCTACGTCCCGCGGCTCTCGGTGAGCCGGCGTTCGAGGCGTTCCTCGGTCGCCGCGAGCGTGTCGATGCGTTCGCGGACCGCCTGGAGTCTTTGCTCGTAGAGGGCGACGGCCTCGGCGCAGTCGGGTTCGCGGACCAGGTCCAGTTCGAGGCAGGCCCGCAGTTCTCGGATGTCCTCGGAGGTCAGCCCGGACTCCAGGAGCAGTCGGATGTTGCGGACCCGTTCGACCGCGTCCGGCCCGTATTCGCGATACCCGTTCTGTGCCCGTTCGGAGGCCAGGAGCCCACGTTTCTCGTAGTAGCGCAGGGAGCGCACGCTGGCGCCACTGCGTTCGGCGAGTTCTCCGATGCGCATGATTCCTCCGTGCCCCGGTGTCGTGACCACCGTCCCAGCCTAGGTTCCGCTCCCCTGAGGGGCCAGAGGCTCCGGGACCGCGGTGGGATATCGGCGGACGGACAGCGCCATCACCACCAGGGCCACGAATCCGACGCAGGCCGCGGCCACGGGCACCGCCGCGCCACCGGAGGAGGCCACCACCGCACCGCCGACCATGCCCGCCACCGCGGTCCCCACGTAGAGTCCGCCGGTGTTGAGGGCGAGGGCCTCGGTGCCGGCCTCCCCGGCCAGGCCGAGCAGCCGGGCGCTCATGGGCGCGGCGAACCCCCAGGCGGCGAACCCCCACACCGCGAGGACCCCGCCCAGGGCCCACGCCGGGAGTCCTCCCCCGGTCAGCGGGGCGAGGAGCGCCAGGACGACGCTGGTGGCGACCATCCCGACGAAGGTGACCAGGAGGACCCGGTCGGCGCCCCACCGGTCGGTGGCCCGACCGCACACCAGGGTGCCGAGCGCGCCGGCCACACCGATCGTGGCGATCAGGGGAGCCAGGACCACGCCCGAGGAACCGGTGAGGTCCACGGTGATCGGAGCGATGTAGGTGTAGGTCATGAACCCGCAGCTCGCACCCAGGACGGTCCCGGTGACGCAGAACAGGATCGCGGGACGGGACAGCGCCCTGAGCTGCTCACGCGGGCCCGCCTGCGAGGATCCGGGCAGCGAGGGGAGCAACGCGGCCGAGGCGAGCAGGACCAGGCCGGTGAAGACGGCCACGGCGACGAAGGCCGCACGCCAACCGAAGGCGGCCCCGAGCACGGTGCCGGCCGGTACACCCAGGAACAGCGACACGGTGAGGCCCGCGGCCACCATTCCGACCGCGCGACCGGTGCGTTCGGGTGCGGACAGCCCCGCGGCCATGGCGAAGGCGACCGGGGTGATGAGGGCCGCCACCAGCGCGGCGCAGACCCGCAACGCCATCAGCGTGACGTATCCGGGAGCCAGCGCGGTGACCAGGTTGACCAGTGCGAACAGGGAGAGCGCGCCGAGCAGCAGGGTGCGTCGGGGCAGCCGGGCCGTGGCCACCGCCAACGGCGGGGCCGCCACGGCATAGGTGATCGAGAAGAGGGTGACCAGCTGTCCGGCGGCGGCCATGCCCACATCGAGGTCTTGGGCGATGACGGGCAGCAGGCCGGCGATGAGCAGGTCGTCGGTACCGACGGCGAAGGCGGCCAGGGTCAGGCAGAGCAGCCGGCCCGGGCCCAGTGTGCGTGAGGACATGGCGGAACGCTAGAACCCTGACACAGGTGTCAGGGTCAAGTCGCGCCCGGGGAGGAGCCTCGGGTCCGGTCAGCCGAGAAGGGCGCCCAGGATCACGATGGCCATGATCGAACCGAGCACCACGGGCAACAGCCAGCGCTGCTTGCGGTTGTTGGTGAGCATGCTCATGACGTGCCGCACTCCGGTGCTCGTTGGGATTCGCCTTCCCAGGGTAGTCGCCAGGTCCGGACGGTCCGGTAGCGGTCCGCCCTTCCGGGTCGACTCTCCACCAGGTCGACCCGATCGGCCCGCCAGCCGACCCGGGGCGGTTCGCCCAGCGTGTGCGGAAACCCGGCCGGGGAGCGCGGTGGGCGGGCCCGCGCGAGGGTGAGGTGCGGCACGAAGGGACGTGACGCGACGGGCACGTCGTTGGTTCGCGCGGCCGTGGTCAGGTCGTGGACCAGCCCGTCCAGTGGGCCGCCCACCCCGGCCCAGAACACGGAGGCGGATCCGCTGTTGCGAGGAAAGGTGCCCCAACCGTCGAGCGTCAGGTCGGGTGCGGGACGTCCGTGGAGGCACTCCCCCAACGCGTCGGCGAGCCGGGGGACCCGTTCGTCGACGACCTCTCCGAGGAAGAGCAGGGTGAGGTGCCATTCCTCGCTGCGGGTCCAGCGAAGCTCCGGCGAGTGCCGACGCGTACGCCGAACGGTCTCCTCCAGCGCGTCGATGACCTCCGGCGGGGGCCATAGCGCGACGAACAGTCTCACAGCGGATCGGCCTCCTCCGGTGCGCGGAACGATTAGGGTCACCTGGTCCCCTCCCATCCTCCCTTGGAGACGTACCCGTGTCCGTCCTCGTCGGCGTGTTCGTCACCCTCACCCTGGCCGCGCTGGTCCGGATCGCCGCCGGGTTCGGCTTCTCGTTGGTCTCGGTCCCCCCGCTGGCCCTGCTCCTGGACCCGGTGACCGCGGTGGTGATCGCGGCGACGCTGGCCGTGCCGTTGAACCTGTGGGTCGCGGTGGGCGATCGGGCCCACGTGGACCGACGCGGCGCCCTGGTGTTGTTGGTGTGCTCTCTGGCCGGCGTGCCGTTCGGTCTGTGGGCGCTCAACGTCCTGTCGGAATCGACCCTGTTGTCGCTGATCGCGGTCACGGTGGTCGCCGGAACCCTGTTGGTGGGGCTACGGGTGCGCGTGCCCGGTGGTATGAGCGCGGCGGGTGGGATGAGCGCGCTCTCGGGCGCCTCGTTCGCCGCGACCGCGATCGACGGGCCGATCCTGGTCGCCGGTATGCAGGGCTCGCGCCTGGCCGACCTGGAACCACGGGAGCAGCGCGCCACGCTCGCCGTGGTGTTCTCGGCGACGAGCGTGGCGACGCTGGTGGGGTTCGGCTTCGGTGGTCAGCTGACCCCGGAGGTGGGGACCCTGGTGGCCGTGGGCGTCCCGGCCCTGTTGGTGGGCACGTTCGCCGGAGAACGGCTGTTCCGGAGGTTGAACGCCGAACTCTTCCGACGCACCATCCTGGTGCTGCTCGTGGTGAGTTCGGTGTCGATGCTCACGCGTGTGGTCACCGCCTGACTTCGGGTGAATCGCCGGATACCGGCTCCGGGATCCGCTCCGCCTCCGGCGCCCCCTGTGCACCGGGGGCCGCGGTGGCGTTCGGTTCGACGGCGTCCATCGGCTCCGTCCCGCCGGTTTCCCCACGTTCCACCGTGGCGGCCTCCGGCCCGCGGAAGCGTCGCGGCAGCAGGTCGTGCACGCGCACGCCCTTGGTCCTCATCAGCAGGGCGGAGATCACCCCGACCGCCACGATCGTCACCGCACCGCCCACGATGAAGCTGTACTGCGGGCCGAAGGCGTCGGCGAGCAGACCCACCACCGGGGCGCCGATCGGGGCCACCCCCATGAACACCAACAGGAACATGCTCATCGCGCGGCCGCGCATCCGGGGGTCGACGCTGAGCTGGAAGGTGGCGTTGAGGGTGGTCACGTAGGTCATGAAGAGCGCGCCCATGGGCACCAGGACCACGACGAACGCCACGTAGCCCGGCATGAACCCGGCGACCAACTGGGCGACGCCGAACCCCATCGACCCGATGAGCACCAACCGCAGCTTGGGGACTTCGCGTCGGGCCGCCAACAGCGCACCGGCCAAGGCCCCCACCGCGAGCGCGGCGGCGGCCACACCGAACGCCTCGGCCCCGGTCTCGAACACGTTGTTGACCATGAGCGCGATCTGGTTCTGGCTGTTGGCGCCGAAGAACTGCACCGAGGCGGCCAGGATCAACAGCAGGACGAGGTCGCGTCTGCCACCGATGTAGCGCAGTCCCTCGCGAATCTGTCCCTTGCCGCGCGGCATGCGTTCGGTGGGGTTGAGTTCGGCGGTGCGGATCATCAGCAACGCCACGATCGTGAACCCGAACGAGACGCCGTTGATCATGAAGACGGGGCCACTGCCGATCAGACCGATCAGCAGGCCGGCGATGGCGGGCCCGGTGACCCGACCGAGCTGGAAGCTGGCGCTGTTGAGCGCGATCGCGTTCGGCAGGAGTTCACGGCTGACCATCTCCGGCACGAACGTCTGTCGCCCGGGGTTGTCGAGCACGGTGATCATGCCCAGCCCGAAGGCGAAGAGGTACACGTGCCAGACCTCGGCGGCGCCGAGGATGGCCAGGACACCGAGGCCCACCGCGAGCACGCCCATGGCGGACTGAGTCAAGATCAGCAGGCGGCGCTTGTCGAAACGGTCGACCATGGCACCGCCCCAGAGCCCGAAGAAGAGCATGGGCAGGAACTGCAGGGCGGTGGTCATGCCCAGCGCGATGCCGCTGCCGCCACTGAGCTGGAGCACCAGCCAGTCCTGGGCGATGCGCTGCATCCAGGTGCCGGGGTTGGACACGAGCTGGCCGAGGGCGTAGATCCGGTAGTTGCGCACGCCCAGCGAGCGGAACATCGCGATACGTCGCATCATCCCCTCCCCTGTCGGGCGCACCCGTGGAGAAAGGCTGAAACCAGCATCGTGGTGGAGGCACGGGAACCATGAAGTAAACGGCGTTGACTCATCACCTGAGCCAACGCCGTTCACCACTGCTTCCATTCCCCGTCACCCGTGGGACGACCCCATGAGTGACGGAGAACGCGGTTCGATCCGCGAAAGGGATCAGCCGATCAGGGCGTAGATGGCCGGTTCGGCGAAGTGGATCAGGAAGACCACCGAGATGAGCCAGAGCAGCGGGTGCACGCGACGCGCACGCCCCATGACCAGCATGACGAAGGCGTAGCCGAGCAGACCGAAACCGATACCGTTCGCGATCGAGTACGTGAACGGCATCATGATGATCGCCAGGAAGGAACCGATGCCGAGCGCCGGGTCCTTGAAGTCGATGCTGGTGACCTGGGTGAGCATCATGAAGCCCACGATCACCAGCACCGGTGTGGCGGCCTCGAAGGGCACGAGGCTCACCAAGGGGGTGAAGAGCGTCGCGATCATGAACATCGCGCCGGTGACGATCGGCGCGATACCGGTACGAGCGCCCTCACCGACACCCGCGGCGGACTCGGCGTACAGGGTCGCGACCGAGGCCGAACCCAGACCACCGAGGATGGTGCCCACGGAGTCGGCGATCAGGACCTCACGGGTGCCCTCGATGTTGCCGTCCTCGTCGGCCAGGCCGCCCTGGTGCGCGACGCCCACCATGGTGCCCATGGTGTCGAAGAAGTCCGCCAACAGCAGCGTGAAGATCAGCATGACGACAGTGGCGACACCGACATCGGACCACCGCTCGGCGATGTTGAACCCGCCCTCGGTGAAGAGACCGAGGAGGGAGACGTCGGGCATCGCCACGAGGTCGTCGACGCTGGTGGGAAGGCTGGGAACGGTGAGCGCCCAGCCCAGACCCTCACCACCGTCACCGAGCAGGCTCTCCACCACGATGGAGAGAACGGTGGCGACCACGATGCCCAGGAGGAGGGCACCTCGGACATTGCGCACGTAGAGGGCGATGCTGACCAGGAGGCCGATCACGAAGATCAGGATGGGCCAGCCGTTGAGACCGCCGTTGCCCAACTGGACCAGGGTGCCGTCACCGGCCTGGATGAAGCCGGCGTTCACCAGGCCGATCAAGGCGAGGAAGAGACCCACACCAACGGCGATCGCGACCTTGAGACCGGACGGAATGGCGGCGAACACGGCGGTACGGAACCCGGTGAGCACCAGGATCAAGAGCACGACGCCCTCGATGATGATCAACAGGAAGACGTCCGCCCAGGACATCAGGGGCGCGATCCCGTAGGCGACGACCGCGTTGAGGCCCATGCCCGCGGCGATGGCGAACGGGTAGCGGCTGACCACGCCCATGAGGACACAGGAGAGGGCGGCCACCAGCGCGGTCATGGCGGCGACACCCGGAAGCCCCAGGGTGTCCCCGTTGACGTCCTCGGCCGTGCCGAGGATCAGGGGGTTGAGGACCACGATGTAGGCCATGGCGAAGAAGGTCGCCATGCCGCCACGGATCTCGGTTCCGAGGGTCGAGCCCCGCTCCGTGATCTTGAAGTAGCGGTCGATGGGGCCCTTGGGCCTTCTGGTGTGTTCGGTGGGGGATGGATTCGGTGCGTTCACGTCATCAGCCTGACCTGCTCGTGTTACGGGACATCAAGGATTCTGCGCCAGATTAGTTGCATCTTCGTACAACAGCATCCCCAAAGTTCACTTCAAGCTCGTACGAATCACCATGCGATCGGATGATCGGATCTTTTGATGTGAGTCACATCTCCGCTATGACCTGCTGAGACACATCGGTTCTCCCTCGCCCTGGCGGCACCGGATAACCTGAACCCGTGCGCAAACCTCGCCGACCAGATCCGGAAGTCCACGAGACCGACTACCGAGTGCCGGCCGCCCTCGGCACCGCCGCGTGGGTGGTCGCCCTCATCGTGTTGCTCGCCATGGGCGACGCCCTTCCCGACTCCGAACGCTGGTGGATCGGTGTCTGTGTGACCGGAATCGCCCTCGGCGTCTTCGGGTTCCTCTACATCCCCTATCTCCTCCGCAAACGCGGGGAGACGGTCGAACACGCCGCCGAGCGAGTCGAGGGTCGATCCGAAACCCCCTGACCTGTGCCGGCCGCACCGTGAACCTGCCCGATAATGGGCAGGTGTCTGAGACAGAATTCCCGCGCGGTCTCGCCGACCGCCTTCGCGGCATCCTCATCGACGCCGACTACACGGTGTCCGGTGTCCGCGACCGGCTCGGCGACGCCGCCGCAAAGGCCCTGGCCCGCGAACAGCTGGTGCCCGCCCTGCGCGCCACCGGCGGAGAGGAACGCCTCGGACTGCTGCTGCGTCTGTGGTGGCTACGCGGGGCCGTCCCGCTCCGCGCCGCCCGTGGCATCCTTCCCGTGGACGAACTCGCCGAAGCCGGCCTGGTGCGCGTCGACGACGGACCCGAGGGCCCGGTGGTGCGCGCACTCGTGCACCTCGGTCCTTGGGAGCTGGAGGACGGCCGGCCCGGGTTCGTGGTCTCCGACCCCAAGGTGCACCCGGGCAGCGGTGACGTCCCTCGCCACGACCACGTCGTCGGCACGGGTGGAGCCTCCGCCAACCTGTCCCGTCTGATGGTCGACGGACCCTTCGAGCGCGCCCTGGACCTGGGCACCGGGTGTGGTGTCCAGGCCCTGCACCTGGCTTCCAGGGCCCGTGAGGTGGTGGCCACCGACCTCAACCCACGCGCCGTCCACCTGGCGGGGATCAGCCTGGCCCTGTCCAGTGTCCACGACGCCCGACTGGCCCAGGGTTCGTTGTTCGAACCGGTCAAGGGCGAACGCTTCGACCTCATCGTGTCCAACCCGCCGTTCGTCATCACCCCGGAGGCGGCCCGGTACACCTACCGCGAGTCCGACCTGCCGGGCGACACCGTCTGCGCCGAACTGGTCCGGCAGGCGCCCGCCCACCTCACCGAGGGTGGATGGGCCCAGTTCCTGGCCAACTGGACGCACACCGACAGCGACGACTGGGAGGACCGGGTCGGCGGGTGGATCACCGGCACCGGCTGTTCGGGCTGGGTGGTCCAACGCGACGTCCAGGACCCCGCCGAGTACGTGGAGCTGTGGCTGCGCGACTCCTGTGAGCACGGCACCCCCGAGTACACCCGCCGCTACGACGCCTGGCTGGACTACTTCGAGCGCGAGGGCATCAAGGGCATCGGTTTCGGCTGGATCAGTCTGCGCAACGACGTCGCGCAGGACGCCACGGTTCGGGTCGAGGAACTACGGCACGACGTCGAGCAACCGGTGGGGCGTTACCTGCCGGACGTGGTGGATGGAGCGATGACCGCGCACCGGCTCACCGACGCCGCCCTGTTGTCCGCGCACGTGGCGCTCGCCCCCGGTGTGGTCGAGGAACGGGTGGGCGTGCCCGGCGCACCCGACCCGGAGAAGATCCTGCTCCGTCAGCGCGAGGGCCTGCACCGAGTGGTCCGGATCGACACCGTGGAGGCGGCCCTGGCCAGCGTCTGCGACGGCACCATGCCGGTCGGTCCGCTGCTGGACGCGATCGCCGAGCTCATGGGCGAGGACCAGGAGACGATCCGCGAACGCACACCGGACGCGCTGCGCACCCTCATCTCCGAGGGGTTCTTCCGCGTCACCCGCTGATCCGACGGGGGCGACTCAACCTTGTGCCCGGGTCGCCTCCGGGGCGCTCCCGCGCTTGTACGACAGAGCGAACAGACCGCTCGCCGTCAGTACGACGACGGCGATGAGCAGGGTCGCTCGATAGCCGTTGTCGAAGGCGTGGACGGCCTCCTCCATCAGCGCGGCCGCGGCGTCGACGTCCAACCCCGCTGCGACCGTGCGGGCCTCGTCCAGGCCACCGGCCGCGTCGGCGGGGGCTCCCTCGGGCAGGGTGACGGTTCGGGTGTAGACGGCGGAGAGCAGGCTTCCCAGGATCGCCACGCCGGTCAGGCTGCCGAGCTCATAGGACACCTCCTCCACCGAGGAGGCCATCCCCGCCCGGTGTTCGGGCGCGTATCCCACGATCGCCGCCGAGGCGGCGGTCATCGCGGCCCCGGTGCCGGCACCGGCCACCAGCAGCCCGGCGACCGTCCAGGCGAGCGGGGCGTTCGGGGTGAGCAGAACCAACGCCGTGCCCGCCGCGGTCACCAACAGACCGGTGCCGATCACCGGCCGGGTGCCCAAACGGGACAGCAGCGCACCCGCGGTGATGCCCACCGGCAGTGCGCCCAGGGCCATGGCGGCCACCACCAACCCCGCGCGGAACGGTGTCAGGTCCAGCACCAGTTGCAGGCGCTGGGTCAGGACCAGCTGTACGCCGGCGACGGCGAACATCGCCATGGCCGCGGCCAGTACCCCGATGAGGATGCGGGGGTCGCGCAGCAGCGCGAAGTCGATCAGCGGGTAGGGACGTCCGCGCTGGCGACGCACGAAGGTCCACCACCCCACCGCCGAGACCAGCAGTGCCACGAGTACCGCCACGGCCCGGGGTTCGGGTCCGGTGACCTCTTTGATCGCGTACACCGCGCCCGCCAGACCGGCCATCACCTGGGCCGAACCGAGCAGGTCCCAGGGGCGGTCGGAGCCGCCCGACCCGCCCGGTGCGACCAGCGCGGCCAACACCAGGGCCACGAGCACGATCGGCACGTTCACCAGGAAGACCGAACCCCACCAGAAGTACTCCAGCAGCAGTCCGCCCACGATCGGTCCGATGGCGGCGCCGACCATGGCCATGGTCCCCCACACGCCGATCGCGATGCCCCGCTCGTGTTCGTCGGTGAAGGTGATCCGGATCAACGACAGGGTGGCGGGCATCATCGCGGCGGCGCCCACGGCCAGGAAGGCCCGCCCGGCGACCAACAGTTCCGGGGTCGTGGCGTAGGCGGCGACCAGGGACGCGGTACCGAACAGGACCAGCCCGATCAGGTACATGCGTTTGTGTCCGACCCGGTCGCCGAGGGTTCCGGCGCCCAACAGCAGACCCGCCATGACCAGGGGGTAGGCGTTGATGATCCACAGACGCTGGGAGGCGTTCGCGCCGAGGTCGGCGCTGAGGGTCGGCAGAGCCGTGTACAGCACCGTCATGTCCACCGAGATCAGCAGCAGCCCGGCGGAGACCGCCGCCAGGACCAGCCACCTTCGGGCCGGACTCAGGACCGGCGCATCGGTCCCACTCGTCACGTCGCTCACGAACGCCCCTTTCACCGCACCCCATCCTGCCGCGCGAACCGACCGAACGCACCGTCGGGGCGGCCCTGACGCTCGGGTCGGTCAGGCGTCGGTGAAGACGACGACGCCCTCGCCGTTCTCCTTGCCGCCCTCGACCAGGAGGAAGCCCGGTTCGTCCACGTGCACGGTGACCTCCTCCTCGCACTCCAGAGCCACCAGGTGGGTCTCGCCCGGGGCGAACTGTTCGAGCTCGTCGGGGAGCTGGACCGCGCAGGTCACGGACAGGTCGGGGTGATCGAACGCCACGGTGGGCCGGAACCCGGAGAAGAAGGGGGTGTGGCGGCCGCGATCCTCGGAGGCGTACATGGTGAGCTCGACGGTGATCTGCCCGCCGGTCGGGTACGTGTGCACCTCGGTGTCCTCTTGATCGGCGTCGTCGCCCGCTCCCTCGGTATCGGCGTCCCGGGCCGCACCCTCCGCATCGGCTTCGTCCGGGGCGGGCGCGGGTTCGTCCGTCGACGCCGCGCACCCGACGGTGAGCAGCAGGGCGAGGAGAGCGATGACCGGGGTGGCGCGCATGGGGGATCCCGTCTTTCGGAAAGAGTGGGGCACCTGAGAAGACGCTCGGCTTCCCCGGGTGGTTCCACCAGTGGTTCCGCTAGCTTGATGGCATGGCCCCTGAACCCATCGCCCATGTGAGCGCGCTCGTCACCTACCCCGTGAAGGGATGCGCGGGTGTTCCCCTCTCCGACTCCGAGGTCACCTCCGCCGGGCTCGCCCACGACCGCACGTTCATGGTGGTCGACGACTCCGGCACCTTCCGCAGCCAGCGCAAGGATCCCCGGATGGCGCGCATCGTCCCGGAGATCGACGCCGACGCCTCCCGTCTGACTCTGCGCACCGGTGGCACCGAACCCCTCGAACTCAAGACCGCCTCGGACGGCCCGCGCCTGGACGTCACCGTGCACGGGAACCCCTTCCAGGGCGTGGACCAGGGTGACGAGGCCGCCGCGTGGCTGACCGGGGTGTTCGGTTCGTCCAGCCGTCTGGTGCGAGTGCCCGAGGACCACCGGCGCGAGACCACGGGTCTGACCACCGGCACCGCGGGCTTCGCCGACGGCCACGCCGCCGTGGTGGGTTCGCTGTCCTCACTGGACCTGCTCAACGAACACATCCTCGCCACCGGTGGCGAGCCCGTGCCGATGGCACGGTTCCGGCCCAACGTCGTCGTGTCCGGCTGGCCGGAGGCGCACACCGAAGACCGGGTGCGCAGGGTCCGTCTGGGCACAGCCGAGCTCGGTTACGCGAAGGTGTGCATTCGGTGCGCGGTCACCACCGTCGACCAGGAGACCGGTCGAAAACGCGGTCCCGAACCACTGCGCGCCCTGGCCGGGTACCGCCGCGCGGACGACGGCGGCGTGGCCTTCTGCTCGAAGTTCGCCGTGACCGTCCCCGGAACCGTGTCCGTCGGCGACCCCTTGGAGGTCACCGAGTGGGCCGAGCCCGAGCAGGGCCTGACAGCCGCTCTCCCCTGATCCGTGACGCTTCTTGCCACCGGCAAGCGTCACGGATCAAGGGGAGGGGCTACTCCAGGTCGGACTCGGCGAGCAGGTGGGCCGCGGCCGACGGGTCGCGCAGCACCGCCGCCACCAGGTGGCGGCGCGACCACTGCCCGGCCCGCAGGCACAGCGCCCGGGCCAGCCCCTCGGTACCGGAGGCGTGCACCGCTCCGTCGCCCGTGTACCAGTCCACCTCCACCCCGTCCACGGTGAGTGTCCGGTGGTGCAGGTAGGTACGGTCCGGTTCCCCCGACCCGGCGAGGAACAACGCCGCCTCGTCCGGCACCGCGCGGATCTGCCCCGACGAACTCACCTTCCCGGTGACGACCTCCGAGGCCAGATCCAGATCGAGCACGTCGGCCAACCGTTCGGCCACGTCGGCGGCGGCCAACACCAGTGCACGCCCCTCCAGCAGTGGCAGGAGGTCCGGTGAGTCCACCACCACGGCGTCCTCGGCGTCGGCGACCACGATCGACCCGCCCTGGACCGCCCGCACCAGAGTGGGCGGGGTGACCAGGTCCGCGTCCAGATCCGCCAGGTCGGTCCACAGTCGCCGCAGCGAGGCACGGTCGACATGACGGGCCGGGTCGGCCAGCCGGGTCAGCAGGTCGTCGGGGCCGTCGGGGTCGGCGAGCAGGTCCGCGAGGGTCCTACGCACACCCAGGGCCCGGGCGAGCTCGGGGTCGACGTCGGCGGGCACCTCGTCGTAGAGGCCCAGGAGCGCGGGTTCGGCGTCGGCGGTGCGCAGCTCCACCGGGGCGCGATCGTTCAACAGGGCGCGGGTGCGCAGCCACCAAGCGGTGTAGGAGGGCACGTCCACGACCCGACCGTCCGACATCAACAGCCGCGCCGGTTCGGTGACGGCCGCGCGCAGCGGACCGGAGGAGAGCATCGTCAACGCCTGTGGCCAGGCGCCGTCGGCGATGTAGTCGAGGTCGGCCACGCACACCAGCTCGGGGACGACCGGTGGCAGCTCCGGGTCACCGAGACGATCCAGGAGCTCGTCCGACCAGTCCTCCAGCCCTTCGGGGCCGTCCTCGCCCGCGGCCCCGTCGAAGATCGAGCCCGGGTCCTCCCCCAGGGCGACCTCCTCGGCGCGCACCACGGTGAGCGTCCACAGGGCGCCCACGGCGCGCAGGGCGTCGGATCCGTGCCTGCGCACGAGGTCTTCGTGCACGGTGCCGAACGGGGCGTCGTGGACCAACAGGTCGGCCAACGGGGCACCGGGGACCAGGAGTTCGGCGGCGATCGAGTATCCGTCCTCGTCGTCGCGCAACGCCAGCTCCGACAGCCAGGGCAGGTCCTCGACGGTGGTGCCCGCTGCGGCGACCAGGTCCAGGACGGCCTCGGCGATCGGTTCGGGATCCTCGGCGTCCAAGGACGTACGAACGGCGCCCTCGGTGTTGGGGTCGGCCAGGACCGTGGCGGCCTCCGCCTCGACCGCGCCCAGGCGCAGCAGAAGCGGGTGGGCGGCGTCGGGGTGGACCACGCGCACGCCCAGGGTCGCCAGGACGGCGGGATCGATCCGGTTACCCTCGGCGTCGACCACCCGGGCCCAGTCGTCGGTCGGCAGCAGCAGGGAGCGAGGGCCGCGGACGAGCCGGTCATCGGCCAAGGGCACCGGCAGGGAGCCGAGTTCGTCGAGATCCGCGCCGGCGGCTCCCGCGGTGGCCAGGGCCTTGTACAGCGAGGCCCACCAGGAGGGCGCCCGCTGGGCGTCGCCGAGCAGGTCGGCGAGGTCGGCCAGACCCAGGCGGTGCACCCGGAGCGAGACGAGCGCCGGGTGGCGTGGGCTCCACGCGCCGGGCAGCAGCGGGGGAACCGACTCCGCGAGCAGGTCGACGAGGTCGGGGGCCCCGCCGGAGCCGCCGGTGTCCAGGAGGACGGCGTCGCGCGGTGTGACGGGGCGCCCGGCGGCGGTGACCAGGAACGAGGTGTCCAGGAGCGGTTCGGCGACACGGGCTCGGAAGACCGCGTCGATGGCGCCGCCGCCCACCCTGGTGGCGGGCACCAGGTCGAGGGCATCGCGTGGGTCGAAGCCGCGCAGCAACGCGCAGTAGGCGGTGGCCGCCTCCATGAGCAGCAGGTCGGTGGTGGCGCCGGGCTGTACCGAACGTCGGTCCGAACCCAGCGGGAACGTTCCGATGAGCACCGCGGAGAGGTCGAGTTCGGTGTCGGTGGGTGTGGGCGCGTGCACGACGCTCTCGACGTCGGCGGGCAGCGCCCCGACCCGGCCTTCCTTGTCGACCGGCACGGCCCAGGTCAGCGACCACGCGGTGCGTTCGCGATCCTCGGTGGGCCGGTCCGAGAGCAACCGCGGGTCGAACTCACCGGAGCGGGACAGGGTCCGCCAGTGGGTGACCCGGGTGCCGTCGCCGTTGTGGTGGGTGGTGACGAGGTCGGTCCCGGCGGCTTCGTCACCGTCGGAACGCGTGAGCAGGCGTTCGGTGCCGTCCACCACCACGCACACCTCGGACAGGCCGTCCAAGGCGAGCAGCAGCGCTTCACCGGTCCGGTCCAGCAGTTCCCGCACCCGTTGGCGGGCTCGGTCGTCCCGGAGCACCAGGGTGACGACCGTGTCGAAGTCCCCCTCGGGACGTTCCGGCAGCAGGTCGGCGGGAAAGGGCAGCCTCAGCATCGGTACGTGCCCGGAGCGGCGCCCCACCTCGTCGGCGAGGTCGGCGTGGGTGCCGTCGGCGTCCAGCAGGTCGGTGACCACGGCCCGGGCGCGTTCGGCGGAGAAGTGCACGGCCCCGGACCCGGAGTCCACGATGACGTTGTCGCTGAGCGCCGCCACCGCGGAGAACCCGACCCCGAACCGGCCCACGGAACCCTCGTCACCGCGTTTGGTGGAGGCGCGCAGGGTGGCGAGGGACTCCACACCGTCCGCGGTCAGGTGAGCACCGGTGTTGGCCGCGGTGAGACGGTCGCCGTCCAGTGCCAGGCGGAGACGCCCGGGCACCCCGGCTCGGCGGGCGGCGTCGGCGGCGTTCTGCGCCAGTTCCACCACGACCCGGTCACGGTAGCCGCCCAGCGCGAAGTCCTCTTCGGCGTTGGCGTCCTCCCGGAACCGGGCGGGCGCGTCCGCCCACGCCGACAACACACGTCTGCGCAGCTCGGCGGTGTCGTAAGGATCGGTTACCGACGCGGTCACCGGCTCGGCCATGGTGGTCTCCTCTTGCGCGGGGCGCACGATGCGATCGGCTCGGCGCGTGGGCGCGCACAATCCGGGCGAGGTGAGCGAATGGGATAGCTCGACCCTAGCCCAACCCG
The DNA here is from genome assembly GCF_900143625.1 of Nocardiopsis sp. JB363. Taxonomy (GTDB): domain Bacteria; phylum Actinomycetota; class Actinomycetes; order Streptosporangiales; family Streptosporangiaceae; genus Nocardiopsis. The sequence continues at coordinate 18,621 of NZ_FRFF01000045.1, forward strand.
ATCCCCGCGTCCCCCGGTCCTCGAAGTGGCGCGGCGCGTGGAGTCCGGGGTTCGGGAAGTGCTCAGGAGCGGACCGAACGTGGACGTGCGAGGGCCCCGCCGCGGAGTGTGGCGGGGCCCTCGTGTCGTGTTCTTCGGGTGGATCGGCCCGTGGTGGGACTCTCAGGACTCTGAGGAGACCAGTTCCAGTTCCGTGGTGTCGTCGAAGACGATGTGGTCGTACCCCATCTCGTCGACGACCGGTGCGACCGGCTCGTTCTTCGGGCCGGGTCGACGGACCTCGGAGTGGGCGCCACAGCCATGGTCGAGCGAGACGACCTTGCCGTCGTCGGGGGCGAACTCATTGGTGCACGCCCCGAACATCTGACGCAGCTCGCCGGCCAGCGGGGTCATGAAACCGCAGGTGCCGCAACGGTCCGGTGCGGCCGTCGCGACGGGGCTGCGCGGTCCGGCGTCGCCGTTGTACCAGCGCTCCGCGGCCTGTTCACGGCCGATTTCGGAGAGTACCTGGCGACGGCCCAGTCCGAGCTCCCACACCATCTGCTTGTCCATGCCCTCGGCGTCGAGTTCGCTGTCGGGCACCTGCGCGTAACCGGGGACGAGTCGTTCGTCGCCTTCCTCGGTGGGGAGGAGGTCTCCCGCGCCGAGGTCGCCGGGGCGCACTCGTTCCTTCCAGGGAACCCACGCGGGTGTGACGAGCGCACCCTCTCCGGGGAGCTGGACCACCTCGTTGACCGTGACATCCCTGGCACGCGAAGCGCGCACCACGGTGACCGCGTAGGTCCATCCCGGGTAAGAGGGGTCCAGGCACTCGAAATAGTGGGTGACCAGGCGTGTGTCCTCGACCTGGGCGGTGAGGTGCTCACCCACCCATTCGGGTCGCCCGACCTCCGCTGCCACCGAGCGGGCCAGATCCACCGCGTCGATACATGCCTTGTCCGGTACAGGAGAACGTCGAGAAGGGCTCACGTTCCCCATTCTCACTGATCCCGGGCACCGATTTGACCACAACGCGGGTCAAGGTTCGTCCGATTGCTACCTCTTGGTCGTCTCTTGTCACGCGGACTGCCAGGAAGGTCGGGCCGACCGGCCGACACCGGCCGCACTTCGCCCCTTCCCCGGCGTCTCTCGTAACGATTGCCTCCGGATTCGTCACATCCGACGGTTCCGGAGTGTCGAAGAGGTGAGGGGCGAAGCGAGGAGTCGGCCGGCGTCTCCTCGCCACGGCCCCTCACCGATCAGGCCTCCAGGTCGTCCGCCACCACACGCAGTACCTGGGAGACCTTGCCGGCCTCGCGTTTGTCCGGATGACGACCCCGACGGTAGTTGTCGGAGACGTTCTCCAAGAGGTTGATGAGGTCCTCGATGATGACCACCATCTCGTCGGGTTTCTTGCGCCGCGCCTTGGCCACCGAGTGCTGGGTATCGAGCAGTTTCACCTGTAGCGCCTGGGCGCCCTTGCGCCCCTCGGCCACACCGAACTCGACTCGTTGACCGGGCCGTAGGGAGGTGGTTCCGGGGGGCAGGGACGTGGAATGGACGAAGACCTCACCGCCGTCGTCCCGAGTGAGAAAGCCGAAACCCTTGTCGCCGTCGTACCACTTGACCTTGCCGGTGGGCACGGTAGAGACCTCATGCTTTCACTGGCGGGCGACGCGAGGGCGTGGAAAGCGGTGCCGTCCACCTTTTCCCACCCCGGCGACCCCTGGTTTCCATAGGTGTGGCCAAGGCTAGTACCCGGGTGCTTCCCAAAGCGAGAGGGAATTGCGCGGGACCGATATGGGGCCGCCGGGGGCGGGGGCCCGGACATGAGAACGAGGCCCGGATACGGCTCACCCGGGCCTCGTGGGTGTCGACGTCGCCCTCGTCACCGCTGGGTGCGGAGTGTGGGACGGGACTCGGCGGAGCCGAGGACGCCGTCGACGAGACGGTGCCCGGTCTGGAGGCCGGACCACCTGACGCGACCGCCGTGAAGCGAAAGCGGCGGTGTACCGACATGACTACCCGAAGTGCCCGCCGCGGGTACGCGGTAACGGGCCGACCGGAAAAGGTTATTCCTCAGGATTTACCAAGCGATGACCAGCGGGTCCGAGTCCGGGGCGAATGCTCCCGGCTCGATCGATCGCTCGGTTCCGGACCGGGTCAGGCCCCGACCCGGTCGGCGGCCCGTGCGGAGCGGGCGACCTTGGGGAAGAGATAGAGCACGCACACGAGGGAGGCGATCCCGAGTGCCGGAGCACCGGTCGCGGGCAGGGCCTCCTGGATGTAGAGGTCGATGAACTTCGCGTCACCGTTCCACAGGGCCACCCCGACCACACAGGCCAGGAGCGGAAGCCCCACCCCGACCCATTTGTCGCGGGCCTCCCATACCTGGCTGAGCAGGATGAGCACGGCTCCGAGCACCCAGACGAAGGCCACGTTCCACCACACACCGGCGAGAACGAACAGGGCCAGGCCGACCGCCTCGGGGGCGTGGTGGCGAAGCACGAGGAGGCTGTTACGCATCATCCCTGGTGGGCGCGTGGTCCGGCCGTCCATGCGCATGTCGGTCTGGCCGGGCCCCTCCAACAGGGACAGGAAGCCCTGGCTGGGACCACCACGCCAGGGCGGTGGTGGTCGGTCCGCGTGGCGGGGCTTGTCCGGGATCCTCTCGTCGTCCTCCAGGTCGAAGGTCTCGCCGGTCAGCTCCTCCTGCACGAGGTGTTCGGGTGCCCCGAAGCCACGGAGGATCCGCCGCACGGTGTCGACGTCGTCGTCTTCAGCCGATTCTCGACGTTCGTCGATACGCGCGCGCAGACCACGCAGGTAAGCGGTCCGTTCCTTCGCCGAGACACGACCGTACAGCGCGAGTCCGACCTCGGAGAGATAGTCGAGTACCAATTGTTCCGAGCGCTGGTTCATAGCCCCATATTGGCCCACAATGACCTGCCTTTTAACCCCTCCCTGCCAATTTCGGCCGGCGAATTCCCACCCGAATCGGTCAGAGAGCGTGTGATCATCGCGTCGGAGGCTTCTGGTGTGGAGGCCGTGCGATCCGAGGAGCAAGATCGCTTAGCGTTGAACCCGATGACGCACTACGCACGGCCCGAGTCCTCAGGCGACAGCACCGACGGCCCCTCGTCGGGCCGGCGCCCCACGTTCACCTCATGGCTCCGGTCCCGCTCGGACGAGGAACTCACCGCCCTCCTACGTGCCCGCCCGGACCTGGCCCGTCCGGTCCCCGCGGACATCGGGGCGCTGGCCCACCGTGCGACATCGCGCAACGCGACGCTGCGCGCCCTGGAACGGCTGGACCGGTTCACGCTCCAGGTGTTGGAGTCCGTGGTCGCCTTGGGCGACGACCGTCTGTCGGAACCCGTGGGGGCGCTTCCCGCCGACCTCGCGCACGGGCTCGGTCTCACCCCGTCCACCCGGCCCGGGACGGACCCGCTCGACGCCGCCCTGGGCACTCTGATGGCCCAGGCCCTGGTCTGGCCCGACCAGGGGCGTCTGCGCCCGGTGCAGGTCCTGCGCGAACTGCTGCCACATCCCGCCCGGCTCGGTCCGCCCGCGCGGGTCCCGCTGGCGGCCCTGCCGCACGGGACGGTCAAACGTCTGGCCGACGACCTGGTGCCGCACTCCACCGCCGAGTCGCCGGTGGAGTCGGTCGCCACCGCCTTGTCCGACCCCGACCGGATCCGTGCCCTCGTCGCCCAGGTCGACGCCCCCGCCCATCGGCTGCTGGACAGTCTCACCTGGGGACCGCCCAACGGCACCGTCACGGACGCCCGACGTGAGGTCTCCCTCGCCACGGCCTCCTCACCGGTGGATTCCCTCATCGCCCGCGGGTTGCTCCTGCCCACCGGCGACGACACGCTGACGCTGCCGCGCGAGATCGGCCTGTTCCTGCGTTCGGGGTCGCTGTTCCAGGACGTCGGCACCACCCCGCCCGCGTTCGAGGGGCGTTCCGTCGAACCCGACACGGTGTCCCGCGCCGCCGCGGGGCAGGCCTTCGTGGTGTTGCGCGCCGTCGAGGAGCTCATGGAACGCTGGTCCCAGGAACCCGCCGCGGTGCTGCGCAACGGGGGGCTGGGCGTGCGCGACCTGCGTCGCGCCGCGCAGAGCATGGACACCGACGACACGACCACCGCCCTGTTGCTGGAAACGGCCCGCGCCGCCGGGTTGCTCGCCCCCGACGACCGGTTGTCCGGCGAGTGGCTGCCCACCCGCGAGTACGACCTGTGGCGGGAGAGCCCTCCGGAACGTCGGTGGTCGCGTCTGGTGCGTGCCTGGGCGGACTCGGACCGGGTGCCCTCCCTGGCCGGGTCGCAGGACTCCGGTGGGCGCGTGCACAACGTGCTCGGCCCGGGTCTGGTGCGCCCGGCCGCGCCACAGGCGCGCCGTGACGTCCTGACCGAACTCGCGACGGCCGAACCGGGGACGGCCCCGGAGACCGAATCCCTGATGTCCCGTCTGGCCTGGCGCCATCCCCGCCGCCAGTCGCCCCTGTACACCGAACTGGTCGAGGCGACGGTGGCCGAGGCCGCCGCCCTGGGACTGACCGGAATGGGCGCGCTCGCCGCCCACGCCCGCCCTTGGCTCTCCGGCGACGAGGACGCCTCCGACGCCCTCCTCTCCACCGAGTTGCCCCAGCCCTTGGACTACGTGCTGGTGCAGGGCGACATGACCGCGGTGGCCCCGGGACCGTTGGTGACCGAACTGGCGCGCGAACTCGCCCTGACCGCCGATGTGGAGTCCACCGGCGGTGCCACGGTCTACCGTTTCACCGAGTCCTCCGTGCGCCGGGCCCTGGACGCCGGGCGCGGGGTCGCCGACCTCACCGCGATGTTGGAACGCCACTCACGTACTCCCCTGCCCCAGGCGCTGCGTTACCTGATCCTGGACATGGGTCGTCGGCACGGCCGGCTGCGAGCCGGTGCCGCCTCCAGCTACCTGCGCTGCGACGAGCCCGCGCTGCTCACCGAACTGGTCGGTGACCGCCGGGCCACCGACCTGGAGCTGGTGCTGTTGGCGCCCACCGTCGTGGTCAGCGGGCTCACCCGCGCCGCCCTGATGGAGCGGTTGAGTCGGCTCGGCTACCACCCGGTGGCCGAGAGCGGTGACGGAACCATGCGGTTGAGCCGTCCGGAGATACGCCGCGCCGAACCGGACGCGGGCCCCTCCGTCGAGCACACCGGCGACCCGGAACTCGCTCGTGCCGCCGTTCGGGCACTGCGCGCCGGGGACGAGGCCGCCACCATCGCGCGGGTTCCGGTGGAGTTGCCGGAGAACAGCAGCGCGGCGGCGCGCGTGAACGCGCTCGTGGAGGTACTCGAACGGGTCCTCGCCGACGAGCGCCGGGTGTGGATCGGCTACACCGACACCGACGGCCGCCAGGTCAGCCGGATCGTGGTGCCCACCCGTGTGGACGGGGGGTTCCTCACCGCCCACGACACCACTCGGGACGCCGTCCACCGGTTCGCGCTCCACCGGGTGACGGGTGTGGCCGAACTCTCCGCCGACTCCTGAGCCGCCCTGGTCCCGCTACGGCTCTCGACGACACGGACTAGAGTGGCGTTGGTCGACCACCAACGGCGAGAGACACCCCGAATGAGCAACGCTTCGCTGCCCCCCGGAGCCTCCTCCCCCCGTGACCGGGGGAGGGAGGACCGCGAGCCCGAGGGACGGGACCGTGCGCCCGAAAGGGAGCGCGACGAGGACCGCTCCGCCTCCACCACGTCCTCCTCTCCCGCCGCGGGCGGAGGCGCCAACAGCTCCACCATGGCGCTGATCCTGCACCTGGTCACGGCGTTGTGCTGCGCGAACTGGATCTTCGGTATCGCGGGGATCACCTTCGCGGTCCGGGCGGCGCACGCCCGCGACCGGGGTCGCGCGGACCAGGCCGAGGTCCTGACCCGGTACTCCTGGTACTGCCTGGGCGCGGCGGTGGTGATGTTCTTCGTGATGGCCGTGTTGACGTTCGTCATGTTCACCCAGGCGGGCGATTGGATCCAGGGGATCGTCGACGTGACGCAGTACTGACCGTCGGTTGGCAGAACCGGGAGGCTCCCTACCGCGTCCGACAGGAACGGGGCGGGTATGCGAACAGGGGACCGGACCCGACATTTCCGTCTTTCGACAAGGGAGGCACGGTAGGCCTTGCACGGTGACCGGAGCGATCCCCGGGCCTTCTGGGAACGAGGACAGGGCACGGCCGACGTCGCGGCCACGCCCCGACGTTCCGCGCGTCCGGTGGGCGCCGCACCCATGAGGACCGCACCCACGGCGACGACGCCCCCCGGTACCGGTTTCCAGGCCGCCTCGGGGCAGCGCTTCGCCCCGGCGACCCCACCCCCTTCCGGCCCTCCGGCCAGGGTCGGCGGAGCCGTCGCCGCACTGGTCGTCGCAGGACTCACCCTGATCGTCCCGGCCCTCGGCCTCTCACTCGGGTTGTGGTTCTTCGTACTCGTCGCCAATGCCCCCGGCGTCGTCCTCGGGATCATGGCCCTGCGGAAGATCCCCGACGCGGTCCAGGTGGAGAAGTACATCCGCTACACCTGGGCCTGTAACTTCGCTTATGTGGCGCTGTCCGTGGTCTTCGCGGTCCCCGTGATCGTCTTCGCGGCCTTGGCCCTGCTCCTCGGATTCTGACCGCCTCATCCCCCGGCTCCCGATGCGAGCCCGAACTCCTAAGGCAGGACATGCACGACGACAGGTACCCGGGTCCGCCGGAGGGCGAACACACGGGTGGTTACTCCGCACCCGGACCGTACGGCGGCCCGGGTTACGGACCGGGGTACGGACCTCCCCCGCCCGGCCCGTACCAGGCCCCCTATCAGGACCCCTACATGGCGCAGCAGCCCGCCTATCCGCCCCCACCTCCGCCGCAGGCGTACCCGGCCTACCCGATGTACCCGATGTACCCGGCGCCGCTGTCGAAGGGCGGCGCGATCGGCGCCCTGGTCACGTCGATCCTCTTGGTGATGAGCTGTTACGGGTTCCTCTCGGTGATCGGGCTCATCTTCTCGATCATCGCGGTCAGCGAGTCTCTCGACCAGGAGAAGGTCTCGCGGTTCACCCGTTACGCCTGGATCGCCAACGGGGTGGTCATCGGTCTCCTGGTGCTGTTCTTCGGGTTCATCGTCACCATGCTCATCATCGACCCCTGACGGGCATGTTCGGGCGGCGTTCGGTGTTGCACCTGGGGCCACCCCCTCTCAGAGCGCTTCGGAAGGTCCCTGCGTGTCCTGTTTGATCGTCCAATCCGACAAGACCCTCCTCCTCGAAATCGACCACGAACAGGCCGGCGAGTGCCGCCGGACCATCGCCCCGTTCGCGGAACTGGAACGTGCTCCCGAGCACGTGCACACCTACCGGATCACCCCACTGGCCCTGTGGAACGCGCGGGCCGCCGGGCACGACGCCGAGCAGGTCGTGGACGCCCTCATCCGCTTCTCCAAGTTCCCGGTGCCGCACTCGCTGCTCGTGGACATCGCGGAGACGATGGGCCGGTACGGGCGGCTGAAGCTGGTCGGGGACCCCAGGCGCGGCCTGGTGCTGGAATCCTCCGACCGCGCGGTCCTGGAGGAGGTCGTCCGGGCCAAGAAACTCAAGGGCATGCTGGGCGAGCGTCTGAGCGAGGACTCCGTCTCGGTGCACCCCAGCGAGCGCGGCAACCTCAAGCAGGGGCTGATGAAGATCGGGTGGCCCGCCGAGGACCTGGCCGGGTACGTCGACGGTGAGGCGCACCAGATCGACCTGGCCGACGGCGATTGGGAGCTGCGCGGCTACCAGCGGGAGGCCGCCGAGAGTTTCCACGCCGGCGGATCCGGCGTGGTGGTGCTGCCGTGCGGCGCCGGCAAGACGATCGTGGGCGCGGCGGCCATGGCGATGACCGGGAAGACCACGCTCATCCTGGTGACGAACACGGTCTCGGCGCACCAGTGGAAGACCGAGCTCCTGCGCCGCACCTCCCTCACCGAAGACGAGATCGGCGAGTACTCGGGCACCAAGAAGGAGATCCGGCCGGTCACCATCGCCACCTACCAGGTGATGGCGGCGCGCAAGAAGGGCGTGTACACGCACCTGGAGCTCTTCGACGCCCGGGACTGGGGCCTGGTCGTCTACGACGAGGTGCACCTGCTGCCGGCGCCGATCTTTCGGATGACCGCCGACCTCCAGGCCCGTCGGCGCCTGGGACTGACCGCGACCCTGGTCCGAGAGGACGGCCGCGAGGGGGACGTGTTCTCCCTGATCGGCCCCAAGCGCTACGACGCCCCGTGGAAGGACATGGAGAACCAGGGGTGGATCGCCCCGGCGGACTGCGTGGAGGTCCGGGTGGACCTGACCGAGTCCGAGCGTTTCGCGTACGCGACCGCCGAGCCGGAGGACCGGTACCGGTTCTGTGCCTCCACGGAATCCAAGACGTCGGTCGTGCGCGAGATCGTGGAACGGCATCCCGAGGAGCAGGTGCTGGTGATCGGCTCCTACATCGACCAGTTGGACGAACTCGGCGAGCGCTTGGGCGCCCCGGTGATCAAGGGCGAGACCCGCAACAAGGAACGTGAGCGGCTGTACGACGCGTTCCGCTCCGGGGAGCTGCGCACCCTGGTGGTGTCCAAGGTCGCGAACTTCTCGATCGACCTGCCCGAGGCGGGCGTGGCGGTGCAGGTGTCGGGTTCCTTCGGTTCCCGGCAGGAGGAGGCCCAGCGACTGGGCCGGGTGCTGCGCCCGAAGTCGGACGGTCGGACCGCACGGTTCTACGCGGTGGTCGCCCGCGACACCTTGGACCAGGACTACGCCGCCCATCGGCAGCGGTTCCTGGCCGAACAGGGGTACGCCTACCGGATCGCCGACGCCGGTGACCTGCTCGCCGGCGAGGAGATCTGACCCCGGTGGTGGCGGGCCGAGGCGAACCGCAGGCGCGAGGCTACAGGGAGGGCAGGCCGCCCATCACGTAGGTACCGGCGGCGATCCCCCAGGCCACGAGGGAGTAGCTGAGGGTCCGGGTGCGCAGTAGTCGGTCCCCGCGAACGGAGGGCGCCGTGAAGGCGGCCACCATCAGGGCCAGGCCGAGTAGCGCGGGGATCACCGAGGCCAACGCGAAGAGTTGGGACTGGGCGGCGCACGCGGAGTAGCCCGCACTGCCGGGATCACCACAGAACACGTCGTCCCCCGATCGGATCGTTCATGCGGGCGTATTCCCTCGACCGTACCGTTTCGGCGGTGTCGGATCGCCGCCGGCTACGACCGGATCCCGTTCCCGCCAGGCGATCCGGACGGAACCCGACCTTCCGGTGACCTGGAACACTTCCAGGGGTTTACACGGGCGCCTTCCATGTCCAATCATGAGGGCGACCCCACCCCCCACGGAGGTACCCCACATGGCCACGACAGCCCCCGACAGACCCCACCGCGAAGGCTTCCACTCCCTGCGCGGCGGCGGCCTGAACTGGGACTCGCTCCCCCTCAAACTGTTCGTCAAGGGCAACGCGAAGTTCTGGAACCCGGCCGACATCGACCTGGATCAGGACGCCGAGGACTGGAAGAAGCTCGACGACGAGGCCAGGACACGCATCCTGCGGTTGTGCTCGCTCTTCGTCGCCGGGGAGGAGGCCGTCACCGAGGACATCCAGCCGTTCCTGCGCGCCATGGCCGCCGAGGGACGCCTGGGCGACGAGATGTACCTGACCCAGTTCGCGTTCGAGGAGGCCAAGCACGTCCAGGCGTTCCGCCTGTGGTTAGACGCGCTCGGGGTTCGCGAGGACCTGCACGGTTTCGTCGACAGGAACCCCGGCTACCGGGCGCTGTTCTACGAGGAACTCCCGAAGTCCCTGGAAGCGCTCCTGGACGACCCGAGCCCACGCAACCAGGTACGCGCCTCGGTCACCTACAACCACATCATCGAGGGTTCACTCGCGCTGACCGGCTACTACGCCTGGAACCACCTGTGCACCGTGCGCGGGATCTTCCCGGGGATGCGGCAGATCATCCGCAGGATCGGGGACGACGAGCGTCGCCACATGGCGTGGGGCACCTTCACCTGCCGACGCCACGTGGCCGCCGACGACCGCAACTGGGACGTGGTGAGCGAACGTCTCGACGAACTGCTCCCCCACGTGCTGGGCACCGTCGAACAAGGTGAGGCCCCCTCCGCCGACCCCGAGACGCAGCGATACGAACTGCCTCCCGGCAAGTTGCTCGACTACGCCGCTGACCGGGCGACGCGCCGGCTGGGCGCCATCGAGTCGGCCCGAGGGGTGCCGGTGGCCCGGATCGACCTGGACGCCTCCCCGGAGGCCCTGGAGGAGCGGTTCGGCGAGGAGGACCGCGCCGCGATGGCCGCACTGGAGAGATGAACGACCGGAGCCTCGCGGGGCGGGCGAGGCCTCGGGTCACTTTCCTTCCTTCAGCACCAGGTCGATGGCGATGGCGGAGGCCACCACCAGCGTGCCCAGGGGCTGGGGCAGCGACGGGTAGCGCTGGTGCAGCGCGTAGCTGTCGGCCGCGGTGAACAGCTCCCCCAGATCGGGCATGCGACGGTCCACGCGGGCGATCTCGTGTTCGGCGTGGTCCTTGAGCCGGAAGTCCATACCGATGAAGTCGCCCTCGATGCTGCCGACCACCCGTTTCCAGGGGTCCATCAGGGTGAACTTGGAGCCGAAGAACTTCAGGTCCTGTTCGATGGTGCCCACGGGATGCCCGTTCGGCAGGTTCACGCTGGTGGAGGCGGTCATCCAGGACCAGTGCTTCTGGATGACGAGCCGGGTGTGCCCGTACATGTCGTTGACGTGCACACGCCGTTCGAACCCACCGGTGTTCCGGGACAGGGCCCGGAGCACCTGCATGCCGCCGTCCGCGCTCTGTTCGCGCACCTGCGCGATGGGGCGACCGTAGGCGTCGTACACCTCGTAATCGGAGACGTCGACCATGAAGCGCTTGGGTTGGCGCACCACGAGGGGGTTGGCGTTGAAAATATCCATGGGCAGGGATCCTAGACGTCGTCCTCAAGGCGCCAGAGGTCGCGTCGGTCCCTTTCGGCCTCCAACGCGATCCGGCCGAACGGCGCGCGGTACCGCGCGCCGTCGTCCTGGTGATCGGTGTACAACACCTCGCCCTCGCGGGACAGCACGTACATCGAGTCGACCAGGTGGTGGGTCTCCAGGAACTCGATGCTGTTGGGCACCCCGAGGTAGAAGCGATCATGGTGGATCTGCGGCAACCATCGGCCGAAACCCTGGTCGCGAGTGGCGCGGGCGTGCCGGTCCACGAGGGCGAAACGGCTGTTGGACGAATGGGTGGCCACGAACGCGACCTCGACCCGGTAACCGGCTTCCTTGAAGCCCAGCACCCAGGACGCCGCCCAGTCGGCGCGGCCCAGGGGATGGCTGCACACGACGTCGTAGCGCCCGCGTCGAACGTGCTCCATGGCCCGCTGGTGCAGGGCGCCGACCTGCTTGGACACGGATGTGGAGGCGACCTTGTCGTCGGCGCTCATGGCCCATTCGTAGTCGGGCGACAGGCGCAGCAGGTCGTCCCCGTCGTAGCTGACGGTGCCCCGTGGCAGGTCCGGCAGGAGCAGGCGTTGGAGGGTGGACTTGCCCGTGCCCGGCTGGCCGCCGAACAGCAGCAGCCGCGGTCGTTCGCGCGGGGTTCCGGTGAGCCGGTCCCGCAGGGCCAGGTCGAACAGGGAGTCCAGCGCCTCATCGGACAGTTCACGTAGATCATCGGGGGTGGAACCGGCGGGGCCGCGCGCGGGCGCACCGCGCAGGCCGGTGACGACACCGGGCAGGGCGGCGCAGACCCGATCGACCTCCTCGTGGGTGAGGAAGGGCAGGCGTGCCTCCTCGGCAAGGAGGAGGGCGGCACGCTCGACCAACCCCGGGTCGTCCTCCCCGCGGGCCAGGCAGGCACCGATGGCCGCGCTGTAGAGGTTGTAGGCGCGTTCGCGGGCCTCGCGTCGCGCGGTGGTCTGGAGTGGGACACCTCCGCTGGAGCTCTCCGCGAGCAGCGGGGTGACGGGCTTTCGGAGCGTCTCACCGGCGGGGTCGGGGCCGAGTCCGGGTTCGGTTCCGGTGCTGGAGGAGGTCATGTGCGTCCGATCTCTGCCGTGCCACGCCCCCGTGGGACGTGCGGGTGGGCTACCGCCGCCATCCGGATGTTAGTGCTTCGCGTCACCTCCGGTCGGCGATCGGCCCGGGTCCGGTCCGGCCTAAAGTGGCCACATGTCTTCGATCTCCTCCACCACCGCAGCGCCCACCGTCATCGAGGCGCTCTCCTGGATCCACGTGCGCGACGGACGTCTGCTGTGCGTACGCCCGGAGGACCGCGACCGGCTGTACCTGCCCGGCGGCAAGCGCGAGCCGGGTGAAACGGACGAGCAGGCCGTGGCGCGTGAGGCGTTGGAGGAGGTCAGCGTGGTGTTGCGCCCCGGCACGTTCGCACGCGTGGCGGTGATCGATCAGGAGGCTCACGGTCAGGCGCCGGGGACCCGCGTGGAACTGGTGTGTTACACCGCCGAGCACGACGGGGAGATCGTCGCCGACAACGAGATCACCGAGGTGGTGTGGATCGGCCACGACGAACGCGAACGGTGCGCGCCCGCCGTCCGCGACCTGGTGGGTCTGCTCCACGCTCGTGGCCTGGTCACCTGACCGTTTCCACCACGGGGTCGGGCGCCCTCCCCGACCAGGATCCGGTATCGCGCAGCAGCAGCATCGCGACGGTCACCCCGAGCACGAACGGAAGCAGGAAGACGGTCCCCATGACCGTGTCCAGGCCCTCCACCTCGAAGAGTTCCCAGCTCAACAGGGCCTGGGCCGCGACCTGGAAGGCCAGGTGGAAGCCCACACAGGCCCAGACGTTCCCGGAGACCACCCGGATACAGCCGAGCACCAGTCCCATGCCCAGGAACAGTGGCAGACGTTCGGCCAGCACCTCCCAGCCACCGCCGAGCACCCACAGACCCGTGCCCCACAGGGTGAACAACACCGCCTGCCCCACCACCACGGCCCAGGCCGACATCGCGGTGTTGAGGTTGCGGAACACGTAGCCCCGGAAGATCAGTTCCTCCGGAAGGGCCTCGTAGAGCAGCACCAGAAGCGTCAACGCGGCCAACGAGACCACGAGCTCGACCATCGAGACGCTCAGGGTGATCGAAGCGCCCAGCGCCAGGGCGATCCCCAGCCCCAGCGAGGCGGGCAGCAACCACGCCAGCGCGCCGACGAGCAACGGACGCCAGGCCCGGCCCGGTCCCGTCAGGCGCAGACCGCTCCACGGACACCGGTCCAGGAAACGGCGGGCCGCCCAGACCATCGGCAGCGCCAGGACGGTCACGTACAGGGTGTTCATCCAGTGGGTGAGGTTGCCGGAGCCACCGGGTTCCAGGGGCAGCAGTTCGTTGAGCGCCGACAGCGAGTACCAGATCAGCGTGGCCCCCACCATGACGGTGAGGATCCGCAGGGGGAGATTCGGGCGAGGGGTGTCGTCGACACGGACTTCCCGGGGGCTGGTTTCGTCCATGTCAGCATCCTTCCCCTCCCACCGCTGTCGGCGACATCCGGAATGACCCGGAGACCTCCCTGAGTCCGCTCCGGACGTGACGCATTCTCTGGTCCGCGCGGGCCGCTCATCCTGGACGCGAGAAAATCAGTGGCCGTCTTCGATTCCCCTGGTTAGAGTCCCTGAACGTGCGCCACTTGCCTCAGCCTCCGGGCACCCCCGACCACCGTTCGGCCGACCACTACCTGTTCTGGCTGACCCGACGGGAGTGGCCTTCCCTGCTGTGGTCCTCGGCGATCACCTCGGTCTACGTCCTGGGCACGATCCTGGTGTCCTACCTGCTCGGCGCCGCCCTGGACTCGGACCTGGCCGCCGGTGACCTCGGTTCCCTGCTGTACTGGTTCACCCTCATCGCACTGTGCTCCCTGGTGGCCGCGTCCATCGTCCCCCTGCTCGAACGGGCCGCCTGCTTCAACTGGTACGCCTCCGCCTACCGCACGGTGCAGCTGGTCACCCGCCGCTCCTCCCGACTCGGCCCGACCCTCACCCGGCGCCTTCCCACGGGCGAGGTGGTGGCGGTCGGCACCGACGACATCGATCGCATCGGCGACTTCTTCGAACGCTCCAACCTGATGGTCTCCTCCGTGGTCTCGGTGCTGGTGGTCGGCTTCCTTATGCTGACCTCGCACGTCACCTTCGGGCTGATCGCGCTGATCGCGGTACCGGTGATCGTCGTCGGCATGAGCCCACTGCTACGACCGCTCAACCGTCGTACGCGCACGCACCGGGATCGGCAGGCCGACCTGACCACCAGGGCCACCGATCTGGTCGCCGGACTACGGGTCCTGCGCGGAGTGGGCGGCGAACGTTCGGTGGGCGAACGCTACCGGGCCGAGTCTCAGCAGGTGCGCGCCGCCGGGGTCCGCGTCGGATGGATGGACGCGGCCCTGGAGGCCGTCCGCACCCTCTATCCGGGGCTGCTGTTGGTGGGGATCGTCTGGTACGGCGCGCGACTGGCGTTGGTCGGCGAGATCACCGTGGGCCAACTGGTCGCCTTCTACGGATACACCGGTGCCTTGGCCACGGCGGTGCGCTTCTTCATGCATTTCTTCTCCGACCTGGTGACCGCCCGGGTGGCGGCCTCTCGGGTGGTTCGGGTCCTGAGCCTGGACCACGATCTGCCCGATCCCGAGGACCCCGCGGAGTCCCCCACCGGCCCGTGCGATCTGCACGACAGCACCAGCGGGGTACGACTGGCCCACGGTCACATCACCGGGGTGGTCTGCGCCGACCACTCCGACACGATCGCCCTCGTCGAACGGCTGGGCCGCTACCGCGACGATGGTGAGGGCGCCTCGCTGGTCGGCGACCGGACCGTCCGGCTGCGCGACCTCCCGCTGCGGGAGGTACGCCATCGCGTCCTGGTCACCGGCAACGACGCCCATCTGTTCTCCGGGCGACTGCGCGACGAACTCGACCCCCGCGGTGCCCGCTCCGACGAGGAACTGACCGCGATGATCCGGGTCGCCGCGGCGGAGGACGTACTCACCCAGTCCCCGAAGGGCTTCGACGCGGAACTCACCGAACGCGGCCGCGAGTACTCCGGAGGTCAGCAGCAACGGCTCCGACTCACCCGCGCCCTACTCCTGGACCCCGAGGTGTTGTTGCTGGTCGAACCCACCTCCGCGGTGGACGCCCATTCCGAGGCGGCCATCGCCGAACGTCTCGCCGAGGCCCGCCTCGGTCGCACCACCGGGGTGGTCACCACCAGCCCGCTGTTGCTCGACCACACCGACCACGTCCAGTTCGTCGAGGACGGCCGTGTGGTGGCCGAGGGTTCCCACCGGGACCTTCTCCACGTGGACGCCTACGCCGCGACCGTCCTGCGCACGGCGGAAGAGACGACGGGAGAGAAGGTATGACCCGGGCCGATGGACCCCCGACCTCGACCGGACCGGCGCCCGCTGGTCCGCCCACCGCACCGATCGATCCGACGGCGCTGCCGGTGGCGCCCACGTCCGCCGTGTGGGGGCGCCTGCGTCGCGCCTTCCGCGAGCACGGTCCGCTCCTGCTGGCGGTGGTGGTGCTGTACGCGCTGGCCACCGCTTCGGCGCTGGTCGCCCCGTGGATGCTCGGGATGATCGTGGACGCCGTTCGCGAGGGCGCCGCCCCGGCGCGCGTGGACGTCATGGCCCTGCTGATCGTGGCGTCCCTCCTGGTCAACGCCGCCCTGTTGCTCGGGGCCGTGTCGCAGTCGATCCGCTTCGGTGAGGGGCTACTGGCCGAGCTACGTGAGGAGTTCGTGCGGGCGGTCCTGCGGCTGCCCCTCGGAACGGTGGAACGCGCGGGCACCGGCGACCTGGTCTCCCGCACGGGGCGCGACATCAACTCGCTCAGCGTCATGGTGCGCCGATCGGTGCCGGTGATCGCCACCGGTCTGACGACCGTGCTGGTCATCCTGGCGGCCCTGGTCGTGTTGCACCCGGCCCTTCTCCTCGCGTGTGTACCGTCCACCCTGCTCATCTGGGTGACCACCCGCTGGTACGCCCGCCGGGCGGCGGACGGCTACTTGGCCGAGATGGGCACGTACTCGCGGCTGACCCAGGGTGTGTCCGACACCGTGGAGGGCGCGCACACGCTGGAGGCCCTGGGTCGCCAGGAGTGGCAGGACCTGCGCACCGACGCCGACGTACGCCGCGCCTTCGCCGCCGAGCGGTACACGCTGTGGCTGCGCTGCGTGTGGTATCCGCCGCTGGAGTTCTCCTACCTCATCGTCACGGCCGCGACGTTCCTGGTGGCCGGGTTGCTGTTCACCCAGGGCGAGCTTTCCCTGGGACAGATCGCCACGGCCGTCTTCCTGACCGTGCAGATGTCCAAACCCCTGGACCACATGATCGACCAGGTCGACAACGTGATGGTGGGCTTCACCGCGCTGCGTCGACTGTTGGGCGTTCGGTTCGCCGCCGAGGACACCCTCCCCGGAACCGAACCCGACCCCGAACCCCACCGCCCCGGAACCGTGGCGATCCGCGACGTCCGGTTCGGCTACACGCCCGACGTCGAGGTGCTGCACGGGGTGGACCTGGACCTGCGCCCGGGCGAGCGGCTGGCCATGGTGGGACCCAGCGGTGCGGGTAAGTCCACCCTCGGCAAGCTGCTGGCCGGGGTGCACCTACCGGGTTCCGGCAGCGTGCGCGTGGGCGGTGTGGACCTGGCGGCCCTCTCCCCCGAGGAGCGCCGCGAGCGGGTGATCCTGCTCAGCCAGGAGAGCCATGTCTTCCGCGGCACCATCGCCGAGAACCTCGCGTTGGCCCTCGACGAGCAGGACACGGAGCGCACCCGCCTGTGGCACGCCTTGGCTGCGGTGGACGCCGACGCCTGGGTGCGTTCCCTGCCGGACGGACTGGACACGAGGGTGGGTTCGGGTCAGGTCGCCCTCGACCCGGCCCACGTGCAACAACTCGCCCTGGCCCGAGTCGTGCTGGCCGACCCTCAGGTAGTGGTGTTGGACGAGGCCACGTCCCTGATCGACCCCCGATCGGCCCGCCACCTGGAGCATTCCCTGGCCGGTGTCCTGTCCGGCCGCACCGTGGTCGCGATCGCCCACCGTCTGTACACCGCCCACGACGCCGACCGTGTCGCGGTGGTCGAACACGGAGGGGTCGCCAAACTCGGCACCCACGAGGAGCTGCTGGATCGAGGAGGTTCCTACGCCCGGCTGTGGCACGCCTGGCACGGCGACGCCTAGGGCGGCGACCTCACGAAGGCCACTGCTCCGGACGAGGGAACCGGGAGGTGTCGATCTCCAGGTCGAAGAGCTCCGGAAGCCGGATCTTCTCGCCGAAGTCCACGGTGGTGGCGTGGTTGTAGCGACCGTTTCCAGGCTGTTCGTACAACGTGACGGAAGGTCCGGTCTCGTCCCAGGCGTCGACCAGCAGGTAGAGCGGAACAGGAGCGTGCGCGTAGTCCCATCGCGACATCCCCGTCGCCGGAACGGTCTCCGTCATCGCCGGACTCATTTCCTCGCACCTCCGGACAGGAACCTAGCGCCTTGCGCACCCGTCCACCCGACACTTCGCACGATAACCCCGACGGGCACGGAAAAACATTGGACGAGCCCGGCGGGGCGAAGGACACTGCTCGGATGACCTTCCCGACGATCCCTCCCATGCACCGCGACCTCGACTTCAACGGCCCGCTCTCCGACGAGCGGGCCGCGCGCCTGATCCACTCGCTCGGCCCCTTGAAAGGGCACCACGTCGTGGACCTGGGCTGTGGCTGGGCCGAACTCCTTCTTCGCACGCTGGCCACCGAGCCCGAGGCCACCGGCTTCGGTATCGACCTCGGGGAGGAGAACATCCGGCATGGTCGGGCCGGCGCCGAGGCCAGGGGGCTGGCCGACCAGGTGGAACTGGAGGTCGGGGACGCCGGCGCGTGGAAGGGCGAGGCCTCCGATGTGGTGTTCAACGTGGGTGCCACCCATGTGTGGGGCGGCGACCCCGTCGTGCACACCGAAAACGCGCTCACCGCCCTGGCCGACCTGACCCGTCCGGGCGGTCGGGTGCTGTTCGGTGAGTGCTTCTGGAAACGTCCGCCGACCGCGGAGGAGATCACGGCCATGGCGGTGATCCCCCGTGACCAGTACCGGCCGATGCCCGACCTGGTCGATTTCGCGCTCTCCCACGGTTTCCGCCTGTACTCCCTGTCGGAGGCCACGGTCGACGAGTGGGACACCTTCGAGAACGGCAACGCGTGGGGTCTGGAGGACTGGATCCGGGACAACCCCGACTCTCCCGACTTCGACGAGGTCGTCCGGCTTACCGACGCCCACCGACGACTCCGCCTGTACGGCCGGGACGTGCTCGGCTTCGCCTACCTGACCCTCCTGCGGGTCTGAGAGCAGTCGTCCACAGGTTCCCCGGGCGCCGGTTGCGCACGCGTCCCCGCGCACGCATGCTCGTTTCCAAGGGAGCCGACCGGTTCCCGGGGAGGAAGCAGATGGACACGCGGGCACTCGTCCACGACGCTCACCAGGCGGGGATCGAGGGGTTCTCGGCGGGCGCGATCGTTCACCGGGACGCCGGGCAGGAGATCCTCCTGCTGCGCCGGCGCGACGACGAGACGTCTTTTCCCGGGGCGGAGAGCCTGCCCTCGGGCGGGGTGGAACCGGGCGAGACCCTCCTCGAAGGGTTGGCCCGGGAACTAAGCGAGGAAATCGGGTTTCCGGAGGGTTTTCCCCTTCGGTTGGAGTCCTTCGTGACCTGGTTCGACTACGAATCCCGGCACGGAGAGCTTAAACGCCAGTTCACGTTCGCTCGACCACATGACGGCGCGCCGGTGCGGTTGTCGCAGGAGCACACGGACTTCCGGTGGATCCCGGCGGAGAAGTACCGGGACAGTGACCTCACCCCGCACGTGAAGGCCGCGGTCCGGGAGTGGCTGGAACAGCGCGACTCCCCCGCCTGACGTCCCCGGAAACGGCGAAACCGGGCGGCCCCGTGAAGGGCCGCCCGGTCGTCGCGGGCGAGGTCGCGTATCCCGACCCCGGGCTCCTGGACTTCTTAGAAGTCCATGCCGCCCATGCCACCGGTCGGGTCGCCGGCGGGAGCGGCGGCCTTCTCCGGCTTCTCGGCGATGACGGCCTCGGTGGTCAGGAACAGACCAGCGATGGACGACGCGTTCTGCAGAGCGGAACGGGTGACCTTGGTCGGGTCGATGACGCCGTCCTTGAACAGGTCGGTGTACTCACCGGAAGCGGCGTTCAGACCGAAGCCGGGCTTCAGGTTCTTGACCTTCTCGGCCACGACGCCGCCCTCAAGGCCGGCGTTGATCGCGATCTGCTTGAGCGGCTCGGCGATGGCGCGGCGAACGATGTCGGCACCGATGGCCTCGTCGCCCTCCAGCTCCAGCTTCTCGAAGGCGGGGACACTGGCCTGCAGCAGCGCGACGCCACCACCGGGCAGGATGCCCTCTTCGACGGCCGCCTTGGCGTTACGAACGGCGTCCTCGATGCGGTGCTTGCGCTCCTTGAGCTCCACCTCGGTGGCGGCACCGGCCTTGATGACGGCCACGCCGCCGGCCAGACGGGCGAGACGCTCCTGGAGCTTCTCGCGGTCGTAGTCGGAGTCGGTGCGCTCGATCTCGTTGCGGATCTCGTTCACGCGACCGGCGATGGCGGTGGCGTCACCGGCACCGTCGACGATGGTGGTCTCGTCCTTGGTGACGACGACCTTGCGGGCGCGACCCAGCATGTCGAGCTCGGTGCTCTCCAGCTTGAGGCCGACCTCCTCGGTGACGACCTGGCCGCCGGTCAGGACGGCGATGTCGCCGAGCTGAGCCTTGCGGCGGTCACCGAAGCCCGGAGCCTTGACGGCGACGGACTTGAAGGTGCCGCGGATCTTGTTGACCACCAGGGTCTGCAGAGCGCCGTCGGCGACGTCCTCGGCGATGACCATCAGCGGACGACCGGCCTGCAGGACCTTCTCGACAACGGGCAGGAACTCGTTGTTGTTGGAGATCTTGGAGTTGACGATGAGGATGTAGGGGTCCTCAAGGACCGTCTCCATGCGCTCAAGGTCGGTGGCGAAGTAGGGCGAGATGTAGCCCTTGTCGAAGCGCATGCCCTCGGCGAGCTCAAGCTCGAGCCCGAAGGTCTGCCCCTCCTCGACGGTGATGACGCCTTCCTTGCCGACCTTGTCCATGGCCTCGGCGATGCTCTCGCCGATCTGGTCGTCGCCCGCGGAGATCGAGGCGGTGGAGGCGATCTGCTCCTTGGTCTCGATGTCCTTGGAGAGGTTGCCGAGCTCCTCGTTGATGCGAGCCACGGCGATCTCGATGCCGCGCTTGAGGCCGACCGGGTTGGCGCCGGCGGCGACGTTGCGCAGACCCTCGCGTACGAGGGCCTGGGCCAAGACGGTAGCGGTGGTCGTACCGTCACCGGCGACGTCGTCCGTCTTCTTGGCGACCTCCTTGACCAGCTCGGCCCCGATCTTCTCCCAGGGGTCTTCGAGCTCGATCTCCTTGGCGATGGAGACACCGTCGTTGGTGATCGTGGGGGCGCCCCACTTCTTCTCCAAGACGACGTTGCGGCCCTTCGGGCCGAGGGTGACCTTCACCGCGTCCGCGAGCTGGTTCATACCACGCTCGAGGCCGCGACGGGCCTCCTCGTCGAACGCGATCAGTTTGGCTGCCATTGAGTTCTTGTCCTCCCGTGACCGGGCTGATACGCGATGAAACGAGGCGTGCGCCCGCGACGGACGACCGTGGTCGATCCGGCAACCCTGCTGCCGGAGGCCCACGATCTCGCAGCCCCGATCCGATTAGCACTCGACCATACTGAGTGCTAACCACTCATATTTTTAGCACTCGACCATGGAGAGTGCAAACGATGTGGTCACGATTTCCACAGCCCGAACAACGCCCTTACCTGGGGAGACATGCCCGAACCTGGGCATTTGAGCGTTGGGCGAACAGATGGTGACACCTGAGCTCGGTGGCGGCTCCGTTGCTCTCCCTACCCGGGAAGGGCCGGGCGAGCACCCGCCGTCACCGATCGATTCGGCTCAGGTGCTCAGCCCTCGCATGGCACGCGATCCCACCGCCAGGGCCAGGACGGTCATCCCGAGCGCCACGGCCCAACCGACCAGGACCGTCGTGTCCCAGGGACCACCGCCGAACAGCACCCGGGCGGCGTCCACCACGTGTGCGATCGGGTTGAACCGGGACAGTGTGTACAGCCACCCGGGCGCCAGCTCCATCGGCAGCAGCACCCCGGACAGCAGGAGCAGCGGCATCATCACGGTCTGGATGATCGGCGCGAACACATAGGTCTGCCTGGCGACCAGCGCGGCCAGGTAGGACAGCGTGGACAGCCCGATCCCGAGAACCGCCAGTAGGGCGACCCCCGCCAGGGCGCCGATCGGTGTGGTGTGGAAGCCCAACGGCACCACCACCACGAGGATCAGCAGGATCTGCGCCACCACGATCACCATGTCCCGCAGGACTCGGCCCAACAGCAGGGGCACCCGGCCGGCCGGCGTGGCCAGGAGGCGTTCGTGCGCCCCCGAGGCCATCTCCGGCAGCAGCCCGAACCCGGCGAACCCGGCGGAGAAGAGCGCCAGCATCACCAGCAGTCCGGGGACGAACCACTGCCAGGGGTTCTCGCCCTCGGCCCCGGCCAGACCACCCAGCAGGGGTGCGAACAGCACCAGGTAGAGCAGGGGTTGCAGCATCCCGAAGGCAACCAGGTACGGCCGGTACAGCATCGGGCGGAGCTGCCGGGCGAACACGACTCCGGTGTCGCGTACCGACCCGAAAACGACGTGTCGCGGGGTCGCCGTGTCGGTGGTGGTCTCGCTCATCACCCCTCCTCGCGCAGGCTGCGGCCGGTCAGGGTCAGGAAGACATCGTCCAGGGTGGGCCGCTGCACCTGGACACTGCCCGGGTGGACACCGGACTCGTCGAGTGCGCGCAACAGCCCCGGCAGGAAGGCGTCGCCGCGGTCGACCCGCAGGGCCACCTCGGCGCCGACCCCCTCCACCTCGGTGACCTCGGTCGGTGTGCCGTCGCTCAGCTCCGCGGCCACTTCCGCGGCCTTCTCCGCCAGATGCGCCTCGTCGATGGTGAACCGGACGAGGTCCCCGAAGACGCGGCCCTTGAGCTCGTCGGGGGTGCCGTCGGCGATCAGGCGGCCGTGGTCGATGACCAGGACCCGCTCCGCGGCGTTGTCGGCCTCCTCCAGGTAATGGGTGGTGAGGACGACGGTGGTCCCGTACTCCGACCGGAGCCGGGCGACGTGTTCCCACAGGTCGGCGCGGCTCTGTGGGTCCAGGCCGGTGGACGGCTCGTCGAGGAACAGCAGGCCGGGCCGGTGGATGAGCCCCATGGCGATGTCGAGCCTGCGCTGTTGACCGCCGGAGAGGGTGGTCGTCTCACGGTCGGCGGCCGCGGCGAGGTCGAGCATCTCCAGGAGCTCGTCGGTGCGGGATCGGGAGGTGCGGCGATCGAGTCCGTAGAGCCGCCCCTGGTAGTAGAGCTCGTCGCGGGCGCGTTGGTCACCGGACGCGCTGTGTCCCTGGCCGACGAAGCCGATCCGCCGTCGTACCTCGGCGGGTTCGGCGCGCACGTCGTGTCCGGCGACCATCGCGGTGCCCGAGGTGGGTTCGAGCAGGGTGGTGAGCATGCGCAGGGTGGTGCTCTTACCCGCCCCGTTGGGCCCCAGGAGCGCGACGAGCTCCCCTTCGGCGACCTCCACGTCGACTCCGCGCACGGCTTCGACGGTGTCCTTGCCGACCCGGAAGTCCCGGGTCAGCTCGCGTGTTCGGATCATGCGATCCCCTCTATTAAAACTTGAATGCCAGGATCAGAATGCATCACCGAAGGGACATATTCAAGTTTTAATACCGGGACACGATCGGCCCGGACCGGAGTCCCCTGGGGTCGTCGGTCAGGAGGGCGCGGTGGGCGGGGTCCCGAAGGCCTCGGGCGAGTCGTCGGCCATCACGTACTTCCCCGCCTCCAACTCCGCGAGGAGCCGCCGGGTCCACTCGGCCCCCGCCTCGATCGTGACGTGCCACAGGCGGAAGAGCTCACGCACGTGGGCGGGCTTGCCCCACTCCTCCACGGAGGAGTGGATCGCCGCCTCCGTCTCGGCGTTGCTCTTCTCCAGTGCGATCAACCGCTCTCGCAGGGACTCGATCACCTCCGCCCTGGGCAGGCAGGGCATCAGGGTGACCCCGGCGTACAGCAGGGCCTGGTCGTCGCCGGTGTGGCCCAACGCCCCGCGCAGCAGGCGGTGGAACTCGACCTCACCGTCGTCGGTGAGCTCGTAGGAGGTGCGGTCGGTGACCTCGTCGCCCGGAGCCACGAACTCGCGGAGCTTTCCCTGCTCGGCGAGTTTGCGCAGGGCGTGGTAGATCGAGCCCCACTTCACATTGGCCCACTCTTTCGCGCCCCAGTCCATGAGGTCACGGCCCACGCGGTAGCCGTGTGTCCACCCGTGGATGCGCACCACACCCAGCACCAACAACCGTGTCGCCGACATCGCCACCCTCGTCCCGGAAGAAACCTCATCCCAGGTTACGAGGCCCCTGGAAGACGAAGAGGGGGCGGACGCACCGAGCGCCCGCCCCCTCCCGATGCGTACGGTCAGCAGCCGCCGGCGACGGCGGGGATGATCGACACCTGCTGACCGGCCTTGACCTCGGTCTGCAGACCCTTCTCGAAACGCACGTCCTCGTCACCGACGTAGACGTTCACGAAACGGCGCACCTTGCCGTTGTCATCGAGGATGCGGGCCCGGATACCCGGGTGGTTGGCCTCCAGGTCGTCGAGGATCTCGGCGAGGGTGGCGCCCTCGGCGGTGACCTCGGAGGCGTCGTCGGTGTAGGTGCGCAGGATGGTGGGGACGCGGACGCTGGCGCTCATGCTGGAACTCCTGGTGGGTGCTGTGGCGGATCGTGGCGAGCGGCGGCCGGAAGGCCTGGGGCGGACGCTCAGACCAGGCCCTCGGCCTTGAAGGCGTCGAGGGAGGGCTTGATGGTGGCCGTGACGCCGGAGTCGACGGCGTTGAGGGTCTTGAGCCCGTCACCGGTGTTGACGATCACGGTCTCGGCCTCGGTGTCGAGCCTGCCCTCGCGGACCAGCTTGCGCAGGACACCGGTGGTCACGCCGCCCGCGGTCTCCGCGAAGACGCCCTCGGTGCGGGCCAGTAGCTTGATGGCGTCGACGATCTCGTCGTCCCCGACGTGCTCGACCGAGCCGCCGGTGCGCTGAGCGATGTCCAGGACGTACGGACCGTCGGCCGGGTTACCGATGGCCAGGGACTTGGCGATGGTGTCCGGCTTGACCGGCTGGATGACGTCGTGGCCCTCTTCCCACGCCTTGGCGACCGGGGAGCAGCCCGTGGCCTGCGCGCCGAACACCTTGTAGGGGCGGTCCTCGACCAGGCCGACCTCGATGAGCTCTTGGAAGCCCTTGTCGATCTTGGTGAGCTGCGAACCGGAGGCGATCGGGATGACGATCTGCTCGGGCAGACGCCAGCCGAGCTGCTCGGCGATCTCGTAGGCCAGCGTCTTGGAACCCTCGGCGTAGTAGGGCCGAAGGTTGACGTTGGTGAAGCCCCAGCTCTCGCCGGCCTCGTCCCCGATGAGCTCGGAGCAGAAGCGGTTGACGTCGTCGTAGTTGCCGTCGATGGCGATGACCTTGCCGCCGTACACGGCCGCCATGACGACCTTGCCCTCCTCCAGCCCGGCCGGGATGAACACGCACGACTCGAAGCCGGCACGCGCGGCCGCGGCACCGACCGCACCGGCGAGGTTACCGGTGGAGGAGCAGGACAGGGTGGTGAACCCGAAGGTGCGGGCGGCCTCGACGGCGATCGCGACCACGCGGTCCTTGAAGGAGTGCGTGGGGTTGGCGGAGTCGTCCTTGACGTGCAGGGACTTCAGGCCGAGTTCGGCGGCGAGGCGGTCCGCCCTGACCAGCGGGGTCAGGCCGGGGTTCATGTTGGGCAGCTCGGCCACGTTGTCGGGGACCGGCAGGAGGGAGCGGTAGCGCCAGATGTTCTTGGGGCCGCTCTCGATCTCCTCGCGGGTGACGTTCCCGAAGTCGTAGGCGATCTCCAGGGGGCCGAAACAGAACTGGCAGGCGAAGCTCGGCGATAGTTCGTAACGCTCGCCGCACTCCCGACAGGAGAGGGCGGTTCCGGGACCGAAGGCGCGGACGGCGGTGGGTTCAGCGGCGGCAATCGCCATGGCGAGGCGTCTCCCCTCATCTTTCCTGGTGGCCACCTTGACCCCAGGCCGGAGTTGGCACCTGCCTCGACGGGTACGCGATGGTGCGTCCACATGTCGAGATGGTTGCCGGGGCTTCGCAGGGCCGGTCCCTCCACCCCTCTGGATGAGCAATATGAAGTTGTCGCGTGTCCGCTTGGGGAACGCACCGTCACTGTAACGGACGTGGTGACCGGTTTTCCATGCCTGGTGATCCGGATTACACAAGGCGTCTCGTAATTTGAGACCCGATGAGACGCCACCGAACGGCGCGACGCCGTGCGCGCTCCGCGTTCCGGGAGCGTGATGCTCCTCCCCCTTGACCAGGGGTGGGTTTGGGGCAGGGGTGCTCCGGCGAGACCTAGGATGCGCCTCCGTCTCGCCGGGGGCGCACCGACGACTTCCCTGCATTCCCACCGCGGCACCCGTTCGCGCGCTCGAAAGGACCCCACACGTGGACAAGGCACAGATCCTCATCGCCTCCAACAGAGGACCGGTCTCCTTCTCCACGACGGTCGACGGCGCCCTGGAGTACCGCAGGGGCGGTGGCGGACTGGTGTCGGGGATGAGTTCGGTGGCGACCGAGATCGACGCCCTGTGGGTGTGCGCGGGCCTGTCCGACGCCGATCGCCGCGCCGCGTCCGAGGCCCCGGAGGCCCGTCTGGACCGAACGCACGACCTCGACGGCATGCGCGTCCACATGTTGGACATTCCGGAGGAGACACTGACCGGTGCCTACACCGAGGTGGCCAACTCGATCCTGTGGTTCGTGCAGCACATGATGTACGACACCCCGAACAAGCCCTCCTTCGGTTCGGACTTCCGCAAGCGGTGGGAGGACTACTCCGCCTACAACAACGCGTTCGCCGAGGCGTTGGTGAGCGGTGCCGCGGACAACGCCCGGGTGGCCGTGCAGGACTACCACCTGGCTCTGGTGCCGCGCATCCTGCGCACGCGCCGCCCCGACCTGCGGATCGCGCACTTCTCGCACACCCCGTGGGCTCCCCCGGAGTACTTCCGGATGCTGCCGACCCAGGTGGGGCGGGAGCTGTTGGAGGGCATGCTCGGCGCCGATCGGCTCGGTTTCCACAGCCCCCGCTGGGCCGATGCCTTCCTGCGCTGTTGCGCCGAGATCCTGCGCGCCGACGTCGACCTGGAGCGGCGCACGGTCGAATACGGCGGACGTGTGGTCGAGGTGGGCGTGCACGCCCTGGGCGCGGACGCCGACGGGCTGCGGGAGAGCGCTTCGGAGCCCGCCGTGGCCGAGCGCAGGCGGATGCTGACCGACCTGGTCGGCGACACCAGACTGATCGTGCGGGTGGACCGCACCGAACTGTCCAAGAACATCGTGCGCGGCCTGGAGGCCTATCGGGAACTCCTGAGGGCGCACCCGGAGTGGCGAGGACGGGTCACTCACCTGGCGTTCGCCTACCCGAGTCGGGGCGACGTGCCCGAGTACCGGGCGTACACCGATTCGGTGCTGCGGACGGCCAAGGAGATCAACGAGGAGTTCGCCACCCCCGAGTGGACGCCGGTGGTGCTGGAGGTCAACGACGACTACCCGCGGTCGCTGGCGTCGTTCCAGATCGCGGACGTGCTGCTGGTCAACCCGATCCGGGACGGAATGAACCTGGTGGCCAAGGAGGGACCGGTGCTGTCCGAGCGCGACTCCGTCCTGGTGCTGTCCCGCGAGGCGGGCGCGGCCGACGAGTTGGGCGAGGACTCGCTGTTGGTCAACCCCTACGACACGGTGGAGACCGCGGAGGCGCTGCACGAGGCGTTGACGATGCCGGAGGAGGAGCGGCGCAAGCGTCGGGAACGCCTCGCGGAGGCGGCGGTGGCGCTGCCGCCTCGGCGTTGGTTCCGCGAGCAGCTCCGTTCCCTGGGTTGAGGGAGGCCGGGGTCAGTTCGGGCTCTGGCTCGCCTTCCAGGTCGCGGCCTCGGCCATGAGCTCGGCGACGATCTCCGACTTGGCCGCGGTGTAGTCCTGGAGGCGTTCCCACGAGCGTTCGCCCAGTTCTCGCTTGACGGAGGCATACCGTTCGCGCGCGCCGGTGTCGGCGGTCAGGTAGTCGCGGAACAGGCTCATGCGTTCGAGCTCCGCGCACCCCTCCCCGCCGACGTACAAGCTCACGTTGACGCGTGATCCCTTGAGGATCCGGTGGTCGTACTCGCCTTCGAAGCGGTCGAGGACGCTGTACCCGTTCTCCTCCAGTTCCGGAAGGTAGGCGGGCTCGTCGGTGGGGTCGGCCACCGCCAACCGAATGTCGATGCAGGGATTGGCGTCCAGGCCGGGCACGGCCGTGGACCCGATGTGTTCGATCGCCAGCACACGCTCTCCGAGGACCTGACGGATGCGGTCGGCCTCCCGTTGGAACAGATAGGGCCACTTGGGATCGTAGGAGGCGATGTTGACCCGGCCGTTGACCAGGTTGTGGTTGTGCGCATCGGTCCGGGCGGCGCCACGCGAGGGCAGGGACGGGGATTCCAGGGAGGACATCCACAAAGCCTTGTCGTCCGCGCCGTCCGCGTCAAGTGCCTTCGCGTGGCTTACATATGCACGCGCATTCCGACCGTGACCATGTGTCGACCTGCGGTGACGTTCGGCGATGACGCTTTCCGCCGTTTCTTCCCCGGTACCGGGAACCAAACTTCGGCACACCCGCCGAAGGTACTCGGACGGTCGCCCGAAGGTCCGTGGGAACAACGACGAACGGCCCCCGGGCGACCATCCGACTCACTCCGGGACGGAGACGACCAGGATGAGGGAGCCCTCCAGTTCCGGGGTCGAACGCAGGTGGCCGTGATCTCGGTCCCACGTTCCGTCCTTCAGGGCACGGGACAGGTCCGCGTGGAAGCGTTCGTGGACCTCCTCCGAGACGAAACTCCACGCCGAACAGGCCTGCCGGGCCGTGGGGTCCAGGAGTCTTTCCGGCCTCCCGTAGTAGGCCTCGTTGAAACCGTCCGAACAGTCGAGGGGGATCGACACCGGTGTGACCGTGGTGCGCCCGCCCAGGCCCTCGGTCAGGTCGGACACGGTCGGGTAGCGTCGCGCCTCGGTGTCCAGGACCTCCGGGGCGTAGTCGTGGAGCCAGAACCGGCGCACCAGGTCCGGGTCGCAGGTGAGCACCGCGACCGGGCCGTTGGTGACCCGCCGTACCTCGGTGAGCCCTGCCGCGAGCTCCGACCATTGATGGACGCTGAACGTGGTCATGGCGGCGTCGAAGGAGCCGTCGGCGAAGGGCAGGGACTCGGCGGTCGCGTTCACCGCCTCGGGGAGGGTGGCGGGCCTACGGGCCCGCATGCTGGACGAGGGTTCCACCGGGGTGACCTCCCGGTCGCCTGGTTCGTAGGAACCGGCACCGGCACCGACGTTGAGCACCGTGCGCGCGTCGCCCAGTGCCGCGTGCACGAAGGAGGCGATCCGGGGGTCGGGCCGACGGTGATCGGTGTAGGTCCGAGCGATCACGCCGTAGTCGGCGTCACCCGCGCTTCCGTCCGCTTTACGCGCCATGCGGTTTCTCCCGTCGTGGAGGGGTCGGGGGGCGGCGCCACTCTAACCGGTTCCTCTCCCCGCCCCCAGAGGTTTTCCACAGGCACGGAATCGCCCCTGTTCCGGTACCCACGCGAGGCCGTAGCGTCGTATTCGGGGGGACTCGCGTCCCCGCCCACCTCGTGCTGCCCGCCCCCCGCTGCCCAGTCCTCGTACCGCCCCGCGCCGGCCCGAACACGCAAGTGGGGGCACTCCCACCCGGGAACGCCCCCACTGCGACCTCGTCCACCCGCTCCGGGCGGCACATGTCTTCGTCTCGCCGCTACCTGGGCCGCTACCTGGTCTTGCGGCGACGGCCGCCCTTCTTGCGCCGGGAAGGACGTTCTTCGGCCCTGGCCTGCTCGGCCCGAGCCGCCGCCAACTCCGCGTCCTCGGCCTCGCGTTCGGCCTTCACCCCGTA
The DNA here is from genome assembly GCF_900143625.1 of Nocardiopsis sp. JB363. Lineage (GTDB taxonomy): Bacteria > Actinomycetota > Actinomycetes > Streptosporangiales > Streptosporangiaceae > Nocardiopsis. Next base: position 47,824 of record NZ_FRFF01000045.1, read on the forward strand.
CGGGTCGGCGCTGCTGCGGCGCACCCACAGCACCAACAGCAGCACGACGAGCACGATCACCACACCGACCAGGGCGAACCACACCCACACCGGGACGCCCGAGTCCTGCTCCTGCACCAGGTCCTCGTCGATGAGGGAGATGTCCTCGGCCGTGCCGGAAGCCTGCGCCACCGCGTCGCCCACGTGCAGCGAGGGCAACCCGCCGGGCCCTTCTCGGGAGCCCTCCACCAGGGCCTCGCGCACCTGGTCGGGGCCCAACTGCGGGTACTCGGCGGACAGCAGGGCGGCCGATCCGGCGACGACGGCGGCCGCGTAGGGCGCCCCGGTCACGTCGGCCTGGCGCAGATCCTGCCCGGCGGTCCGCAAATCGGCGCCGGGGGCGACGAGGTCGATCTCGGCGGCATCGGGCGACTCGGGGATGAGCGCGCCGTCCTCGTCCACACCGGCCACCGCGAGGACGTTCGGGTCCTCGTTCCCCCCGGCGGGTCCCACCACCAGGGCGCCACCGCTCGCGGCCGCCGCCGTGGCCTCCGCCAGGTCCCCGTCGTCGCCGATCTCCTCGGGCAACAGGATGACCTGAGCGTCCTCGTCCGTGGCGTGGCGGACCGCGCCGGCCAGGTCGTCCTCGGTGGGCAGCACCAGCACGTTCGCCTCCGGGGCGACCCCCAGCACGCCACCATCGGCGTCCATGCCGTGCCCGTGCCCCGCCACCAGGCCTGCCGCCGCGGTGCCCTGCTCGTCGTCGGCCCCGTTGTCGCCGAACTCGGTGACGATCTCCACGTTGTCGCGCAGGTCGGGGTGTTCCTCGTCCACGGACACCCCTGGCAACGCCACGGTGATGCCCTGGCCCTGCGTGCTGTCCCAGACGTCCTGCGCCCCGATGGACGCCAGGGCCCACTGATCAGGGCGGAAGTCGGGGATCTCCGCGGAGGCGGCGGGTGCCGCCGTCAACCCCAATACGACCAAGGACGCACAGGTCCCGGCCGTGGCGCTCAGCAGATGGCGCGAATATGTCCTGCTACGGCTGTTGCCCCCGAGCACGTCAGGCTCCCTCGAACGTTGCGGTCGGCGTTCCGCCGGGCCCTCCCCGGACCCACGCGATTCTGTCACGAGCACAGGATCCAAGCTTGGACAAGTGACCAGAGGGGTAGGGAAGGCAACTGTAGCCCGGGTGACACTCCTGGGTTCTCCGCTCCTCATCCGGCATGTCGAGTCGCTAGCATGAGTCACGCCGATCCGGACAAACCAATTACCCGTCCAGGGGGTGTCCCATGCCGTATATCGGTCCGTCAAAAGACGGTCAGTCGGCCCTCGCCGAACGCGAACAGCGCATCCTCGCCTTCGAACGCCAGTGGTGGAAGTTCGAGGGCTCCAAGGAACAGGCGATCCGCGACGAGTTCGGGTTCTCCGCGACCCGGTACTACCAACTGCTCAACGGTCTGGTCGAGCGCCCCGAGGCGCTCGCCTTCGACCCCATGACCGTCAAACGTCTGCGCCGTCTACGCGCCGACCGCCGACGACAACGCAACGCCCGCCGCCTCGGCATCCAGATCTAGTCCCACCGGTTCCGGCTCCACCGATTCATCCGTACCGGTCCGGCACGTGCGACAGGGACGATCCCCGCGTCCGCACGACCCCGATTTCCGCGCACTCCCCCGGCGAAGACCACACGTCCACGCCAGGGCCCGCGCCGCGCGGCCCATTGACGACTACGACGAGGTCTTCGCATGTCCCCAGCCGAGCCCGGCAGCCCGCTCGAACCCGGCACCGAAGCCGGACGCGCCGCCATGAGGGCGCTGGTCGGTGCACCTTCCACGGCGCTGACCGCCTTCGACTTCGACGGCACCCTCGCCCCCATCGTCGCCGACCCCCGCGCCTCCGCCCCCCAACCCGGGGTCGTGGAGGCGCTGGCCACCCTGTCCTCGTTGGTCGGAACCGTCGCGGTGATCACCGGTCGACCCGCCGCCACCGCGGTGGACCTGGGCGGGCTGGATCGGATACCCGGCATCGTCGTCCTGGGGCACTACGGGGCCGAACGCTGGGTGGACGGCAGCGTCATCGCCGCGGACCCACCGCCGGGAGTGGCCTTGGTCCGCGCCGAACTCCCCGCTCTGGTCGACGCCTCCGGGGCGCCCGCGGGCACCTGGATCGAGGACAAGGGCCGTTCGCTGGCCGTGCACACCCGCCGCGCCGACGACCCCGACCGGGCGTTGGAACTGCTGTCCGGCCCACTGGCCGACCTGGCCGAACGCGCCGACCTGCGGTTGGAACCCGGAAGGATGGTGATCGAACTCCGCCCCCGGGGCGTGGACAAGGGTGCGGCCCTCACCTCCCTGGTGGAGGAGAAGGCCGCGCGCTCGATCCTCTACGCCGGTGACGACCTCGGCGACCTGCCGGCCTTCGCGGCCGTCACCGCCCTGCGCGAACGCGGAACACCCGGGCTCACCGTGTGTTCGTCCTCCGACGAGGTCACGGCGGTGGCCGAGGCCGCCGACCTGACCGTTCCCGGCCCGGCCGGACTCGCCACGTTCCTCCAGGGACTCACGGCGAGGATTCGTGGGCCTGTGGAGTGAGCGCCGACCGGGCGGCGCTGCGCAGGTCCACCAGACCGGTGCGGTCCCGCCCGTAGTGAACGGCGTTGGTGAGGACACCCACGTACCGTCCGCTCTCGGGGTGCATGAACAGACTCGTCCCGGTGAACCCATTGTGGTAGACCACCCCTTCCGGGGTGACGAGCCAACCCAGACCGCGGGAGAGGCGCCCTCCGGCGTCCACCTGCGCGGTCCAGCTCTCTCGCACGTACGAACCGGGGATCGCCCCCTCCGCCCCGACCTCGTGCAGACGCAGCATCTCCCGAGCGAAGGCACCCAGGTCGATGGCGGTGGTGAACGCTCCGGCGTGCCCGGCCACACCGCCCATCAGCGCCGCCGCCTCGTCGTGCACCACACCCCAGTTGGGCGCGGTGCCGACGAGACGACGTTCGGTGGGAGCCACGGCGGGTGAACGCGGCAGCGGCCCGAACGTGGTGGAGCGCATCCCCAGTTCGGCCCAGAAGTCGGCGGCCAACCGGTCCAGTCCCTTGCCGTACAGACGCTCCAGCAGCAGCCCCAGCAGGATGAATCCGCGGTCGATGTAGAGGTATCCGGGTTCCTCCAGCGGGTCCGCCAGGATGGCCTCGGCCAGATCCTGGTCGGTGCCCACGTACCGCTCCAACCAGGTCACCTGGTTGAGTCGACTGGTATGCGTGAGGATCTGCCGTGCCGTCACCCAGGCCCCGGGAAGGTCCTCCCCCTCGAAGTATTCGGACATCGGAGCGTTGAGGTCCAACACCCCCTCGGCGACCGCTCTACCCACCAGCGGCCAGGTCGCCATCACCTTCGTCAGGCTCGCGACGTCGTAGGAAACATCCGGAGCGGTGTCGTGCTCCGCGTCGACCCGACCGACCGCGACGAACTCCCACATACCGCCGGTTCCGATCACCGCGGCCCCACCAGGAAGCCAATCGGCGTCCACCATCACCTTCAGGACCCCACGGATCCGCGCCCCCGTCTCCGTGAGCCAGTCACCATCGTGCACCACACGCCTCCCCCCGAGCGGTCTTCCCCCACTCTCGGCGGATACCCCGTTCGATCCGGCTTGTCACACCCGTGTCGTCACCGCACAGTACGAAACCCCCGCAGGTGGAGGCCGTAATCGAGGTGGTCGGGCGTGGCGCAGTAGGCTTGCCGTCAGGAGTTTTCCGAGGAGGACGATGAGCGACCACACCCCCGTTCCCGCCGGTTTCGTCGGCGTGGCCGGAAACATGGGGATCAAGGACCCCGACGACGACTTCTTCGCCGTCGTCTCCCAGACCCCGGCGGCGGTGTCCGCCGTGTTCACCAGGTCCACGTTCGCCGGGCCCAGCGTGCGCCTGAGTCGGGACGCGGCCGCCGACGGTCGGGCCCGAGGAGTCACCGTGCTGGCCCGCAACGCCAACGTGGCCACCGGGCAGATCGGGACCAGGGACGCACGCGAGGTGCGCGAACGGGTGGCCCGGGCCGCCGGCATCGACCCCGAGGACCTCCTGCTCGCCTCCACCGGGGTCATCGGTCGCCCCTATCCGATGGAGCGGATCCGCGCGTACCTGGACGACCTGCCCGCCGAGTTCCCGCCGGCCGACCTGGACCGCGCCGCGTCGGCGATGATGACCACCGACACCCACCCCAAGATCGTCAGTGTGAAGGTGGGCGAGGCGACCCTCACCGGCATGGCCAAGGGTGTGGGCATGATCGAGCCGAACATGGCGACCATGCTGGCCTGGTTCTTCACCGACGCCGACCTGGAGCAGCCTGTTCTGGACGAGGTGTTCCGCCGGGTCGTGGACCGCACCTTCAACGCGTTGAGCATCGACACCGACACCTCCACCAGTGACTCCGCGGCGATCCTCGCCAACGGCCTGGCCGGCCCGGTGGACGTCGCCGAGTTCGAGGAGGCGCTGTACGGGGTGGCGCTGAAGCTGGTCCGGATGATCGCCTCCGACGGCGAGGGCGCGGGCAAGCTCATCGAGGTGCGGGTCACGGGAGCTCGCGACGACGCGCAGGCCAAGCGCGTCGGCAAGGCCGTGGTGAATTCTCCGCTGGTCAAGACCGCCGTGCACGGGGCCGACCCCAACTGGGGCCGGGTCGCGATGGCGGTGGGCAAGTGCTCGGACGAGACCGACGTGCTGCCGGAGAACGTGCGCATCGTCTTCGGTGACGTGGAGACCTTCCCCAGCGAGGCCACCGAGGAGACCCTGGAGCGCGCCGCTCGGCACATGAAGGGCCGGGAGGTGCTGATCGGTGTCGACCTGGGCATCGCCGACGGGGACTTCACCGTCTACGGCTGTGACCTGACCGAGGGCTACATCCGGATCAACGCCGACTACACGACCTGAGTCGCACCTCACGGACGACGTCGTGGCCCCGGAGGAACGAAGTCCTCCGGGGCCACGTGTGGTGAGGGCCGCACCTCGATCAGATGTGCACGACGGGCCCGTCGGTCATCTTCCCCCCGCGCATGAACAGCGACAGGATCGCGCCCGCCAACAGCAGCCCCGCCGCGATGAGGAAGGCCAGGTGCAGGCCGTCCAGGAAGGCCAGGTTGCTCGCCGTGGTGATCGCGGAGACGGTGTCGGGGTCGGCCCCTTCGGGCAGGACGGCGCCGCCCTGGGCGATGACGCTCTGCATGCCGTTCAGTTCACCACCGGAGGGCGCGTCCTGACCGAACGCGGTGTAGTGGTCCGGCAGCTTCGTGACGATGGTCGCGGACATGACCGCGCCCAGGACCGCCGTGCCCAGCGAACCACCGAGCTGCATCGCCGCCTGCTGCACGGCGGAGGCGACACCGGCGAAACGCACCGGCGCGTTCCCGATGATCGCGGCGGTGGACCCGGTCATCACCAGGCTCAGACCCACACCCAGCAGGACGAACCCCACCGACAGGTACACCACCGAGGTGTCCACCGTCAGACGGGAGAGCAGGAACATGCCCGCCCCCGCCGACAGCAGGCCGATGGTGGTGGGCAACCGTGCGCCGACCCGGTCGAGGATCCGTCCCGCGATCGGCGAGACGATGGCCATGGTCGCGGTCATCGAGATGAGCTGCATTCCGGTCTGGGCGGGGCTCATCCCCCGCACACCCTGTAGGTAGAAGGTGATGAAGAACAGCGACCCCATCAGGCTCACGGCCATGAACACCATCAGCACCACACCGATGGCCAGGGACGGGTTGGCGAACAGCGCGAGCGGGATGAGCGGCTGCTCGGGCTTGCGCTCCCAGAGCACGAAGGCGAGAGCGAACAGGAGCGCCCCACCCAGGGAGCCCAGGGTGACGGGATGGCCCCAGCCGATGCTCGGCGCCTCCACCAGCGCCCACACCAGGGCGAAGACGGCGACGCTGATGAGGACGATGCCGGGCAGGTCCATGCGGCTTCCCGGGTCGGTGGGCCGGTTCGCGGCCAGCAGCCACAGGCCCAGACCCAGGGCGATCGCGCCCACCGGGACGTTGATGTAGAAGACCGCTTCCCAGCTGAGCGCGTCGACGAGGATGCCGCCCAGGATGGGTCCCCCGGCGGTCGCCGCGCCGATCAGGCTGCCGAACACCCCGAAGGCCCGGCCGAGCTTGCTGGGCGGGAAGCTCGCGCGCATCAGGCCCATGGCGGAGGGCAGCAGGAGCGCTCCGAAGATCCCTTGGACGATCCGGAAGGCGACCAGCATGATGACGCCGGAGGACAGGGCGATGGCCACCGAGGCGATGACGAAGCCGACCACGCCCACCAGGTAGGTGTTCCGGTGACCGAAGCGGTCGCCGAGTTTGCCCGCGGTGATGAGGAAGACGGCGAGGCCCAGCAGGTAGCCGTGGGTGACCCACTGCAACTCGGCGAGGGAGGCCCCCAGGCTCGCCCCGATCGCCGGGTTCGCGACGGCCACGATGGTCCCGTCCAGGGCCACCATCATCACACCGAAGGCGATGGCGACCAGCGTCGCCCACGGGCTTCGAGTAAGGCGTTCGACGGCCCGTGTCGGTGGTGCGGCGGTCTGTGCGGTCATGACTTCCCCCGATGGTTCCCCGTTGGCTACCGAGAGAGATTATGTCAGCCGCTGACACTTCGCAATTCATGCAAGAAGTCAGTGACTGACGTCATACTGGCCCGCATGTATCCTCGCAGTAGGTGCGAGATCCGAGGCCGCAGGGGAAGGAGGCCGTCCATGACCGTGACGAGCTCCGAACCGACCGGTCTACGTGAGCGCAAGAAGGCGCGCATGCGCAGGGACCTCATCGACGCGGCGATCCGCCTGTTCCACGAGCGCGGGTTCGAGGGGACCACCACGGAGGAGATCGCCGCCGCCGTCGACGTATCCCAGCGCACGTTCTTCCGGTACTTCGCCTCCAAGGAGGACGTGGTCCTGGAGGCCGCGGAGGGCGTGGACCAGAGTCTGTTCGACTCCCTGCGCGAACGCCCCGCCGACGAGGCGCCGTTCCGCGCCCTGCGCAACGCGATGCGCGACCACTGGGAGTATCTGGAGCGCGAGGACCTGCACCTCCAGGGCAGCGCGGTCAATCTCATCGCCCGCAGCCCGGAACTGATCGACACGAACATGCGCTACTACCATCGGCGCCAGGCACGCCTCGCGGATGCCCTGGCGGAACGCGCGGGGGTGGACCCGACCACCGACCACCGCCCGTCGCTGGTCGCCTCGGTGTTCTTCGCGGCCCTGAGCAACGGCCACCAGATCTGGTGCGCCTCCGGGTGCGAGGACCTCGGCCTCCTGCTCGTCCACATCCTGGAGCAGTTGGATCTGGTCCCCCAAGCCGTCGGCGACGGTTGGGGCACCCCCGACGCCTGACGCGCCCGTCACCACCGCAGACCCACCCACGGGGGCCGGCACCCTGAAAGCGACGCTCCGGGGAAGACCCGGACGGTGGGTTCCCCGGAGCGTTCCGGTGATGGTCGTCGGGGGCGGGCCCCGTCCCGGTCAGAGCCGAAGGGCCTCCGGGTGCGCCGCCTCGCGCACCACCTTCCTGGCCTGCTCCGGGTCCTCCGCGGCCAAGGCGAGCTCGGCGAGGCGTCGGCACTCGGCATGCGTGTGCCGGGCCAGGACGTAGCGCACCGCGGGCAGTGCCGGTGGCGCCATGGACAAGCTGGTCGCCCCGAGCCCCACCAGCACCACGGCGAGCAGCGGGTCGGCGGCGGCCTCACCGCACACCCCCACGGGTTGGCCGAGCGCCTCCCCCGCCCGCCCCACCTTGGCCAGCAGATGCAGCAGCGATGGCTGCCATGGGTCCAACAACTCCGGCAGGCTGTCCAGTGTCCGGTCGGCCCCCAGGGTGTACTGCGCCAGGTCGTTGGTACCGATCGACACGAAGTCGACTCTGCGCAGCACCCGATCGGCCAACAGCGCGGCGGAGGGCACCTCCACCATCACACCGACCTCGTTGACCCCCGCCGACCTCGCCAGCGCGGCGAACTCGCCCGCCTCCGCCGGGGTGGACACCATCGGCGCCATCACCCGGACCCGGGCGGAGGCGCCATCGGTGTCGGCCGCGTGCACGGCCGCGGAGATCGCTGTGAGCTGGTCGGTGAGCAACCGTGGGTGGAGCTTCCAGGTGCGGAAACCCCGTACGCCCAGGGCCGGGTTGGCCTCCTCGCCGGTGGGCGCGAACTCCAGGGGTTTGTCCGAACCCGCGTCCAGGGTCCGCACCGTCACCACCCGACCGGCGAACGCCCGGAACAACCGGGTGTAGGCCTCGGTCTGCTCGGCGACCGTGGGTGGCTCCGCCCGGTCGAGGAAGAGGAACTCGGTGCGCAACAACCCGATCCCCTCGCTGTCGTGCGCGCCCGCCTCCTCCGGGTCACCCTCACCGGCGTTGAGCAGCAGCGCGACCGGTACCCCGTCGGCGGTACGACCGGGCCCACCGGATTCCGCCAACAGGGTCCGGCGCCGTTCGACCCGCCCCTGGATACGCTCGACGACCTCGGGGACCGGATCCACCTCGACGGTGCCCGCGTCGCCGTCCACCGCCACCGTCGCCCCTTCCCGCAGGTGATCCGCGCCCGAGCAACCCACCACCGCGGGCAGACCGAGGGAGCGGGCCAGGATCACGGTGTGGCTGGTGGGACCACCGAGACGGGTGACGATGGCCTTCACCCGCGCCGGGTCGAGCCGCACCGTGTCGGCCGGGGCCAGGTCCCGGGCGACCAGCACGAACGGATGCCCCGGGTCGGGCAGTCCCGGCATCGGGAGCCCGAGCAGCACCGCCACCGCCCTGTCCCGGATGTCGGCCAGATCCGCGGCGCGCTCGGCCAGGTATCCACCTGCGGCCAGGAGGAGTTCCTGGTAGTGGCCACAGGCGGTGTGGACCGCCCAGGCCGCCGGCCGACCTTCCCGGGCGAGTTCGCCGACCTGCCGACGCAGGTCGGGGTCACGGGCCATCAACGCCAGGGTGGTCAGCACCGCGGCGGCCTCACCCTCCACGTCGGCCGCCCGCGCGTCCAGTTCCGCGCCCACCTCGTCCAGGGCGGCGAGGGCCGCGTCCTCCTCCGCCGCCGGATCGTCGACCACCGGTTCGTGTTCGGGCAGCGCGGGCGGGTCGGCCATCCGGGCGACGGGCGCCACCGCGGCGCCCGGTCCGGCGGCGATGCCCTTGAGCAGACCTGCGGGGGCGGGGCCGGACGTCGGGTTCGGGGCGGGTTCCGTCTGCGCCATGTGTGCTCTCCTGCGGCTGGTGGGGTCCGACTGTGATGGTGGGGGCGATGGTCCGTCAGGTCCAGCCAACCGCGAAAACGGCGCCGGCGCCGGCCCCGATTCCGAATCTGTGGACAACCGGACCGAATCCGTCTCCGGGGCCGGGCGCGCGCCTTCTCGGAACGGTCAGGGCTCGATGGTCACCTTGACCGCGGTGCCCGCCGCGACCGTCTCGATCGCCTTGTGCACGTCGGACAGCGGCATCCGCTCGGTGATGAGGTCGGCGACCGGCACCGCCCCGGTGGAGATGAGGTCGAGGGCGCGCTTGTTGTGTTCGGGGCTGGAACCGTTGGCTCCGAAGATCGAGATCTCCCGGTAGTGGACCGCGTTGGCGTCCAGCTGGATGATCGGGGCGTCCTTGGGCAGCCCGCCGAAGAAACTGATCCGGCCACTGCGGGCCACCATTCGCAACCCGTCCTCCTGTGCCTTGCCCGAAGCGGCCGCGGTGATGACCAGGTCCGCGCCCCGGTCACCGGTCAGCTTCAGCACCTCGGCGACCGCGTCGGTCTCCGACCCGCAGATCGCGGCGTCGGGGCGCACCAGTGCGGCGGACATGTCCAGTCGACCCCGGTTCAGGTCCACCAGGTACACCTCGGAGGCGCCCTTGGCCCGGGCCAGACGAACGTGCAGGCAGCCGATGGGTCCAGCGCCCATCACCACCACCTTGTCGCCCTCTCCGACCCCGGCGATCTCCTGGCCGTTGAGCACGCAGGCGAGGGGTTCGGCCACGGACGCCTCGGCGAGGGAGACGTTGTCGGGCACCCGGTTGACGCCGTCCACGGCGAGGACCGCTTCGGGGATGATCATGTACTCGGCGAACCCGCCGTCGTAGTGGTAGCCCATGGACTCCTGGCGCGAGCACACCGTGAACCGACCGTCGGCGCACTCCACGCAGGTACCGCAGGGGATCGCGGCGATGACCTGTACCCGGTCGCCCTCGGACCAGCCGGTGACGCCCTCTCCGACCTCCACGATCCGACCGGCGATCTCGTGTCCGATCACCCGGGGCGGACGGATGTGGTGGTGTCCGTGTCGGGAGATCTTGACGTCGGTACCGCAGGTGGAGCAGTTGACGACCGCGATCTTGAGCTGCCCGGCGCCCGGCGTGGGCTCGGGCGCCTCTTCCAGACGGATGTCCCCGGGGGCGTAGAAACGGGCGACGAGCATGGTGGGGCCTTTCTTGTGGGGTCGGGGCGGGGTCGCCGCCCCGACCGTTCGAGGAAGTGGTGGACCGGATCCACCGCGGATACGTGGGGATCAGCCCGCGGCGGGTGCGAGCAGTTCGAGGACCTCGTCGGGGTCGTCGGCCGATCGGAGTCGGGCCGCCCGTTCGGGGTCGGTGAGCACCCCGGCCAGGGAGGACAGCACCCGGAGGTGTTCCTCGCCCGACGAGGCGATGCCGATGGCGACGTGCACGGTGGGCCCGCCCCAGTCGACCCCTTCGGGGAACTGGACGACGGCGAGCGCGGCCTTGTGCACGAGGACGCGGGAGGCGTCGGTGCCGTGCGGGATGGCCACGCCCTCGCCCACGAAGGTGGGGATGGAGGCCTCCCGTTCGTGCATGGCGGTCACGTATCCCGGCTCGACCGCCCCCAGCTCCACCAGCAGGGCGCCGCACTGGTCGATGGCGTCGGCGCGGTCGCGTGCGGTGCGACCGAGCCGGACGGCGTCCGCACTGAGGACGAGGTCAGTCGCCAAGGGTCCCCCCGTCCCGGATGGCCGCCTCCACCTTGGCGAACACTGGGTCGCCGAGGAACATCTGGAAGCCGATGACGACGGTGTCGGGCACCCGGGTACGGGCCCGGCCGACCAGACCGGCGTGGCAGAGCACCAGGTCGGCGTCGGCGGGGACACGGTCCACCGGGGCGTGCTCCACGGTGACGTCGTAGGGGGCGAGGGTCTTCTTCAGCTGGGTGGTGAGCAGGACGCTGCTGCCCATGCCGGCGTCACAGGCGACGACGACCTTCTTGACGGCGGAACCTTCGATGGTGGCCATGTGGCCCTCCTGTACTGAACCTGCGCTGGGGGTGGTCTCAGGCCTCGCTGGGACCTGGGTGGCTACTTGGCCTCTGCGGCTGCTCGTTCGGCCTTGCGTTCGGCGCGTCCGAAGCCGAGGAGGGCGGAGGCGATGAGGAACGAGACGGCTGTTCCGATGACGACACCGGCGAGGACCGCGATGTGGTCGCCGCGCGGGGTGACCGCCATGAGGGCGATGATGCTGCCGGGCGCCGGGGTGGCGACGAGACCGGCGTCGAGGAGCATGAAGGTGGTGACGCCGGACATGCCGCCGCCGATCACGGCCAGGAGGAGCTTCGGCTGGGCGAGGACGTACGGGAAGTAGATCTCGTGGATGCCGCCGAGGAAGTGGATGATGATCGCGCCCGGGGCGGTGGCGCGGCTGAGTTTGGGGCCGAAGAGCATGCAGGCCAGCAGGATGCCCAGGCCGGGGCCGGGGCTGGTCTCGATGAGGAACTCGATCGCCTTGCCCTGCTCGGCCACCCGGGCCACGCCCAAGGGACCGAGGACGCCATGGTTGATGGCGTTGTTCAGGAAGAGGATCTTGGCGGGTTCCACGATCAACGACACCAGCGGCAGCAGTGACATGTCGATGAGGAACTGGACCCCGGAGCCCAACCAGCCGGCGACGGTGGTCACGATCGGGCCGATGGCGTACAGGCCCAGACCCGCCATGATGCCGCCGAGGATGCCGGCGCTGAAGTTGTTGACGAGCATCTCGAAGCCGGCCGGGGTACGCGGCTGGACGAGGCGGTCGAACGCCTTCAACAGGTAGGCGGCGAGCGGACCGACCACCATGGCGCCGAGGAACATCGGGATGTCCGCGGAGACGATCACGCCGATGGTGGCGATCGCGCCGACGACACCACCGCGCTTGTCGTAGACCAGGTGGCCACCGGTGTAGCCGATGAGCAGCGGCAGCAGGTAGGCGATCATCGGGTCGACGAGCTGGGCCAGGTGTTCGTTGGGCCACCAGCCGTCGGGGATGAACAGCGCGGTGATCAGCCCCCAGGCGATGAAGGCGCCGATGTTGGGCATGACCATGCTCGCGAGGAAGCCGCCGAAGCGTTGGACTCCGGAGCGGACCGAGGAGAATCGGCTCTCGCTCTGCTGGGTGGACATTGGGGGGTCCTCCTGGGAGGTACGGCGGAGTGTCCCGCCGAGGGAGTGGACGGTGTGGGGTCAGACCACTTGGACCGCCGGGCCCGCGGATTCGAGTTCGTCGGCCAGGCCGTCGGCGAGTCCGTTGTCGGTGACGATCAGATCGAGGTCCTCGACGTTGGCGAAACGGGCGAAGTGGTCATTGCCGACCTTGGTGTGGTCGGCGAGCAGGACTGCGCGTCGAGCGGAGGCGATCATGGCCCGCTTGACCTCGGCCTCGGCCGGGTCGGGGGTGGTGAGCCCGCGCTCGACGGATACTCCGTTGGAGGCCATGAAGGCGACGTCGACGTAGGACTCGGCGAGGGAGCGCAGTGCCCAGGCGTCGACGCTGGCCTGGGTCCGGTTTCGTAGCCGGCCGCCGAGCAGCATGAGGTTGATGTTGGGTCGGGTGGTGAGTGTGAGGGCGATGGAGAGGGAGTTGGTGACGACGATGAGTTCCCGGTCCGTGGGCAGCTGTTCGGCCATGCGGCCGGTGGTGGAGCCCGCGTCGAGGAGGACCGCGCCCTCCTCGGGGAGTTCGGCCAGCGCCGCCTTGGCGATCCGTTCCTTCTCCTCGGTCATGACGGAGTCGCGCACGTTGAGCGCGGGTTCGAAACCCAGTCGCTCGACGGGAATCGCGCCACCGTGGACCCTGCGCAGGACCCCGTGCCGTTCGAGGGCGGTGAGGTCGCGGCGGATGGTCTCGTAGGTGACGTCGAACTCCGAGGCGAGCCCCGTGACGTCGACCCGGCCGTCACGGCGGGCGCGTTCGAGGATCACCTTCTGGCGCTCTTCCGCGTACATGTGGGATCACCTGTGTTTCGGTGTGGTTTTCGGTGAGTTTAATCGTGTTGCGTGGGACACACAAGGGGTATCCCCACCCAATATCCCAGCACCTCCGACCACCGCGCCAGCCTTGGAAGACTCCGACCCACCACGCCGGCGACCAGGACAGGAAACGGTAGGGCCATCCGACCCGTACACTTCCCACCCCGCACGGCACACTGTTGACACACACAAGCAAACACACATAATCAAAGACATCCACACACGCAGGCCGGGCGCCACACCCCTCGAAAAGAGCTCCCATGATCCTGACCCTCACCCCGAACCCGAGCGTCGACCACACCCTGGAGGTCGACGACCTCGTCCGAGGCGAGGTCCTGCGGATTCGCGCCACACGCGCCCAGGCCGGCGGTAAAGGCGTCAACGTCGCCAGTGCCCTGCTCAGAGCGGGTGTCGACACCCGCGCGATCCTTCCCGTCGGCGGGGGCGGCGGAGCCGAGCTCACCACCCTCCTCGGTGACCTGCCCCGGGTCACCGTGCCCATCGGGGGCGAGACCCGCGGCAACGTCGCCGTCACCGAGCCCGACGGCACCACCACCAAGCTCAACGCCGCCGGCCCCACCCTCTCCCCCGCGGAGATCCAGGCCCTACTCCGGGCCCTGACGGACGAAATCGCCAAGGGACCCGACTGGGTGGTGGCCAGCGGTAGCCTGCCCGCCGGAGCCCCCGACGACCTCTACGTGCGCGTGGCCGAACTCGCCGCGGACCACGGAGTGCCGCTCGCGCTGGACGCCTCGGGCGCCCCGCTCAGATCCGCGGCGGAGGCGGGTTCGGTGGAACTGCTCAAGCCCAACCTCGAAGAACTGTCCGACCTGGTCGGCCGCGCGCCGACGACCGTCGGGGAGGTCACCGACGCCGCCCGTGAGGTCCTCGCCAAAGGGAACGGCGCGGCCCTGGTCACCCTCGGCGGGCACGGGGCCCTGTACGTGAGCGCCGAGGACGTGTTGTGGGCGCGGGGTCCCCGGGTACGCACCCGGAGTACCGTGGGCGCGGGTGACAGCGCGCTGGCCGGTTTCCTCGCCCACGAGGGCACCCCCGAGGAACGGCTGCGTCGGGCCGTCGCCTGGGGCACCGCCGCCGTGTCCCTGCCGGGGACCACCGTCCCCCGCCCCGAAGACGTGACCGACGACGGCGTCACATCGACGACCGTCCCCGACCCCCTGTGGCGGATCGACGAGCTCTGACCGCCCATCGCGGCGGCCCACGAACACCCGACCACCGGCCACGAACCACGAGACCCCGAGGAACGACATGCCCGAACGCACCGTAGCCATCGCCTCCCGGCTGGGCCTGCACGCCCGGCCCGCGGCCCTGTTCGTGCAGGCCGTCAACGAGACCGGCCTGCCCGTGATGATCTCCCGTGAGGGCCACAAGGAGGTGGACGCGCGCAGCGTCCTCGCCGTGATGGCCATGGGCGCCGCCCATGAGGAGACCGTCACCCTGACCTGCGACGCCGAGGGCGCCGACGAGGCGCTGGACGGCCTCGTGGAGCTGCTCGGCAGGGAACTCGACCCGAAGTAGGCGCGTGGGCCCCTCACCCGGCGGTGAGGGGCCGGCCGCGTCACCCGAGGAGGTGGATGGCCTCCTCGCGCATCTGCACCTTGCGGACCTTGCCGGTCACCGTCATCGGGAACTCCTCCACCACGTGGACGTAGCGCGGGATCTTGTAGTGGGCGATGCGGCCCTCACAGAAGGTGCGCAGGGACTCGACGGTCAACGGGTCGACCCCCTCCCGCATCCGGACCCACACCATGAGTTCCTCGCCGTACCGCTCGTCCGGGACCCCGATGACCTGGGCGTCCAGCAGGTCGGGGTGCGTGTAGAGCAGTTCCTCGATCTCGCGCGGGTAGACGTTCTCCCCGCCGCGGATCACCATGTCCTTGATCCGGCCGGTGATGCTCACGTAACCGTCCTCGTCCATGACGGCGAGGTCGCCGGTGTGCATCCAACGTCCCGTGTCGATGGCCTCGGCGGTCTTCTCCGGTTCGTTCCAGTACCCGAGCATCACCGAGTAGCCGCGGGTGCACAGTTCTCCCGATACGCCGCGCGCAACGGTGACCCCGGAACCCGGGTCGATCACCTTGACCTCCAGGTGCGGGCCGACGCGTCCCACCGTGGACACGCGACGCTCCAACGAGTCGTCCCGGCGGGTCTGGGTGCTCACCGGAGAGGTCTCGGTCATGCCGTAACAGATGGAGACCTCGGACATGCCCATCCGGTCGATGACCTGGCGCATGATCTCCGCCGGGCAGGGCGAACCGGCCATGATGCCGGTGCGCAGCGAGGACAGGTCGTAGTCGTCGAAGTCGGGCAGGGCGAGTTCGGCGATGAACATGGCGGGGACGCCGTACAGCGAGGTGCAGCGTTCGGCCTGGACCGCCTCCAGCGAGGCCGCCGGGTCGAATCCGGGTCCGGGGATGACCATGCAGGACCCGTGGCTGGTGGCCGCGAGATTCGCCATCACCATGCCGAAGCAGTGGTAGAACGGCACCGGAATCGCGATCCGATCCTGCTCGGTGTACCCCAGCAGCTCCCCCACCGAGAATCCGTTGTTGAGGATGTTGTGGTGGGACAGGGTCGCGCCCTTGGGGAACCCGGTGGTGCCGGACGTGTACTGGATGTTGACCGGGTCGTCCGGGGACAGGGTCGCCGCCACCTCGGCCAGCCGCGACCGGTCACCGCGCCCGCCCGCTTCGAGCAGGGAGTCCCATGCGGACCCGCCGAAGAGCACGACCTCGCGCAGGTCCGGGCACTTGCCGCGCACCTCCTCGATCATGCCCGCGTAGTCGGAGGTCTTGAAGGAGGGAGCGGCGACCAGGACGGAGATCCCCGACTGCTGGAGGACGTACTCCAGTTCGTGGGTGCGGTAGGCGGGGTTGATGTTGACCAGTACCGAGCCGATGCGCGCCGTGGCGTACTGGACGAGGACCCACTCCGCGCGGTTCGGGGACCAGATCCCCACGCGGTCGCCCTTGGTCACCCCGAGGTCGAGCAGTCCGAGGGCGACGCGGTCGACCTCGGCGTCGAACTCCCGATAGGTGAGCCGGAGCCCTGCGGGCCGGTCGATCAGCGCGTCCTGGTCGGGGTGTGCGGCGACGGTACGCGCCAGGTTCACGCCGATCGTGTCGCCGAGCAAGGGTGTGGTCGACGTTCCGGAGGCGTAACTGGGAAGAGGGTCGGTCGTGCTCAAGTCCGGGCTCCTAGCCGTGCGAGACGGGGGCGCCATGGCCAGGGGACTCGTCGTCACCTTTATGGCCATGTGTGCCGAATCACACGTATCACGAGGGTCGGGTACCTGTGAAGCACGTCGAGGGCCTTCCCGCCGGACGCCGTCGGGAAGGCCCTCGTCACCGGGGCGCCGGGCTACTCCTTGACGCGGTGGACCTTGTGCTGCGCGGCCTGGGCGCGGGGGCGGACCACCAGCAGGTCGATGTTGACGTGCGAGGGGCGGGTGACCGCCCACACGATGGTGTCGGCGACGTCCTCCGCGGACAGCGGGTCGGGGACGCCCTCGTAGACGGCCTCGGCGCTCTCCTTGTCGCCGCGCAGGCGGTTGAGCGAGAACTCCTCGGTCTTGACCATGCCGGGGGCCACTTCCAGCACTCGGACCGGTTCCCCGACCAGTTCCAGGCGCAGAGTGGCGGCCAGCGTGTGGGCGCCGTGCTTGGCCGCCACGTAACCGCCGCCGCCCTCGTAGACGACGTGCCCGGCCACCGAGGAGACCAGGAGGACGGTACCGTCCCCGCTCGCGATGAGCTTGGGCAGCAGGGCCTGGGTCATGTTGAGCACGCCCAGGACGTTGACCTCGTACATCCGCCGCCAGTCGGCGGGGTCGCCGGTGGCCACCGTCTCCGTGCCGATCGCGCCGCCCGCGTTGTTGACGAGCACGTCGCAGGAGCCCAGAGCCTCGGCGAAGGCGTCGACGGCGGCCCGGTCGGTGACGTCGAGGACCTGTGTCCGCGCGACCTGACCGGCCTCGGTGATCTCTTCGGCCAGGGCCTCGATCCGGTCGGCGCGGCGGGCGACCAGGACCACCTCGTAGCCCTCGGCGGCGAGTCCGCGCGCGGTGGCCGCGCCGATCCCGCTACTGGCTCCGGTGACGACCGCGGTCGCTGTCATGTTGTTCCTCCCCAGGACTGACGTTGTCGCGCCGAGCGTATCCGGGCGGGTGGGCCGAGATCCGGACGGGCCCCGGCCGGCCTCGGGTGCCACGGGAAATCCCTCCTTAGGGAACGTTGTGTTTTCTATCTCCCCGGGTTAGCCTTTTTAGGGAACGTAACGTTCTCTATCGGATCGAGGGGAGGATCGGCATGTCGATGCGGGCGGCGACGCCGACCGCGCGGAAGACCACTGCCGCCCCCGCGCCTTGTGCGGACCGATCGGCCACACCGGCCCGCTCGAACCACCCGATCACCTGACCACCGGAGAGCGCGCATGAACCCCACAGCGACCACTCGCACCCGTTCCGTCGCTCCGTTGGACGTCTTCGGGGCCGCGGACCTGGAGACCGTGGGCGGCAAGGCCGCCAACCTGGGTGAGCTGATCCGGGCCGGTCTGCCGGTGCCACGGGGATTCGTGGTCACCACCCGCGCCTACACCACCGTCACGGAAGGCGCCGGAGCGTCCATGTCGCTCATCGGGCCTGGTGAGGAAGGCGATGGACCGGCGCCCGCCGACCTGCGCTCCGCGCTGGCGCGAGCCGAGATCCCCGAACACCTGCGCGAGGCGATCTCCGTCGCCTACCGAGGGCTGGGTGAGGACGTCCCGGTGGCGGTGCGTTCCAGCGCCACCGCCGAGGACCTGCCCGGGTCGGCCTTCGCCGGACAACAGGACACCTACCTCAACGTGGTGGGCACCGAAGCGGTGCTCGAATCGGTCCGCCGCTGCTGGGCCTCACTGTGGACCGACCGGGCGGTGGCCTACCGCCGCGAGCGCGCGATCGACCAGGACCGGATGCGGATCGCGGTGGTCGTGCAGGAGATGGTCGACTCCGAGGTCGCCGGGGTGATGTTCACCGCCGACCCGGTGAGTGGGAACCGCGACCGGATCGTCGTGGACGCCGGGGCGGGGCTGGGTGAGGCCGTGGTCTCCGGGCTGGTCACCCCCGACCACTACCTGCTGGACCGGGTCGGGGAACTACTGGAGTGGACCCCGGGGCGCGGGGAGAGGGTGATCCGTTCGGTGGCCGGCGGTGGGGTCCACCACGAGGAGATCGGTACCGCCACCGAGGCGACCGATCCGGTGTCGGACCAGGCACTGCTGACCCGGGAGCAGCTGAGGATCCTGGCGGCGCACGCGCGCACCATCACGGAGCACTTCGGTTCTCCCCAGGACATCGAGTGGGCGCTCTCGGACGGACGTTTCCGAATCGTGCAGGCCCGACCGATGACGGCACTGCCACCTCCCTCGGTCCCGCTCAACCGGCGCCAACGACTCCAAGCAGCGATTCTCACCGAGTACCTGCCGGTGCGGCCCTACCCGATGGACGTGAGCACCTTCCTGGGCCGGGGCCCCGCGGAGATGATGCGCGAGATCGCCGAGTACTACGGGATGGAGGGCACCTTCCAGGACTACCTGAGGGAGGAGGACGGGGTGGTGGTCCAACTGGTGCCACCGAACCCGCACCCGTCCCCACGGGCCCTGTCCACCCCGGTGAGGCTGGCCCGCAAAGCCCGCGAGTTCCGACCCGTGGACTGGGCCGAGGACCCGAGGCAGAAGGCGTTCCTCTCCGAGGCCGACGCGTTGGACGCCCTGGACCTGTCCGCCCTGCCCTGGGTCCAGCTGGTCGAGGTGCCCGAGCGGGCGCTGAGGCTGATGGCCCCCTGCCGTGACCTGAGGATCGACTACCTGCCCGGCGCCGGCCTGGCCCTCCTCCGGGCGGCGCTGGCCACCGGGTTCCTGGGCCGTCGGAACCTGCTCGCCGACCTGCTGGGCGGGGCCCGCACCCGGACCGAGGACTCGAACAGGGCGCTGCGGGCACTGGCCGACCGGGTCCACGCCGCGCCAGAACTGCGCCGATTGTTCACCGAGCGGGAACCGGCCGGGATCCTGGTCGCGCTGACGGAGGAGACAGGCGCGGGTTCCGAGGGACCTGGGATCTCCGCGTCCGAGATCTCGGAGTTCCGTACTGAACTCGATTCCTTCCTGCGCGAGTACGGACGGCGGGAGACCACCTCGCCGCTGCTGGTCAGCCCACCGACCCTGGCGGAGTCCCCCGAGGTCGTCCTGGGCCTGGTGCGTTCCCTGATCGACCGGGCCGAGGAGCCGGGGACCATGGCGGCGGACACCGCGGAACCGGAAGACAGCGCGTCCCGATCCGCGCGGGCGCTGGACCGGCTGCTCGAACACCCCTTGCTGCGCGGGCATCGCGCCCGGGCCCGGGTCGGGCGATGGTTGCGGACCGCACAGGAGGGGGTGGCCTTCCGTGAGGACACCCACTTCTACTTCACGGCCATGTTGCCGGCCCTGCGCCGTTCCCTGTTGGAGATCGGTGAGCGCCTGCGCCGGGCCGGGGTGGTGGAGGAGGCCTTCGACGTCTTCCACCTGCGTTTGGCGGAGGTACTGGAGGTCGAGGACGTCGAAGCGCTCCCCTCGCACCAGGCCGAACGCTTGCGCGCACTGGTGCGGGCACGCGCGGCCAAGCGGGCGGAGATGTCCGGGGTGCCGATGATCGACCCGGCGCGGGTCTTCCCCCATCAGAAGCCGGTGGACGCCCTGGTCATAGGCTCCCCGGCCGGCGCGGGAACGGTCACCGGGCCGGTCCGGGTCATCCGTGGAGCCGCGGACTTCGACCGGCTCCGGGACGGCGACGTGCTGGTGTGCCCCTACACCAATCCGACGTGGACCCCACTGTTCCGACGGGCGGCGGCCGTGGTGGTGGACTCGGGGGCGGTCGGCTCACACGCGGCGATCGTGGCCCGTGAGTACGGGATCCCCGCGGTGATGGGCACCGGTACCGGGACCTCCGTGCTCACCGACGGGCGGTCGGTGACCGTCGACGGGGCACGCGGCCTGGTCACGGCCGCTTCGTAGGATGCGGTCATGTCCGTCGAGAGCAACGACCACCGCAAGCGCCCCCGCAGACGGGGCGATGCCCTGCTCATCGCCATCTTCGAGGCGACCATCACCGAACTGGACGAGCACGGATACGCGGGGCTGACCATGGAACGGGTGGCCGAGCGGGCCCGGGCGAGCAAGGCTTCCCTGTACCGCAGGTGGAACACACGGTCCGCATTGGTGATGGACGCCGTCTACCACCTGTTGCCCGACCCGGAGCAGGTCCCCGACACCGGAGAGCTGCGCGGCGACCTGTTGGCGTTGCTCCGGCAGAACGCCGCGATGCTCGACGGCCCCGCGGGTTCGGCCCTGCGCGGGCTCCTGGCCGAGGCTCTGCCCGACCCGGAGCACGGTCGGGAGATCCGGGCGCGTTCCCAGGGACGGGGCAGGCGGATGATGGCCGAGGCGGCCCGGCGGGCGGTGGCTCGCGGGGAGATCCGGCCCGAGGCGGTGATCGGCCCACGCCTGGATGTGGGGCAGGCCCTGCTGCGCAACCACTTCCTCTTCCAGGGTTCCCCGCTCGACGACGAACTGGTGGTGGAGATCGTCGACACGGTCCTGCTCCCGCTGTTCCACGCCCCCGCTTGGACCTTCGTCCCGGTGCGAGGGGACGAGGTGACGAACGAACCTCGGGAGGACGCATCGTCCGAAGGTGAGCGGGCGAGGGCGGAACGACCGGCGTACCGGGGCTGATCCTTCCGGGCCGAGAGCACGGAATAACCCGTGGCCCCGGGAGAAACAGCATGGTATTTTCGGCGGAATTCATCCTCCGCCGAAAATCCACCGCCCTGAAAGAATGACCATGGCCGAAACCGAATGTCCCACACCTCCCGGAGAACGGTCGCTGCTTCGACGATTCACCGCGTACTCACTCGGCACATCCCTCGCCGACTTCGTTTACGGCGCGGTTTTCGTCACGATTTTCCTGGGGCGCGGAGCGGAACCATGGATGGTGGGATCGATCATGGCCGGCGCCAACCTGGTCGGCCTCCTCATGGAGGCGCCGAGCGGGGCGCTGGGCGACCGCTACGGACACCGGAGGCTGCTGTTCGTCGGCCTGCTGAGCTGGGGCGCCGGTTTCCTGTTCGTCGGCGCGGCGCCGACCCTGCCCCTGACCCTGGTGGGCATGTGTTTCGGCACCGTCGGTTTCGCGCTGCACTCGGGCACCATGAGCGCGATCCTGATCAACCGGGTCGGTTCCCGGGACCGGACCACCCGAATCGCGCGGATCGTTCGTGTGGGCGCCCTGTCCGGTCGGATCGGTTCGGCGCTCGGCGCCGCTCTGGTCATGGTGGCGGGCACATGGCTGTCACCGGGGCCACTGGTGGCCTGCGGTGGCCTGCTCCTGTTGTCCCTCGCCGCCCTGACACCGTTGAGTTTTCCCCACGTCCAAGGGCGACCGGACCGGCGGATCGGTGTGCTCGTGCTGGAGTCGGTCTCCCAGGTGCTCAGCCGGCGCTTCGCCCCGATGGTGGCGTTGGCCATGGGTGCCATGTCGGCGACGGTGCTGTTGGTGGCCTCGTGGCAGCCGATGCTGCTGGAGCGTTTCGGGCAGGACGTCCGCCTCAACGGTCTGTTCCTGCTGGTGATGACGTTGTCCCTGGCGGCGGGGGCGGCCGCCGCGCGTTGGGTGCACCCACGCCGACCTCACGTGTGGGGCCCACTATCGGTCATGGCGATCGGGGTGCCCGTGGTGTTGGCCGCGCACGACGTGATCCCGTTGATCGTCGGCCTGGTCGCGGCCGAGTTCCTCATCGGCCTCGCGGGCGTGGTGGCGGGGGTCTGGTACCAACTGATGTTCACCGACGCCAACCGCAACACCATGTTCTCCACGATATCGACCCTGGCCATGTTGGCCGGTGTCGCGACCAGTTTCAGTTTCGGCTGGCTGTGGGATCTTTGGGGGATTCCTGTCGCGGTTACCGTCATGGCATCGGGTGCCGTCATCGGTGGGGCCATCTCGCTCGTCCTGACCCACCTTTTCCCGGAGTCCACCGAATTCGCCGAACCGGAAAGGGATGATTCCGCTAGAAATAGTGAACCCGAGAGTTCATGACCCGAACGCCCCTCCCATTCGCCACCTTGATAATCTTCGGGCGATCGACGTGAGGGAAGTGAGTGATGATGGATCTGTCGCGGTTGTGCGGGGAACGTCCGATCGTCCAGGCGCCGTTGGCCGGGGGCGCCACCACCCCGGACCTGGTGGCGGCGGTGAGCGCCGCCGGTGGCCTGGGGTCACTGCCGGCCGGATACCTGACCGCCGACGCGTTCGGCGCTCGGATCGCCGAGGTGCGTGGGCTGGGAACCCGGACGTTCGCGGTCAATCTGTTCGTCCCCTCCCCCTCCCGGTCCCCTGAATGCGACGACGAACTGGCCGCCTACCGCTCCGAGCTGGCGGAGGAGTCCGATCGCCTGGGTGTGGAGGTGGGGCCGGCCCGGTACGACGACGATGACTGGGACGCCAAGGTCGACCTGCTGGTCGAGGCCCGGGTGCCCGTCGTGAGCTTCACCTTCGGTTGCCCTTCCGAGGAGGTCCTGACCCGGCTGCGCGCGGTGGGATCGGCGACCGTCGTCACCGTCACCACCGTGGCGGAGGCCCTCACCGCCGTGGCCCGGGGCGCGGACGGAGTGTGCGCCCAGGGCGTGGAGGCGGGCGGCCACCGCGCCGTCTTCGACCCCGACCATGGTGAGGACCGCCCGCTGGCCGAGCTGTTGCGGGACGTGGTGCGTGCGGTGGACGTCCCGGTGATCGCCGCCGGCGGGATCATGGACGGTGCCGATGTCGCCGCGGTCCTGTCCTCCGGAGCGGCCGCTGCCCAGTCGGGCACGGCGTTCCTACGTTGCCCGGAGAGCGGCGCGCAGCCGGTCCACAAGGCCGCGCTCGCCGACCCCGACTTCACCGAGACCTCACTGACGTGTGCGTTCACCGGCCGACCGGCGCGGGGGCTGACCAACCGCTTCATCCTCGACCACCGTGACGCCCCTCGCGCCTACCCGCAGGTGCACCACATGACCAAGCCACTGCGCGCCGCAGCGTCCCGGGCCGCCGACCCCGAGGGGATGGCGTTGTGGGCGGGGACCGGGTTCCGGCGGGCACGGGAGTTGCCGGCGGGTGAACTGGTGGCGGTGCTGCGTGATGAGGCGATCCAGGCGGGCGCCTCCCTCTGAGGGCCCCGGCCCCGGTCCCGGTCCCGATTCCGGTTCAGGCCCGGTTCAGGCCCGGCCGGTGGGACGGGGCCAGTCATCGGTGAGCGCCACCAGCCCGTCCGGCAGGTCCACGCGCCAGCAGGCACGGTCGTGGCCTCCGTTGTACTCGGTGAGAGTGGCGAAGCCATTCGGTCGCCCCAGCTCCGTCCCCCGCTCGCAGAGGGCTTCGTGGACCCGCCGGTTGGCGCCGATGAGGGCCCACTCGTGCAGGCCGGCGCTGAGGTGGACGCGCCCCGGGAGGGTGTCGGCCTCGGTGGACAAGTGGACCATGTGTTCGGACTCCCCTCCGGTCCCGGCGACGTTGGGCCACCAGTAGGAGCCCGACTGCGAGAGGACCCGGCCGAACCGTTCGGGCGCCCGCAGCGCCGCGTACAGGGAGGTGAGTCCGCCCAGGCTCTGTCCCGCCACGAGCGTGCGCTCGGGGTCGTCGGTGATCGGGTGCAGGTTCCGCAGCCAGGCCGGGAGTTCAGTGTCGAGGAAGGACACGAAGGGGTCGTGGCAGGCGAGTTCGCGCATGCGGGTGCCCGGATCGAGGCTGTCGACCATGACGGTGAGCATCGGTGGCAGTGCGCCCTCGGCGATCAACCCGTCGAGCAGGGGCGCCAAGGGCAGGTCGTGCCAGGTCCGGCCGTCGAGGAGCACGACGACCGGCCAGGGCTCTCTCTCGGCCGGCGCGACCGCGGGTCGGTGGACCCAGACCGTGCGGGTGTTGTCCAGGTGCCGTGAGGCGACGCGGTGCTCGGTGACCTCCCCCGCCCGGGCGTCGCCGCGCACCCGGTGTCGGAGCTCGGCCGGGGCCTCGGGTAGGGAGACCACCGAGTGGTGTTCGTCCAGCCGTTCCCGGGAGCGTGGGTCGGGCCGGGCGTGGGTGAGCGCGTCGAACCAGCGGGCGACGGAGGACCGGTCGTCGGGTTCGGCGACGGCGAGCGCCCGTTCCCGGCGCAGGCGGGTCATGGCGGACAGCGCGTTCTCCGGGGGCCGCGAACCGTCCGCGGGGACGGGTGCGACCGTGTAGGAGGCTCGCCAGTCCGAACGCATCCGGTAGGTGAGGTGCCACACATCGGTGCCGGGGACACGGTCCATACGGTTCTCGTCGTAGGAGTCGGCGTCGGCGATCTTGTTCGCCACCAGGACGACGTCGGCGAGTTCGTCTCCTCCTCGCCACAGGAAGGTGGCGGTGCGATGACCGTCGTCGTCGAGCTCACCGACGATCGGGGTACCGGTCTCCTCGACCCCGCGCCAGAAGGCGCCGAGGTCGGCCTTCCCCGTGGCGGCGACCCGTTCGAGTTCCTCGATCAGCGGCGAGGTGCCGCGTGGGGGCCGGGTAGCGCGCTTGAGGCGCGGCGGCACGGTCATGAGGGCGTTGGTTTTCACACTGTGTGACATTGACATAAGGATAGCCTTGCCTAACCATTGCTTCCATGAAGCGTATTCCCTCTCACCCCACCCTGGTGACCAGTGTCGCCACAGCGGCGGCCGCCCTGCTACTGCTCACCGCCTGCGGAACCGACTCCTCGTCCGACGATCCCACCGACACGGCGGGTGATGGCGGAACCCGGACCGTGAGCCACGTGTACGGCGAGACCGAAATCCCCGCGGACCCGACCAGCGTGGTCTCGGTGAGCGTCACCAGCACCGCCACCCTGCTCAGTCTCGACGTTCCGGTCACGGCTTCCTCCACCACCTCCCCCGGTCCGCTCACCGACGACAACGGCTTCTTCTCCCAATGGGCCGACCTCGCCGTCGAGCGTGAGGTCGAGCCCCTCCCCGGCCCCGAGGTCTCCCTGGAAGCGGTCGGTGCCGCCGGACCCGACCTCATCGTCGGCAACGGCTTCGGCGCCGACTCCGTCGACGAGAGCACCTACGAACAGTTGTCGGAGATCGCGCCCACCGTGGTCCTCGGCGAGGGTGACGTCCCGTGGACCGAACTCACCGAGCAGTACGGGGACGCCTTCGACCGGCAGGACCTCGCCGCCGAGATCGCGCAGGCGTACGAGGAACTCGTCACCGAGTCCTCCGAGGCCCTGTCGCACGAGAACGACGTGGTGATGCTCACCGGCACACCGGACGGCTTCAACGTCTTCACCCCCGCGTCGGCGCAGGGCAAGCTGCTCGCCGACCTGGGCCTGACCCAGCACGAGATGCCCGAGGACCTCACGGCCGACGGCGCCCAGGGCGGGGCGGGCCGCACCGACATCGTCCAGCTCTCCCCCGAGCGCGCCTCCGACTTCGACGACAGCACCCTGCTGTTCGTCAACATGCAGGGCGAGGAGATCACCGACTACGTCGAGAGCTACCCGACCCTGGAAAACGTCCCGGCCTACGAGGACGACCGCGTCTTCACCGTGGGCGCGGAGGGGTTCCGGCTGGACTACTACAGCTCCCGCCTGATCAGCGAGCGTCTGGTCGAGCACCTGGGCTGATCCCTCCCCTCCTGCCACGATTCCTTCCATGACCCGGAGCCGCCTCCCGACGGCCCCGGGTCCGCGCTTCACCGGCCTTCACCGGACGAATTGTCGGTGGGGCGGGGTACGGTCGCCGCCTCCCCCACTTCCGGAAGGCGGCGCGGTGCCCCCGACGAACACCCGCGAGTCCCCTTGGCGGTTCAGCCGCGACGAACGCACCCTCGTGCTGGGCGCCCTGCTCAACTCGATGGCGTTCTTCGCCGCCCTGCCGTTCGCTGCGCTCTACCTCGCCGATCGCACGGATCTACCGACCGCGGGCATCGGGGCGGTGGTCGGTGGCATCCCCCTGATCGCGGCGCTGGGCGGCCTGGCCGGCGGGATGCTCGCCGACCGTTTCGGCACGGTCCGGCTGATGCGGCTGGGACTGCTCTCGAACGTCCTGGTCTACGTCGCGCTGGCCTTCGTCACCGCGCCGGTCGCCATCATCGCCCTGTTCCTGTGCCTGGGAGTGGGGCGCACGATGGTCGAACCCAGCATGAAGAAGCTGCTGTCGCTGGCCGACACCGGCGATGGGCGGATCTTCCGGGTCCGCTACATCACCCTGTGCCTGGGCGCGATCGTCGGCCCCGCCGTGGGCGGGCTGCTCTACCACGCGAGCCCGACGGCGTTCTTCCTGGTGCCCGCCGCCTTCTTCGCCCTGTACCTGGCGGTGATGGTCGTTCGTGGCGGCGAGTTGGCACGCCTGGACTCCCCGGCCTCCGGTGGTGCCGACGCCGCTTGGACCGCGGCCCTACGTGATCCGCTGCTCTTGGCCGCGATCGGCGCCGGCGCGGTGGTCTTCCTGGTGTTCTCCCAGATGGACACGGCGATCCCGCTGTACATGAAGGGGACCTACGGGGATCGGACGGAGTACCTGTTCGCGTCGTTGCTGGTGGTCAACGCCGTGCTGGCGTTGTTGGTGCAGCCTCTGGTGATCCGACTGTCCGAACGTCTGCCCCATGGCCCATTGGTGACGTCGGGCTGTGCGTGCTTCGCGGTGGCGTTCGCCTTCGTGTGGCTGGGGACGAGCAATGTGGTGGCGCTGTACGTGGCCATCGTGTTCTGGACCCTGGGTGAGGCGATCCTGCTGCCGTTGCCGGACATCGCGGTGCACGCCATCGCCACCGACGATCGCAAGGGCACCTACTTCGGCCTGTCCGAGCTTCGTTACCTCGGGTTCTTCGCCGGCCCCGTCCTGGGCGGGGTGCTTCTGGACCTGTCCGCCCCGGTCTACTTCACCGGCATGGCCCTGGCGATCTTCCTCTGCGTACCGCTCCTCTCGCGCACCGCGAGGTAGAACCCACCACTTGGCGACGATGGGAAACACCAGGCCATGAGGACTGGCATCGATCACTTCGACACGGCCCGCGAGACCACGGCCTCCGCTCAGCGGGCGCTGATGCGGATGTAGCGGTTGAGGGCGAGGGGCGCGAAGACGGCGATGATGGCCGCTGAGGACAGCACCGCGTAGAGCACCGGGTTCTCCGCGGGCCATCCGGTGGGCTGGGCCAGCCCTGCCGGCGGCGCGTTTCCGAACAGCTCCCGGGCGGCCGAGGCCACGGCCGTGACCGGGTTCCACTCCGCGAACACGCGCAGTGGGGCGGGCATGGCCTCGATGGAGACGAAGGCGCCCGAGACGAAGGCGACCGGGAAGAGCCAGACCAGGCCCAGGCTCTGGGCCACCTCCACGCTGCGGGCGGTGAGTGCGATGAAGACGCCGATCCAGGAGGTCGCGAAGGCGAAGAACAGCAGCACCGCGATACCGAGGAGCGCCTCGCTCGGACCCGTGGTGACGCGCCAGCCGATGAGCAGACCGCACACCGCGGTGACCAGGAGCGACAGGGAGCTGGTGGACAGGTCGGAGATGGTACGGCCCAGGATGACCGCGATGCGCGACATGGGCAGTGACCGGTAACGGTCGACGAGGCCCTTCTGGAGGTCGTTGGCGAGCCCGACCGCGGTGAAGGACGAGTTGAACAGCAGGGTCTGCGCGAAGATCCCCCCGATCAGGAACTCACGGTACTCCGGTCCCCCCAGGCTGCCCCCGAAGACGAAGGCGAGCAGCAGGACGAACATCACCGGCTGGATCACCCCGGAGACCATGGAACCCGGTGTCCTGAGGACGTTGAGCAGATTGCGGTGGGCGACCACGCCACTGTCGGACACCGATCGGATGAGCGTGTTCACCTCGGGCCTCCGGCCGCTGGTGCGGGCACGGCCGCCTTCTCGTCCTGCCCGGTGAGTTCCAGGAAGACCTCGTCCAGGGTGGGGCGGCGCAGCGCCACCTCCACGACGGGGACCCCGCCGCGTTCCAGCGCGGCGAGCGCGTGGGTCAGCGACGTCTGACCCCCTGAGGTCGCCACGGACAGCCGGCGGGCGCCCCGGTCCGTCTCGGGTCGGCCGCTGCCGTGGTCGGCGACGATCCCCGCCGCCGAGTCCAGGTCCGCGGCGTCGGCGAGGACGAAGTCCATCCTCGAACCCCCGATGTGTTCCTTGAGCGCGTCCGCGCTGCCCCGGGCGATCACGACCCCCTTGTCGATGACCACGATCGTGTCCGAAAGCTGGTCGGCTTCCTCCAGGTACTGCGTGGTCAGCAGGACGGTGGTGCCGTCCTCCACCAGGGCGGAGACGACCTCCCAGGTGTCCATCCGCCCGCGCGGGTCCAGGCCGGTGGTGGGTTCGTCGAGGACGACCACCTCCGGCCGGGCCACCAGGGCCCCGGCCAGGTCCAGGCGGCGGCGCATACCGCCCGAGTAGGCGACCGAACGCTGATCGGCCGCGTCCGAGAGCCGGAACCGACGCAACAGCTCGCGGGCGCGCTCGGTGGCCTGCCTACGGTTCATCCCGTACAGGCGGCCCACCATGCGCAGGTTCTCGAAGCCGGTGAGTTTCTCGTCCACGGCCGCGTACTGGCCGGAGAGCCCGATGCTGCGGCGGACGGCCCCGGGGTCGGTCACGACATCGTGCCCGGCGACGCGGACCCGTCCGCTGTCGGGCCGGAGCAGGGTGGTCAGAACTCGTACCGCGGTGGTCTTGCCGGCCCCGTTGGGGCCCAGCAGGCCGAGGACGTGCCCGCGCGGCACTCGCAGATCGATGCCCTGGAGCGCCTGGTGCTTGCCGAAGGACTTACTCAGGCCCTCGACATCGATGACATGGTCTTCGGGGTTCACGCCACTCCCTTCGTGGTCGGTGGGCCCGGTCGGCCGGCTCGGCCGACCGGGCCCGGGGTCTCAGACGGTGTCGAGCCGGCGGACCCGGAGGGGCCGCATGTCAGTCCAGTTGGCGTCGATGTAGGACAGGCACTCCTCTCGCTTGTCCGGTCCGTGGCGCACGACCCAACCGGCCGGGACCGGAACGAAGGCGGGCCACAGGGAGTGCTGGTCCTCGTCGTTGACCAGGACGAGGAACGAGGTGTCGGTGTCGTCGAACGGGTTCTGCATGTCTGGTTCCCTCTGTCGGTGGCTGGTGTTCTCGGGAAGGTGGTTCGGGGCCGTCCTTCGGCGCTCGGCGTTCGGCGCCCGGTGTCCGGCATCCGGCGTCCGGCATCCGGCATCCGGCGTCCGGTGTCTCAGGGCCGACGGGTGAGCGGCCGGGCCAGCCGGTCGGCCACCAAGGGGCCGATCACCGACAGCGGCTCCGGCCTGGCCATGAGCGCGTGGGCGCAGTCCACGTCGTGGTTGTCGATCCGGCCGTCGACGAAGGGGAGCCACCGCTCCGGGAGCGAGACGCCCGGAACCCTGTCCAGGCTCGCGGTGAAGAAGAGGACGTCTCCGTCGAAGACCGGGGGTCGGCTTCGGTTCAGCAGGGACACCTGCTGTTCGAAGGCTTGGAGCATGGCGTTGACCGCCTGTTCCGAAAGCTCTCCGCGGGGATCGCCGTTGCGTCGGAAGACCTCCAGGGCGTCCCGGGCCCGCGGGGCACGGGGCAGGTCCTCGGTGTCCTCGGCGTAGCCCTGCGCCCGGAGCAGCGCGGTGAGTGCCTCGCCATCGTCGGCGAAGCCCGTGCCGGCGTCCTGGTCGAAAGGGTGTGCGTCCAACAGGGTGAGTGTGGCCACCTCGTCACCACTCTCCTGGAGGTGGCAGGCGAGTGCGTGCGCGATGTTGCCACCGAGCGACCAGCCCAGCAGGTGGTAGGGCCCCTCTGGCCGGGTCTCACGGATACGGGCGGCGTAGTCCTCGACGAGTTCCCGCAGGTCGTCCGCCTGGCCCACCGGCTCGCCGGGTGCGATCCCGGCTGCTTGGAGCCCGTAGACGGGGTGGTCGGCGTCGACGTGCTGGGCCAGCCCCGAGTAGGCCCAGGCCAACCCCCCTGCGGGGTGCACGCAGAACAGCGGTGCGCCCTCCCCCGTGGGCCGGATCGGCAGGACCCGGCCGAGCCCGCTCTCCGAAGCCCCGCCCTCGGCGCCGTCCACGGTGTGGGCGGCCTCGATGAGCCCGGCGACGGTGGGGTTCTGGAAGAGCATGGGGACGGTGACCTCCTGGCCCAAGGCCACGGTGGCCCTGCGCACGAGGCGCGCCGCCAGCAGGGAATGGCCGCCCAGCTCGAAGAACCCGTCGTGGACGCCGACCTTCGGCAGGTCCAGGACCTGCGCGAACAGCGCGCACATCCGGGCCTCAAGGCGGGTTCCGGGAACCCCGCTCACCTGGGGTGCGTGCTCCGCCGGATCGGGCAGGGCCGCGTGGTCGACCTTGCCGTTCACGGTCAGCGGCAGGGCCTCCAGCCGGACGAACACGGCGGGGACCATGTAGTCGGGCAACTGGGCGCCGAGGCGTCGGCGCAGTTCCGCGTCGGTGGGGCCGGGCCGTCCTCGCGGCACCAGGTAGGCGACGAGTCTGGCGTCCCCGTGAGCGGTGCGGCGCACCAGGACAGCGGCCTCGGCGACGTCGGGGTGGTCGAGCAGATGGGCCCTGATCTCCCCGGGTTCGACGCGGAAGCCGCGGAGCTTGACCTGGTCGTCGACGCGGCCGACGAAGTCCAGGGTTCCGTCGGATCGCCACCGCACCAGGTCGCCGGTGCGGTACATGCGCCCGCCGGTGGCGGTGAACGGGTCGGCGACGAACCGCTCCCCCGTCATCCCCGGTCGGCTTCGGTAGCCGCGCGCCAGTCCGGCCCCGGCGATGTACAGCTCGCCCAGGGCGCCCACGGGCGCGGGCTGAAGTCCGCTGTCCAGGACGTAGACCCGGATGTTGCCGACCGGCCGGCCGATGGTCGGCCCCGCCTCACCACCGATCCCGGCGACGACGGCGTCCACCGTGGCCTCGGTGGGGCCGTAGAAGTTGTAGGCGCGCACGTTCAGGCGCTCGCTCAGGCTCTCCCAGAGGTCGGCGTCCACCGCCTCGCCGCCCAGCGCCACGACCGAGAGTCCGTCCGCGTGGTCGAGCACGCCCTCGGCGATGAGACGGCGGGCGTGGCTCGGTGTGGTCTCGATGGAGTCCACACCGTTGCCGACGAGGTAGTCGGCGAGCCCGGCGGGGTTCCGCCGCACGTCGTCCTCGATCATGTGCAGTTCGTGTCCGTCGACCAGCCAGAGGATCGGGTCCCAGGAGGCGTCGAAGGCCACGCCCGCCGTGTGCGCGACGCGGAGTCTGCGGCCCAGTTCCTCGCTCACCGGGGTGAAGAGCTCTTCGCGGTGGCTCAGGAACAGGTTGACCAGGGACCCGTGCTCGACCTCCACGCCCTTGGGGCGACCGGTGGAGCCGGAGGTGTAGACGACGTACACCACGTCGGAGGAGGAGAGCGGGCGGAGCCGTTCGGCGTCGGTCAGGGCACCCGCGGTGGCGCAGTGACAGTCCCCGTGCCGGTCCGTGAGGGTGTCCACTTCCAGGACCTCGGGGGTGTTCTCGACCCGGTGCGCGAGTGAGGCTTCGGTGAGCACGATCCGCGGTTCGGCGTCGTCGACCATGGCGGCCAGCCGCTCGTCGGGGTGGTCCACGTCCAACGGCAGGTAGGCGGCCCCGCTCTTGAGCACGGCCAGGAGGCAGACCACCGTCTCGACCGATCTCGGAAGGAGTACGGCGACCACGTCGCCGGGGCCGTTCCCGAGCTTGATCAGCGAGCGCGCCAAGCAGTTGGCTCGCCGTTCGAGTGTGGCGAAGCTGAGCCGCTCCCCACCGCAGACCAGGGCGATCGCTTCGGGGGTGTTCCGGGCCCGGTCCTCGAACAACTCCACGACGGTCTCGGCCGGAAGTTCCCGACGCGGCCCGTGACCGTCGGAGAGCAGCCCCGCCCGCTCGTCGCCGGAGAGGATGTCCAGTCGCCGCATCGGGGTCCGCGGTGCCCGGGTGGCCGCGTCCAACAGCCGCACGTACCGCTCGACGAACAGGTGCGCGGTGTTCGGGTCGAACATCGCGCTGTTGTACTCCAGCGTGCCGGCGATGCCCCCGGCACCGCCCAGCGCACAGGTCTGTTCGGCGAGGTCGAACGAGAGGTCGAACTTGGCGCCCAGCGCGGCGGCGCCCGGTTCGGGGCGCACGTCCAGCCCCGGCAGTTCCAGGGTGGGCGTCTCGTTGTTCTGGAGGGTGAGGACGGTCTGGAACAGGGGGTGCCGTCCCAGCGCACGGGAGGGGTTCAGCCTCTCCACGATCTGCTCGAAGGGCACTTCCTGGTCATCGAAGGCGTCCAGGTCCGCGTCGCGCACCCGGGCGAGGATCTCGGCGAAGTCCGGGTTGCCGGAGGTGTCCGTGCGCAACGGGAGCGTGTTGACGAAGAACCCGACCAGCTCGTCCAAAGCCGGGTCGGTGCGCCCCGCGACCGGGGTGCCGATGACGATGTCCTCACCCGCGCCCAGGCGCGTGTGCAGGGCCGCGAGCCCGGCTTGGAGGACCATGAACAGGCTCGTGGAGGTGGACCGTGCCAGGCGCAGCAACCGCTCGTGCAGGTCGGTGCCGATGTCCACCGACACGCCGGCGGAGGGCTGGGAGGCGGTGTTGGGTCGGGGTCGGTCGTAGGGCATCCGAAGCTCGTCGGGGGCACCGGACAGACGGCGCTCCCAGTCGTCGAGACTGTGCCGGATGGCGCTGTCGGGGTCACTGTCGTCGCCCAACACCTCGTGCTGCCAGAGCGTGTAGTCCACGTACTGGACCGGCAGTTCCCGGTTGAGCGGCGCGGTGCCGTGCACGCGGGCGGTGTAGGCCATGGAGAGGTCGCGTGCCAGTGGTGCGGTCGACCAGCCGTCGCCGGCGATGTGGTGCAGGACCAGCAACAGCACGTGGTCCCCTCCGACCTTGAACAGATGGCCGCGCAGGGGTGCCTCGACCGCCAGGTCGAAGCCTCTTCCGGCCTCGCGGGCCAGGGCCGCCCGCAGTTCCTCCTCGGAGTCGACCTCGGTGTAGTCGGCCTCCGATACCGCGGACTCGGCGGGGAGCACGTGCTGGTAGGGCTCTCCGTCGACGTCGGGGAAGACCGTGCGCAGACTCTCGTGGCGAGCGGTCACGTCGCCGAGGGACCCGCGCAGGGCGTCGGTGTCGGGTTCACCGGTGATCCGCACCGCCATGGGCAGGTTGTAGTCGGCCGCCGAAGTGTCCATCCGATTGAGGAACCAGAGCCTGCGCTGGGCGAAGGAGAGCGGGACGTGTTCGGGCCGCGGCACCGGCCGCAGCGGGGGCCGGGAGTGGCGCCCGCTGCCGAGCGCGGCGGCCAGGCCGGCGACGGTCGGCGCCTCGAAGAGGGTGCGGACCGCGACCTCGGCGCCCACCACCCGGCGGATGCGGGCGACCAGGCGCACCGCGAGGAGCGAGTGGCCGCCGAGCTCGAAGAAGTCGTCGTCGATGCCCACCTCGGGCACGTCCAGGACCTTCGCGAACAGCTCGCACAGCACGGTCTCGTCGCGGTCGCGCGGGCCCCGGCCGCCGCCCGCGACGGCCTCCGGCTCGGGCAGCGCGGACCGGTCCAGTTTGCCGTTGGGCGTGAGCGGGAGTTCGGGCAGCACCATGACCACCCCGGGCAGCATGGCCGCGGGGAGCCTGCGGGCCGCGTGGTCGCGGACCCCACGGGTGTCCGGGCGCTCGCCCGGCCGGGCGGTGACGTAGGCGGCGAGACGGGCGTCACCGTCCCTGGTTCGGGTGAGCGCCACCCCGGCCTGGGCGACGGCGGGGTGTTCGGCCACGACGGCCTCCACCTCCGCGAGCTCGATCCGATGGCCCCGGATCTTGACCTGGCCGTCGGCACGCCCGACATAGCGCAGGACCCCGTCCGAACGCCGGGTGACCAGGTCACCGGTGCGGTACATGCGTGATCCGTCAGCGGCGAACGGGTCCGCCACGAAGCGGTCGGCGGTCAGCCCGGGGCGGCCGAGGTAACCACGGGCGACCCCGCTCCCGCTGAGATACAGCTCGCCGACCACACCGGCGGGGACCGGGCGCAGTAGGCCGTCCAGAACCCGGGCTCCGGTGTTGGCGATCGGTCGGCCGATCGCCGGGGTGTCCTCCTCGTCGGAGCGGGAGGTGACGCTGTCGACGGTGCACTCGGTCGGTCCGTAGAGATTGTGGGCGACGAGGCCGGGGGTTCGGCCCAGCTCGCGCCAGAGCCGGGGGTCGACGGGTTCACCTCCGAGGGCGACCACGCTCGGCCCGGAGCCGCCGTCGGTCAGGCCGAGCGCCAGGAGCTGGCGGGCGTAGGAGGGGGTGGTCTCGATCATGTCGACGCCCAGGTCGCGCAGGAGCGCGACGAGCCGTTCGGCGTCGCCCCTGACCGGGTCCTGGACGATGTGCAGTTCGTGGCCGTCCACCATCCACAGGAAGGGGTCCCACGAGGCGTCGAAGGAGACACCGGCGGTGTGCGCGACCCGCAGGTACCGGTCGGCGGCGGCACTGGCGGGCTCGAACAGGCGTTCCTGGTGGGAGCGGAACAGGTTGGCCAGCGAACGGTGCTCGACGACCACGCCCTTGGGGCGGCCCGTGGAGCCGGAGGTGTAGACGACGTAGGCGGCGTCGCGCGGTCCCGGATCGGCGGGGGACGCGTTCACCGACGTGTCCAGCGGCAGGGCGTCCAGGTGCAGCACCGTGCTGTCGGCGGGGGCCCGCGTCCGGTGGTGCGTGGTGGTGAGGACGTGCGCGGGGGCGGCGTCGGCCAGCATGTGGTCGATCCGCTCCTGCGGGTACGAGGTGTCGACCGGCATGTACGCGGCGCCGCTTCGTAGCACGCCCAGGAGCGCGACCGCGAGCTCGACCGAGCGCGGCAGCGCCGCCGCCACGATCGTGCCCGGGCCCGCTCCCCGGTCGGCGAGGAGACGGGACAACCGTTCGGCACGGGCGTCCAGCTCCGCGAAGGTGAGGCTGCGCTCGCCCGCGACCACGGCGGTGCGGTCGGGGGTGCGCGCGACCTGCTTCGCGAAGACGCCCAGGATCGTCTCCGGACCATGGGGGCGGATCGGCCCGGTGGCGCCCTCGGCCAGGACGGCCCGTTCCCCGGGCAGCAGGAGTTCGGCCTCCTCCACGACGGTGTCCGGCGCCTCGGCCAGGATCGACAGCAGGTGCGTGAAGCGCGCGGCGATCGACGCGACGGTCTCCCCGTCGAAGAGGTCCGCGTCGTACTCCAGGTCACCCGAGAGCCCGTCCGGAGCACCGTCCGCGCCCAGGTGCTCGGTCAGGTTCAGGGTGAGGTCGAACTTGGCCTGATCGGTACCGGCGCCCTCGTGGACGCTGGTCTCCAGCCCTCTCAGAGAGGGCCGTGCGACCGGAAGGTTCTGGAGGGCGAGCATGACCTGGAAGAGGGGGTGCCGCGAACCCCGGCGCGCCGGCCGCAACTCCTCCACCACGCGGTCGAAGGGCGCGTCCTGGTGCGAGAACGCGGCCCTGCCGGCGTCCCGTGACCTGATGATCAGGTCATCGAAGGTCGGGTTACCGGATGTGCGGGTGCGGATGACGACGGTGTTGACGAAGAAGCCGACGAGCGCGTCGAGTTCGGCTTCGGTGCGCCCGGCGGTGGGTGTGCCCACGGTCAGGTCGGTGCCCGCGCCCAGGCGGGACAAAAGTGCGGCCAGCCCCGCGTTGAGCACCATGAACAGGCTCGCGCCGTGCTTGTTGCCCAGACCGTTCAGGCGCTCGTGGAGGTCGGTCGACAGGGTCAGCGGGACCGACCCGCCCCGGCCGCTGGACCGCTCCGGACGTGGGTGGTCCGCGGGGAGCACCATCTCCTCCGGTGCCCCGCGCAAGGCCTCGCGCCAAAAACCCAGCTGCCTCGACATCTCGCTGTCGGGGTCGTCGTCGGAGCCGAGCACCTCGTTGTGCCAGAGGGTGTAGTCGGCGTACTGGACGGGGAGGGGCTCCTGGTCCGGCGCCCGACCCTCGGAACGCGCCGCGTAGGCGTCGGCCAGGTCTTGGGCGAGCGGTCCCAGGGACCAGCCGTCACCGGCGATGTGGTGCAGGACGAGCAGGAGGACGTGGTCGTGCTCGCCGACCCGCAGGAGCCGGACCCGGAACGGGGCGTCGGCGGAGGTGTCCAGCCCGCGCCCGGCCTCGGCGGACAAGACTCGGTCCAGGGCGTGCTCGGGGCAGGAGACCGAGGCGAAGTCGAGCCGGTTCTCGTGCGGTGCCAGAACCCGCTGCTCGGGCTCCTCCCCGTGCATGGGGAAGACGGTGCGCAGGGTCTCGTGGCGTTCCACGAGGTCGTCCAGGGCCTGGCGCAGGGCGACGGTGTCCAAATCTCCGCGCAGGCGCAACGCCGCCGGGATGTTGTAGGCGCCCGACCCGGGCGCGTATCGGTTGAGGAACCAGAGTCTGCGCTGGGCGTGCGACAATGGCAGCGCCTCGGGGCGCTCACGCGGCTCCAGGCGTGGTCCCTCGTCGGCCGTCTCCGGCAGGATCCGGGCCAGGTCGACGACGGTCGGGTTCTCGAAGAGCTCCCGAATGGCGGGGGCGGCACCGAACTCGGTGCGGATGCGGCCGATCAGTCGGGTGGCGAGCAGGGAATGACCGCCCAGCGCGAAGAAGTCGTCGTCGACCCCGACGTCGGCCACACCGACGGTCTCCTCGAAGAGCCGGCAGAGCACCCGCTCGCGCTCCGTACGCGGGTGCCGGGAGGCGGAGGCCTCGGCGGTGGGCTCGGGCAGCGCGTCGCGGTCGAGCTTGCCACTGGGGGTGAGCGGCAGTTCGGGAACCTCCACGACCTGCGCGGGGACCATGTAGGAAGGCAGCCGGTCGGCCGCGTGCGTACGGACCTCCTCGGCACCGGAGGGGTCCTCGACCACCACGTAGGCCACCAGGCGTGTGTCGGTCCCGACACCGACCGGGACCACCGCCGCCCGACGCACACCGGGGGCGTCCCGCACGACCGCCTCCACCTCGGCCGGTTCGACCCGTACGCCTCGTACCTTGACCTGGTCGTCGGCCCGTCCCAGGAAACGCAGGGTGTGGTCGGGCCCCGGAGACACCAGGTCACCGGTGCGGTACATCCGGCCGCCGTCGGCGGTGAAGGGGTCCGCCACGAACCGCTCGGCGGTGCGGACGGGACGGCCCAGGTAGCCGCGGGCGACGGACTCGCCCGCCACGTACAGCTCACCGGTGGCCCCCTGGGGCACGGGTCTGAGCCCCGAGTCCAGGACGTAGGCGCGTGAGCCCGCGACCGCCGCGCCGATCACGGGCTCGGTGTCGGACGTGATGGGCGCGGTGAGGCTGTCGACCGTGGTCTCGGTGGGCCCGTACAGGTTGTGGGCGCTGACGTGCTCCAGGGCGGCGAGGGTGTTCCACAGGTCGGTGTCCACGGCCTCCCCTCCCAGGGCGAGGACCGTGGGCCCGCCGGGCTCGGCCATCCCTTCGTCCAGGAGCGCGCGGGCGAAGGAGGGCGTGGTCTCGACGGCGTCCAGCCCGCGCTCGCGCAGGTGGTCGACCAGGCGTTGCGGATCGCGGCGGAGCTCGTCCTCGACCAGGTGCAGTTCGTGGCCGTCCACCATCCACAGGAAGGGGTCCCACGAGGCGTCGAAGGAGAGTCCCGCGGTGTGCGCCACCCTGAGTGGTCTGCCCAGTCGCTCCCGTGCGGGACCGAAGACGCGCCCGCGATGCGAGTGGAGCAGGTTCAGCAGGGATCGGTGTTCCACGGCCACACCCTTGGGGGTGCCCGTGGAGCCGGAGGTGTGGATGACGTACGCGAGGTCGTCGCCGGTGGCGTCCCGCGTCCGGCGATGGGTTCGAGGGCGGTGGTCCTCGTCGACGGCGGCGCGCGTGGCCGGGTCGTCCATGAGGACGTTCCGCGGGGCGCCCTGCCCGGCGTCGTCCCGGTCCCCGTCCGGGACGGTCGCGCGGTGGGCGAGGACGATGTCCGGCCGTGCGTCATCGACCATCGCGGCCAACCGGCCCTCTGGGTACTCGGGATCGAGCGGCAGGCAGGCGGCACCGACCTTGAGCACCGCCAGCTGGGCCACGGGCAGGTCGGTGTGCCGCCCCAGGCGGACACCGACCACGCTGCCCGGGCCCGCGCCGAGCTCGGCGAGCCGGTCCGCCCAGCGGTCGGAACGGGAGTCGAGTTCGGCGAAGGTCAACCGCCCGTCGGGGGCGACGACCGCGGTGCTCTGGGGCGTGTGCGCGGCGGTGAGCTCGAACTCCGTCGCCACGGTCAGGTCCGACGGTGTGCGGGTGGCCGCGCTGCCCTGTTCCAGGGTTCGCCGCTCGTCCTTCGCGGACTGGACGTCGAGCACACCCACCGGGGTCGTGGCGTCCTCCGCGATGGACCGCATGACGTGGAAGAGGCGCTGCTGGTGGTCTTCGAGTTCGGTGGTGGTGTAGAGGTCGGGGTTGCCGTCGAAGTCCACACGGATGTCGTTCGTGGCGGTGAGCCCGTGGAAGATGACGGACAGGTCCTCGATCGGCCCGACCGAGAGGTTGTGCGTGGTGGCCGGGAGTCCCGCGAAGACCAGCTCGCCCAAGGGAGGGATGATGTTCACGGACGGTCCGGTGAGTCTGCGTCCGGTGGTGCCGGATCCACCACCCCACCGCATCTCCTCGTAGCGGTACCGCTGGTGTCGCAGGACCTGACGGGTCTCCCTCGCGATCTGTCCCATGAGCTCGGCCACGGGCCGATCCGGGCGAACCCGCACGCGCAGCGGGACGATGTTGGAGACCGCGACCGGAACCGACCTGGCGTGCGCGCTGCGGCGCGTGGTGACCGGCAGGCCCAGGACGACGTCCCGGGCACCGGTAAAACGGTGGAGGTAGACGGCGGTGGCGGTGAGCACCGCGGCGGGCAGGCTGGTCCGCTGCTCGCGGGCGACGGCCTGGAGCCCGGCCGCGACCGTGCGCGGCAGGTGGGCGGTGGCCCGGTTCAGGCTGGTGGGCATACGCGCGGGCTGTCCCGCCAGCCCCACGGCGTCGGGGGCGTCGGCCATCCGCTCCGCCCAGAAGCGTTCGTCCTCCTCGGCGGTGCCGTCCTCCCGGTAGAGGGCCTCTTCTTCCAAGAGCCGGCTCAGCGACCCGAAAGGGCTGGGGCCGGGCTCGGTACCGGCGACGAGGGCGTCGTTGACCTCGGTGATCCGACCCAGGACCAGCATCGCCCCGTAGCCGTCCATGAGCAGGTGGTGGACCCGCTGGTAGACGAAGTGGCGTTCGGTTCCGAGCCGGAAGACGACCTCGGCGAACAGCGCGTCCCCGTGTACGTCGAGCGAGCGCGCGAGATCGTCGCGCATCCACCGCCGCGCCGTCTCGTCGGGGTCCTCCTCCGCGGAGAGGTCGATGAAGGTGGGCCACCAGTCCTCGGGACGGCGGACCTCCTGCCAGGGGAACCCGTCGTCCTCCCCGAAACGCAGGTGGAGCGCTTCGGTCTCCAGGACGGCCTGGCGGAGTGCCGTGCAGAGGGTCGGTACGTCCAGGGGCCCGTTGAGCTCCAGGTACTCGGCGATCGCGTACACCGGGTTTCCCGGATCCATCTGCTGGGCGTACCACAGCCCCTTCTGGGCGGCCGTGAGCGGCAGGCGGTGGGGGTGGCCGGTGTTCGTCATCGAAAACCTTCCAATCGCTTCGGCACGTGCTGTGGTGATGCCGGCGGATGAGCCGCGGGTGTCGGGCTCGCGGGAGAGCCGGGTTCCCCGGCCCGGAGGTGACGTGCTCCGCCTCCAGAGCGATCGCCCCCGAAACGAAGGTCGACCGCTTTCACTCGCTTGGCCCGGATCATGGGGGATTCGGAGCGACAAGCCGTGAGGATGGCGTGATCCACGTCACCTCCAGGGCCGCGGGACGCTCACAGTGCGACGCGCTTCAGATCTGGCGATGCGGCCGGAATGCTCCCGCTCCCGGCCGCAGAGGCGCGTCGACTGACGCGGCGCTAGTTCCTGACCTGGTAGTTGCCGATGAAGATGCTGACCAAGCCACCATCTCCGACGAGGCCGTGGAGCAGGCCCGGCGTGGAGGAGGACTCGGTGGACGTGGCCCCGGCCGAGGCGGCCTGCGCGGGCGAGGCGGCCAGGCCGAGCAGGGCCGAGGTGGCGAACGCGGAGAGCAGGAGCGCGGCGCCGCGGCGACGGATGATTCTCATGGCGGGATTCCCTTCAGGAGGCGGACGGACCGACGTGGGCCCTACGCGGTGCGCGCGAAGCGACCCACCCGGGATTCGTGACCGAAGCGCCCGGGTATTGGTCGGATTCGCGACCGATTTCCCGAAAGCCGCCGATCAGCACGAGAGCCGCACTTCCTACCAGTTGGTAACAATTGGGAACAGAACCCCCGGGAACCATAGAGAGTGTGACTAGCGGCACTCTAAAGTTCCGGTCATGGGTGTATTGCGTAAGCGTGTCCTTGTTCGTGTCGGTTTGGGGTTTGTCGCGGTCGTCGCGTCGCTCGCCCTGATCACCGCCCTCCTCGGCGTGATGGCGGTGCGAAGCTCCTTCCCCACCACCGACGGGGAGCTCTCCCTGCCGGAGCTGAACGCACCGGTGAACGTCCTTCGGGACGAGTACGGGGTCGCGCACGTGTACGCCGACAACTCCGAGGACCTCTTCGTCGCCCAGGGGTTCACCCACGCCCAGGACCGCTTCTGGGAGATGGACTTCCGCCGTCACGTCACCGCGGGCCGCACCGCGGAACTGTTCGGCCCGGACCAGGTCGAGACCGACGTCTACCTGCGCACCATGGGTTGGCGCCGGGTCGCCGAGCAGGAGTACGACCTGCTCTCCGAGGACGCGCAGGGGTACCTGGACGCCTACGCCGCCGGGGTGAACGCCTGGATCGACGACAACGACGGACTTTCCGCGAGCCTGGAGTACGGGCTGCTGGGCGTCACCGCTGACGACTACACCGTCGAGCCCTGGACGCCCACCGACAGCCTCGCCTGGCTCAAGGCCATGGCCTGGGACCTGGGCGGCAACCTCCAAGAGGAAACGAACCGCGCTCTGCTGCTCGCCAACGGCCTCGACCGGGAACGGATCGAGGAGCTCTACCCGGAGTACCCGACCGAGCTGCACGAACCCATCACCGAGACCGAAGAGCACCACGGCGCCGAGCCGGAGGCCGACCTGTCCCGGGGGCCCGAACTCCCCGAAGAGGCCCTGGACGCCCTCGGCGGCCTGCCCGCGATCCACGAGGCCGTGCCCGACCTCCTCGGCCCCTCGGACAGCCCCGACATGGGCTCCAACTCCTGGGTGGTCTCCGGAGAGCACACCGACACCGGTTCTCCCCTGCTGACCAACGACCCCCACCTGGGCGCCTCCATGCCGTCCACCTGGTACCAGATGGGTCTGCACTGCACGGAACTGTCCGAGGAGTGCCCCTTCGACGTCAGCGGCTTCAGCTTCTCCGGGCTGCCCGGCGTGGTCATCGGCCAGAACGAGTCGATCACGTGGGGCTTCACCAACCTCAACCCGGACGTGATGGACCTCTACCTGGAACAGGTCGAGGGCGACAACTACGTCGTCGACGGCGAGGAACGTCCCCTGGAGATCATCGAGGACACCATCAAGGTCTCCGGTGGCCAGGACCAGGACATCACCATCCGCTCGACCCACCACGGCCCGATCCTGTCCACGACCGCCGCCGGCGAGGGCCTGCGCGAGATCGGCGCGGCCCCGTCCGAGGGCGACGACTCCCCCTACGCGGTCTCCATGCGGTGGACCGCCCTCCAGCCGGGGACCACCGCCGACTCCATCTTCGCCCTGAACCGCGCACGCGGCTGGGAGGACTTCCGCGGCGCCGCCGCACAGTTCGAGGTGCCCGCGCAGAACCTCGTCTACGCGGACAACGAGGGCAACATCGGTTACCAGTCCCCCGGTCTGGTGCCGGTGCGCGGCGAGGGCGATGGCCGTTGGCCCGCCCCCGGCTGGGACTCCGACTACGACTGGGAGGAGGAGTACCTGCCCTTCGACGAACTGCCCAGCGTGCTCAACCCCGAGTCGGGGATCATCGTCACCGCCAACCAGTCGGTGGTCGACGAGGACTACGAACACTTCCTCACCACCGACTGGGACTACGGCTACCGCAGCCAGCGGATCAACGACCTGCTGGCCGAGGCGGTCGCCGACGGCCCGGTGAGCATCGAGGACATGGAAAGCGT
Source organism: Nocardiopsis sp. JB363 (assembly GCF_900143625.1). Taxonomy (GTDB): domain Bacteria; phylum Actinomycetota; class Actinomycetes; order Streptosporangiales; family Streptosporangiaceae; genus Nocardiopsis. The sequence continues at coordinate 90,263 of NZ_FRFF01000045.1, forward strand.
CCTGATGGACTCACACCACGGCGCCGCCGTCGACATCACGCCCCACCTGTTGGACGTGGACGTCGACGGGACCACCGCCGAGGCGCGGGCCGAACTGGAGGACTGGGACCACTTCAACGAACCCGACTCCGCGGGTGCGGCCTTCTACAACGCGACCTGGCGTCACCTGCTCCCCCTGCTCTTCGACGAGTTGGGCGAGGTGGACATGAACAGCAACTCGCGCGGCATGTACGTGGTGACCGAGCTGTTGAAGGACCCCGACTCCCCGTGGTGGGAGGGCCGGGAGGTCAGCGGCCGTGACGAGGTACTGGCCGCCGCCATGGACGAGGCCACCGAGGAGCTCACCGAACTGCTCGGCGACGATCCGACCGCCTGGCGCTGGGGCGATCTGCACACCCTCACGGCCACGCACGAGTCGTTCGGCACTTCGGGGATCGGCCCGGTGGAGTGGTTGTTCAACCGCGGCCCGGTGGAGAGCCCGGGTGGTTCGAGCATCGTCAACGCGACCGGATGGAACCCGGCCGAGGGGTACGGCATCACCACGGTCCCGTCCATGCGGATGGTCGTCGACCTGTCCGACCGGGACTCTTCCACCTGGATCAACCTGACCGGCAACTCGGGGCACGCCTTCCACCCCAACTACGACGACCAGTTGGAGCCGTGGTCCGAGGGAACGTCGCTGCCGTGGGCGGTGACGGAGGAGGCCGTACGCGAGGCGAGCACGGACGAGCTCACCCTCACTCCCTAGGAACCACTCGATATACGGGGCGGGGGCCTCAGGTCCCCGCCCCGTCGCATGGAGTCACAGCGGGAACGAGGTGCCGGTCATCTCCTCGGAGAACTCCCACAGCCGGCGGGCGGCGTCGGTGTCCTGGGCGGCGCCGCTTCGCTTGGCCAGACCCGGAGCGCCGGTACCGAACGTCCCAGCGGGACCGGCGTAGGCCGCCCCGGGCACGTCCTGGGTGGCGGCGTAGACCGTGGGCAGGGCGCCGGCCGCGGCGCTCTGCCCGATGACCTTGTTCAGTACCCGCATGAACTTGTCCTCCAGCGCCTTCCCGGTGCGGCCCTGAAGGTTGGTGTCGGCGTAGCCGGGGTGGGCAGCGGTGGCGAGCACCGAGGAGCCCGCCTCCTCCAGCCTGCGCTGCAATTCCAGGGTGAAGAGCAGGTTGGCCAGCTTCGACTGACCGTACGCCCGGTAGGGGGTGTACCCCTTCTCGAAGTTCACGTCTTCGAAGTGGATGCCGCGCACGGAGGCGTGCAGCCCCGAGGACACGGTGACCACGCGTCCGGTGACGTGTTCCAGGAGCAGGTTGGTGAGGGCGAAGTGGCCCAGGTGGTTGACGCCGAACTGGGTCTCGAAACCGTCCACGGTGCTGGACCTGGGGACGGCCATGACCCCGGCGTTGTTGATCAACAGGTGGAGGTCGCCCTTCCAGTCCTCGGCGAAGGCGCGGACCGAGGAGAGGTCGGCGAGGTCGAGACGGCGGACCTCGGTCTCACCCGGGATCCCCCGGGCGGCCTCGTCCCCCTTGGCGGTGTCGCGGACGGCCAGGACCACACGGGCCCCGCGTCTTGCCAGGACCTTCGCGGTCTCCAGGCCGAGGCCGCTGTTGGCCCCGGTGATGACGGCGGTCCTGCCTCCGAGGTCGGGCAGGTGGACGTTCTTCTCTGTCATCCCCTCACGGTAAGGGCGGACCCCGGAAAACTGTCCATGACGACGATGATGTCGCCGTCAACATCCGTCTATGCTGGTGAACATGTCCGAACGCCCCTACCACCACGGAGATCTGCGCGCCGTTCTCCTGGCCGGTGCGGAACGCACCCTGGCCGACCGCGGTCCCGCCGCGATCTCCCTGCGTGAGCTCGCCCGTGATGCGGGCGTGAGCCATGCCGCCCCGGGCCGACACTTCAAGGACAAGGGGGCACTGCTGGACGCCCTCGCGCTCAGCGGTTTCCAACGCCTCAAGTCCGCGCTCCAGGAGACCACCGTCGAGGGTGCCGGGGCCGGGGCCCGTATCCTCGCCCTGGCCCGGTCCTACGTGGACTTCACCATCGCCAACGGCGCCCTGCTGGACCTGATGTACACGCGCAAGCACGACAGCGACGCCACCGATCAGCTCATCGCGGCCCTCGACGAACTGCTCGGCGTCGTCCTCGCCCCGATCCTCCAGGGCCAGGCCGACGGCGAGATCGTCCAAGGCGACCCGAAGCCGATCGCCTACACCGTCGTCTCCACCCTGCACGGCTTCGCCTTCCTGACCGCCGACCACTCCAAGGAGAAGTTCGACGGCGCTCTCCCGGCGGTCGTCCACCACCTTCTCCACGGCCTCACCCCCCGCTGATCCCCGTACTTTGGGACCCATGAACGTACCGGCGAGTCCACACCGGCGCGGGCTCGCACCCGCCGTCGACCTCCTGCTCTGGGCGGTCCTCGGTGGACTCGCCGTGGCCGAACTCTCGGGGGACGAAGGTCGGTCCGGGTTCGCCGAGAGCGCGGTCGCGCTGGTCGTGGTGGCGATCGCGGTCGGCCTGTCCCGCCGGCTGCCGGCGGCCTCCCTCGCGGTGGCGACCGCCTACGCCACCGCGCAGACGGTCTCGACGGGGTTGGGGCTGTTCACCACGCTCTACCTGTTCATGCCCGTGCTGGTGGTGGCCGCCGTGGCCTACCGGTACGGCCTGCGCTCGGACCGCCCCGGTCCGGTGGTGGTGCCCGCGATCCTGGCCGTGGCGGTCACGTTCACGGCGAACGCGGCCGCGGCCGTGGTGTTCGATCTGGATACCCGGGACTTCCTGTCGTCGCTGGTCGACTGGACCGGCGGCGCGCTGGCGCTGGTGCTGGCGTTGGTGGCCCCCTGGTTGTTCGCCCGGTACCGACGGCGACGCCTGAGCGCGACCCGGGGCGCCTGGGCACTGGCCGAGCGGATGGAACGGACCCGCGCGGCGGAGGCCGACCGCGCCCGCCTGCGCGAACGTGCCCGCATCGCCTCCCGCATGCACGACTCCCTGGGCCACGACCTGGCACTGATCGCGGTGCGCGCGGCGGCTCTGGAGATGTCCGCCGGGGACGACCCCGAACGGCGTGGGGCCGCCTCGGAACTGCGGGAGGCGGCGCACGAGGCCAACCTGCGACTGCGCGAGGTGATCGGGGTGCTGCGCGAGGGCTCCGACGAGGATTCCGAGGAACCCGGGGAAAGCGTCTCCACACTGGTGGAACGTGCCTCGGACGCCGGGCTCTCGGTGCGGTTGCTGCGGGAGGGCTCCGACCCGGTGGCCGGTTCGAGGGTGGGTCGAACGGTCCACCGGGTGGTGCGGGAGGCTCTGACCAACGCCGCCAAGTACGCGCCCGGCGGCGAGGTGTCGGTGCACGTGGTGCGGGGCGGGGACGCCGTCCGGGTGACGGTCACCGATACCGGCCCGGTGGAGGCTCCGATCCTCCCCGCCCGCACGGGGGACGGCGGCGAGGGCGCCGGCGGGTTGGCCGAGCTGCGCGCCCTGGTGAAGGAGAACGGTGGCGAGATCACCACGGGCCCCGGGGAGCGGGGCGGCTTCGAGGTGCGGGCGCTCATCTCGGAACGGTCCGAGGACACCGCTTCGGACGAACCCGCGTCGCAGACGGACCGCTTGCGTTCGGAGGCCGACGAACAGGCCCGACGAAGCCTGCGCACCGCCCTGATCGTGCCGGCAGCACTGACCATCGCCCTGATCGGGTTCGGCTTCCTGACACTGTGGTGGGTGAGCGAGAACTCGGTGGTGTCCCCGGCGGGCTACGAGCGTCTGGCCGTGGGAGACACCGTGGAGAACGTCGAGACGACGCTGCCCCGGTTCGAGTACCCGGCACGCTCGGTCGACGACCCTCCGCCGCCCCCGCCCGAAGCGGACGACTGCCGCTTCTACCTGGTGGAACACGTGAACGGACTGCCGCCCGTGTACCGGCTGTGCTTCGACGACGGGGTGCTCATCGCCAAGGAACGGATCGAACGACACGAGTAGCCACCGCTACCCTGGCCCGGTGAGCGAGACGAACGGTGACGCGACGATCCGGGTGGTACTGGCCGACGACGAGGCCATGATGCGCGCGGGGATCCGGGCGATCCTGGCGACCGTCCCCGGGTTCGAGGTGGTGGGCGAGGCCGCCGACGGCGCGGAGGCGGTGTCCCTGGTCGCCGAACTGGCCCCGGACGTGGCCCTGCTGGACGTGCAGATGCCCGGCACCGACGGACTCGCCGCCACCGAGGCCATCACCGCCGAGTACCCGGGTACGTCCGTGGTCATCCTCACCACCTTCTCCGAGGACGCCTACATCGCCCGGGCGCTGTCCGGGGGCGCGGCCGGGTTCGTACTCAAGTCGGGCGACCCGAACCAACTGGTGTCCGGGGTGCGCGCGGTGGTGGAGGGCGGCGCCTACCTGTCACCCGAGGTGGCCCGTCGGGTCATCGACGAACTGGGAGCGGGTGACGGCCGGCTGTCGCGCGCCGCGTCCGCCCGCGAACGGGTCAGCGCGTTGACCGATCGAGAACGCGACGTGCTGGCGTTGCTGGGCGAGGGCTGCTCCAACGACGAGGTGGCGCGCCGGTTGGCGATCGCGCCGGGCACCGCCAAGGTGCACGTCCGGTCGATCCTCACCCGCCTGGACCTGCGCAACCGCGTGCAGGCCGCGGTACTGGCGCACGAGGCCGGGCTGGTCGACCCCGACTGACGAGTCGGCCGCCCCCGTCACCTACCCCTTAGTGACTAGTCGGGCGCTGTCGCTCAGGCGATGCGCCCGAGGGTGTGCGCGTCGCAGGATGCGGACATGGTCGACACGAATCCAGCTCCGAGTCCGTCCGCGTTCCGACGCGGGTTCATCCACTCCGCCGCCGCCCTGGTCCTGGTGGCGTCCTTCTGCGTGCCCGCCGCCCACGCGGCCGTCACGACCGGAGATCCGCTGGCCCCCTCTCCACCCGAACCCACCGGCCCTTACGCCGTGGGACGCACCGAGGCCCACCTGGTCGACACCTCCCGGGGACACCCGTGGGTGGAGGGGGAGACCGAACGCGACCTCATGGTCGGTCTCTGGTACCCGGCCGAGGACACCCCGGCCGCCGAACCGGCGCCCTACGTGTCCCCCTCCGTGGGCGACGTGCTGACCGGTTCCCTCTACGGTGCCGGGGTGCCGCGCGGCGCCGTCGACGCCGCCTCCGCCACCGCGAACGCCCTCCAGGACGCGCCGGTCGCCGAGGGGACGGAGGACATGCCCGTCGTACTGTACTCGCACGGGTTCGGCGGGTCGCGGTACACCAACGCCGCCAACCTGGAGGAACTCGCCTCGCACGGATACCTGGTGGTGGCCATGGACCACCCCTACGAATCCGCCGCGGTCGACCTGCCCGACGGCCGAGTGCTGCGACAGAGCTACCCCGACCGGGAGACCCCCACCTACCGGGAGGCGATCGACACGCGGACCCTGGACTCTCGTTTCGTCCTCGACGCCTTGGAGGAGGGCGACCTCCTGCCCCCGTACCTGGACGAGGTCACCGACATCGACACGGTGGGCATGTTCGGGCACTCGGCGGGCGGGCTGACCACCGGGGAGGTCATGTTGGTGGACGATCGGGTCGCCGCCGGCGCGAACCTGGACGGGAGCATGGCCTACCACGTGGGCGACGAGGCATGGGCGGACGTGACCACCCAAGGGGTGGATCGCCCGTTCGCGTACTTCGGCGCCGGACTGACCGGGGCGGACCTACCGCACCACAGCCGACACCACCCTGACCTCGAACTGTTCCGGTCCGCCTCCACCGGGCCCTTCTTCGAGGTGTACATGGCCGACGGCGAGCACAACTCCTACAGCGACGACCAGTGGGCGCTGCCGGCGTTGGAGGCCCGGCACGGGCTGTCCGGGCGGTCCTGGGAGGGCAGGCTCGAAAACATCGGACCGATCGATCCCGAGACCTCGATCGCCGCCCAGCGCGCCTACCTGCTCGCCTTCTTCGACGCCCACCTGCGCGGCACGGAGGAACCGCTCCTGTCCGGGCCGTCTGCGGAGTTCCCGGAGATGGAGGTCATCGACTGACCTCATAGGGCGTGGCCCGCCCCCACGGAGGCGGGCCACGCCCTAGGACTCACACGTCGCGTGCCCGCAGTTCGGACCAGGCGACCAGAAGCGCCGCGACCGTCCAACCCACCACCACGGCCACGTTGATCGGCCCGTCGAAGGGCGCGGTGTAGAACCCGACGTCACCGGCGGCGTAGAACTCGATACCGGCCAGGCCCGGGGTGAACGCGGCCAGGTCGTCGACCAGGTCGACCCCCGACAGCTGCATCACCAGCGGCAGCCCCAACAGCAGCAGGAACCCCACCAGGATGGTGCTCGCGGTCCCCCGCAGGGCGGTTCCGATCCCGACGAACAGGGCGGCGAACAGCGCCATGCACACCCCGGCGCCGAACACGGTGGCCAGGACGTCCCCGAGCGGGAAGGTCACGTACGAGGCCAGCAGCGCCGCCAGGATCCCCGTCCCGGCCAGCCCGGCGACGATCGCCGTGGCGAACGCCAGCGCCGCGGTGACGAGGGTGCGGGCGGTGAGCACCACGACCCGATCCGGATTCCAGGTCAGGGTCCCCACGATGCTCCGGTTGCCGAACTCGTCGGTGGCGGCCAGCGCGGCCAGGACCAGCACGGTGAACTGCACCAGGTAGAAGTAACCCTGGGAGGTGAGCCGGGCGAACTCCACCCCGTCACCGGCGATGGGGTTCTCCAGTGCCTGGCTGAGCTGGGACCAGCCCATCAGCCCCGCGAAGGCGGTCATCCCGACCACCGCCGCCAGCAGGCACCACCACGTGGAGCGCAGCGCGGAACGGCGGACCCACTCGGCCGCGATCTCCCTGCGCAGCGACCGCCACCGTGGTGACCTCGGCGGTGACGCCTTCTCGCTCGACGACCTCATGAGCGCACCTCCTCGCGGGTTCGGGCCTCGTACTCGACGTCGGCGCCGGTCAGTTCCAGATAGGCCTGTTCGAGCGAGGCGCGTTCCGTCCACAGACCGTGCACTCGCGCACCGACCTCGTGCGCGAGGTCACCGACCCGTTCCACCGGAACCCCGAACACCCGCAGGGTCCCGTCGCCGAGGTCCTCGACCCGGCCTTCGCGCGCCAACCGTTCGGGGAACCGGGCGCCGCCGAGGACACGGGCCACCACGTGGGTGCGCGACCAGGTGGCGATCACCTCCTCCAGGGAGGCGTCGGACACCAAACGGCCCCGGCCGACCACCAACAGTCGGTCGGCGACCTGTTCCATCTCACTCATCAGGTGGCTGGAGACCAACACGGTCCGGCCCTCGTCCGCGAGCCGGCGGGTGAGGTCTCGCATCCAGCGCACCCCGTCCAGGTCCAGGCCGTTGACGGGCTCGTCGAAGAGCAGCACACCGGGGTCGGCGAGCAGGGCGTCGGCCACCCCCAGCCGTTGCCGCATCCCGAGCGAGTAGCCGCCGACCCTGCGGTCGGCGACCCCGGTCAACCCGACTTCACCGAGGACCTCGTCGACCCGTCGACGGGGAAGTCCGCACACGTGGGCCTTGGCCCTCAGGTGGGCGCGTGCGGTCCGACCGGGGTGGGCGGCGCTCGTGTCCAGGAGCGCGCCCACCTCACGGGCGGGCCACCTCAGGTCCTCGTAGCGATGACCGTTCACCAAGGCCAGCCCGGAGGTGGGTCGGGTCAATCCCAGGAACATGCGCATGGTGGTGGACTTCCCGGCACCATTGGGGCCGAGGAATCCGGTGACCCGTCCGGGCTCGACGGTGACGCTCAGGGCGTCGACGGCGGTGTGCGGCCCGTAGCGTTTGGTGAGATCGCGTGCTGTGAGCACGATGGGGTCCCTTCGTGGTCGTCCATTGGGAGAACCACGCTAGGAACACGAGGGGCGCCGCCACATCGCCGTTTCGCCGGCCACCGCCTACCCACTTCTACCTAGACGGTGCTGAAGGAGAGCTTGACCGCGAACCCCAGGAACAGCGCGCCCGCCGCCGAGGTCGCGCCCGCGGAGAGACGCCGTCGGCGTCCGAAGGCCGCGGAGACGCGGGTGCCGCCGAAGATCAGGGCGGACAGGTACACGAAGCTGACCAGTTGCATCAGCAGACCCAGGACCAGGAAGGACAGCGCCGGGTAGGCGTAGGCCGGGTCGACGAACTGCACGAAGAAGGAGATCAGGAACAGGATCACCTTCGGGTTGAACAGCGAGACCACCAGGGCCCGGCGGTAGGGGCGCTCCCCCATGGCGGGGCTCGGGGCCGCGTCGGCGGCACGCTGTTCTTCGGCGCGCCGATGCCTTGAGGTCCACATGGCGTACGCGGTGCGCAGCATACCGATCGCCATCCACACCAGGTAGGCGGCTCCCGCGAACTTGATGACCGCGAAGACCACCGGGTTGGTCCGCAACAACGTGGCGGCGCCCGCGGCGGCGAGGAGCATCAGCACGGCGTCACCGGTGAAGACCCCCGCGGCGGCCGTGTAGCCGGCCCTGGTCCCGCCGCGCGCGGCGACGGAGAGCACGTAGATCGAATTGGGCCCGGGGATGAGCACGATGAGGATGAGTCCTGCCAGGTAGGTGGGCAGGTCGGTGACGCCGAGCATGAAGGAAGTGTTTCATCCGACCATCGGGCTTCGCCGGCCCCGTCCCAGGTGGTGAACCCCACCCCGGGGCGCCGGCCGTGGAGTGGTGTCCGGCCGGGCCCACACCCCGCCGGACACCCTTCACCACGGGTGCGCCCGTACACACCCACACCGACCGGTCCGCGCGTGGCCCGATCGGTCCACCACGAGGGCGGGTCTTCCCTTGGAACCCGGCCTCCCGTGGGAAAGAGATGTTACGCACAGGAATGGCGAATTCCTCGTTTTCGACGACCATTGGCCGAACACGGCCACCGGAATTCGATCACCGCCGTTCCCTTCTCCCCGAGCCATTGATCACTTCCACCACTTCGGCCCCAAGAAGCCCGGAAAACCCGTGGAGCCCCGGGGCAGGAAAGCTCTACGCCCACTCGGGGCCTCGCGATGACCGGGGTCTCGGCGGCAGGCCGCACCCACGGCCCACCAGGCATGCGCGCACCGCCCGAAATGGTCGCCCCGACGATCGAGGAAAGGAAGTACACCATGGCCACCACACATCTGGACCTGGCCAAGGTTCGCAACATCGGGATCATGGCCCACATCGACGCGGGCAAGACCACCACCGAGCGCATCCTTTGCTACACGGGTGTCTCCCACCGGGTGGGCGCGGACTTCGCGCGCTGCGTGGACATGATCGCCGCGGCCGCGTAGCGGTACGCCCCGGGGCCCGATGCTCAGAGCGGGAGGCCCTCCTCAAGCAGACCGATCGCCTCGTCCAGTCGGTCGGCGAAGTCGGCCCCCTCGGCCCCGTCCTCAAGGCCTGCGGACACCGAGGCCAGGGCGCCGATGATCGCCCCGGCCCAGACCCGGACCCGCGGTTCGTTCCGGTCCCGGCCGGTACGTGCCGCGGCGGCGTCGCACAGTTCCTCGATCCCGGTCGCGTACCGGTCCATCAGCGTCGCGCGCAGTTCGGGGACGGAGAACAGGAGTCGTCGCCGCTCGCGGTCCTGTTCCCGTTCGGCCTCCTCCATCCCGCCGTAGACCTCACGGATCCCCGCCCGTAGCGCCTCCGTGAGCGGGGGCCCGTCGGACCGGTCCATGAAGCGGGCGAACACCCGAGGGAAGACGTCCTCGACCAGGACCGCCTCGGCCTTGGTGGGGAAGTACCGGAAAAACGTGCTCGGAGAAACGTTCGCGGCGGCGGCGATCTGTTCGGTCGTGGTGGCCTCGTACCCGTGTTCCCGGATGAGTCGCAACGCCTGGCGGCCGATCTCCGCGCGTGTGGCGGCCTTCTTCTGCTCTCGTAACCCCATCGACACATCATGACGCAACCGGCACCGGTTCCTCGTCACGTAACAGACCTTCCGTCCCGGTTAGCGACCCCCGTCACAGGAAACGACTCAAGGACGCCCTCCGAACACGAGGGCGTTCCACGAACGTTGGTCCTCGCCGCTACGCGGCAGAGAGGTGGAAGGGAAGATGACCGGCAACAGAGGAGTGGTCTACCAAGGCCCCGGGCGGGTCGAGGTGCAGGACATCGCCTACCCGGAGTTCGAGCTCAAGGACGGCCCCGGTGTGAACCCCGCGAACGTGGGGCGCAAGGTTCCCCACGGGGCGATCCTGAAGGTCGTCGCGACCAACATCTGCGGCAGTGACCAGCACATGGTCCGCGGCCGCACCACCGCCCCGGAGGGGATGGTGCTCGGCCACGAGATCACCGGCGAGGTGGTCGAGACCGGACCCGACGTCGAGTTCGTCAAGGTCGGCGACCTGGTCTCGGTACCGTTCAACATCTCCTGTGGACGATGTGTGAACTGCAAGGCCAGGCGCACCGAAATCTGTCTGAACGTCAACCCCGACCGCCCGGGGTCGGCCTACGGCTACGTCGACATGGGCGGATGGGTCGGTGGCCAGGCGCAGTACGCGCTGGTGCCCTACGCGGACTGGAACCTGTTGAAGTTCCCCGACAGGGACCAGGCCATGGAGAAGATGCTCGACCTGACGATGCTCTCCGACATCTTCCCCACCGGCTACCACGGCTGCGTGACCGCCGGGGTCACCGTGGGGTCGACCGTGTACATCGCGGGCGCCGGCCCGGTCGGTCTCGCCGCGGCGGCCTCCGCCCGGCTCCTGGGCGCGGCGGTGGTGATCGTCGGCGACTCCAAGAAGGAACGTCTGGCCCAGGCCCGCGGGTTCGGCTGCGAGACCATCGACATCTCCGAGGGCGACCCCGGCGACCTCATCGAACAGGTCCTGGGCGCACCGGAGGTGGACTGCGCGGTGGACGCGGTCGGCTTCGAGGCGCACGGAAGCGGGGACAAGGCCGGCGAGGAGGCGCCCGCGAGCGTCCTGAACGACGCCATGGACGTCACCAGGGCCGGCGGTTCCATCGGCATCCCGGGCCTGTACGTGACCGGTGACCCTGGCGCGTCGGACGAGGCCGCCAAGGTGGGTTCGCTGTCGATCCGCTTCGGGCTGGGCTGGTCGAAGTCGCACGCCTTCTTCACGGGCCAGTGCCCGGTGATGAAGTACCACCGGCAGCTGATGATGGCGATCCTCAACGACCGCGTGCAGATCGCGAAGGCGGTCAACGCGGTGGCGATCTCGTTGGAGGACGCCCCGGAGGGCTACCAGGCGTTCGACAAGGGGGCGGCGAGCAAGTACGTGCTCGACCCGAACGGCTACCTCGGCAGCGGCTGACCCATCGCCGTCAGCCGTTCGGTCACTGCTCGAAGATCCGGCTCACGTACAGGATGGCGCCCGCGACCAGGGCGGCCAGCGCCGCCGAGGCGACCATCGAGGCCAGACCGAGGACGACACCTTCGAGGGCCACCCACGATTCCAGGAAGTTCCGGACGGGGGTCCTCGTGACGACGAAGACCAACATGAAGACGACGAACGCGATGATAGGGGCGACCTTGTTCACCCGAACATCCTAAGGCGCGTTCCGTGGATGCTGCCCGTCGCGCAGCAGGGCAGGTATTCACGGAACGCGTCCCAGGTCGTGGTCGTGCCCGAGTCATCGTGACGGGAGGAACCACATGCGAGCGACGGTCGGGGACCTTCTGCACACGCACGGGGTCGCCAGTGCCCGCGGCGAGCAGGAGGCGGAGATCATCGAGGTGCGTGGAGCCCAGAACGGCCCGCCCTACCTGGTGCGGTTCGCCGATGGTGAGGAACGGGTCATCTACCCGGGCCCGGAGACCGTGGTCCGACAGCGGGAACCCGGGGACTGAGCACCCACCACCCGAGGGACCTGGGTCCCTGGACACCCGAACACTGTGGGAGTCACTATTTATTGAGAGTGACTCCCATTTTTTGTCGGGAAGGCCCATGAGAACACTGATCGTCGTCGAGTCCTACTTCGGCAACACCACCGAGGTCGCCCGGACCCTCGCCGAGCACCTGGAACCCGCCCGGGTGGTCCCGGTCGCCGAGGCGCCCACCGAGATCCCGATCGACGTGGATCTGCTCCTGGTCGGAGCACCCACCCACGACTTCTCACTACCGAGCGCGAACACCCGAAAGCAGGCCCTGGACAAGGGCGGACACGGTCAGGGCCCCGGTGTGCGGGAGTGGATCGCCTCGCTCACCCCGCGGGACCTGCCGGTGCACACCTTCGACACCTCACACGCCAAGCGGCTCAGCGGTTCCGCCGCCCGTGCCGCCGCCAAGGCCCTGAAACGGCGCGGGTTCCGGCCCACGCGGGGGCCGAGTTTCCACGTCCACGGCAGGTCCGGGCCCTTGGAGGAGGGCCAACTGCGACGTGTCCAGGAGTGGGCCGCCGCGCTCGTCGATGGTCATCGACCATGACGAACCGGCGGCCCGATCGAACCGGCCCTACTTCAGGCGCATGTTATTTCAGGCGCACGTTCAGATGCGTATGCGAGTTGACCACGACCGTGGGGGCGCGCGGCACGTCACCGACCACCGACAGCTCGGGCCAGCGGGCGAAGAGCGCCTTCAGGGCGACACCCGCCTCCAGGCGGGCCAGGGGCGCACCGATGCAGAAGTGCGCGCCGTACCCGAAGTTGCTGTGGGCCGCGCCCTCACGCTGGATGTCGAACTCGTCCGCGGTGGGACCGAACCGCTCGGGGTCGCGCCCCATCGAGATGTAGGAGACGAACACGGGGTCGCCCTTGGCGATCTTCACCCCCGCGGCGTCCGGGTGGATGTCCGCCCCGTCCACGTCCTCGGTGGCGAAGCGGGTGAAGAAGTTGGCGGTGGGCGAGTCCCAGCGCATGGTCTCCTCCACCGCGTTCACCCAGGGCACCTCGCCCGACAACAGGAGACGGAGCTGCTCGGGGCGGGCACTGAGCGCGCGCACGGCGTTGAGCAGCAGGTGGGTGGTGGTCTCGTGGCCGGCCGCCAGCACCACGTACAGCGTCACGACCAGGTCCTCGCGAGGAAGGCGGTCCTCCTCCGGCAGCGCCAACATGGCGCTGACCAGGTCGTCGCCGGGCTCGCGTTCGAGCTTGGCCACGTGGGCGTCCAGCCAGGCGTGCAGGGCCAGCTCGGCGCTTCGCCCCTCACTGGCGGTGTCGTCGAACAGGGCGCTGTACAGCCGGCCCAGTTCCTCGTGGTCGGCCTCGTCCACGCCGAGCAGGTATCCGATCACGCCCATCGGCAGCGGCCAGGCGAGCCGCGCACGGAAGTCGATCACCCCGTCCTCGGTCTCCTCCGCTGCCTTGCCCATCTCCTCCAGGAGGCGCTCCACCAGGGAGGTGACCAGAGGGGTCAGCGCCTCAACACGTCGGGCGGTCAACGCCTGTGCCAGGGGACGGCGCAGCTTCCGGTGGTCGGCACCGTCGGTGTTCACGACCGAGTGACCGGAAGGGGCCGCGATGCTGATCATCGGCCAGTCCTCGGGGATCTCCCCCTCGTTGAGGGCTCTCCAGTGCCCGGGGTCCTTGGTGAAGCGGACGTTGTCCTTGAGGAGGTTGCGCCCGGCTTCGTCACCGGCCACACCCCACATGGGGACGCCGCCGGGCAGAGAGACCGGCACGATGGGGCCGTGCTCGCGCATTTTCACGGCGTCTTCGTGCAGGTCGGGGCTGAGGGGATCGAGCTGGTGGACCGGTCTGGACAGGCTCAGAGCCACAGAGAGTCTCCTAGGGGATCAACGGAGGTGACAGGCGGGGTGAAGCGGACCGGCAGTGCTTCCAGGGCCCGGATCAGGACCTGGGGCTGCCAGCGCAACTGGCCTGCGGGGACGGCCAGATGCAGATCGGGGAGGTGGGTGAGGAGGGTTTCGATACCGGTGACCGTGATGATCTCGGCCAGGGTTCGGGCGGTGTGCGGGCAACCGTGGGAGCCGTGGGAGAAGGACAGGTAGGCGCGACTGTGGTGGTGCTCCCTTTCCTGGCCGGGGGGACGGAACAGCGGGTCCTGATGGGTGGCGGCCAGACCCAGCAGCACCAGGTCGCCGCCCTGGATGGTCGTACCCGCCAACTGGGTGGTCCGAACCGCCCAACGTCCCGCGAAGATCTGGGTGGGGCTGTCGTCCTTGAGGACGTCACGGGCGGCGTCGGTCACCGAACGACGACCACGGGTGAGCGCGTTGGTGTGCGTCTGGTCGGTCAGCATCAACCTGATGGTGTTGCCGATCCAGTTCGCACTGGTCTGGTGGCCGGCGATGATGGACACGAAGATGTCCGCGCTGAGCTGCTCACGGGTCAGCCCCAGCCCACTGTGCGCCAGGTGGGCCGCGATGTGCGGCCCGGGTTCGCGCATGGCGCGGTCGGCCAGTTCCTCGGTGATGGCCTGGACCATGCGCATCCCCTCGATGGGATCGCCCTCCACCGCCCCCATGAGCAGGAGGAAACCGGTGACCAGGTCGTCGTGGAACTCCTCCGGGGCGCCGACCGCCCAGCCCAAGGCCATGACCGGCAGCCGTTGCGCGTAGGCGAGGATCAACTCGGCCTCACCCGCCTGCGAGAACTCGTCAATCAATCGCTGCGAGGACCTACGGCAGAACTCCTCGAACTCCCACTGGTCGACACGGGCGAACCCGTCGCTCAACACCGCCGAACGGCGCCGGTGCTCCTCACCCTCGGTGTAGAGCATCGACTCCGTGGCGAAACCACCACCGACCAGCGGCCACATCGGCCACTCGGGCGGCAGGTACTCCCCCAGGTTCCACCGAAGGTAGGACCGGGCGAACAGTTCGGAGTCGGAGGTCACCTGGAGCAGCTCCGAGTAACCGACCACCAACCAGGCCGGCACGTCCCAGGCCATCAGGACGGGGACCACCGGTCCGTGCCGCCGACGCATCTCGGCGAACAGCCCGGGCGAGTCCCGCTGGTACCGCTCGTCGAGCAGGCTCAACGCGTTCCGGTGCGTTTCCGGAAGCGGCGGAAGGCGCGGGTGTTCGGGCTGGGTGGTCTCTTCACTCATCGGTCCGGCTCCTGTTCCAGCATCTGCTGACGGTGCACGACCAGCTCGGCGAGGGCCGTACGCACCTGTTGCGGGTCGCGGGCGTCGCAGCGCACCAGCGGCGTATCCGGGTCGATGTCCAGGCTGGTCCGGATCTCCTCCAGGCTCCAGCGCTCGTCCTCGTCTCCGAAGGGGTTGTGGACCACCAGGTAGGGCAGGCCCGCTCGTTCGACCCGGTCGAGCGCGGCGAACGAACCCTCCGCGTCACGGGTGTCGACGAGCACGATCGCGCCCACCGCGCCCTGACAGAGCCGTTCCCACAGGGAGTGGAACCGCTTCTGTCCCGGGGCGCCGAACAGGTACAGCACGATCTGCTCGTCGATGCTGATCCGACCGAAGTCGAAGGCGACCGTGGTGGTCGTCTTGTCCGGACGCAGTTCCAGACCTTCGTCCACCCCGGCCCCGGCCTGGGTCATCTCGGCTTCGGTGGTCAGCGGCTTGATCTCGCTGATCGCGCCCACCATCGTGGTCTTGCCCACCCCGAAACCACCGGTGACGAGGATCTTCATCGAAATCGCGGCGGACGGTGCCAGGGGTTCATAGGGGGAGGTTGATGAGCCCAACACGCAGTTTCTCCAAGAGTTGACGGTCGTCGGCCGGGGAGGCGTACGCCGAAGCGGATCGGGCGGCGGACCCGCCGGCGGAACGGATCACGATGTGTCCGCGGTCGACGAGGTCGGCCAGCAGGATGGTGACCGCGCCCAACGGGATCCCCAAGCGGGCACCGAGCTCGGCGGGGGCGATCGGGCGATCGCATATCCGCACGATGTCGGTCTGTTCGAGGGACAGTCCCGCGGTGTCCGCGCGTTCGGTGACCACCAGCGCGAAGGGATCCAGCCTCAGTGTGGTGCCGCTGCGCCCACCGACCACCATGAACAGGCCATCGGGCACGTCGGGGTCCATCACGACGAGCCCACCTCGCCACTGTGCCTGCTCGGCGTGGCGAGCTGCTCCGGCAGACGCTCCACCAGTCGACCCATCTCCGTGGCGACCACACCCAGGTCGGAGGAGGGACTGGTCAGGTCGGTGAGCACCGCCAGCGCCGACCCCGAACCGGCCCCCATCACCAACAGGTGGTGGGGGTCCAGATCCACCGCGACGGTCCGGACCGGGTCGGTGATGCCGAACACCGAGTTGACCTGACCACCCGTGGCGAGAAGCCCACAGGCGGAGGCGGCCAGGCCGTCGGCCTCATCCCGCCCCAGGGTGCTGTCGGCCGAACGGACCAGACCGTCGGTGGACAGCAGGAGCACGTGACGCACTCCGGGAAGCTCGCGCAGCTTGTCCATGAGCCAGGTCAGGTTGGTCAGCATCAAGAGTCCTCACGATTCTCTGCGGCAGGATTCGGTGTCGGCCGTGTGTGGGCGTGCCACTGTGCGATCCGAAGGCTGGTGGCCACCCGGTCCCGGGGTGGCTCGACGGTCTTGGGCGTGGCCGCCTCTTCGGGGAGGGTGGCTCCGCGACGCCGACGGGGCAGGTGCCGGGGGCTTTCGGCGGAGCCCTCCGCGGCGGGTGCGGCCGGAGGCTTCACGGGCGACTCGGCCGGAGCCTCGGAGCCACGAGTCGGGAGGGTGGGGAGCGAGGTGGTGGCGACGGAGTCGGCGACCGGTTCCGGTGCGGACTGGATCGGGACCGTCGGGGCGCTCGCGCCCACCGCCGGCGTGGAGGAGGCCGCGGCGAGAGCCGGAGCGGCCACGGCCGCGTCATCGGTGCGCAGGAGCCCGTTGCGCGGGATCCACACGGTCGCGCGGGTGCCTCCACGAGGCGACGGGGCCACGTCGACCCGGATGCCCAACGGGTCGGCGGCCCGGCGGACCACGAGCAGACCCAGCTGGTTGGCGGAGAGCTCGGAGATGTCCGGGGGCCGGGCCGGGTCGAGACGGCGGCGCACCTCCGCCAGTTGTTCCTCGGTCATGGCCAGACCGCTGTCGTCGATGTGCACGCCGAGCCGCATCGCGGTGTTCTCGAAGTGCACCACGACGGCCTCGGAGGGCGCGGAGAAGGAGGTGGCGTTGTCGACCAGTTCGGCCATGATCTGGATGATCGAGTTGACCGCGCGGCCCTCGACCACCACAGGGGTGGTGGGCATGTGCATTTGCACGCGAGCGTACTCGGGCACGCTGCCGACCGCCGCGCGCACCAGTCGTTCGACGCGCAGGGGCTGGGTCCAGTTGCGGCCGATCCGGTCGGCCTCGGCCACGGTGAGCAGGCGCTGGATGAGCATCTCCAGGCGGGAGAGACCGGCCTCCACGACCATGAAGTCCTCGCGCATCCGCTCACTGGCCCCGGAGGCGTCGAGGGACTTCCAGTAGGGCTCACTGCGTTTTTGCACGTCGGCGCGGAGCTGTGCGACACCGGCGCGGGCCCGGTCGGCGCAGCCCTTGACCACACTGAGGAGTCTTCGGCGCTGTTGGTGTCCTCGCCAGAGCGATCGGCTGACCGCTTCCACCAGTGGTCGAGTGGCGGAGTCGAGGCCGTCCGAGGAGTCGAATTCGGCGAGGACGGTGTCGGTCGAGGCGCCTTCCCTGATCCGTCGTGTCACCTGGGGGAACAGGTCCTCGGTCACGGAACGGGCGGTGTGGTCTCGCTGGGCCAGAGCCGACTGTAGGCGGTCGGCCCTGGCGTCGGCGCGGGCGGCGGCGGCCCGGGCCTCTTCGATCAGTCCGGCGTCACGGCGCGCCGCTTCGGTCACGCGCCGACGGGCCTCTCTCAGTCGCAGGGTCGTGTGGACCATCGCGGCCAGGAGCACGATCGTGCTCGCCGCCAATACCCACAGCCAGATCTGTGTGGTGGCGGACTCCACTGGAACCGCTGTATCTGTCAGCAGCATGCCTTGGTCGATTCACGTCGGGAACGGGCCGGGAGGAGACGTCGAAGGACGCAGAGTATTGGTCCGGGGGATTCCAGGAGGACTTCGCGGTGGGAGATCCGCCATGGGTGTGCGGACTCGCCGCGAGGGCCGACCGGTGTTCGATGTCAGCAGGGTGATGGAGGGAGGCGCAGGCACGGCGATCCATGAACGGATCCGGCCGAGAGGCGCCTTCAGCTGGTCATTTTGCCATCACTGGGGCCGCTCGGGAAGCGAATCGACCCGACAGAAGGGGGTTCGGCCCCTCCCCTCTCCGGCAACCCTCGACGTTCGTACTGTTCACAGCGTTTCCGATCTGATCGGAGATGTGAGGAAGTTCCTGAAAATTCTTCGCCGAAGGTCCCGAACTCGGTAACAGCAGGTCCCTTTTGTCGACTTTTCGCCGAGTATCCCTCGGTCTGAAACCTCGCATACCAAGCAGAAGGGGACCCCGATTCTTGCGACGCCGGACCCTTAGCGCTCTGGTTTGCTCGCACGCAGGGAGTACATCAGCGGAACTCTCGGGGACCCTTCGGGGAAGCGGTGGTAACCCTTGTCGTCACGTTGGAAGGAACCGAACCGAGGGAAGAGCGACACGTCGTGTTCGTGCAGGAACTCCAGCCGTAGCCCCTCGGCGGCCAGCGCCGACACCACGTCCCCGATCGGGTGCTGCCACTCCACGGCACCGTTGTTCTCGGTTCTGGCGTCCGGGTCCGCGTACGTTCCAGCGGCCTCGTACACGTTGGCCTCGCGTGCGAAGTAGTCCCGGACGACCTTCGTCCCGGTCTCGTCGTCGAGGGCGTCCGTGATCGGGTGGAACTCGGCCAGGTACAGGAACCCGCCGGGTGCCACCAGCGAGGCGGCGACCTCGGCCCACCGCCGGATGTCGGGGAGCCAACACAGCGCGCCCACACCCGTGTAGACGATGTCGTACGACTCCTCCGGCACCGCGTCGGCGGCGGCGTACACGTCGGACTCGACGAAGCCCGCCCGTTCCTCCGACATCCCGATCCGCGCGGCGATCCCACGGGCCGCCTCCACCGCCGGACCGGAGAAGTCCAGCCCCACCACCCGCCGAGCCCCGTGCCGCGCCCACGCGAGGGTGTCCAGCCCGATGTGGCACTGCAGGTGCAGTAGCGACTTACCGGTGACGTCGCCGACCTCGGCCAGTTCGAAGTCGCGCAGCGCCTCGTCCCCGGCCTGAAAGCCGTCCAGGTCGTAGAAG
The DNA here is from genome assembly GCF_900143625.1 of Nocardiopsis sp. JB363. GTDB lineage: Bacteria > Actinomycetota > Actinomycetes > Streptosporangiales > Streptosporangiaceae > Nocardiopsis. Next base: position 109,351 of record NZ_FRFF01000045.1, read on the forward strand.
TCGCTCGCGACGTGCAGGGGAACGCGTTCGTCCCAGTTGGCCCGGTTGGTCGAAAGCCAGCCTTGCGGCTCGGAGGTGTCCATGAGGCAGCAACCTAACGAACGCACCGAACCGGACACCACCGGTTTTCGCGGGTCACCCCGTCGCGTACACGTACAGGAGCGCGTTCATGGTGCTGCCGCTGACCACCCTCCGGTCCCGCACCAGCTCGGGAACCCGCTCCATCGGCACCCACTCCACCCGTTCGGACTCCCAGTCCTCCACGGGCTCACCGACGCGTTCGGCCCCCTCGGCGACGAACACGTGGTGCTCGCTGTCGGAGATGCCCGCCGACGGTTGGGTGTACAGCAGTGGTCGCAGCGGCCCGGGCCGCCAACCGGTCTCCTCCTCCACCTCCCGCGCCGCGGCCTCCACCGGGGTCTCCCCCGCCTCCACCGCACCCATGGGGATCTCGTATCCCCAGCTGTCGGTGATGAAGCGGTGGCGCCACAGCAGCAGCACGTTCCCCCGCCCGTCCAGCACGACGGCCCCCGCCCCGGGCGCCGAACGGATGAGCCGGTGCTCCAACCTCCTGCCCTCGCCGACCTCCACGTCCGCCACACGGATGTCGAGCCAACGGTCGGTGTAGAGCGGTTTCTCCGAGTGGACGGTCCAGCGCATGCGCACTTCTCCTCGAACGGACGGGGACGGCCGGATTCCATGCAACACGATCCCGGTCCCCTTCCTGTACAGGGATTCGCGCTCTCTGTAGGTTGAGGACACCCGTTCCATCACGGAGGTGGTCACATGTCCCGCACGACGTGTTGTGTGATCGGAGGCGGTCCGGCCGGCATCGTGCTGGGTCTCCTACTCGCCCGCTGCGGTGTCGAGGTCACCGTGTTGGAGAAGCACCGTGACTTCCTGCGGGACTTCCGCGGCGACACCGTGCACCCCTCCACCATGGAGTTGCTGGACGACCTCGGCCTCGCGGAACGGTTCGCGCGGCTGCCTCAGCGCCGAGTGGACCGGGTTCGACTGCCCACCGGTCCGGACGGGCGGATGGTGACCCTGGCGGACTTCACTCCGATGCGCAGCGACTACAACTACATCGCGATGGTCCCCCAGTGGGACCTCTTGGACCTGCTCACCGCTTCCGCGTCCGAGGAGCCCGGGTTCACCCTGCGGATGAACACCGAGGCGACCTCCTTCATCGAGGAGGGCGGCCGGATCAACGGAGTGCGGTACCGGACACGGGACGGGGAGACCGGTGAGGTCCGAGCACTGATCACGGTGGCCTGCGACGGTCGCGATTCGCTGGCCCGTGCACTGCCCCGGTTGGGTCTGAGGGACTTCTCCGCACCGATGGACGTGCAGTGGTTCCGGCTGCCTCGCGCTTTTGAGGACCCCGAGGGCGGGATCGGGCGGATCGGTGACGGCAGGTTCAGCATCCTGCTCGACCGCGGGGACTACTACCAGGCGGCGGCGATCATCCCCAAGGGTGCGGACTCCCGGAACCGGGATCGGCCGCTGGAGGAGTTCAACGAGGCGTTGGTACGACAGTTCCCGTGGTTCGAGGGACGTCGTCTGGTGACCGAGTGGGACGACGTGAAGCTGCTGGACGTGCGGGTGGACCGAATGCGCCGATGGCACACGCCGGGGCTGTTGTGCATCGGAGACGCGGCGCACGCGATGTCGCCCGTGGGCGGGATCGGCATCAACCTGGCGGTGCAGGACGCGGTGGCCGCCGCCCGTTACCTGGAGGGGCCGCTCCGCCGTGAGCGGGTGACCCTGTCCGACGTCGCGGCCGTGCAGCGGCGCCGGATGCCCGTCACGGTGCTGACCCAGAACCTCCAGCGCCTGGCCCACCGCCGCGCGATCCTGCCCGCGTTGGAGGGACGTATCGATCTGGGGCGTGAGACCCCGCCGTTGCCGTTGCGGGTGGTCGAGCAGGTGCCGTGGGCCAGGCGGATTCCGCCGTACCTGTTGGCTTACGGGGCCCTGCGCGAGAAGCCCCCGAAGGCCGCCCTGCGCTGAGCCCCGCGCTCGGTCCCCGATGTTATTCGGCGGCCTGGTCGGTCACCCGTTGGATGGCCTCGATGGCGATCTCGGGCTGGTCGACGTGGATGTAGTGGCCGGCCTCCTCGGCGGTGCTCAGCTCACTGGCGCCGGAGACCGCCAGCCACTTCTCCTGGCCCTCGCTCCACACGCGCTCCAGCTCGTCGCCGTACTCGGGGATCTCACCCAGGTAGGGGACGCCGTGCTGGATGACCTCCGTCGGGATGTCACCGGCCGAGCGGACCTCCGCGTCGCTCTCGACGGTGATCATCTCCGGGTTCTCGCCCTCGAACATGGCGATGTTCTGCGCGCGCACCTCGGCGCCGTCGCCCGTCGCGGATTCGGGGATGACCTCGGTGATGTCGTCGAGCATCGTCGGCGAGGTGGCGTCCATCAGGACCAGGCCCTTGACGCGTTCGGTGTCGTCGGGGGCGTAGCGGGCGGCGATCAGACCGCCCAGCGAGTGGCCGGCCAGGACGACCGGTCCGTCGGAGACGTCGTCGAGGACCGCCGACAGGATCTCGCCGCTGTCGGCGACGCTCTGCGGTCCTTCCGGCTGGTCGCTCTCGCCCTCGCCGAGACGGTCGTAGGAGCAGACCCGGTCCTGCTCGCTCAGGGTCTCCTGGAGGTCGGCCATGGTGTCGAGGCCGTCGCCCATCCCGGCCATGAGGAGGATGACCGGGCTGTCGACGGCGGGTTCCCCGGAGCAGGAGAGGTGCACCGAGGCGCCGTCGACGTCGAGCGTCTTCGTGCCGGTGAAGAGTTCTCCATCGTTGGCGATCTCCTCGGCGGCGGACTCCAGGTCGCCCTCCGCTTCCTGGAGGCCGTCCTGCACGTCGGACAGCGCTCCGCATCCGGTGAGCCCGACGCCCACGGTGGCGATCAGGGCGGTGACGGTGGCGGTCCGGACGGTGCGGAACATGTCGATCTCCAGGAAGGGGTGCGGGGGTCGAGAGAGAGCGCGGAACTTCGCGACTGAGGAAAACGCTACGGACTCGGCGGTTTCCGGTCGTCACCATGTGGTGGACACCTGCTTGTGGCTCCTCCGGGGGACGAACCCCCGCTCGCCCCCTCGTTGGTCAAGGGTCAGCCGCATACCCGCAGGTAGGTGCGGATGACTTCCGCTAGGTCGGCAAGGTCGTCTTCGGGCGCGGGGGGCGGTTCGGGTTCGGCCAGTAGGTCCCCACCGGCACGCGAGGTCGAGGGATCAGCGGGGTCAGGTAGGGGCGGACCAGTGCGCCCGCGTACTCGTCAGGGTGGCGGTGGTCGTCCTCGTCCGGCAGGCTCGGCTCCGGGGTAGGAAGCTCGGCCCTTTTCGGGGCGGGAGCGATCGCCGCCTGGACGCGCTTCTTCGGGATGAACACGTAGGCCAGCGCCGCCGCCAACGTGAGGGCGAAGAGGGCCCAGAGGTGTTCGGTGAGACTCCGGCATCGTCGGTGGTGTCGGCCGATAGGGTGCTGCACAGTCATCCTCCTGGTGTTGTCAGGTGGTTGATCAGCCCCGGCGCGGTGGTTGCACCCACCGCCCGGGGTGTTCGTTTTTCTGGGGGTTGTGGTTACGCGCTCGGATCCCGATCCAGCGGAATGGTCGCCCAGAGCTCCAGTGGGAAGCCGTGTTGGCCCTCCCACCACCAGTGCTCGGCGATCCGATCCACCAGCCACAGCCCCCTGCCGCCGGCGCAGAGGTCGTTCGATCCCTGTTCTCGCACTCGCGGCACCGACACGGGCTTGCCTGCTTTGGCCCCCTGGTCCAGCACACAGAGGATGGCGCGGTCGTCGAGGACCTCGATGGAAGCGCCCATCCGTCCGTATTTCTCCCCGGTCGCGGTGTGCAGGACGGCGTTGGTGGCGAGTTCGCTGGCCACCAGCCGCACCCAGTCCCCGCGGTGGTTTTGTAGCCCCGGTTCACTCCCACACCAGTCCCGCAGACGGCGCACGTCGGAGAGCGTTCCTCCGAAGTAGGCCCAGCGCGCGGACGGCCAACCCACCCCACCACCATCAGGCCGCCGCGGCCCCGGTATCCGAACAGCACCCATAACGTCCTCCTCAAGGTTCACAAGCCTCCGTCTACAGCCACGAGCCGGTGAGACGAAGCCCTGCAACCGGACCCTGAAGGGACCCAGCTGCGGCTGTAGCTTCATAGTGAGCTGGCGAAAGCTTCTTCGCAACCTTCTTAAGAAGATTCCAGAAAATATTTCTGAGAAGATGTGGCAGCAATGGGGAACAATGACCGACAAGCCAAGCCGAGCAGCCGGTCCAAGCTGACACAAAGGGGTACGAACATGACCGAACGCCATGCCCCAGCAGCCAGTCGTCGCAAGTTGGGAATACTGCTCCGCCAACTTCGTGAGGACAACAACCTCACTGGAGAAGAGGCCGCCAAGTCACTCCGAATCAGATCACCGAAGATCTACCGGGTCGAAGGCGGCAAGGTCGTCCCCACCCAAGCCGAACTCTCCAAGATGATGGACCTCTTCCAGGTCAACAACGAGCACCAGCAGATCCTGCTCCAACTCGCGGAGGAAGCTCGGCGCAAGGGTTGGTATGAGTCCTACGAGAGTGTGCTGCCGCCCAAGTTCGAAACCTACGTCGGGTTGGAGTCCGATGCGGCCTCCCTGCGTGCCTACGAGCCCAGCCTGATCCACGGGCTGCTCCAGACCAAGGACTATGCCCACGCGGTTCTGACCGCGGGTAACCCCGCCGAACACCCCGACGACATCGCGCTACTCGTCGACCTGCGTATGCGCCGACAGGAACTTCTCACCCGCGAACAGGACCCCCTGCACTTCTGGGTAGTTCAGGAGGAAAGCTCCCTGAACCGGCCCGTCGGAGGAAGCCAGGTCCTGGCAACACAACTTGAGCACCTGCTGACCCTCGCCACGGAATTGCCGCATGTCACCGTCCAGATCATCCCCACCTCTGTCGGCGCACACGCTGGCCTGGCCGGTTCGTTCAGCATTCTGGAGTTCGAGCCTTCAGCTCCCGAGGTCGTCTATGTCGACAGCCACGGCGGCAATCTGACCTTGGAGAAAACCCGAGATCTGCGCCGTTGTAAGCTCCTGTACGACAATCTGCTCGCCGATGCTCTGCCCAAGAATGATTCGGTTCAGCTCATCAAGTCCACTTGGGAGGACCACCGTGAAGCATGAAGCTCAGCACAAGACCGTCGCACCGTGGGTCAAGGCCAGCGCGAGCACCAGCGCCCAGGGCTGCGTACAGGTCAGATCCCCCCGCGAGGGGGTGATCGAGGTTGGAGACACCAAGAACCCCGCCGGCCCTACCCTCAGTGTTCCTCACTCTGCCTGGGAGCACTTCCTGAACCAGGTCACCACCGGCCGCACCGCCCACGGGCGCCTGCGCCCCGAGTTCCTGGCCGATGGCGGCTTCACCCTCACCGACACCGCCACCCCCGACTCCCCCATCCTCGTCTACACCAAGGCCGAGCGGGACGCCTTCGAACTCGGCGTCCAAGCCGGAGAACTCCGTGGCGCCCGCCCCCAGGGAATCCTGGTCAACTAACACAACCAAGCACCATCATCATCACCTTCGATTAGCGCTGGCTACAAGGGGCTCCTTGACGGCGCGAACATCCTCGTCGGACTTTGACCACTTGGTTGATATGCATGCGCAGTAGGCACCCGATACCCGCTCGTGTACCTGGAGGTAGCTACGTATCCCGAATGGCTCCCTGAGCCTCTAGAGCCGGTTGTTTCCCGGTTGGCTCGCGTCGACGATTGCATTGGTGAGATGGAGGACATCTCAGGCCAATGGTCTACCTGCGCAATCGAACTCAAACAGCTTCGCCGAAGCGACATGCGCTTCCGGACAGTCGTCTCCAAGGTGCGACCGATTCCACCGGTAATCTCGCTACTTTTTTCCGAAGCCATCAATCATTTGAGGGCTGTGCTCGACAATACTGTCTGGCACCTCGCAACAGAGCAGATGGATTCGGTGAGCGAAAAAGCAGCACGCGCCATCAATATGCCGATTTACAAGGATTCTCAGAAATTTTCCGAATGGGCACGGAAAACCCGAACTCATGCACCTGAACTTGGGAAAGAGACCAAGAGCACATATCAGCGAGTAAAAGCACTACAACCGTTCACTGACACGTTTCGCATCCCTTCCATTAGCCCGACCCTCTCAGCCCTTATAGACGTCGAGGCAGAGAAGGTGCACCCCCTTCTACTCCTACAGAGCTACTCCAATCTCGACAAACACCGGGAGATTGCAATAATGGTTGGTCGAGTGAAGACCACTCTAGGGGGACTATCATTCCAGGAACAAGACCCATCCTTTAGAGAAATGATCGAAGGCACAACGGTGGCTCCTGATGGAAACTGGGGCACCCCCGTCTCGATTGATTCGCAAGCAGCAGTCATGGTAGAACGTCCTGCGCCGTGGACCGCAGCAGTCAGCCCGACTACAGAGATAAAACGTCTACGCGACTGGGTACGCGAAGAGGCCTTGCCATTCCTTGTGACAGGGTCGAATGAAGTCGAAAACGCACTCCCGGTCACGATCGAAATCGGCAACGATGGTCGCACGCTAAGCGAGCGTATTACTACCCCAAACCGAACAAGCACACAAGAGCGTATGGGCACGATAACCCTGCAACGTTACGTGGAGGCAGAGACCCAACCACCACATTACCCCATTGTCGTCGATGAGGAATTCGACGACTAATGATCTTTGATTAGGTGGTTAACAGAATCAGCCAGGGATTCGATCCGACCGGCCTGATAAATTCGCGCAATAACCCGGGCCGTCGCTGGGCGAAGCATAAATGAGACCGCAGCACCAGCCGTGTCTGACCGCGAGCGCTGAAGAGCGCAACACCCCAGCTTCGATCCTAGCTGGATTCTACACACCGCAAGAGGTATTTCACAACCAGTTATTGGAATGCCATGACCAAGGGTATTGCTTCAACGAATTGACGCCACCCATCCGTAGTGAACAATTTGAGAGATAAGGTGCATGATGGATTTCAGCAAGTCCGAAAAATTGATCTGGAATAATTCCAGCTACTCCGGAAGCAGAGGTGGGAACTGTGTTGAGGTCGCCGAAGGTCAGTGCGTCCTGGTCCGCGACACCAAGCACCGAGAGCTTGGCCACCTTTCCTTCCAAGGCCCTAAGTGGACCAACCTCTTGAATGTTCTTAAGCGCTGACACCAGTGGGTATATCGGCACCGACCGAGATACCCGACGCTCATGGGGGTAGTCGATGAAGTGGCACAAGAGCAGCCACAGCACCAACGGTGGAGAGTGCGTCGAAGTCGCCGAGGGACCGAGAATCCTGGTCCGCGACACCCAACACCGCGAGCAGGGTCACCTCACCTTCGACCCCAACGAATGGGCCGGCCTGCTGAACACTCTTCGGCGCTGACGCAGAACTCGAAACCGCATGGCCGACAAGGCGTTCAGGGAGTCGGCCAGGAGAACGTGACGTGGGTGTGCCGTTTGGTGACCACCAGGTCCTCCGGCAACCGATCGACCGGGACGGACACCGGATACACCCGAATCTCCGGCCCCGGCCCGCCGCGCTGATCCCGATCCCACTCGCGAACCCGTAGCCCCACCCGTTCCGCGAACTCCTCCGCCGTCGGCCCGAAGGCGTGCACCCCGTATTCGACCAACTCCTCCCCCTCAACCCGTCGCGTGACCAGGTAGGCGAAGTCACCGCCCTCGACCGCGGCCATGGCGAAGCGAGTGCTGTTCGGCGCCACCGTCCCCGTGTCCAGCGCGGGGTCGACCGTCATGACGCAGAAACCCGGCAGGGTGGTGGCCAGGTACAACTGCAGGGTGTCGATCAACTCCCGGAGGGTCACCCTCACCCCCGTCCACAGCTCCACCCTGGGAGTACGCACGGCATGGTCCAACAGGTGCGGCTCTTCGGGAGCCTCCTCGTCGAAACTCAGGACGATCTCCCCGGTCCCCCTGAGCCGAAGCAGGGTCTCCCGGTGGTCGTCCGCACCCCGCATGGGCACGAACCCGCACATCAGCGCCGAAGTCGAGTGCAGGCTCCCGTCATGTTCGACGAACCCGATCGACCGGGTCAGGCCACGGACCCGCAGCGGCACCACCAACCGGCCACCCTCGGTCAACTGTTCGATCCAGGCGGGCGGGACGTCCCAGGCCCCGGCGGTGACGATGATGGCGTCGTAGGACGCACCCTCCTCGACCCCCTGAGCGGCGTCGGCGGTCACCACTCGCACCCGGTCATAACCACCGGCGGCCAACAGCTCACGAGCCCGAGCCGTGATGTCCGGGTCGATGTCGACGGTGGTGACCTCACCCTCCGGCCCGACCACTTCGGCGATCAGCGCCGCGTTGTAGCCACCCGAGCCGACCTCCAGAACACGCTGCCCGGGCCGCAGATCGGCCTGGCCGAGCATCATCGCCTGGATCTGCGGCGCGGAGACCGAACTGACATAGCCCTGCTCTTCGTCGCGCTTGGTCATGACCGGGCTGAAGGGCGCATAGGCCTGTTCCAGATCGGCCTCGGGGATGAAGAGGTGGCGCGGCACCGTGCGCAACGCCTGTTCGACCCGCGGGGAAAGGAACTCCCCTCCCACCGTCCCGGGCCGGCATAGCTCCGCCACCATCCGGTTCCGCCACTGCTCAGAAGTCGGGTTCGCTGCCACTGGTCCGCTCTCCCCGCCGGGTCTTCGGTCCGCTCAGTGTGCCCTCATGCGCACGCGCACAACCCCACTGTCGACGCCTTGATGGCGGGCGAGATGCACCGTCTCACCTCGTAGGCACAAGAAAGCCCCCGCAACCGATGGTTGCGGGGGCCGTACTTTGCCCTTCGCCGCGGCTTCGGGATAACGAGGCCCTGTCGGACTGCCACCCTCGGCTGCGTCACAACGGCGCTAGATGATCTGTTCCGTCGGGAGAATGGTGATCTCGGTCAGGTTGACGTGCTTGGGAACCGCGCTCATGAAAGCGACCGTCTCTGCGACATCTTCGGACGAGAGGACGTCGATCTGGGCGATCAGATCGGCCATGAGCTTGCTCGCCGCCGGGTCGGTGACGTGGTCCGGCAGCTCGGTGTCGACCATGCCCGGCTCGATCGTCGCCACCCGGATCTGCTTGCGGCCCAGCTCGGTGCGCAGCAGTTTGGCGAGCTGGGTGACATAGGCCTTGGTCGCCGAGTAGACCTGGAAGCCCTCCAGAACCCGAACGGCGGCGATCGACGACGTCATGACGAGGTCGGCGCTGCGGCCGGCGGCCGCGGCCGACTCCAGGGACGGCACGAAGGCCTGGACGGTGTTCATGACGCCCTTGACGTTGAGGTCGATCTGGGCGTCCCAGTCCGCCGTGGCCAGGTCGGTGATGCCGGAGATGAGCTGTACGCCTGCGTTCGCGAAGACGAGGTCGACCCGGCCGAGTTCTTCGGCGACCTGGTCGGCCGCGGCAAGGACGGCGGCGCGGTCGGTGACGTCGGTCGGCAGCGCCAGAGCGGTTCCGCCGCCGGCGCGGATGCGGTCCTCCACCTGGTCGAGCCGGTCGCCGCGGCGGGCCATCAGCGCCACCTTCGCGCCGAGTTCCGCGAAGCGGACGGCGGTCGCTTCGCCGATGCCGCTGGAGGCACCGGTCACCACGGCGACACGTCCGGCGAGTGGGGTTCCGGAGACGACCTGGGCTGAGGGCTGGATGCTCTGCGTTGTGTTCATGTCGGCAAGCATCCGACCGGTTCCGCCGAACCGGGGGGTAGTGGTACGGCCCCCACCGGTAAGGGGGTGCGCCGAGATCGTCAGTAGGCTCAGGGCATGCCGCGCACCGAGTTGGGCGAGTTCCTCATGACCCGCCGTGCCAAGGTGACGCCTGAGGCCGTCGGAATGCCCGCGGCGGGTGATCGCCGTGTCCCCGGCCTGCGTCGCGACGAGGTCGCCACGCTCGCCGGGGTGAGCGTCGACTACTACCGCCGTCTGGAGCAGGGCAAGGAGGCCCGCCCGTCGAAGGTGGTGCTCTCCGGTCTCTGCCAGGCGCTGCGGATGACCGAGGCCGAGGAGCGACACCTGTACGCACTGGCCGGTATGGCACGCCGGCTCGGCGAAGAGGCGACGATCCAGCCGGTGCCGACCGAGCTGCTGAACCTGATGGACTCGTGGAGCGACTCCGGCGCGATCGTGCTGGATCCGGTGCTCGACGTCCTGGCGATGAACGCCCGGGCGCAGGAGCTGTTCGCCGGTTTCGAGGAAACCGCGAACCTACTGGAGATGGTCCTGCTCGCCCCCGAGGGCCGCCGGTTCTTCGTCGAGTGGGAGGCCTCCGCCGAGGCGACCGTGGCCAACCTGCGCGACAGCGCCGACTTCGCCGTCGCGTCCGCCCGACTCCGGGAACTGCTCGACCGGTTGGAGGCCGAGAGCCCGGAGTTCCCCGGCCTGTGGGCACGCCACGACGTGCGGCCCAAAACCCACGAGACGAAGGTGTTGCGCCACCCCGCCCGGGGCCTGCTGAGCATCGACTTTCACGCTTTCCACGTCGCCGGCGTGCCCGGATACCAGCTCCTGGTCTACCGAGAGAAGGGGGCGGGGTGAAGCCTTCGCGGTTCAGAAGGTCGACCTCCCGGACTCGGAACGCATCGCCTCACCGACGGGGCACGAAAAAGCGGTCCCTCGAATCAAGCAGCATGCACAAAATGTGTACCGACGACGAAGGGCGGCCCGGCTTTCCGCCGTAACCGCCCTTGTGACGTGCTGATTCTTTGAAGCTTGGAGCCGACGAGGGGACTTGAACCCCTAACCTATCGCTTACAAGGCGATTGCTCTGCCAATTGAGCTACGTCGGCCGGCCACCGAGGCTCACGGCCTCTGGTGTCCACCCGCATGGTACCGGGTCCGGCGACAGGTGGCCTACTCGGATGCGCCGGACCCGACTCAAGCGGGTCTTGGAGGATCAGAGCTGTTCCAGGAGCACCTCCTCAACGGCCTCCGCGTAGGCTCGCAGCGTCTGGTGGTCGAAGAGGAGTTGCGCGGGAACGTTGATGTCCAGCAGACCCTCGATCTCACGAACGACCTGAAGGCTGCGGACCGAGTCGCCACCGATCTCGAAGAAGTTGTCGTCACGCCCCACCCTTTCGAGGTGGAGCGTGTTGAGCCAGACGTCGGCGACCGCCTCCTCCGTTGGGGTCTGCGGGGCGACATGGGCCGGCGCCGTGGCGCCCTGCCAGTCGGGTTCGGGCAGTCGTTTGCGATCGACCTTGCCGTTCTGGTTCAGCGGCAGTTCCGCGAGCACGGTCAACACCGACGGCACCATGTAGGCGGGTAGTCTCCGTTCCAGGTGCTCCCGAAGGTCGGCACTGTCCGCGGTGCCCGTGACGAAGGCGACCAACTGCCGCCCACCGGAAGGAGCCTCGACCGCTACCGCGACCGCCTGGCCCACCCCGTCCAGCTGGAGCAGGGCACCCTCGATCTCACCGAGTTCGATCCGGTAACCGCGCAGTTTGACCTGCCCGTCCACCCGGCCCACGAAGACGATACGACCGTCCTGGGTCCAGCGCACGAGGTCACCGGTCCGGTAGAGCCGCCCTCCGCGAGAGAAGGGGTCGGCGATGAACCGCTCGGCGGTCAGGTCGGGCCGGCGATCGTAACCTCGTGCCACACCGTCACCGGACAGGTAGAGCTCTCCGACGGCACCCGGGGGCACCGGCCGCAGCGCACCATCGAGGACGTAGGTTCCGGTGCCGTCCATGGGTCGGCCGATCGGGCACAGCCCCGCACGTGCTTCTTCCAGGTCGACTGGTCCGCAGGTGGCGAACGTGGTCGTCTCGGTGGGCCCGTACACGTGCACGAGCCTGGTGTCCGGGCAGGCCTCCAGCACCCGGGCGAAGGAGGCCGGGTCCGCCGCCTCACCACCGGTCCACAGTTCCGTCAACCGCTCGAAGCAGGTGGGGTCCTGGTTCGCGAACAGGTTGAACAGGGCCGTGGTCAGGAAGATCGCGGTCACACCGTGTTCGGTGACCGCCTCCCTGAGCACCGGCACGGACACCGCTTCCTCGGCCACCACGATGGTTCCACCGTTGAGGAGCGGCACCCACACCTCGTAGGTGGCGGCGTCGAAGGCGTGCGGCGAGTGGAACAGCACCCGTTCATGTCCCTCGGTCCACCGGTGGTCGGCGCTGAGAGCGACGATGTCGCGGTGGTCGACCACCACGCCCTTGGGCTCCCCGGTGGAGCCCGAGGTGAACATGGCGTAGGCCGCGGAGCGCGGGACCGGCACCGACTCGACGGGTCGGCGTTCCGGTGCGCTCAAACCGTCCGGACCGTAGCGAACGACGGACTCCAGATCCTCGCAACGGTCCATCATGCCGGGGTCGGCGATCGCGATGTCCGCCCCGACCCCCTGCGCCATCCGCCCGACCCGTTCGGCCGGGACCGTGTCGTGGAGCGGAACGTAGGCGGCCCCCGCCTTGAGGACCGCGAGCATGGCGACGACCACGCGCGGAGAACGCGGCATCAGTAGGAGGACCCTCGATTCCGGCCCCGCCCCGAGCGCGCACAGGTGCGCGGCGAGTTCGTCGGCCTCGGCGTCGAGTTCGGCGTAGGTCCACCGCTTGCCGGAGCCGGTGACCGCGAGCGCGTCCGGATGGGCGGCGACCCGGTCCAGGAACAGCCCGGTGACGGTCCCCTCGCGGGGATCCGGGTCGTCCCCCACGCTGAACCCGAGAGCGCGTCCGGGATCCGCGGAGGCGGCCCGGCCCAGAGGCCGGTCCGGGTCCTCGACGAGGGAGACCAGGATCCGCACCAGGTCATCGAGCAGGACCTCGATAGTGGCGGTGTCGAAGCAGTCGGGTTCGTACCCGAGCAGCAGACGGATCTCGTCGGAGGCGTAGGCGCTGAGTGCCAGCGGATAGTTGGTCGCCTCGTTGGCGGCGACCAGCTTGGTCGTCGGGCCGTCTCCGGTCGCCGGACGCTCCTCCACGGGGTAGTTCTCGAACACGACCATGCTGTCGAAGAGCTGGGTGTCTCCTGGCAGCTCCACCTCCGCCTGGATCCTGTTGAGGGGCAGGTGGTCGTGGGCGCGGGCCCGCGCCTGACTCTCCTGGAGGTCCCGAAGCCACACGGCGACCGGTACTCCGGGGTCGATCCGTACCCGGGTGGGCAGGGTGTTGATGAAGAGTCCGATGGTGGACTCCACCCCGGGCAGGTCATCGGGCCGACCGGAGGTCGTGGCACCGAACACCACGTCGTCCTCACCCGAGTGGGCCGCGAGCAACAACGCCCAGGCACCCTGCACCAGAGCGTTCACCGTCAGCCCTTGTTCCCGGGCGAAACCCTGGACGGCTTCCGCGTCCTCGACGGACAGGATCGTCTGTCGACGTTCGACGGAACGGGCGGACCGGACCCTGTCCGGAACCCGGTCGTAGGGCAGCGGAGTGGGGCCCTCCACGCCTTCGAGCTCGCGGCGCCAGAACGCGTATCCCTCCTCGGTGTCCCTTTCGACGAGTCTGCTGAGGTGGTCGTCGAAGGCCGGCCGAGGGGCCACGTCCGCTCCTCGGTAGGTGGTGAGGACGTCCTCCAACACCAAGGGCAGACTCCACCCGTC
>NZ_FRFF01000137.1 GCF_900143625.1 Nocardiopsis sp. JB363
GGTTGACGGGGTGGAGCGCCGGGGGCGGCCGAGCGGCCGCGCCCCGGCGCGGGTGGGGTTCAGCCCCAGGAGATGGGGTGGCCGTGGGCGTGCGCCCAGTCGGCGACGTCGATCAGTTCGATAAGCCGGAGGCAGGTGTGTGGGGTCGGCGCTGCGCGCGATCTGACACAGCACGGCCTGGAACTGGGTCTCGTGGTCAACCTTTACGTCGTAGATCGATACAGGTACCGTGGGGCGGGTTACGTGATCACTTCGGTGACCTGGCTGCCCGCGACCTTCCAGGTTGTGCGCAGGTACTCAGCGAAGGTCTCGTCGGTGACCATCGCCCCTGTTCCCGCTCCGTCCTCGGCGAATATGAAGCCGCCGTGGGTGATGTCGGAGACGATCTGGCCGGTCCTCACCGAGGTCCCATACGGGGTCGTGCGGGTGATGCGCACCCGGTCCCCGCGCGCCAGCTCAACCATCACCGCTCACCGGCCATCTCCAGCTCGCTGGCGCGGTGGGCGTCGGCCAGGGTTTTGCGCTGCGCGGTGGGGGTGTTCTGTGTGGTGTGCATGGCGAAGCGATCCTTTCGTGTGGTTTTGTCTGCGGGTCTGAGCACGTCTGTCGATCCGCTCGGCTGGGAAACACCAGCCGAGCGTCTCGCTAAGCTCCTCCCTGCGGCCAACTAACGCGACGAGCGTTGGCATCCGCCATGCCGAACAGGGGCTATGGAATCCAGAAACGTCATGCACAGGAGTTGCATATCAGGAGTGGTCGCCCCTCACGGTCGGTGGTGGCCTCCTCCCAGAAATCGGCCAGTGCCCGAGTGCGGGCTTCGTCCTCGTCGTGGCCATGCATGAGGCTGACGCATCCACTCTCAGCGGTGTGGTCGGAGGAGGCGCAGCCCTCTGCATCGGGACCATCACAGTCACATTCCAGTAGGTAGCAGGGGTACGGCAGCTGCACCGGGGTGTACGTCGGAGCCCAGTAGCGACCGTGGGAGGCGGCACTCTCCTGGGTGGGGAAGTGATTCACGACCTCGGTCACCCGGGATTGGATGTAGTGATGGCCCGCAGCGTCTTGCAAGATCCAGCATTGAGTGCGGTTCATGGTTTTGCCTTTGATCAGCTGGTTGGGTGGTGATCTGGGTGTGCAGGGAATTCTGGAGGAATTCCAGGGTGGCGACAGCGTGGGCCACCGCCTCGCCGGCTTCCTCGTCGGCACGCAGACCGGCCAGGGTGGCCCGGTCTGCGGCTAGGTGCCAGGCGATGTGACGGCGAGCCTGGGAAAGCAAGAGTCCCGGTCACGGAGCCAACGCTCCGTGACCGGGACTCTCAGGTGTGCTCAGCGGATTCGCACCGGGCAGCGGCAGGGCCGATCGACTCAGTACGGAAGCTCGTTGATCATGGCGTTGCCCTGGGCCTGCGCGACCCGAGCGGGCACGGCCATCGGCTGACCGACGGCGGGCTGCGGCTGGGTCTGAGCGGGCACCGCGACAGGAGTCTGCTGGACGGTCTGCACAGGTTGGGCACCCACGGGCTGTGGCTGCTGCGGAGCAGCGACCGGGGCCGGCTGCGCGGGGGCCTGGTTCTGGGAGGCCTTGGTCTGGGCACGGGCATCGCGGGTGGACTTCGGTTCGACGAACCAGATGTCGTCGACAACGACCTTCGGACCGGCGTAGACCATCTGACCGGTCTTTTTGTCGCGGTACGAGCCGTCCTCGAGGTGGTAGGAGATGTTGACGATGTCGCCTTCGCGCATTGCGGCGAAGGGAGTCCTGTTCGCATCGGTGGTCTCGCGGATATAGGTCTCGAAGGGGACCTTCTGCGAGCCCCAGTCGCCGTCGCGGGACTTGAAGTTGTTGTCCATGTAGCCGCTGAACTTGACGTTCTTCGAGCCGTTGGGGTTGCTGAAGGCGACGGGGGCGGCGGCGAGACGAACGGTGGCGTGGCCGGAGTTGTTGGGGTTGGTCATGTCGATCTCCTTGTGTGAGCTACTGTGCGAGGCCCAGCTCTCGGGCCCCGCACAGCGGTCGGTCGTGCTGTTGATCCCTTCCAATGCCCCTTGCGAATCGACTTCGTCGATCGAGAGGTCTCAACTTTCGAGAGAGCTTCCGGATCAGCTGCGCTGATCGGCTCTTCTCGTCCCCTCCTCAGTCCAAGAGCACCCGGACCTCGTAGGCGGTGGAGCTGAAGGGTCCGACGACCCGCCGGCCGACGATCTCGACCAACCCTTGCTGTTCCAGGGACTCGGCCAGGCCCGCGCGATCCGACCAGTCCTTGATGAATACGCAGCCCTCGGCCGGCAGCAGGCCGTCATTGGCGAGGTTGATCGACAGGGGCTCGGGGCCCTCGTCGGTCTCGAGCACGAGCCTGGAGTGCTCGGCGTCGTGAATGAGCGTTCCGGTCACCTTGGTGCCGAAGGGGAAGGTGATGGTGGTGTCCTCGCGGACTGCTGTGGTCGTCATGAGCGGTGGTCTCCGTTCCTTCAGGACGTGGTGGGCATGTGCGATCGAGAGGTCTTCGATCCGCAGGGGTTGAGCACATCCACGAGGTGAACAAGTGGCGCGGACGCGGCAGCGATGCGGACCGGAGGCAGTCGGTACGCCATTGATCGGGATGTTGACGGGCAGCTAGTGGACCCTGGGTGCTTTCAGCAGCGGTTTGGTCCGAACGTGCAGTGATCCTCCCGGGTCGACTCCGTCGACCCCTCCCCCACACCCCGTGACCAGGGTAGGGAGTCCGTCCCCTGTTCAGCAGGCGCATAGAACCTCTCGTCATGGACTCCGAGGCGGCTGCGCCGCCTGGTGCCCCTCGCGCTGTGGCCGCCGGTGCTTGTGGAGCCGATCAAGGACAAACACCTTCTATTGATCTATCACCTCCACAATGAATAAATGATTGCATAACATGTTCTTGAAGCCCAGTGGAGACGACACCGTCGACGATTGGGTCGATGGAGGATGGACGATGAGGATGGGATCACGGATCTGGAGAACGGCCGCTGCGCCGCTGGCGGTGCTCGTGGCCGCAGGGCTGGGCCTGGCAGACTGCGGCAGCGAGGCGAAGAAGACAGCGAGCCCGCCGCCGAAGACGACTGCGGCCCCGGTGACCGACGAAGAGCTGGGCGAGACCCTCGGCGCGCTGGTCGGCCACGGCCAGCCGTCGAACTCCGACGAGGGAGTCTGCTTCGCCGAAGCCGTCAAGGACTCAGGCGTGTCCGAGGCCGGTCAGGCCTTCATCGTCGAGATCGACGGTGACGACCTCGCCGCTGTGGCGAAGGATCTGCGAGCAAAAAAGCTGGGTGACGACGCCGAGGCGCTGCTGTCGAAGGACATGCGCGCCAGCTTCGACGTCTGCGTCGACGACCGGTCTCCTGACGTAGAGAAGGAGGCTCCGGACTACGCGGCCCCCGAGACGCCGAAACCCGCCCAGCAGGACAAGCCGGACCTGCATCCCAAGTACGAGGTCGATGAGCAGGTCGACATCCGCTCATCGACCGAGCTGGCCGACGGCGTGGTCTCGATGTTCTCCTCCTTCGCCCTGAACGACGAACAGAGGACCATGTACTCCGAGTCCGGCGAGTGCATGGCCGAGGCGGTCTTCACGTCGGGACTGAGCCAGGAGTCCTTGCGCTTCATCGCCGGCGGTGCGCCGATCGGCACCGGCTCGATCGTCGAGCACCTGGCCAACGACGAGGACCAGGAGATCTGGCGCTCCGACGCCGTCCGAACCGCGTTGGTCGGCTGCTCCGAGGCCGATGGCGAGGCGGAGCCGTCGAGTGCTCCCGGCGGAGCGGGCAGCGGCCAACGCTCGAGCAGCATGGGCGGATCAAGCTCAGGAGGCTGATCGGTCTCGCGGATTCGCCGTCCCTGTCGTTGAACGAGGAAAGGGTCTCCGCCGCCCCGGCCGGGGGCCGAGGGAGTCGCCGGGGTGCGAGCGGCGGAATGGGCACCGATTGTTGAGGGAGGAACACGTGATGATTACCCAGGACCGTGGGCGCGCCGCCGGGGCTGAGGCGGGGCGGAACGGCGGGCGAGAGCGCGTCGGGATCAGGCTGAGCTCGACAGACAGGGAGCGGGCGGCCTATTGGGCCGACAAACGTGGCTACCCCTCAGTCAATGAGTACATGGCTACTGCCGTGATCGAGAAGATCCGTAGAGAGAACGGCGACTTCGACGTCCCCGACCTCCTCACGGCCAGGATGAATCAGCTCATCGATGAGAACAAGGCGCTGTCGACGAACGTGGCCAACCTCGAGCGCGTGATCACCAGCGGCCTGGACAGCCTCATCGGTCTGACCAGGGGCGAGAACTACTTGTCGGACCAGTACGAGGACGGCGAGCTGTGAGCGGGGGCGGAGAGTTCGACGACGCCCTGACGCCGACGGTGACGAGCGAGGCGATGGATGTCGACACCTCGTTCCTCGACGCCTACCGCTCTGGCGGGACCGAGGGCCTGACCCGGTACCGCCGCGAGGCCGAGGCGGCCGACTCCTTGGAGACCTCACAGGCGGTGGCCGACAAGCTCGACGACTTCGAGGGCCGCCTCGGCGGGTCCTTCGCCCAGCGCGGCGGGGCGTCGACGAGCGCCCCCGCGACCCCTGGCTCCGAGGTGGACACCGCAACTACTCCTGAGCCCGAAGCGTTCCAGGCCGGCGAGGCGGTCGAGCCTAAGCACGAGGCGTCGGGCCCGGTTAGCGCTCACGACAAGCAGATCGACGAGGACGCTCACCGGGTTCAGGCCCTTGAGCACACCGATCACCAGGAGGCCGTCCAGTCTGCAGCGGTCCGCGGCGGCGAGGAGTCGACTAGCGAGGGCGAGTTGCCGACCACGGCGTTCAGGGTCACCGACGTGGTCAGCCAGCCGACGGTGCGCGCCCTGCCCGAGGCGGTGATGACCGGCCTGCGCGAGCAGCTGCGGGCCGCCGCGGTGCGCGAGGCGGGCGTGTCCGACGACCAGGCGCAGGCCTTCGCCAAGCGCCTGTCCCAGGCCAGCCTCATCATCGCGTTCCTGCTTGCCCACCTCGACCTGGATATCGGGGTCGACGCCGCCACCACACGCGCCGCCGAGCTCTTCCGCTCGCGGGACCCGCTGCTGGGCCGAGTGACCAGCCGTCTCGAGACTCTTATCGCCGCCGAGGCCGCCCGCGGCGATCAACTGGCCCAGGTGCGCGAGGAGCTGCACGAGGTGCGCACAACGGCTGACGTTCTCGAGCAGGTGCTCGCCTACTCCGTGGCCGACCGGACCGAGCACCTGGCCCGGGGCACGGCCGGCGTCGGTGACCTCGACCTGCGCCACGGCAGCGTAATCCGGCTGCGCGACCGGGCCCGTGAGGCGACGAGGAAGCAGCACCGGGTCGAGGCCGACCGCGACGGGCGGCGGCCGAAATGAGCGCCCGGTGCACGGCCGAGTACGGGGAAATGACCGAAGGCCAGATCCCACCAGGTCAGGTTCATACCGGCCGTGTCGACGCTGGCTTGTGCTGCGGCAGCTGCGGAGGCGTGCTCAGGACCGGTGCCCGAGGGCAAGTCCTGGACCCAGTACAGGGTCTGCTGGCGGCGGCGTTTCTGTAGGTGCCCGGATAGATCGCCGGGTCGTGGCGCTTCATCATGCGCCCTAGCCGGCGCTGGTCGGTCAGGTCGCCGATCCCAGGCCACGGCCACCGCTCTCTTCGCCAAACGCGAGGCACTCTAGACGCCCAGAAGCCCGCTCTACTTCCTCGGGGGTGGGCTTCGTCATGCGCGCACCCACGCCAGAGGTTACCTTCCGATCATGGAATTCAACCCGATCGACGTCGGCGACATCGCCGCGGTGTTCGCACTCCTCGTCGCAGGATGGGCCGCAGTCCACGCCCGCGGTTCCCGGAGGGCGTCAGATAAGTCCGCTGGCCATGCGGAGACTTCTGCGAAAGCTGCCACGGAATCAGCCCAACAGTCCAGGCGATCCGCAGACGCAGCAGAAGAACAAACCAGCCTCAGCAAGGAGCAGGATGAGCGCTACGACCCGATGTGGGAGGTAGAGAAAGCGCTCGGAGGGAACCACTCCATGCTGGCCCGAGCGGCGGTCAACCGGACCGGGGAGACCGCATACGGGGTGACTGTCTCAGGTGAGGGGGTCACGCCACCGGAGGAACCTACCGATGTTCTCAACGGCTCAGCCTTGGGGTTCGGCTACAGGCCACCGAGGGGACGTCCCAGGGGAGGTGAGGTGGTTGTTCGGTGGCGCCGCCCCGACTACCGAGGCTCGACTGAGCAGGTCTGGCGCGGAGACCCGCTTCAGATGTAGCACGAAGGTCCGCACGAACTGGTGCGGGTTTGCGCTGTTGTGGTCAGGCCACCCGGCCCTTGGGGAGCTGGGTGTCGCAGGCCAGGTAGAGCCATGCCGCGGGTTCGGGCGGGCCCAGGGCAGCGCCGAGGGTCTTCACCGGGACTGCGCGAGTGCGCGCACACCCGGGGGCGGCTGTCGGTGCTTCGTCCCGGTCACTGTGACCACTGCGTCGGGCAGTTGGGGTTCGAGCAGTACTCCAGCCCTGGCTGGTATTCGACCGTGTTGCCGAAGTCGCTCGAGCGGATCCACTCGACCGTGTGCTGGGCGCCGCATGTCTCGTAGAAAGGCAGGTGCTGTTCGACTCGCGGCGCTGTTCAGGGGTGGCGTGCTGCGGTCCGTGGGCGCTCATCGCTTCTCCGTCTGTGCGTGGGCCGACCTACTCGCTGGTGGGTCGGCCCGTGGCCATCGGTCTTGTCACTCGTCTGGATAGCCCAGCTCGTTCATGGCCTTGTCGAGACGCTGCATCCTGCGTCCGCTCGCGCCGTGCGCGATCAGCCAGCTTTTGATCGCACCGCGGTCGGTGAACCCGGCCCTGCGGATGCTGTCCAGGGACTGGTGGGCGATCTGATTTCCGAGCCTGTCTCCCCAGGCGTTGTTCTTGTGGAACTCCAGCCGCTCCAGTTCCTTGGCCACTGGCTCGGGGAACTCTTTCGCGGGCTCGTCCGGGGTCAGGATGTTCTGGGCCTGGGTTGCCACGGCCCAGCCACGGATTGACAGGTGCAGACCTTCGATCACGGCGATGGGGCGAGAGTGCGCCATCCGTGTGGC
Source organism: Nocardiopsis sp. JB363 (assembly GCF_900143625.1). Classification (GTDB taxonomy): domain Bacteria; phylum Actinomycetota; class Actinomycetes; order Streptosporangiales; family Streptosporangiaceae; genus Nocardiopsis. The sequence goes on from NZ_FRFF01000137.1 coordinate 7,077, forward strand.
GTACTCCAGGGCGGGACTGTCGGGTTTGTACACCAGTGCTGGGCCGCGGCCGAACAGGTCAAGGGCGACCAGGCCGCACCCGTCCGCACACTGCTGAGCCAACACATCAGCGCCGACGCCGGATTCCGCTCGGCCGTGGCCGACCTGGTCCACCCGGCGCTGCTCCGACTCCAGTTCCAAGACGAAGAGGACTGATCGGGCCCACCCCGGTGTGGGTGGGGAGCACACGCTAACCCCCGGGTGGGCTCCCGGGGGTCGAGAGTGCGTTTCGATCCTCACCCCGCAAGGGGGCACCATGTGGGGACCACAGTAGCGGGAGGAGGTGACACTCGGCCGCCCCTCCCCTGGCGTGGGGCTATCCCCTGATGACCAGGCCAGCGGTGGCACCGGACAGCACTGCGAGCACCACGAAGGTCGCCCCCCACAGCGCTCCCATGGCGGCAACCACCAACTCGGAGCGGTGCTCGAAGGCGTTGTCAAGCTTGGCCAGTACGTTCATCTCTTCCCTCCCAGCGACAGGACCGCCCTGTCAACGTAGACAGCCCCGAGGGGGCCGTTGAAGAGGTCGCGGGCCACGACGGGCTCAGGGTAGCGAATCGTCTGGCCGGCGCGCAGGGGTTCCCGAATACTGGCCAGACCGCCTACTCGGTGACGGTCACGCGATACCGGTGCGGGTGGTCCTTGTGAACCCAGTCCACGTCACACCGCTCCCGCTCCCCCACGGACACCTCACCAGTTGGAAGCTTTCCCGCCTGCTGGAAACGGACCACCGCGTCAGTGATGGTGTCGCCATCCTGGTAGGCGACCTCGTCCACGAACGAATCCGCGCCGTCCGTGAACCCCCACCGGGGAACGGGGTTGTCCCAGTCGACCTCTTGGCCGTTGGACGCGATAATCTCGAAGGTGCTCACGGATTCCTCCTGTTGAGTTTGTGCGGCCGGGGAACGTAGACAGCGCCTGAGCACCGTTGAAGGGGTGACCACAGGGTTGTGGTGGTGACGCTTCCGGGCGGGTCCGACACCCGCCCGGAAGGGCTGTGCAAGGACCTGCGGGCATGGAGGCACAGGAGCTGGCCACCGCGGGGGCCGTGGCGGCCTCAACCTGGTGGCGTGGGCGAACCCAGCCCTTCGGGCCCCTACGGGGCACGGCGATCTCTGGGCCGCTCCCCCCACAGGTCCACGCACTCATGCTCCGCCGCTCGCTGCCCGAGCCGGATGAGCCGGTTCAGCAAGGCGCAGTCGGGCGCATGGCGGCTCTGCGCCGCCAGCCACCTCTGGCTGGCACCCGAGGCCGCCGCGGTGGCAATGGCCCCCTGGCGCAACCCCAGCGCGGTGCCGCGCCCGCTCAGCCCGGCGTCGACGGCGATGGCGTTCAACCGCGCTGCGATCTGGGATGAGCTCATCGGCTGAGCCGTCAGTATGTCGGTGTGGCCGCGCTGTGGCGCGGCGCGCAACCACACAGGGCCGCGCAGGAGTCGGACCTCCTCGCGTAGCTCCAGGTAGGTGGTGAGCGCGCGCACCGGGCAGTGGGCGAGGTCGGCGCGGTAGGCCATCACCGCCAGCTGCCCGGTGACCGCGACCTCCAGCCCTTCGGGATGGGGGTACAGGTGTCCCATGTCCAGGGCCTGGAGATAGGTGGGGATGGCCATGAGTTCCCAGCACGCCAGCACCAGAGCACGGTCGCGCTGGCCCTGAACTGTGGTGGCTGGGCAGGTGTGGACCAGGGACAGCATCTGGGCGTAGGAGACAACACCGGGAGCGTGCATCTGCGGCACCGGCCGGTCCGTTCCTGCAGTCGCGGGGAGGAGCGGGTCGGCCGAGCGCAAGGCCCGGTCGCGCAAGGGTAGCTGCGCGGGTCGATACTTGATCCGGGTGCGCTCCAGCTCCCTGAGTAGGCGGGCCAGCCGTCGGTGACGGCCGGGGACGGGCAGCACCCACACCTGGTTGGTGTGGTCCCACCACCCGTCGTGGCGGCGGCGCAGCCACTCGTGCTCGGGGCCGGCCTCCACCCACAGTCGGCTCGCGTCCGCGAGCAGACGCTGCACGGTCTGGTCATCGGAGCGGTTGCTCCAGGAGGTGCTCCGCGCGGCCCTCACACAACCTCCCGGTCCTGACAGGGCGCCGCACCGTGGTCCACATACGGAAGGTGTGGCACCAGCGGCCCCAGAGACTTGGCTCCCACGTGCCGCAGGGCCGCGCGGGCGGTGAAGACCCCGCGCTGGGTGGCGCGGGCCCAGGTGCCCCGGACCGGGCCGGGATCCAGCTCCACCCCGACCATGGGGCCGCGGCCGGCATCACGGACCACGTGGACGCGATAGCCCGGGCCCCGCAGCAGCACCGTGATCTCCTGGCAGGTCAAGGGGGTGTCCCACAGTGGCCACACCATCGCCGTGTTCAGGAAGGACCCCGCCGCGGCCAGGCCGGGCAACTCGTGCCAGAGCGTGGCCGGCCCTGCGGTGTCGGGGCGCTGGGCGACCTCGGTCAGGGCAAGGGCTTGGGTCGCCAACCAGGTGGGGCCGGGCACCCCACGGCTGTAGGCCTGGCCGTCGCCGGACTCGACGGCGTCCACCGGCGCACTGGAGTCCAGGTTCTCCCCCGTGCACCCGATCACTCGGCGCCACCCGGTCAGCGCCTCCCCTACGAGGGTGGCGGGATCCTCCTCCATCAGACGCAGGGGGAACTCGAAGAAGGTGCGGATGCTCTGCCGACCCCGGGGTGCCAGGAAGGGTGAGAGGGCAACGCGGCCCGAGGAGTCGGGGGCGCTCAGGTTGACCAGCCGCTCCAGCCACCGCACCCCGGCCGGGCCGCTGTGGGTGCCTACCTGCGCGGCCAGAGCGTTGCTGTGCGCCACCGGTACCCGTAGGGGGTCGCCGCCGCTCTGGCCCGCCTCGCGTGGTGGTGGGAAGCGGTCCACACCCCAGATGACCCCGTCCTGGGCGAGCATCGTGTGGACGCAGTCGACCAAGTCGGCCGCGATCCCCTCCACGCTCGCCCCCGGCGCGGTGATCAGGGCCTGCCCGCCCTGGCGGGACCAGGACAGCCGCGGCTGCGCGCTTGCTAGGGGGCGGCTCGCCTCCAGCAGGACCACGACGCCGAGCGCGGCCAGGAACGGCAGGGGCTGGGTTCCGCACAGCGCGGGCAGCGCCACCGTGTCCGCCTCACGCGGCGGTGCGGCGACAGGGTGGATCCGCACGTGGTAACGGACCCGAGGGTGGCGGCGGCTGACGTAGGTGCCAGGCTCGGCCAGAGGCACCTCACCGGTCAGGGGCTCAGCGAACGCTTCAGCGAACCCGGGGTCGAGGGCTCCTTGGTGTTGGAAGGCCCTTACGGCGTCGAGGATGTCCGCCTCGGCGCGGTAGGGGGTGTACGCGCGGATGGCGTGGTCGGCATCGACCAACGCCCAGACCGCCTCACGCACCAGCGGTACCGGGCCCAGCACCAGCACACTCAACCGCTTGTCCACGGTCTCTCCCTGCCTTCCACATCGATGTCCAGACACGGCCGGCCACCCCTTTGTGCGGGGTGAGCGGCCGGGGGTGAATCAACGTGGACAGCGAACCCGACAGGGTGCCGTAGAAGGTGGCGCTGATGCGAGTGTAGGGCCCACCGCGCCGTAGTTGAAAACACCGCGAAGCTCAGCGCGGGTTTGCCTCCCAGACTCAGTCGGCCGCCAACCGACACGAGGTCGAAGCGGGCTGAGCCCTTCCAGTGAAAGTTCTCTCGGGTGTCCTGGAAGTCTTGCTGGTCTTGGACTTCGCTTCCCCAGGGGGTGCGGTGTGGTCGGCTCCGTGAATGGACCTGTGCAGGATTCGGGCGTCGGCAAAGTAGCTGACCAGCTCCTCATCGGGAAGGTGGTGCTCGACCTCGGTGAGGATCGTCTCCGCGTCGACTTCCCCTTCCGCGTGTGCGATGGCTCGGCGAAGTAGGGCTTGCGCCTCTTGGAGTTGTTCCTCCCGGTGGGCGACGCGGTTGGCGGCAGCGCGCATGTGCCCGATCTCGAATAGGTGGTTCGCCAGGCGGTGAGCGAGAGCGCACACCAACCTACGAACACATAGAGCTACCATGTGCAACTGAGGGTAAATTTTGGATTGGTGGGGTGCATGGGCAAGCGCAGGACCAGGGCCAACAAGAAGCGCGCGCAGCGCAACCGTGCGCGGCGCAACCGTGCGCGGCGCTTGCCCCCCGCGGCCCCCACACCGCTGGTTGTCCAACAACCGCCGGTTGACCGCGAGGATTTCGCCATCGACTACCGGCTTCCCACCCCCACGAACCGCTCCGAGCTGGTCCCCCACCTGCCCCTACCCCCACATCAGGTGCTCCGGGACCCCGGCGACGGTCGGGAATGGTCCCTGGCCTCGCCTCCCGCACGCCTGTACCTGGAAGCCGACTCCGAGCACCGCCAAGGCCTGGGGCGGTGGCCGTTTCGCCTGCGCTACACCAATGGTCCCTCAGAGGCGCGATCCGACACGCCAGGCTGGACCTGTCTGTCACTGATTGGCCAGCAAACCGACCTGACCACCCTCGACGTGGCCGAAGCTTTCGCCGAACTGGATCAGGAGGGTCGTCTGGTGTGGGATTCGGCCACCCACACCTACCTGCTGTGCCGACCGCCGCTCTATCGGGCCTGGGACCAGGTCCGCGCCCACCATCCTGAGCTGGATTCTGTACGGATCGAGCTCCTGCCGACGAACACACAGCGACGCCGGTGTTCCGTTCTGTGGCGCACCGGCGGTCACCACGAAGTACCGCTGACCCTGGTCCTGCCGCCGCAGCGCTTGGGCAGTGCACACTCGGTGCTGCAAACCCTGCTCCACCAGGGCGCTCACCTCCTGGCCCGCCACCGGGGTATCCGGGAGGTCGTGCCGGGGCGAGGTTATGCCCACACGCCCGCGTTCGCCGCCCTGGCCGAGGAGCTAGGGTTGGACGCCCGGTGTCACAGCAGTTGGTTCTCGCCCAGGGAATCGCAAGAACCGCTGCTGGCCCGTACCGTGAAGCGGTACGCTGGCCTGCTGGCCGAACTGGACCACGCCGTACACGCGCACCAGATCCATGAGCACGACCCTGATGGGGCCGAGGAGCCCCGCGCTCTTCTTCTCTGAGGGGTGGGTTGCCGGCGCCAACGGGTGTCGTCACGCCGATGCGGGCCGTCCACGTTGACGTACTTCCAGGTTGCCCGCTCTATCGCAGGCGCCCTTGGCTTTCCGTGGACAGCGTCACCAGCAGGAGGAGAACTCGACGGAAGGCCTTGGTCAAGGCCGGGCTCAGCTCCAGCGTTGATGTGTCCTTGACCAGGATCGACGCGCCGTGTGAGGCCCGTGTGATCATCGCGGCCGACCCCGAAGAAATCCCCGACTACTCCGCCCTGCCCAGCAGGGTTCGAGCCGCGCTCCGCGACTTCCACATCACCCTGGACCTTCCACAGGGCGAGCACGACGAGATCACCGACAACCTGATCGACGAACTCCTACTCGACGGTGAGCCAGTTCGCCTGGCCAGGCTCAAGCCGCAGACCTGACCCTCAGAACGCTGAGCGCATCCTGAGTGACTGATACGGAGCACAAGACGGGACGAACCGCCCGGAAGGCCCTAAAGCTGTGAGGTCAACTGACTCGTGGGTGCGATATGGGCCATGCTGGAGTGCCCACCACACCCCGCCCCACCGCCAGGAGACCTCGTTGTCGTCCGCTGCGCCCGCTCCGTCCCGTCTCCGATCACTGTGGCGGTGCGGCTCCTCTGGGCAGGCGTGTGAGCTGTCCACCCCGGTCCTTCTGAGGTGGGTCAACCGCAACCGCACGGGCCCGTCTGCGGTACGCGATCTCTCCCACGCCGACCGGTACCAGCTCACCTCCCGCTCCCACGCCCTGGTGGTGCCCCACACCGCCTCCGACGGCACTCGTTCCCTATCCCTGACCACCCGCACCGAACGCGACGACGGCCAGTGGACCACCACCGTGGCCCTGGCGCAGACCCCGACCCAGGGATGGGCACACCTGACGGTGGAGCACACCCCAGCCGACCCGTCCGCCCAACTGCTCCTGCCGCAGGCCGCCCGGGACCTCATGGGCGCCCTGAAGGCGACCGACGGGCACACCCCGCTCCCGCTCCGTCCGGTGCACCATCACGACCACACCCAACAACGCGCCCTGGCCGACGCACTGACCGACCCCTCGCGCCTGCTGCCTCTGGTCCTGGCCACGGTCCCCGAGCCGGCCCCGGCCTGGGGGTGGCGACTGTCCGAAGGGCTGGCTCGAGCGTTGATGGGCCTGGCCGCCGTGCACGTAATGGACTCCCCCACCCGCGCCCAGATCCAACCCCTGCTTCCGGCCGGGACCACGCTCAGACCCGGGCGGCTCCTGGTCCTGGCCCCGGGCCCGCAACGGGCCCAGGAGTTCGAGGCCGACGCACCCGACGTAGGTGAGCGGGTGCTGGCCGCTGTAGCCCGCCACGCCGCTCAGGCGCCCCCACCCGCCCCGGTGGCACAGGTGTTGGACGTCCTGGCCCAGCGCACCGCCGAACTGGAGACCACCCCCAGGGCTGCGCCGCGGGTCTACTC
>NZ_FRFF01000140.1 GCF_900143625.1 Nocardiopsis sp. JB363
TTTTAATGATACGGCGACCACCGAGATCTACACCTCTCTATTCGTCGGCAGCGTCTGTTGTGTATAAGAGACAGCTACTCACTCCGTGGGTGTTTTGTCCAGTGCGGGACGCGTCTTCGTTCGGTCGTGTCCGGCGGGCTTCGCCGGTGTGGAAGCGCGTCCGGCGGGTTCGTGGTGATGTCCGTGGTGGCCACGATCGTGTGTCCCCGAGGACAGGAAGACGTCACCGTCGGAGGTGACCCGCCGTACCGCTCCTTCGGCCGTCCGCGGGCGGGGGAGGGGCGCGGTGCCCCGGCGGCCCTCGGTATCGACCGATCGACCAGACACCGTGCGTAGCGGGAGCGGGACGGATCGACACCGTGTCAAGGGCCATGTTTGTTCTGCTTCCCTCTGTACATATTGATGTTGAACTGTGTACGTTCTTTCTGTTTCGCTCCATGAGGAATCAGGAGTACGTATGGCGTCATCCCCCGCCCACCCCCGTGCAAGGCGCCCGCTTCACCGCAGAGCACTCACCGGTGTCGCCCTCACCGCGACCGCGCTCCTGACCGTGGGCCTTCTCGGCCCCGCCGGTGCGGCCGCCGACACCACCCCCTTCGAAAGCGACGCGGAGACCAGCCCCAACGTCTCCCACGTCGCCAACCTCCCCAAGTCCGAGGCGATGGACGACTACAACTCGGACCTGGCCTTCACCGGTGACTACGCCATCGGCGGCAACTACAACGGCTTCGTCATCTACGACATCTCCGAACCGGAGGCCCCCGAGGTGGTCTCCGAGGTCCTGTGCCCGGGTGGCCAGGGAGACCTGTCGGTCAGCGGCGACCTGGTGTACTTCTCCGTCGACTACCCGCGCGCGAGCGACGAGTGCGGCGCCCCCGCGGTTCCGGTGACCGACCCGGACGGGTTCGAGGGCATTCGTGTCTTCGACGTCTCCGACAAGGCGAACCCCGAGTACGTGGCGGCCGTGCGCACCGACTGCGGTTCGCACACCCACACCCTCGTCCCGGGCAAGGACGGCGAACACGACTACCTGTACGTGTCCTCCTACTCGCCCAACGCGAACTTCCCGAACTGTCAGCCGCCGCACGACAAGATCTCCATCGTCGAGATCCCCATCGACGCACCGTCCGAGGCCGCCCTGGTCAACGAGCCGATCCTGTTCCCCGACGGCGGCAACGCCGGGACCACCGGCTGCCACGACATCACCGCCTACCCGGAGATCGACCTGGCCGCCGGTGCCTGCATGGGCGACGGCATCCTCATGGACACCTCCGATCCGGCCCACCCCGTGGTGACCGACGTCGTCCAGGACGAGAACTTCGCGTTCTGGCACTCGGCGACCTTCACCAACGACGCGAGCACCGTGATCTTCACCGACGAGCTCGGCGGGGGCGGCGGCGCCATCTGCACCGACGAGTACGGGGAGGAGCGCGGCGCCAACGCCATCTACACCATCGGCGGCACCGACGACGACCCCGAACTCACCTTCGAGAGCTACTACAAGCTCCCGCGTGTGCAGACCGCCACCGAGAACTGCGTCGCCCACAACGGCTCGCTCATCCCGGTCCCGGGCCAGGACTTCTTCGTGCAGGCCTGGTACCAGGGCGGTGTCTCGGTGATCGACTTCAACGACCCGAAGAACCCCCGCGAGATCGGCCACTTCGACCGTGACCCGATCGACGACGATCAGCTCGTCCTCGGCGGCTCCTGGTCGGCGTACTACTACAACGGCTACGTGTACTCCTCCGACATCACCCGTGGACTGGACGTCCTGAAGATCGACGACCCGCGTCTGCGTTCCGCCGAACGCGTCACCTACGACGAGTTCAACCCCCAGTCGCAGCCGAGCTACCGACCCGGCCGCTGACCGACCCCACGAATCCCTCCCGGTGGCTCCTCCTGGGGAGTCAGGGCAAACGGGAGGTCCAGGGGCCGCGGCGTTCGCCGCGGCCCCGCCGCATACAGCCCCCGCCCTCTATGCGACCAACAGGAGAAAGCATGCCCGCAGCTTCCCCGAGACGCGGAGGACTTCGACGATCGACCGTCGTCGCCCTCACCGCGGCGGCGACCCTGCTCGCAGGGCTGCTCGGCCCGGCGAGCGCCCAGACCGATCCCCCGCCCTCCGACGACGTCACCAGCGAGAACGTCGAGCACATCGCCAATCTGCCCAAGCCCGAGGCGGTCAGTAACACCAACTCGGACATGGCCTTCACCGGTGACTACGTCATCGGCGGCAACTACGACGGGTTCGTCATCTACGACGTCTCCGAGCCGGCCGACCCGGAGATCGTCTCCGAGGTCCTGTGCCCGGGTGGCCAGGGAGACCTGTCGGTCAGCGGCGACCTGGTGTACTTCGCCGTGGACTATCCCAACGCGAGCGACGAGTGCGGCGCCCCCGCGGTTCCGGTGACCGACCCGGACGGGTTCGAGGGTGTGCGCGTCTTCGACATCTCCGACAAGGCGAACCCCGAGTACGTGGCGGCCGTGCGCACCGACTGCGGTTCGCACACCCTCACCCTCGTGCCCGGTGACGACGAGCGCGAATACGTGTACGTGTCCTCCTACGCCCCGGCGGAGGAGTTCCCGAACTGTCAGCCGCCGCACGACAAGATCTCCGTCATCGAGGTGCCGTTGGACGATCCGGCCTCGGCCGCGCTCGTCAGCGAGCCCGTGCTCTTCCCTGACGGTGGCAACCACGACCAGGATGGTCTGTTGCGTCCCACCGAGGGCTGCCACGACATCACGGCCTTCCCGGAGAAGGACCTGGCCGCGGGCGCCTGTATGGGCGACGGCGTCCTCATGGACATCTCCGACCCGGTCGAGCCGGTCGTGACCGAGGTCGTCCAGGACGAGAACTTCGCGTTCTGGCACTCGGCGACCTTCACCAACGACGCCGGCACGGTGATCTTCACCGACGAACTCGGCGGCGGTGGCGCGGCCACCTGCACCGAGGAGATCGGCCCGGAACGCGGCGCGAACGCCATCTTCACCCTGGACGGTGAGGGCACCGACGCCACCTTGGACTTCGAGTCCTACTACAAGCTGGAACGCCACCAGGGCGACGAGCAGGTGTGCGTGGCGCACAACGGTTCCCTGATCCCGGTGCCCGGCCAGAACTACTTCGTGCAGGCCTGGTACCAGGGCGGTGTCTCGGTGATCGACTTCAACGACCCGAAGAACCCCCGCGAGATCGGCCACTGGGACCCGGACGACCGCATCGACCCCGACATCGAGAACGGCAGCTCCTGGTCGGCCTACTACTACAACGGCCACGTCTACTCCTCGGACATGCGCCGGGGCCTGGACGTCCTCGAACTGACCGATCCGCGTCTGCGTCCGGCCGAACGCGTCACCTACGACGAGTTCAACCCGCAGACCCAACCGAGCTACCGACCCGGCCGCTGATCCGCTGACAAGACGAGGACACGGGGTGGGGGAACGTTCCCCCACCCCGCACTCGTGTCAGAGCCCGCTCGAAAATGTCAGTCGAAGAGTCGGTCGGTGGGGGCGTCCAGGACCTCGGTCATACGGCCGGTGAAGTAGACGGTGCCCAGGGCCAGGACACGGTCGCCCAGGGACGCGACGAAGGCCGGGGTGAGCCTCTCGGCGTCGACCCGGTCCCAGTGGGCGGGCAGGTCGTGGTCGAAGCGCAGGTGGGCCTCGGGCAGGCGCACGGCGGTGACCGGAGTTCCACCGAGGGCGCCGATGGCGCCGGAGACGTCCTTGTGGTCCGGCAGGCACAGCAACACGTGGTCGACACCGCCCCAGCGGGCGTGGGCCCGTGCGAGGGCGGTCGCCACTCCCACACGGTCGATGGCCGAGTCCACCAACGCTCGGGCGGTCGTGCTGCCGGGCACGGGGTGCTCGGACAACCGAGCGGGCAGGTTCAGGGTCCCCAAGACACGGTGCAGACGGTCGGTGGGGGCGGGATCGTGGCCCAGGAGTTCGAGCGCGCGGGCCCCCGCGGCCACGCCCAGGACGCCCGAGGCGGCCGACAGGCCCGGGGGACGGAGGGCCGGAGGCGGCTCTGAACCGGGGAGATCCGGGTCGACGATCTCGGGGGAGACACGGCCGGCGGTGACCTCGGCGAGGGTTCGCTCGATGACGGGGGAGACCTCGGGGTTCTGCGGCAGAGAGAGCAGGGCCCGGGTGCGATCACCGGCCACCCGGGTCTTCTCCCGGGCGATCTCGGTCACGGTATCGCCGAGAACGCCCACGTGTTCGGCAAAGACCATGCCAAGTGCCACGACCTCGGGGCCGACCAGACGCAGCTCGTCCCGGTGACCACCCATACCGGCCTCCAGGACGCAGAAGTCGGCGCCGATCTCCCGGGCCTTGAGCAGGCCCGCGACCAGGAACAACCCGCTCGGGGCCAGGTAACCCCCGTGTCCGGGGAGAGCCGCCCGGGCGTTCTCGATCTCCGCGCCCAAGGCGTCCAATTCGGCGTCGGTGACGGAGGTCCCGTTCACCCGCACACGTTCGCGGTACCCCCGAAAACTCGGCCCGGTCACCAGGACCGTGCGCGCCCCGGCGGCGGACAGGGTCGCCGCGGCCACGGTCGCCGTGCTGCCCTTGCCCTTGGAACCCACCACCCCCAGCACCGGGGCGCGCTCGCCGGACAGGCCCAGGGCCGTCAGCAGGGCGGTCGCCCGGTCCAGGCTCCGGGCCTGTCCGGGGGCGCGACCGGCCCACTCGGAGAAGAAGGGGTCAAGGCTTGGCATACCCCAAGTATGGTCGCGGTGACGTCGGGCTTCGCACGGTCGACCCCGAGCCCGAGCCCAGGTGGGGCCGCGTACACTGACGCGGGTGTACACCCCGATCAACGAGACCCCGTGAGCGGCGAAAGCGCCGATGAGCGCTACGCCGAGGTCACCACGCAGATCCTCTCCCGCACCCCGGAGACCGACATCGATCCACGCCTGGATCGGGTCCGTTCCATCCTGGACCTCCTGGGCGATCCGCAGCGCAACTTCCGGGTCATCCACGTCACCGGGACCAACGGCAAGACGTCCACGGCGCGCATGATCGACGCCCTGGTACGCGGACGGGGCCTGCGCGTGGGCCGCTACACCAGCCCGCACCTGCGGACGATGCGCGAACGCATCGTCGTCGACGGTGAGCCCGTCTCCCAAGAGCAGTTCGTCGAGGCCTACGACGATATCCGCCCCTACATCGAGATGGCGGACTCGATGAACGACGCACCGCTGTCGTTCTTCGAGGTCCTCACCGTCATGGCCTACGCCGTCTTCGCCGACGCCCCCGTGGACGTCGCCGTGGTGGAGGTCGGCATGGGCGGCACCTGGGACGCCACCAACGTCGTCGATGGAGACGTCGCGGTGGTGACACCCATCGGAATCGACCACACCGAGTACCTGCCCGACACCCTCGACGGCATCGCCGAGGAGAAGGCGGGCATCATCAAACCCGACTCCGTCGCGGTGGTCGCGCAGCAGCCGCTGCCCGCCGCGGAGGTCCTGCTCCGGCACGCCGCCGAGGTCGGCGCGACCGTCGCACGTGAGGGCCTGGAGTTCGGGGTGACCTCCCGTGAGGTGGCCGTCGGCGGTCAGCAGCTCGTCATCAAGGGCCTCACCGGGACCTACGACAACCTCTTCCTGCCGCTGTTCGGCGAGTACCAGGCCGGCAACGCCGCCGTCGCCATCGCCGCCGTCGAGGCCTTCTCCGCATCCGAGGACGCCATCGGGCTCGATCCCGGGATCGTCGTCGAGGCTTTCGCGGAGCTGGAGGCACCCGGGCGTCTGGAGGTCGTGCGCACCAGCCCGACCGTCATCGCCGACGCCGCACACAACCCGGCCGGTATGACCGCCACCGTCGCCGCGGTGGAGGAGGCCTTCACCTTCTCCCGGCTGATCGGTGTGGTGGCCATCATGGCCGACAAGGACGTCGAGGGGATTCTGGATCCCCTGGAACCACTGCTCGACGAGATCGTCGTCACCCGTAATTCCTCGCCGCGTTCCCTCGAACCGGAGAGGCTGGCCGTGCTCGCCGAAGAGATCTTCGGTGAGGACCGGGTGCACATGGCTCCCCGACTCGACGACGCCATCGACCGGGCCGTGGCCCTGGCGGAGGCGGAAGGTGAGTTCGGTGGGGTCGGTGTGCTGGTCACCGGTTCCGTGGTCACCTCTGGAGACGCCGTGCACCTGCTGCGCGGCGCCGGCGGTTAGCGGGCGACACGATGCTCCTACGAAGGGAAACGCCGTGCGCATAGTCTGTGCCGTAGTGCTCGTGTTCGAGGCCGTGGTGATCGGTCTGGCGATCCCCATCGCCATCCAGTTGGAGGGGGTGGACCCCTCCCTCGCCGGCGGGGTGTGGGGCGGCATGGCCGTGGCCGCGCTGCTGCTGTCCGGGTTGCAGAAGCACACCTGGGCGCACTACGCCGCCTGGGGTCTGCAGGCCGCCTTCCTGTTCAGCTCGTTCATGGTCAGCGGCGCTCTGTTGGTCGCGATCGTGTTCGTGTCCCTGTGGGTGACCGGGGTGATCCTGGGCCGTCGGACCGACGAGATGCGAGCGGTCCAGGACGCGCGTGCCGAGGCCTTGGAGAACGAGGGCGGTTCCGGTGGCGACGATGTGACCACCGCGTCGTCGGGGCCGCAAACGCGATAGTGTGACGCACGTCCGGGCGGGTCCAGGGGCCTCGCCGAGCGGGCCATCCCTCATCTCCCGGTCCCGGACGCACACCCGTACACCCCACCGCGCGCAGCCTCGCCGAGGGCTTCGGCCCCGCCTGTGCCGCGCGGGGGTCCAGTGAGGAGTTGAAACGCACGTGGAGCGCACTCTCGTTCTCATCAAGCCGGACGGCGTCCGCCGCAACATCGTCGGCGAGGTCATCTCGCGCATCGAGCGCAAGGGTCTGAACCTGGTCGCCATGGAGCTGCGCACACTCGACGCCGACACCGCCAAGACGCACTACGAGGAGCACGCCGAGCGTCCGTTCTTCGAGTCGTTGGTGGAGTTCATCACCGGTGGCCCGCTGGTCGCCATGGTGGTCGAGGGTGAGCGCACCATCGAGGCCTTCCGCGCCCTGGCCGGTGCCACCGACCCGGTGACGGCGTCCCCGGGCACCATCCGCGGCGACTTCGCCCTGGAGGTGCAGCAGAACATCGTGCACGGTTCGGATTCGACCTACTCGGCCGAGCGCGAGATCAAGCTCTTCTTCCCGGACCTGTAAGGGTTCCGGCGCGGCCCCTCGGGGCCGACGAGTATCGACGTGACGCGTCCCTTCGGGGGCGCGTTCGTCGTTTCCGGGGTGTTCGGTGGTGTTCTCCGTGCCGTATGTCCGGTGCGGGAGCAACGAATCGGTGTGTTTGCGTAACGGGCTAAGTGCCGAGGGTTACGATACGGGGGACTGCATACATAACGTGCCGGAACGACTACGTATGGTCGTCCGCGCTTCCACGCCTGTACGGCGCCTCTGAGGACGTTACATGCCGAACAACCTTGCATTTCTAGGCCGGGACATGGCCGTCGACCTGGGTACCGCCAACACATTGGTGTACGTGCGCGGGCGCGGAATCGTACTGAACGAGCCTTCTGTGGTCGCGCTCAACACATCGAGCGGCAAGATCGTGGCGGTCGGTATCGAGGCCAAGCAGATGATCGGGCGCACGCCCTCCAACATCACCGCCATCAGACCGCTCAAGGACGGCGTCATCGCCGACTTCGAGGTCACCGAGCGAATGCTGCGCTACTTCATCCAGAAGATCCACCGCCGCCGCCACTTCGCCAAGCCCCGCATCATCGTCGCGGTGCCCAGCGGTATCACCTCCGTCGAACACCGCGCCGTCAAGGAGGCCGGCTACCAGGCGGGGGCCCGGCGGGTCTACATCATCGAGGAGCCCATGGCCGCCGCGATCGGCGCCGGGCTGCCCGTGCACGAACCCACCGGAAACATGGTCGTCGACATCGGCGGTGGCACCACCGAGGTCGCCGTCATCTCCATGGGTGGCATCGTCACCTCCCAGTCCATCCGGGTGGGCGGTGACGAGCTCGACGAGGCGATCATGACCTTCGTCAAGAAGGAGTACTCCCTGATGATCGGGGAGCGCACCGCCGAAGAGCTCAAGGTGGCCATCGGCTCCGCCTACCCGACCGGCGCGGAGGAGCTGCACGCCGAGGTGCGTGGACGCGACCTCGTCAGCGGTCTGCCCAAGACCATCGTGATGTCGGAGTCCGACGTGCGCCAGGCCATCGAGGAACCGGTCATCGCGATCATCGACGCGGTCCGCACCAGCCTCGACAAGTGCCCGCCGGAACTGTCCGGCGACATCATGGACCGCGGAGTGGCCGTGACCGGGGGCGGCGCGATGCTGCGCGGCCTGGACGAACGACTCCTCCACGAGACCGGAATGCCCATCCACGTCGCCGAGAACGCGCTCGACTCGGTGGCCATCGGCTCCGGCACCTGCGTGGAGAACTACGAGCGCCTGCACCAGGTCCTCGTCCCGGAACGGCGGCGTTGACATGCTGAGCGACACCACGCGGTCCCGGCTGGTCCTCGCGGTGCTGGTCGCGGTCGCTCTGGTCCTGCTGGTCGTCGACGCGCGTCCCAGCGGTGATCCGGTCACCTCGATCGCCCGCAGCGGTGGCGAACTGGTCTTCGCGCCCGTCGCCGCCGGTGTCGGTCTGGTCTCCGGGCCGTTCGTCCGTGTCCACGAAGGGTTCAGCGCAGGTCCGGAGGCGGCCGACCGCATCGGCGAACTGGAGGACGCCAACGCCGAACTGGAGTCCGAACTCCAGGCCGCCCGGATCGATGAGCACCGCGCCGAAAAGCTCGACGACATGCTGCACCTGTCCGGCCTCGGCGCCTACGAGGTCGTTCCGGCCCAGGCGGTCACCCGCACCACCGCGCGCGGCTACGCGCACACCGCGACCCTGGACGCCGGCACGGATTCCGGTATCGAAACGGACATGACCGTGGTCAACGGCGACGGTCTGGTGGGACGGATCATCGAGGCCGGTCCGCGCACCGCCACCGTCAAACTCGCCACCGACGTCAACTCCTCGGTCGGCGCCCGCCTGGAGGAGTCCCGCAAGATCGGCGCGATCACCGGGGGGAGCGTTCCCGGTGGCCCCGAGGCCGACATGACGTTGGAACTGTTCGACCTGGAGGCGCCCATCGACCAGGGCGACCGGGTGGTCACGCTCGGCTCGCACGAGGGCGCGCCCTTCGTGCCGGGGGTGCCCATCGGAACCGTCGACGAGGTAGAGGTGGCGCCCGGCGCGCTCAGCCGGATCGCCCGGATCACCCCGGCGGTGGACTTCGCCGCCCTGGACGTGGTGGGAGTGGTCGTCAAGGGTCCGTCCGAGGACCCGCGCGACTCCCTTCTGCCGCCCAAGCCCGAACCGGAGGGGGACCAATGAGGTCCGTCATAACCCTGCTCATGGTGGCCGTCGCGGTGCTCGTCCAGGCCACCATCGTCAACCGGCTCCCCTTCGACTGGGGGTCGGGTCCCGACCTGGTGCTGGCCGCCGTCGTGGCGGTCGCCCTGACCACGAGCCCCGCCGCGGCCGCCGGTTGCGGTTTCGCGGCCGGGCTGGCCATGGACGTCATGCCGCCCGCCGAGCACCCCATGGGCCGCTACGCCCTGGTGTTGTGCGTGGCCGCCTACCTGGTGGCCCTGTTGCGTGCCAACACCGGTCTGGGAGGTTCGGCCGGCGGCCGGATCTCTCGGTGGTCCGCCCTCGGCGTCGTGGTCGCGGGCTCTCTCATCGTAGGACTCGGGTACGCGTTCATCGGGCTGGTCATGGGCGACGCCCACGTGACCGTGGGCTCGGTGGCCGCCAACGTCGGAATCGGCACCCTGGCGACCACCCTGGTCGCCCCGTTGGTCACCCTGCCGGTCCTGGGCGTGCGATGGATGCTCACCGGGGAGGACTTCGCGACCATCCAGGGGCCGATCTCCGTAGGCGGGTGGTGACATCGTGCGCAAGCCGCCCGTCGACCCCACGCTCCCCGGCCGCAGACTCGGCCGGGCCGGTCTGCTCCTCGTTCAGTTCATGGTGCTGCTCATGTTCGCCGCTCTGGTGGGCCGCCTGTGGTACCTGCAGGTGCCCATGGCCGATCACTACCGTGAGCTCGCCGTGGCCAACCACCACCAGCAATTGGTCGTGCCGGCCACCCGAGGCCAGATCCTGGACTCGTCCGGCCGTCCTCTGGTCAACAACCGCACCGAACTCGTCGTCTCCGCCGACTACCACGAACTCCAGGGGATGGAGGACGGCGGTGAGAAGGTCCTGACGAACCTGGCCGAGGTTCTCGACATCCCCGTGGAGGAACTCCAACAGCGCGTTCGGCTGTGCAGTCCCGAGGTCGAGCGCCCCTGCTGGCCCGGTTCGCCCTACCAGCCCGTCACCCTCGCGGAGGGGATCGAGGGCCAGGTGGCACTGCAGATCATGGAGAGCGCCGAGGACTTTCCCGGCATCACCGCCCAGGCCCAGGCCTCGCGCGAGTACCCGCAGGGCGAGCACGCCGGACAGATGCTCGGCTACCTCCAGCCCGTCACCCAGGAGGAACTCGACGCACGAGAGGAACTGCGCACCCGGTTCACCGGCATCGACCAGGTGGGCCGCGACGGTCTGGAGGCCGTCTATGACCAGGAACTGCGCGGCACCGCCGGTCTGCGCACCCTGGGCGTGAACAACCACGGCGAGGTCATGGACGTGATCTCCGACGAACTGCCCGTGGCCGGCCGCCACATCGTCACCCACATGGACGTCGAGGTGCAGAAGGCCGCCGAGAAGGCGCTCGCCCGAGGCATGGAGGGCGCGCGACCCAAGTACCGGGCCGACTCCGGCGCCGCCGTGGTCCTCGACGTCACCAACGGCGGAGTCGTCGCCATGGCGAGCCTGCCCACCTACGACCCGAGTATCTGGCAGGGCGGGATCGACCAGCAGACCTTCGACGACATCCTCAGCGAGGAAGCGGGCGAACCTCTGCTTTCCCGAGCCGTCCAGGGCACCTACCCGCCCGGCTCCACCTTCAAGGTGTCGTCGATGTCGGCGGCGGTCGAGAACGGCTACTCGCTGCACGACAGCTACTCCTGCCCCGGTTCGGTCAGCCTGGCCGGGCAGTCCTACGAGAACTACGCGGGCGCTGGACAGGGCAGCATCAGCCTGAAACAGGCCATCGTCAAGTCCTGCAACACCGTCTTCTACAACTTCGGCTACCAGATGTGGCAACAGGACGGTGGCCTGCACCCCGACGGTGAGCCGAAGGAAGCGATGGCCGAGATGGCCCGCGGCTACGGGTTCGGTTCGCCGACCGGGGTGGATCTGCCCTACGAGACCGGCGGTCGCATCCCCGACCGCGAGTGGAAGCGCACCTTCTGGGAGGAGACCCGGGAGGGCAACTGTGCCCGTGCCGACGATGGGTACCCGGAGATCGCCGAGACCAATCCGGCACACGCCTCCTACCTCCAGCGGCTCGCGCACGAGCACTGCGTCGAGGGTTTCGAGTGGCGTGCCAACGAGGCCGTCAACTTCTCCATCGGCCAGGGCGACGTCCTGGTCAGCCCGTTGCAGCTGGCCTCCGCCTATGCCGCCATCGCCAACGGCGGCACCCTGTACGAGCCGCGTGTGGCCAAGGCCCTGGTTTCCGCGGACGGGTCCGACGTGGAACCCATCGAACCGACGGTCAAAGGCGAGCTTCCCGTCAGCGACGAGACCCTTCGCTACCTGCAGGAGGCGCTGACCGAGGTGACCAAGACGGGTACCGGTGGCGGCGCCTTCGGCGACTTCCCGCAGGACGAGGTGTCCGTAGCGGGCAAGACCGGTAGCGCCGACGCCGAGCAGCGCCAGGTGTCGTCCTGGTTCGCCTCCTACGCGCCGGCCGACGATCCGCAGTACGCGGTGGCCGTCCTGGTCTCCCAGGGCGGTACCGGTGGCGAGACGGCCGCGCCCATCGCCGGCGAGATCTACGAGGCCATCTACGGGATCGGGGACGGAAAGGAACTACTGCCCGACGGCAAGCCCCACTCCGACCTGCCCACCGTTCGCTCGGACGGTTCCATCGACCCTCTGGAGCCCTGATGGACACGTACGCGGGGACGTCTCGGGGGCGGAACCTGGGCCGCAGGGCGGCCGACGCCGCGGGGAACGCTCGACGCCTCGACTGGGTCCTCGTCGTCTCCGTGCTCGTCCTGGGAGTGATCGGGGCGTTGTTGGTGTGGTCGGCGACGCTGCCCGGTGACGGTGGCGACCCTCGCGACTCCGTCGACGCGCTCCTGCGCCACCTGGCCCACCTGGGGGTGGCGTGGGTGGTGTGCCTGGTGGTGGCGACGATCGACTATCGGACGGTGCGCGCCTACGCGCCCATCGCCTACGCGGTGACGGTCATCGCCCTGATCCTGGTGCTCACCCCACTGGGTGCGGTCATCAACGGCTCGCGGGGCTGGCTCGTGATCGCCGGATTCCAGTTCCAGCCCAGCGAACTGGCCAAGGTCGGACTGATCCTGATCCTGGCCACCTTCCTGGGCGAACCCCGGGACGGCGAGACACGGCCGATGAGCCGCGACGTGCTGCTGTGCCTGCTGTTCGTGGCGATCCCGTTGGCCCTGGTCATGCTCCAACCCGACCTGGGAACCACCCTGGTGTTGTGCGCGATCTTCCTCGGCATGCTCACCCTGTCGGGGGCGCACCTGGCGTGGGTGGGGAGCATGCTCGCGGCGGGGGCCGCCGGTGCCTTCGCCGTGTGGTGGTTCGACATGTTGGAGCCCTACCAGGTCGACCGCATCGCCACCCTGATGGACCCCGCCTCCGACCCGCAGGGCTCCGGGTACAACTCCGCGCAGGCCCTCATCGCGGTGGGGTCCGGTGGGTTCGACGGCACCGGCCTGTTCCAGGGCGAACAGACCCACGGCCGGTTCGTGCCGGAGCAGCACACCGACTTCATCTTCACCGTGGCGGGCGAGGAACTCGGTTTCGTCGGTGCCGCGGTGATCATCGTGCTGATGGGCGTGGTCATCTGGCGGATCCTGCGCGTCGCCCTGGGATGCGACCTGCCCTACCCGCGCATTCTGTGCGTGGGAGTGGCCACCTGGTTCGGATTCCAGGGACTGATCAACATCGGTATGTGCCTGGGGGTCCTGCCGGTCACCGGTCTGCCGCTGCCGTTCGTGTCCTATGGCGGCACCGCCATCATGGGGAACATGCTCGCCCTGGGATTGGTGCTGGGCGTCAACTCCCGCGATCGCGGTTTCGAGTACTGAGCCCTTTCGACCAGGGCCTCACCACGGGCAGGGGTCCGGACGAACCGGCCTGTGGAAAACGGGTCGGAGAGCCGCCGCGACGGTAACCTGGGAGATCCACCGCGCGTGAGCAACAACGACCCCGCGGGTATCCGGCCCAGGTGCCGGGCAGACACGATGTCCGCCGATCGAAGGCCTACACCATGTCCGTCGCAAGTCTCTTTCCGCGTCTCGAACCCCTGCTGAGTCGGGTGAGCAAACCGATCCAGTACGTGGGCGGTGAGCTCAACTCCGTGGTCAAGGAGTGGGACGACACCCAGGTCCGCTGGGCACTGATGTACCCGGACGCCTACGAGGTGGGCGTGCCGAACCAGGGCGTGCAGATCCTGTACGAGATCCTCAACGAACGCGAGGGGGTCCTGGCCGAACGCGGCTACGCCGTCTGGTCGGACATGGAGAAGCTGATGCGCGAGCACGGCGTCCCGCTCTTCACGGTCGACGGACACCGCCCCGTGCGCGCCTTCGACGTGCTCGGGATGAGCTTCGCCACCGAGATGGGCTACACCAACATGCTCACCGCGCTGGACCTGGCCGACATCCCACGCCGCTCCACCGACCGCACCGAGGCCGACCCGATCGTCCTGGCCGGTGGGCACGCGGCCTTCAACCCCGAACCCATCGCGGACTTCTTGGACGCGGTGGTGCTGGGCGACGGCGAGGAGATCACCCTGGCCGTCACCGAGATCATCCGGGAATTCAAGGAGGAGGGCGAACCGGGCGGGCGCGATGGGCTGCTGCTCCGCATGGCCGCGACCGGTGGGGTGTACGTTCCCCGCTTCTACGACGTGACCTACCACGACGACGGTCGGATCGCCGCCTACACGCCCAACCGTCCGGGGGTACCCGGCACGGTGCAGAAGCACACCGTGATGGACCTGGACCGGTGGCCCTACCCCAAGAAGCCCATCGTGCCCACGGCCGAGTCCGTGCACGAGCGCTACAGCGTGGAGATCTTCCGCGGCTGCACCCGCGGTTGCCGCTTCTGCCAGGCGGGGATGATTACCCGGCCGGTACGCGAACGCAACCAGGAGACCGTCCAGAAGATGGTCGAGGAGGGGGTGCGCAACTCCGGCTTCCAGGAAGTCGGGCTGCTCTCCCTGTCCAGCGCCGACCACAGCGAGATCGGCGACATCGCCAAGAACCTCGCCGACGAGTACGAGGGCACCAACACCGGCCTGTCCCTGCCCTCCACCCGGGTCGACGCCTTCAACATCGACCTGGCCAACGAACTCACCCGCAACGGCCGCCGTTCCGGACTGACCTTCGCACCCGAGGGCGGCAGTGAGCGCATGCGTCGCGTGATCAACAAGATGGTCACCGAAGAGGACCTCATCCGCACCGTCACCGCCGCCTACGCGGCCGGGTGGCGTCAGGTGAAGCTGTACTTCATGTGCGGGCTGCCCACCGAGGAGGACGAGGACGTCCTGGCCATCGCCGACCTGGCCACCGAGGTCATCCGGACCGGCCGCGAGGTGACCGGACGCAAGGACATCCGCTGCACGGTCTCCATCGGCGGGTTCGTGCCCAAGCCACAGACGCCGTTCCAGTGGGTCGGCCAGACCTCCCACGAGGACGTGGACGCCCGGCTGCGCAAGTTGAGGGACCGGTTGCGCGGCGACCGCAAGTACGGGAAGTCGATCGGTCTGCGCTACCACGAGGGACGACCATCGATCATCGAGGGGCTGCTGTCCCGGGGCGATCGTCGCGTGGGCCGGATCGTGGAACAGGCCTGGGAGGAAGGCGGCCGCTTCGACGGGTGGAGTGAGCACTTCTCCTACGACCGTTGGGAGAAGGCGGCCGAGATCGGTCTGGCCGGCACCGGCGTGGACCTGGCTTGGTTCACCACCCGTGATCGGGAGGAGGACGAGGTCCTGCCCTGGGATCACCTGGACGCCGGGCTGGACCGGTCCTGGCTCTGGCAGGACTGGCAGGACTCCCTGCACGGCGAGGACTCGCTGGAGATCGACGACTGCCGTTGGAACCCCTGCTATGACTGCGGGGTGTGTCCCAGCATGGGTACCGAGATCCAGATCAACGACCCGGCCGAGGGCCGTTCGACGCTGCCACTGACCGTCATCTGACCAGCGTGTGCGGATGAGGGCCCACGCGGGCGCACGGGTGCCGTTCCGGACCCCGGTGCGCCCGCGTGGGGCATGAGCGGTGAGTCGTGCGCGCCTGGTGGGACACAAAGAACCCCAGGGCACTGGTGTGTCCTGGGGTGAAGGAGTAAAATTCGCGCTCCGGGTGTCTTCGCCCTGCGGTGTGCTCGCGTCCTTCGTGTCCGCGTCGCGTTCCGTGGGGCCGAAGTCTCCCGGGGAGGAAGGTGTAGGGCCCGGCGCCCCGCTCGCGCCGGGCCCTACGTGAAGTAAGACTCCCGGGCGCTCCGATGGGTTGCCATCGGTTGCGGATTTTCTTTGGATTTTTTTCCCGAGCCCTCGTGTTCAGGTGGTGAACGCCGGTTCGGATGACCGCCCGGAATCGGTTCGAGACTTTTCGATTCCAGGTCAGCGGGGCAAGAACCGGTATGCGTAGTCCTGTTGGCGCATGTGCACCACGGCGCACCGTACGCTGAACAGGACTGAGGAACAGCCCCTTCGGGTCGCCATCGACGGCCCGTACACAGGGGGCATGAGGAAAGGAGCTGAGCTGCCCCCCGCACATGAGGGCACCACCTCACCCTCCACCGCCAAACCCGGCCAACGGCTCCGTGTCCGCTACGCCAAACGTGGACGTATGCGATTCGCGAGTCACCGTGACATCGCCCGGTCCCTGGAGAGAGCCCTACGCAGGGCCTCCCTACCCGTGGCGTTCTCCGCCGGTTTCTCACCACATCCCAAGATCTCCTACACCGGTGCGGCTCCCACAGGGGTCGCCAGCGAGGCGGAGTATCTTGAGCTCACCATGGCCCAGGAGTGTCGGCCCGAACAGGTCAGGGACGCGATCGACGCGGCCATGCCCGACGGGATCGACGTACTCGAGGTCGTCGAGGCCCGCACACCGGGCCTGGCCGACCGGCTTCAGGCCTCCGTATGGCGCGTGGAGATGGCGGACGTCGACCCCGACGACGCCGCCAAGGCGGTGGCCGACTACCTGGCCGCCGAAAGCGTCGAGGTGGAACGGATGACGAAGAAGGGCCGACGCCGCTTCGACACCCGCCCGGCTGTACTCGGTATCGACGTGTGCGACGGTCCCCACGGGCGCGCCCCAGGGGAGCGACACACGACATATGCCATACTTCGAATGGTCGTACGGCACACGACACCTGCTGTTCGACCAGACGACGTGCTGACCGGCCTTCGCCACGTGGCCGACTTCGCGCCGCCGTCATCACCCATGATGACCCGGCTGGCGCAGGGGCCGCTGAACGAGGTGACAGGTGCGATCGCCGACCCGTTCGACGCGGACCGACCCGAAGCTCCCACCACAGAGAGCACCGGGTCCGCACACGATGAGACGAACGATCGACGCACTCGGGCAGCACGGCCGTCATCGCCCATGACGGGATCGCACCTATGAGCGATTCCAACGCGGGGTACATGGGCGAAACCACAGAACTTTGCCCCGGCGACACTCAGGTGTCGCCGGCGCTGACACAGCGACGACAGTTCTCGCGAGCCGCAGCGTCGGACCGTACGCGGCCGACGGCGCGCCCGAGAACTTTGACGGGAGACCGCCCGGATGCTCGACAACGAGCCCAAGAGCGGTGCCGACGGCACCGCGGCTACAACTGAAACAACCGAGAACACGGCGGTGGCGCCCCCAGCGGGGGACGGCGGGGTTCGGGTGACCACACCCGCGCCCGCCAAGGGCGCTCGCCGCGCGGCCGGACCACCCCCCGAACCCGCGGACGTCTTCACCCCACCGACCACGCCGAGTACCAAGGCGGCCGGTTCCGGTGAGGGCGGTACGGTCAATACCTCCTCGCGCACGCCGGTGCGCAAGCGCACGGTCCGCGCCGCGGGTCGGCCGGAGGACGCTCCAGCCGCCACCAGTGGTCGGCGCACCCGAACGGCGGCCGAGGACGATACCTCGCGCGACTCGGCCCGAGAGAGCGCCCCCACGAGGGGATCCGCCGGCGACAAGGCCGACGCCGAGGAGAGCTCCTCCCGCGGTCGTACCCGTTCCCGCACGCGCACCCGCGCGCCCAAGACCGTCGAGGCTCCCGCCCCGGACACGGTCGAGGTCGAGGACGAGGTCGAGGAACAGCAGAGCGCCACCGAGACCACGGGGGCCGTCTTCTCCCCGCCCGGTGGCATGCTCTTCCAGCCTCCGGTCGCCCAACAGAACGTCCCGGCCAAGGCCCGCAAGGCCGTCGAGACCAGGGACGAGGAGACCGGAGACGACTCCGACGCGGAGGCGCAGGCCCCCGCTGAGGAGACCGGTACCGATGAGCGCCCCAGCCGTCGCCGCCGTCGCCGGGGCGGCCGTGGCCGCGGCCGCTCGCGAGGCCCCGAGGAGAACGACTCGGAGGACACCGACGCCGTCGAGTCCGACGAAGGCGGTGCCAAAGAGCGCCACAAGGACACCAGGGGCACCGACACCAAGGCCGGCAAGGGGCGGGACGAGACGTCCGCCGATTCCGATGACGACTCCGACGACGATGACGAACACGGCAGCAGCCGTCGGCGCCGTCGGCGTCGCCGCCGCTCCGGTTCCGGTTCCGCTTCCGGCTCCGGTTCCGGTTCGTCCGGCAACGGTGAGAGCACCTCGGACGACCCGCCCAACACCGTGGTCAAGGTGCGTGAGCCCCGCCAGGAACGTCCCATCGAGGACGAGGTCCAGGCGGTCCGCGGCTCCACGCGCCTGGAGGCCAAGAAGCAGCGTCGCCGTGAGGGCCGCGAGCAGGGCCGGCGCCGCGCCCCGATCGTCACCGAGTCGGAGTTCCTGGCCCGCCGTGAGGCGGTCAAGCGCGACCTGGTGATCCGCAGCATCGGCGACCGCACCCAGATCGCCACCCTTGAGGACGACGTCCTCGTCGAGCACTACGTCGACCGCGCCACGCACCGTTCCTACGTGGGAAACGTGTACCTGGGCCGGGTGCAGAACGTACTCCCGTCGATGGAGGCCGCCTTCGTCGACATCGGCAAGGGCCGCAACGCCGTGCTGTACGCGGGCGAGGTCAACTGGGACTCCTTCGGCCTGGAAGGCCAGCCCAAGCGGATCGAGTCGGTGCTCAAGTCCGGCCAGTCCGTCCTGGTGCAGGTCACCAAGGACCCGGTCGGTCACAAGGGCGCCCGCCTGACCAGCCAGATCAGCCTGCCCGGCCGCTACCTGGTGTACGTGCCCGGTGGTTCGATGACCGGTATCAGCCGCAAGCTCCCCGACAAGGAGCGCGCCCGCCTCAAGCAGATCCTCAAGAAGGTGATGCCCTCCGGCGCCGGCGTGATCGTGCGTACCGCGGCCGAGGGCGCCAGCGAGGAAGAGCTGGAGCGCGACATCACGCGCCTGACCAAGCAGTGGGACTCCATCAAGCGCAAGTCCAAGTCGGCGAGCGCCCCGTCCCTGCTCAACAGCGAGCCGGACCTGACGATCCGGGTCGTCCGTGACGTGTTCAACGAGGACTTCTCCAGCCTGGTCGTCTCCGGAGACGAGGCCTGGAACACCGTCCACGAGTACGTCGACTACGTGGCGCCCCACCTCGCCGAGCGGCTCTCGCACTGGTCCGAGGACGGCGACGTCTTCTCCGCCTACCGGATCGACGAGCAGATCAATAAGGCCCTCGAACGCAAGGTGTGGTTGCCCAGCGGTGGTTCGCTGATCATCGACCGCACCGAGGCCATGACCGTGGTCGACGTCAACACCGGCAAGTTCACCGGTCAGGGCGGCAACCTTGAGGAGACGGTCACCAAGAACAACCTCGAAGCGGCCGAGGAGACCGTCCGACAGCTACGGCTGCGCGACATCGGCGGCATCATCGTCATCGACTTCATCGACATGGTGCTGGAGTCCAACCGCGACCTGGTGTTGCGCCGGATGCTGGAGTGCCTGTCCCGGGACCGCACCAAGCACCAGGTGGCCGAGGTCACCTCGCTCGGGCTGGTCCAGATGACCCGTAAGAGGGTCGGCCAGGGCCTGCTCGAAGCGTTCTCGCACAACTGTGACCACTGCAACGGCCGTGGCCTGGTGCTCTCCTCCGAACCGGTGGAGAACAAGGGCGGCGGCAACGGTGGTGGCAACGGCAACGGCAACGGCAACGGTCGTAAGAAGAAGAAGGGCAAGGGCGACGCCGAGCCCGCGGCCGACACGAGCACCGACAAGGGTGACAAGGCGGAGAAGTCCGACAAGCCCGAGCAGCCCGCGGACAAGAACGATCAGGGCGGCCGGGCCGCTGAGATCGCCGAGGACGCCGCGGAGCAGGACGACAAGCCCGCCAAGAGGACCCGGAGTCGCAAGGGCACTGACAAGGCTTCCACGAGCGCTCAGGCCGACATGGCGGAAGCGGCCGCTGAGCCGACCGTGAACGCCGACGAGGGCGGCGCCGAGGGCTCCGACGGATCGGCGGAGGAGGCCCCCGCCAAGCGGACCCGCAAGCGCCCCTCCAGGGCGAAGAAGGCGGCCGAGGAGACGGTGGAGGCGGCCCAGGCGGCCGACGCCGCCCCCGCGGCGGCGGAGGCTTCTTCGGAGACCGCGGAGACCCCGGTCGAGGAGGCCCCCGCCAAGAGGACCCGTCGGCGCACCACCACCCGCAAGGCCGCCGAGGCCGACAGCGGTGAGGGTGAGCAGGCGAAGGCGGACGGTGACGAGTCCGACTCGGCCGACGCCGGACAGACCCCCGCCGACGGTGACGCCGAAGGCACCACCGAACGTCCCAAGCGCCGTCGTACCCGGCGGACCAAGACGGCGGTGACCTCACCGACCGGTGGTTCCTCCGTCGACGCGGGCTGAGGACCAGGCGGGACGAAATCGCGGTCCGGACCCGGTAACGACCGGGTTCGGACCGGACCTACTGTGCGGGTCCGTACCAGGGCGATGGTAATCTGATGGACGGTGCGTCGGCGCGCCCCAAGTGTTCGCGCGCCCCGAGACCGCAGTGCTCTCCACCAGGTGGGTTTGTTTCCCTCAGATCCCCGCGCCCCGCTACAGGCGATTCGTGGATCGTGGCATCACGGTCATGAGTGAGCGCATTATTCGTTGAGCGAGCAGGAAGAGAGTTCCCCGGTGTACGCGATCGTGCGAGCGGGCGGCCGACAGGAGAAGGTGTCTGTCGACGACGTCCTGAACATCGACAGGGTCTCCGATGAGACCGGTGCCACCCTCACGTGGCAGCCCATCCTTGTGGTCGACGGTGACAATGTCGTCAGCGAGCTGGACAAGCTGAGCGGCTACTCGGTCACCGCCGAGGTCCTCGGTGAGACCAAGGGCCCCAAGATCAACATCATGAAGTACAAGAACAAGACCGGTTACAAGAAGCGCCAGGGTCACCGTCAGAAGCACACCCAGGTGCGCGTTACCGGTATCGCGGCGAAGTAGGAGGCCTGGAGAAATGGCAAGCAAGAAGGGCGCTTCGTCCACCAAGAACGGTCGCGATTCGAATGCCAAGCGCCTCGGCGTGAAGCGCTTCGGTGGCCAGTCCGTCTCCGCCGGTGAGATCCTCATCCGCCAGCGTGGCACCAAGTTCCACCCCGGCGCCAACGTCGGTCGCGGTGGCGATGACACGCTGTTCGCACTGGTCGAGGGTGAAGTCAAGTTCGGGAACTTCCGCGGTCGCAAGGCCGTGAACATCGTTCCGGCCGCCGTCTAGGCTGCGCCGCGACGACGGTTTCTTCGGGGCGGGCCAGGGAACACTGGCCCGCCCTTGGCGTTGTCACTGGAGAGTCCCTTCGAGGACCGGCGCGCATCGCGCGAGTGGCACGTCGTATTACGGCTCCGCCAGGAGGCGGTGGCCCATGAGCTACGGGGAGAGCAATGCCTGACTTCGTCGACGAGGCGGTCTTGCACGTCAAGGCCGGGAACGGCGGGCATGGCTGCGCCTCCGTGCACCGTGAGAAGTTCAAACCGCTGGGTGGGCCGGACGGCGGCAACGGCGGCCGGGGCGGCGACGTCATCCTGGAGGTCGACGCCCAGACCGCGACCCTGCTGGACTACCAGCGCAGGCCGCACCGCACGGCCCAGAACGGAACGCCCGGCCAGGGTGGTCACCGGGCCGGCGCCAACGGCGAGCACATGGTCCTGTTCGTGCCCGAGGGCACCGTGGTCACCAGGACGGACGGTGAGGTCATCGCCGACCTGGTGGGTCACGGCACCCGTCTGTTGTTGGCCCAGGGCGGCAACGGCGGTCTCGGCAACGCCGCGTTGTCCTCCAAGAAGCGCAAGGCCCCCGGCTTCGCCCTCAAGGGCGAGGAGGGCCAGGACGTCGATGTGCGTCTGGAGATGAAGACCATCGCCGACGTGGGTCTGGTGGGCTTCCCCAGCGCGGGAAAGTCCTCGCTGATCGCCGCCATGTCCGCGGCCCGGCCCAAGATCGCCGACTACCCGTTCACCACCCTCATCCCGAACCTGGGCGTGGTCGAGGCGGGTTCCGTCCAGTACGTCGTCGCCGACGTGCCCGGACTCATCCCCGGTGCCAGCGACGGCAAGGGGCTGGGCCTGGAGTTCCTGCGTCACATCGAGCGTTGCTCCACCCTGCTGCACGTCTTGGACTGCGCCACCTTCGAGCCCGGCCGCGACCCGGTCAGCGACCTGGAGGCCTTGGAGGCCGAACTGGCCGCCTACGGGGAGCAGGTCGGTGTCGACCTGTCCGACCGTCCGCGCGTGGTCGCCCTGAACAAGGTGGACGTACCCGACGCCCGCGAGCTCGCCGACATGGTCCGTCCCACGCTGGAGGAGCGCGGCTACAAGGTCATGGAGCTGTCCGCGGCCTCCCGTGAGGGCCTGCGCGAACTCTCCTACGCGCTCGGGGAGCAGGTCGCCACCGCCCGGAAGAACGAGCCGGTGGCCGAACCCACCCGCATCGTGCTGCGTCCCAAGCTCATCGGCGACACCCCCTTCGAGGTGGTCCCGCTGGGCGACAACGTCTTCCGGGTACGCGGCGACAAGCCGGCCCGCTGGGTGCGTCAGACCGACTTCTCCAACGACGAGGCCGTCGGCTACCTCTCCGAACGACTCAACAAGCTCGGTATCGAGGAGGCCCTGGCCAAGGCCGGTGCCACCCAGGGAGCCGAGGTGCGCATCGGCACCGAAGAGGACTCGGTGGTCTTCGACTGGGACGACTCGCTCGACGCGGAGGCCGTCCCGTCGGGCCCGCGCGGAACCGACGCCCGGCTGGGCTGACCCGCGCGGGGACCGGCCGCTCCATACCAGCCGAACCCACACAGGTACGCGCACGGCGCCCGTCCGGGCGCCGTGCCACGGATGGAAAGCTCCTCGTGGTGCACAGCGCAGACACCCGACACCAGTACATCGAACCCTTGGAGGCGGCCGGTCGCCGTTCCGTGGCCGAGGCCCGCAGAGTCGTGGTCAAGGTGGGGTCCTCCTCACTGACGACCCCCGACGGACTCATCGACGCCGGCCGTATCCGGGACTTGGTCGAGGTGGTGGCGGCGCGCCGCGCCCTCGGCCAGGAGGTGATCCTGGTCTCCTCCGGTGCGGTCGCGGCCGGCATGACCCCGTTGGGTATGGTCCGGCGCCCTCGTGACCTGGCTTCCCAGCAGGCCGCCGCCAGTGTCGGTCAAGGGCTGCTGGTGGCCTCCTACACCGCCGAACTCGCCGGGCACGGCCTCACCGCCGCCCAGGTCCTGCTCACCGTCGAGGACATGATGCGGCGCGTTCAGCACCGCAACTCCCAGCGCACGCTGCGCCGCCTGCTGGACATCGGCGCCGTGCCGATCGTCAACGAGAACGACACCGTGGCCACCCACGAGATCCGGTTCGGTGACAACGACCGCCTGGCGGCCCTGGTCGCCCACCTGATGCGCGCCGACGCACTGGTGTTGCTCTCGGACGTGGACGCCCTCTA
This sequence comes from Nocardiopsis sp. JB363, assembly GCF_900143625.1. Lineage (GTDB taxonomy): Bacteria > Actinomycetota > Actinomycetes > Streptosporangiales > Streptosporangiaceae > Nocardiopsis. Next base: position 23,218 of record NZ_FRFF01000140.1, read on the forward strand.
CGACGGCAACCCGGCCGACGAGGGCACCTCGGTGGTGCGCCTGGTCCGGGGCTCCACCGATCTCGACGGCATCGACATCGGCAGCACCGGCAAACGTGGTGTGGGCACCGGTGGCATGGTCACCAAGGTGGACTCGGCGCGTATCGCCACCGAGGCCGGCGTGCACACCGTGCTGACCTCGGCGGCCAACGCTCGGGACGCCTTGGCGGGGGAGAGGGTGGGTACGTTCTTCGCCCCGGCCGACGGCCGCCGACCCTCCGCTCGACAGTTGTGGTTGGCGCACGCCACCGCGGGCCGGGGGAGCCTGGTCCTGGACCCGGGGGCGGTGAGGGCGGTGGTCGAGGAGAAGGCGTCGCTGTTGCCCGCCGGGGTGGTGAAGGTGCACGGCGAGTTCAGCGCGGGTGATCCGGTGGACCTGCGTGACGAGTCGGGCACGGTGGTCGCACGAGGGTTGGTCAACTACGATGCCGCCGAGGTCCCCGACCTGATGGGCCGTTCCACCCGGTGGTTGGCCCGCGAGATGGGCCCCACCTACGAGCGGGAGCTGGTCCACCGCGACGACCTCGTCCTGCTCTGACGAGGCGGCCCGAAGTGTCCGAGATCTCTCCGCGCCGAGTGCGCCCTTCCCGGGGTGTCGGCGCCGGTCCGTGAAAGGCTTTGGGGCGGAACGTCCTGAGGAGGGTGACTCCCATGTCGAGTCTGGTGACCCACCTGTTGTCGTTGGGGCTACGGGTGGTACGCAAGGGCCCCATGGGGTCGGTGGAGGGCGCTCGTGAGTGGATGCACGAGCCCAAGGACGAGCCGTCCCCTCCGCTCTGGCTCACCCGCCGGCACTGGATCACGCGTCGGCAGGTCGGTGGCTTCTCCACCTTCACCGTGCGGCCCCGTGACGTCAGGGAACCCGAGAAGGCCGTGCTGTACCTGCACGGAGGTACCTATGTCAGCGAGATCTCCGGGTGGCACGGGGTCCTGATCTCCCGCATGGTCGACGCCGGGTGTCGGGTGGAGGTGCCGATCTACGGGCTGGCCCCCGAACACACCTACCGGGAGGCCTTCGGGTTCCTGCACGAGGTGTACCGGGAACTGATGGCGGACGTCGATCCGGCGCGCACGTTACTGGCCGGGGACTCCGCCGGCGGCGGGCTCGCCCTCGCCCTGGCCCAGACACTGCCGGAGGTCGACCTGCCCGAGCCGGCGCGTCTGGTCCTGATCTCTCCGTGGCTCGACCTGACGATGTCCAACCCCGACATCCTGGAGGTCGAGGGCGCGGACCCCTGGCTCAACCCGGTCGGGCTCATGGAGGCGGCCAAGGAGTGGGCGGGCGGCGATGACCTGACCGAACCCCGCCTGAGCCCCATCTACGGGCCGATGGCCGGTCTGCCGCCCATGGACCTGTACATCGGCACCCGCGACCTGCTCTGGCCCGACACCCGCCGGATGTACGACCAGGTGACCCGGGCCGGGGGAGAGGTGCATCTGTTCGAGGAGGAGGGCGCCGTCCACATCCACCCGTTGCTCCCGATCCCCGAAGGGGGCCAGGCGCGGGCCCGGATCATGCGGACCGTCGAGGAACTGTGAGACCGCCCCGGTCCCGAGGCCGGGGCGGCTCAACGTCCGGTTCGACGGATCATCCCTCGGCGTCGCTCACGACAGCTTCCTGACCACGGACAGGGGCAGGCGCTTCATCGCGAACCCGATCGGCACCCACGGCCACGCCGGGACGTACGCCTTGACCTTGCGCTTCTCGATGGCGGCCACCATGGAACGCACACCCACCTCGGTGTCCACCATGAAGCGGGTCTTCTGCCGGACGTGCTCGTTCATCTCCGAGCGGATGTAGCCCGGGTAGATCACCGACACGTCCAGACCGGGGACCCGCTCCGAGCGCAGACCCTCGGCGATGGCGGCCACGCCCGCCTTGGTGGCGGCGTAGACCGTCATGGCCTTGCGCATGCCGCGCAGCGCCGACATCGAGGAGATCATCACCAGGTGGCCGCGGCTTTGGGCCCGGAAGATCTTCATGGCCGCCTCCGCCTGGGCCAGGGCCCCCAGGAAGTTGGTCACGGCGGTCTGACGGTTGGCGTCGTAGCGCCCCTTGCCCAACGCCGCGCCCTTGCCCAGCCCGGCGTTGACGATCACCCGGTCCACCGTGCCGAAGTCGGCCGCGATCTCCTCGAAGACCCGGAACACGGCTTCGTCGTCGGTGACGTCCAAGGCCTTGAGCACCACGCGACGGTCGGGGTGCGCGCTGACGATCTGCTCCCGCAGCGCCTCCAACCGGTCCGTGCGTCTGGCGCTCAGTCCCAGGTCGTAGCCGAGGGCGGCGAACTGACGCGCCATCTCGGCGCCCAGGCCCGCCGAGGCCCCGGTGATGATGATCGTTCCCTTGCTCATGCGTGCTTCTCCGTGGGGTTCGTCTGATCCCGTTCGACGCGGCGGCGGACGCCTTCGGCCACGCGGCGCATCGTGCGGTCGTACAGGGGGCGCAGCAGGCGCTTGGCGCGCAGGGCGACGCGCCCGTCCCGGTCGGTCAGGATGAGGGGCCTGCCCCGGTCGATGCCCTTGACGACCCGGGCGGCGATGTCGTCCGCGCTCAGCTTCGATCCGTTGATCAGCTTGGTCGCCGAGGCCTCCACGGCCGGGTCGCCGCCCCTGAGGGAGGAGGCGAGGTTGGTGCGGAAGAACGACGGGCACACCACCGAGGTGGTCACGCCGTACGGAGCGAGTTCGTGCTGGAGGGTCTCGCTGAGCGCCACCACGGCGGCCTTGACCGCGTTGTAGGAGCTCATCGTCGGCGGGTGGACGAGCCCCGCCATGGAGGCGGTGTTGACGATGTGTCCCGAGCCCTGTCGCTTGAACAGCGGGGTGAAAGTGCGGCATCCCCGGACCGCGCCGAACAGGTTGATCTCGGTGATCCACCGCCAGTCGTCCATGGTGAGGAAGTCGATGCGCCCGCCCGCGGCGACGCCCGCGTTGTTCACGAGCATGTCGAGGCCGTCCCAGCGCTCCTCCACGTGGGCGAGGGCGGCAGCCCAGTCGTCGTCGGAGGTCACGTCCAGACGCAGGTATTCGGCGCCGGCGGGCAGCCCGTCGGGAGCGGTCTCGGCCAGGTCGGCGGCGATCACCCGATCGCCGCGGGCGGTGAGGGTCGTGACCAGGGCGGCGCCCAGCCCGGAGGCACCGCCGGTGACCAGGACCCTGCGGCCGGTTCCGGTGGGGGCGGTCATCTCTGGGCTCCGTGCTTCATCGGTTCCAGGCGGGTGACGACCCCGCGGTGCGCATCGGCGGGGTCGATCTCGGGCTCGATGAACGCGTGTACCCGAGGGATGGGGTCGGTGGCGCGCGCGGAGGGTGCGAAGTCCATGGCGTTGACACTACGATCTGGTTGAGCAATGCTCAATAGCGTGCGCGAGGAAGCACCGCGGCGGACGCGGATGACCCAGGACGAACGCAGGCGCCAACTGGTCGGGATCGGCCTTCGGATGCTGGTGGAACGGCCCATCCAGGAACTGGCGATCGACGAGGTCGCCAAGGAGGCCGGGATCTCCCGGGGGCTGCTGTTCCACTACTTCCCCAACAAGACCGCCTTCCACGAGGCAGTCGTCGCGGCGGCGGCCAGACGGGTACTGCGCAACACCGCACCCGACGAGGGACTGGAGCCCTGGGCCGCGGTGGCGCAGTTCGTGGAGCGCTACCTCGAACAGGTGGAGCGCAGACGCGACTCGTACCTGGCCTTGGTCTTCGGCGGCGGTCCGGTCACCCTCGACGGCGCGCTCGTCGCCGACCTGCGCGCGTCCATGGGGGAGCGCGTACGCGCCCTGCTGGACCTGTCCGAGGTCCACGCGCCCACCACCCGGTCCTGGACCGCCTACGTGGAGGACCGCGCCCTGAACCGGACCCCGGTGCGCGAGGGCGCGCTCGCCGAGGAGACCGACCACTGCGTCCGCGCGCTCCGTGCCCTGCTCGACCTGGACCCACCCGAGTGACCATGCCCGCCCCGAACCGCCCCTAGGATGCGGTGCGTGAGCCAACACACGACACAGCACAGTGACTCCCACCCGCACGAGGGCGCCGTCCGCGAGGTCCCCACCGGACGCAACGCCACCAAGCTCGTCTACGCCCCGGAGAAGGACGGGCTCGCCGACGCCGGCGAGATCGTGTGGACCTGGGTGCCCTTCGAGGAGGACGCCTCCCAAGGCAAGGACCGACCCATGCTGGTGGTCGGCCGCAAGGGCCGTCACCTGCACGGCCTCATGCTCTCCTCCCAGCGCCCCGACGAGCACGAGCGCCAGGACTGGCTGCCCATCGGCTCCGGCCCCTGGGACCGTGAGGGCCGCGACTCCTACCTGCGAGTGGACCGCCTCTTCGAGTTCGACGAGGACGACATCCGCCGCGAGGCCGCCGTGATGGACGAGGGCATCTTCTGGAAGGTCGCCGCCGTTCTGCGCGACCGCTACGGCTGGCGCTGACCCCTTCCGACCCCGGGACCGTCTCGGCCTGTGGACAACTCCCGCGGTGGTCGAGCGGGCGCTATACGCTGGAAGGAATCCCTCCGGCGACGGTGCCCTTCGACGCCGCAGGCGCCACCGGCCGGGGCGGCCTCCCGAGCAAGGAAGCCAGAAGATGACAGTCAACAGTGACATCGAGCGTGAGGTCCACGCCGTAGCCCGACGCGGCAAGGACGCGGCCGTCGACCTCGCCACGCTCAGCAGAGCGGCCAAGGACGCCGCCCTGACCGCGATCGCCGACACCCTGGTCAAGCGGGCCGACGAGATCGTCGCGGCCAACGCCGAGGACGTCGAGCGCGCCCGCGCCGAGGGCACCAGCCCGGCCATGATCGACCGGCTCACCCTCACCCCACGGCGGATCGAGGCCATCGCCGACGCCGTGCGCGAGATCGTCGAGCTGCCGGACCCGGTGGGCGAGTCGGTGCGCGGCGGGGTGCTCCCCAACGGTCTGGACCTACGGCAGATCCGTGTGCCGCTGGGTGTCATCGGGATCATCTACGAGGGCAGGCCCAACGTCACCGTCGACGCCGCCGCACTGTGCCTGAAGAGCGGGAACGCCGCGCTGCTGCGGGGATCGTCCTCCGCCTACAGCTCCAACACCGCCATCGTGCGGGTGCTGCGGGACGCGCTGAAGGGCACCGAGGTGCCGGTCGACGCGATCCAGTTGGTCCCAGGGCGCACCCGTGAGTCCTCCACCGCGCTGATGCGCGCGCGTGGCCTGGTCGACGTGCTCATCCCGCGCGGCGGCGGCTCGCTCATCCAGGCCGTGGTGCGCGACTCCAGCGTTCCGGTGATCGAGACCGGCGAGGGCCTGTGCCACGTGTACGTGGACGCCGACGCCGACCTGGACAAGGCGGTGGCCATCGCCACCAACGCCAAGGCGCAGCGCTGCTCGGTGTGCAACTCCGCGGAGACGCTCCTGGTGCACGAGGCGGTCGCCGACGCCTTCGTGCCGCGGGTGCTGGAGTCCCTGGCCGCGGCGGGTGTGACCGTGCACGGCGACCCCCGGGTACTGGAGATCGCCGCGGCCCACCCGACCGAGGCTACGGTGGTCGAGGCCACGGAGGAGGACTGGGGAACCGAGTACCTGGCCATGGACCTGGCAGTGCGGGTGGTGCCCGACGTCGACGCGGCGTTGCGACACATCCGCAGGTACTCCACCCAGCACACCGAGGCCATCATCACCGACTCGCTCGCCACCTCCCGGTACTTCGTGGCCCGAGTGGACTCGGCCGCGGTGATGGTGAACGCCTCCACCCGTTTCACGGACGGTGGCGAGTTCGGATTCGGTGCGGAAATCGGTATTTCCACCCAGAAACTGCATGCCAGGGGTCCGATGGGCCTCACCGAAATGACATCGACCAAGTACGTGGTCACCGGTGACGGCCACCTGAAGTGATCACGCGACGGGCGTCGTGGCACGTCGGGGAAGGGTCGTCCGGGGAACCGGGCGGCCCTTTTCCGCTCCCGCGTCACCGTGGTGATCCCCTGCCCCCGTGGGCACACGTGCCATGACCGTCACGTGCCTCACCTCGGCTGTTTCCTTTGTCGATACCTGGAGGGAAGCGAATCTTCCTCGGACAAGTATTCCCAAAGCGGTCGCTGATCGGTACTTTCACTGTGGTGTCACACGGCGCTCTTCCCGCACTCGAATCAGGAGCGTCCGGCCCCCACCGGTCACGACGAAAGGAAATCCCCCGCATGAAGCTCGGGAGTAAGATCGCCGCGTCCACCGCGACCGCGGCTCTGGCGATCGGCGGCGTCACCCTCATCGCCGCCCCCGCCCAGGCCGATCTGGTCACCCTGTGCTCCGGTCACGGCGGTGAGATCACCCTGCCGACCGACCTGAAGGTCCCCTCGGGTGCGAGCTGCTTCCTGGACGGCACCGTCATCCAGGGCGACGTCACCGTCGAGGAGAACGCCAACCTCCACATCATCTCCGGCGCGATCGAGGGTGAGGTGTCCGTCGACAGCGACGCCTACTTCGACGCCTCCGACACCTCGGTCGACGGCGACGTGGTCAACTCCGGTTCCTACGGCACCTACCTGGAGGACGGCACCTCGGTCGCCACCCTGCGGGCCCAGGCCGCCGAAGGCTCCGCCAACGACGGTTTCGTCTACGTGGTCGGTGCCTCCGCCGCGTCCGTGGACGCCACCACCGGTGAGCTCTACGTCAACGGCGGCCGCATCGCCGACGGCGTGAACGCCGACGGCGTCGTCTACGCCGACATCTACGACAGCGTCGTCCGCGGCGACCTCACCGTCAACGGCTCCGCCTCCGGTGGAATCCTGTGCGACAGCGAGGTCCTGGGCAACGCCACCTACAGCGACAGCTCCGGCCCGGTCGCGGTCGGCGACGGTGAGACCGACGGCTTCTGCGCCTCGGTCAACTACGTCGACGGCGACCTGTCCGTCACCGGCATCTCCGGTGGCGCCTACATCGACAACAACATCGTCGGCGGCGACCTGGTGGCCACCGACAACAGCCCGACCGCCCAGATCGGCGACGCCAACCGGGTCCGCGGCGGCATCGTCACCGAGGAGGTCGCCATGCGCGCGCTGGCCGCCGAGGTGACCGCCGAGTTCGAGGCCCACGAGGCCGACCTGGAGGACCAGGTCGAGGAAGCCCGCACCGAGACCGTGGACGCGGCCATCGAGGCCGGTCCCGCCTTCTAACACCGCGTCAGTCGGGGTTCGCACGGGCGAACCCCGACTGGCACGGAACCGGGAACTCCTGCTCGTCCCGGGCCAGCGCGACTTTCGTCGGTGCTCGAACGGAAGCGGATCACGGCAGCGCCGACGGCCACCGGCCGTCGGCGCTGCCGTCGTTATGCCTCCGGTCCGTGCTTCCGGTCCGTGCCTTCGCCCCATGTCTTCGGGTCGCGACGCCGGGACGCGTGGCTCCTCTCTCCGGTATTCCGGTTTATGTCGTACCCGTGACGACGGTCATGGTCGAGTGATATGTTCGCGCCATGGCTGACTCCCAACGGCTCGCCGTGGTCTCCGGCGGCTCCGGTGGCATCGGACGGGCCGTCGTGTTCGCGCTCGCCGAGGCCGGACACGAGGTGGTCGCCCTCGGCCGTGACCCCCACCGCCTCGCAGCGCTCGTCGACGACGCTCGGGAACGGGGACACCCCGTCACCACCCACGCCTGCGACCTCACCGACGAGGCCGCCGTGTCCGAACTGGCCGATGCGCTCGGCCCCGTATCCGTACTGGTCAACAACGCCGGCGCCGCGCACAGCGCACGACTGCGCGACACCGACCTCGACCTGTGGCGACACCACATCGACGCCAACGCCACCTCCGCGTTCCTGCCGACCCGTGCCCTGCTGCCCGGCATGCTCGAACGCGACCACGGGCGCGTGGTCTTCGTCGCGTCCACCTCCGCGCACACCGGAACCCGTTACACCGTCGCCTACGCGGCCGCCAAGCACGCCGTCCTCGGCCTGGCCCGTTCCGTGGCCGACGAGGTCGCCGGCACCGGCGTGACCGTCAACGCGGTGTGTCCCTCCTTCGTGCGCACCCCCATGACCGAACACTCGGTGGCCCGCATCGCCGAACGCACCGGACGCGACCCCGAACGTGCCGAACGCGCCCTCGCCGAGTCCACGCCCCTGGGCCGGCTCATCGAACCCGAGGAGGTGGCGGCCGCCGTCACCTACCTGGCGAGCCCCCTGGCCGGGGCGGTCAACGGCCAGTCCCTCACCCTGGATGGAGGAGACACACAACGATGAGCGCCTTTCGCGGCTCAGTGCCGCTCACCGATCGGTGGGACCACTTCGACCTGGAACAGGTCGACGGGGTCACCACCGTCACCCTGAACCGCCCGGACCGGCTCAACGCCCTCACCTTCGAGGCCTACGCCGATCTGCGGGACCTGTTGCTGGAACTACCGCACCGCGACGACACCCGCGTGCTGGTCCTGCGCGGCGAGGGCCGTGCCTTCTGCTCCGGTGGCGACGTCGACGAGATCATCGGCCGCACCCTGGAGATGGCCCCCGACGAACTCCTCGCCTTCACCCGCATGACGGGGGAGGTGATCCGGGCGATGCGCGAATGCCCGATCCCCGTGGTCGCCGGGATCCAGGGGATGGCCGCCGGCGCCGGCGCGGTGCTGGCCCTGGCCTCCGACTTCCGGGTGGTGGCCCGCTCGGCCCGCTTCGCGTTCCTGTTCACCAAGGTGGGGCTGTCCGGGGCCGACATGGGCGCCGCCTATCTGTTGCCCCGCATGGTCGGCCTGGGCAACGCCACGCGCATCCTCATGCTCGGCGACACCGTCGAGTCGGATGAGGCCGAACGGATCGGTCTGGTGAGCGAACTGGTGGAGGACGATGGGCTCGACACCGCCGTGGAACGGCTCGCCGGACGTCTGGCGCGGGGACCCTCCTTCGCCCACGCCCAGACCAAGGCCCTGCTGTCCCGGGAGCTCGACATGAGCCTGTCCGGGGCCATCGAACTGGAGTCCATGACCCAGGCGTTGCTCATGCGCAGCGAGGACTACGCCGAGTTCCACGCCGCCTTCACCGGTCGCCGCACCCCCCAATGGAAGGGACGCTGAGTGGAACCCGTGCACCTGCCGCCCACCCCGCACACGCTGGTCAACCCGCCCGAACTCGGGCCCAACCCGGGCTTCTCCCACGCGGTGGTCCCCGCGCCGGGACGCCTGGTCCACCTGGCGGGCCAGATCGCCTCCGGGCCCGACGGGCGCCTGGCCGCCGAGTCCCTGGTCGACCAGTTCGACGGCGCCCTGGCCAATGTCGTCACCGCCCTGCGAGCCTGTGGAGGCTCACCCGAACACCTGGTCCGTCTGTGCGTGTACACCACCGACGTGCCCGGTTATCGGGTCTCGGGACGGGAGCTGGGCCGGGTCTACCGCGCCCACATGGGGCGTCACTACCCGGCCGTCGCGCTGTTCGGCGTGGCCGAGTTGTTCGAACCCGGCGCCTTGTTGGAGCTGGTCTGCGACGCCGTCATCCCGGGACCGACCGAATAGGCGGTGTTCGCTTGTCGCCGCCGTCAACCGCCGGGGGCGACGGTGGTACGCACGTGCTCCAGGGCGGGTTCGCGCAGCAGGGCGTGCAGGTCGAAGAAGACACGCGCGGCCCTGCTGCCCGCCCACCGGTCGGGCAGCAGCTCGGGCGGCAGCCCCGGGTCGAGGAACGGCAGCCTTCGCCAGGAGTCGACCGCGCGCAGGTGGTCGGCGAAGGCCGTCGCCCGCTGCTCCGGGCCCTGCTCCGGACGTGTGCCCCGGCGTCGCCAGGCGGTCAGCACCGGCTCGTGTTCGTCGAGGAAGCCCCGGTACATCGCCTGTAGCGCGGGAAGGTCCCACCAACGCGCCACGGACGTCGTCAGGTCGCGAAAATCCAGGTGGGTCGCGTGGAACAGTTCCGCGTGCTCTTCCAGGTCCAGCTCGCGCAGGGTGGCGCGCGCCTGGTCGGTGAGGTGGGCGGGGGCGATCCACACCCCGGCGGCCGTGGTGCCGAACCCCAACCGGGTCAGCTGGGTCCGTAGCGCGTGCCGGCGGCGACGCTCGGACTCGGGCACGGAGAACACCATCAGGACCCAACCGTCCTCGGCGCGGGCCACCCGGTGCCCGAAGATGCGCTGGTCGCCTTCGCCGAGTATGCGACGTCCCTCGTCGGAGAGCCGATAGCCGGCCGCCCCGCCCAGCCGTTCGGACACCAGCAGCCCACGGCGTTTGAGCCGGGAGACCGCCGAGCGGACCGAGGGACCGTCGACGTCGAGTCCGGCCATCAACGCGATCAGGTCGGCCACCCCGATCCACCCGCCCACGTCTCGGGCGTAGGTGCCGAAGAACGACACGATCAGGGCCCGGGGGCGGCGCAGGACGCGGTCGGCGTCGGTGGTGGTCTCCGGGGTTGCTCGGTCGCTGTTGGGGATCATGGGAACACGATAGCCGCCGATGTTCGCGACCCCCTGTGGTGCTCGGACTTTCACGTCCGTCACGTTCGTTTTCCCGGTAACTTCATATCACTCTCTTGACGGCCGTCACGTTATGGGTGCATCGTCAGAGTGAGGCGGATCACGTATCCCAGAGAGTCGAGGTCGCCCATGGCGCTCCCGCCGAACGACAACGACCACGAGTTCGCCCGCTGGGTCGCCGACCGGGCGGTCGAACTCGACACCACCTCCCCCGGCGAACCGGGGCGCGTCGACCGGGCGCTGCTCCAGAGCCTGGGCGAGAGCGGGCTGCTGCCCGCGCTGTTCCCCGGCACGGCCGACGACGGACCCCTGCGCGAGGCTCCCGCCACCCGGCTGTGCCTGCTCCGCGAACACCTGGCCGGCGTCGACACCCACGCCGAGACCGCCCTGGCCCTCCAAGGGCTGGGAACCTACCCCCTCCTTCAATCAGGGACCGACCGACAGCGTGAGAAGTGGATCCCCGAGGCCGCCGCGGGTCGGGCGGTGGCGGCCTTCGCCCTCTCCGAACCCGACGCGGGCTCGGACGCCGCGGCCCTGGAGCTGCGCGCCGAGCCGGTCGGCGACGGTTGGCGCCTGCACGGGGAGAAGACGTGGATCTCCAACGCGCCGGACGCCGATTTCTACACCGTCTTCGCCCGCACCACCCCGGGCGCCCGTTCCCGAGGCGTCACCGCCTTCTGCGTCCCCGCCGACCGCCCCGGCCTGTCCGGTGACTCCCTGGAGATGCTGTCCCCGCACGCCCTGGGACACCTGGTCTTCGACGGGGTCGAGGTGGGCCCCGACGACCTGGTCGGCGCCCCGGACCAGGGGTTCTCGGTGGCCATGCGCACCCTGGACCTCTTCCGCCCCAGCGTCGGCGCGTTCGCCGTCGGTATGGCCCGGGCCGCCCTGGACGCCGCCAAGGAGCACACCGGAAGCCGCCGTGCGTTCGGTGGTCCCCTCAACGCTCTGCAGACCGTCGCCCACACGCTCGCCGAGATGGCCACGCGGACCGAGGCCGCCCGCCTGCTGGTGTACGCGGCCGCCGAAGAGTACGACTCCGGCGGACCCGAGGTCACGCTCAAGGCGGCCATGGCCAAGCTCTTCGCCACCGAGACCGCCCAGTACGTGGTCGACTCCGCGGTCCAGCTGCACGGCGCCCGTGCCCTGCACCGGGGCCACCTCCTGGAACACCTGTACCGGGAGGTCCGCGCCCCCCGCATCTACGAAGGCGCCTCGGAGGTCCAGCGCCAGATCATCGCCCGCCACATGTAAGTGACACTGTGCCGATAACGCGCCGACACCGAGCCGTCACCACGGACACGCCGCCCGCTGTCGCACCCCGTCCCCGGAGGTCCAGCAATGTCGCACTCTCCGTCGCCCGACCACCCGCTCCCACCGCCCCTGACCCCGAGCGCGTACGAGGACACCTTCACCCGCGACCACCTGCCGCCCCCGGAGCAGTGGCCGCTCCTCGAACCACTGGACGTGCCGGAACGGCTCAACTGCGCAGAGGAACTCCTGGACGGCACCATCACCCGCCACGGCGCCGACCGGCGCTGCGTCGTGGGCGAACACGAAACGCTCACCTACGGAGAGCTGCGGGACCGGGTGGACCGCATCGCCCACGTCCTGGTGGAGGAACGCGGACTGCGGCCGGGGGAGCGGGTACTGCTGCGTGGACCCAACGCGCCCTGGCTCGCCGCCTGCTGGCTGGCCGTGCTCAAGGCCGGAGGCGTGGTCGTCACCGTCCTTCCGGTGCTGCGCGCCGGTGAGCTCACCACCATCCTGCGCTCCGCCCGCGTCGCCCACGCGCTGTGCGACGCCCGTTTCCTGGACGATCTGACCGAGGCCTCCCGACAGGTGGGGGAGGACGCCCCCTCGACCCTGGTGTACGGGGGACCGGGCCCCGACGACCTCACCGAACGGGTGGACGCCCACCCCACCCCGTTCACCGCCGTGCGTACCGCCGCCGACGACGCCTGCATGGTCGCCTACACCTCCGGCACCACCGGCGACCCCAAGGGATGCGTGCACTTCCACCGCGACGTGCTCGCCATCGCCGACACCTATGCGGAGCAGGTGCTCAAGCCCGAACCCGAGGACCTGTTCGCGGGCAGCCCGCCCTTCGCGTTCACCTTCGGACTCGGCGGGCTGCTGATCTTCCCGCTCCGGGCCGGGGCCGCCACCGTGCTGCTGGAACGACCGCGCCCCGAAGCGCTGCTGGACGCCGTCACCGAACGCGGCGCCACGATCCTGTTCACCGCGCCCACCGCCTACCGGGCCATGGCGGCCGGTCGCGGCGACCGCGACCTGTCCACCCTGCGCCGGTGCGTGTCCGCCGGAGAACATCTGCCGGCCGCCACCTGGCAGGAGTGGTTCGAGGCCACCGGCGTGCGGCTGCTCGACGGTATCGGCGCCACCGAGATGCTGCACATCTTCATCTCCTCCACCGACGACCACATGCGCCCCGGTTCCACCGGCAGGCCCGTCCCCGGATTCACCGCCACGATCCTGGACGACAAGGGCACCCCCGTCCCCGATGGCGAACCCGGGCACCTGGCGGTCCGCGGTCCCGTCGGCTGCCGCTACCTGAACGACCCTCGCCAGAGCGAGTACGTCCGCCATGGTTGGAACCACACAGGGGACACCTACGTGCGCGACGAGGACGGCTACTTCTGGTACAAGGCGCGCAGCGACGACATGATCGTCTCCGCCGGCTACAACATCGCCCCCGCCGAGGTGGAGGAGGCACTGCTCACCTCCCCCGACGTCGAGGAGGCCGCGGTGGTGGGGGTGCGGGACCCCGAACGCGGCCTGGTCGCGCGGGCCTACGTGGTGCCGCGAGCGGGCCTGACCGCCGACACCGACCTGGCCGATCGCCTGCGCGAACACGTGCGCTCCCGCATCTCCCCGTACAAGACACCGCGCTCGGTGGTCTTCGTCGACGAACTGCCCCGAACCCCCACCGGCAAGCTCCAACGTTTCCGTCTGCGGGAGGGCGCCCTGTGACACCGAACGTGCGCGAACGCGCCCCGTGACGGTGGGGCGGCTCCTTCCCGACGGGCGGGGCGGAGCGCTCCCGATGGCACACCAGGACGTCAACGAACAGGAAGGCGGCGCGATGCGCATCGCGTGTATCGGTGCGGGACCCGCGGGACTGTACTTCGCGGCCCTGGCCCGACAGCTCGACGCCACCCACGACATCACCGTCTACGAACGCAACGCACCCGACGACACCTTCGGGTTCGGTGTGGTGCTCTCCGACGAGACCCTCGGTGGCATCGAACACGCCGACCCCCGGGTCTACGAGCGGCTCGCCGCGGAGTTCGCCCGTTGGGACGACATCGACGTCCACCACGACGGCACCGTCACCACCTCCGGCGGGCATGGGTTCGCCGCCATCGGCCGTCGCGCCCTCCTACAGATCCTGCGCGCCCGCTGCGCCGAACTCGGGGTGCGCGTCCACACCCGCACCGAGGCGCCGCCCGCCGCCGAACTCGCCGCCGAACACGACCTCGTGGTGGCCGCGGACGGCGCGAACAGCGTCACACGCTCCACCCACGCCGACGCATTCGGCACCACCCTCGAACCCCGTGCCAACCGGTTCATGTGGCTGGGCACCGACCTGGTCTTCGACGCGTTCAACTTCCACACCCTGCGCACCCCGCACGGGCTCATGCAGCTGCACTGCTACCCCTACTCGGCCGACGCCAGCACGTTCCTCGTCGAGATGGCCGAGGACGTCTGGCACGCCGCCGGATTCACCGACCGCGACCTCGCCCCGGGGGAGAGCGATCTCGACGCCATCGCCCGCTGCGAGAAGCTGTTCGCCGACGTCCTGGGCCCGCACCGCTTGGTGCCCAACAACTCCCGCTGGCAGCGTTTCACCACCGTCCGCAACCGCACCTGGCGCCACGGCAACATCGTCCTGCTCGGCGACGCCGCCCACACCGCGCACTTCTCCATCGGATCCGGCACCAAACTGGCCATGGAGGACGCCCTGGCGCTCGCCGCGTGCCTGCACGAACACACCGACGTGCCGAACGCCCTGGCCGCCTACGAGGACGAACGCCGAGCCGTGGTGACCAGCACCCAACGCGCCGCCCAGGCCAGCCTGGAGTGGTTCGAGGACATCCACCGCCACGTCGACGCCGACCCGCTGCCGTTCGCCTTCGACCTGCTGACCCGCAGCCGCCGAGTCACCTACGACAACCTGCGCCTGCGCGACCCGGAGTTCGTCGCCCGGGTCGACGACCGGTTCGCCCGCGAGGTCGCCCGGGAGATCGTCGGCGAGACGGTCCCCGACGAGGACACCCCCGACCTCCGACCGCCCATGTTCCACCCCTTCCGTCTGGGCCGGATGGAGCTGGACAACCGGGTCGTGGTCTCGGCCATGGACATGTACTCCTCCACCGACGGCACCCCCGGTGACTTCCACCTCGTCCACCTGGGCGGCAAGGCGCTCGGCGGCGCCGGCCTCGTCATGACCGAGATGGTGTGCGTGTCCGCCGACGCCCGCATCACCCCCGGCTGCGCCGGACTCTACGCGCCCGAACACGAAACCGCCTGGCGTCGCTTCACCGACTTCGCGCACACCCACAGCCGGGCCCGCGTCGGCGTGCAACTCGGACACGCCGGACGCAAGGGTTCCACCAAGCTGATGTGGGAGGGCATCGACCAGCCCCTGCCCGACGACAACTGGCCCCTGGTCTCCCCTTCGCCCCTGTCCTACCGGGAGGGCGTCAACCAGGTGCCCCGGGAACTGGACCGGGCCGCGATGGACGCCATCCGCGACGACTTCGTCGCCGCGACCCGGGCCGCCGACCGCGCCGGGTTCGACCTGCTCGAACTCCACTGCGCCCACGGCTACCTGCTGTCCTCGTTCCTGTCCCCGGTCACCAACCGGCGCACCGACGCCTACGGGGGCGACCTGGCCGGCCGACTCCGCTACCCCCTGGAGGTCCTCGCCGCCGTCCGCGCCGTCTGGCCCGACCACAAACCCCTCACCGTGCGCATCTCGGCCACCGACTGGGTCGAGGGCGGCACCAGCGGTGATGACGCGGTCGAGATCGCCCGTGCCCTCGTGGCGGCCGGAGCCGACGCCATCGACGTCTCCACCGGACAGGTCACCCCCGACGAGGAACCCGCGTTCGGTCGCAGCTACCAGGTTCCCTACGCCGAACGCGTCCGCCGCGAGCTCGGCGTCCCCGTCATCGCCGTGGGCGCCATCTCCTCCCACGACGACGTCAACTCCACCATCCTGGCCGGCCGCGCCGACCTGTGCGCCCTGGGCCGACCGCACCTGTACGACCCGCACTGGACCCTCCACGCCGCCGCCGAACAGGAGTACGCCGGCCCCGGTGTCACCTGGCCGATCCCGTTCCGGGCCGGCGACCGCAAACCCCCCACCGGCCGCACCGACGGGCCCCGGCCCCGACTCGAACTGCTACGTTCCAGCGACGACTCCACCCGGCACCGCCGGTGGCGTCCCCACAGCACGACCTAGTGCCGCGTCAGCCCCAGGGAGACCATGGTGTCGATCGCCTACGGTGACCACCCCAGCCAGATCGTCCACCGTCACGCGCCCCGACGGGACGACGGTCCCGCCCCGGTCGCGGTCCTGCTGCACGGCGGCTGGTGGCGGGACCTGCACGACGCGCACCTCATGGACCCCCTGGCCGAGGACCTGGCCGAGGCCGGCTGGGCCGTGTGGAACGTCGAGTACCGCCGCACCGGGGCCGACGGCGGTGGCTGGCCCCGGACCGTCGACGACGTCGCTCGTGCCCTGGACCTGATCGCCGCCACCGCCGACCGCGAAGGCGGGCTGGACACCTCACGTGTGGTGGCCATCGGACATTCCGCCGGTGGCCACCTGGGCCTCATGACCGCCGCCGACTCCCTCATCACCTCCGTGGTCGCCCTCGCACCCATCACCGACCTGCGCCGCTGCGCCGACGCCGGGCTGGGGGAGGACGCCGTCGCACCCTTCCTCGGCCCCGACCCCGCCCCGGAGCTGTACGCGGAAGCCTCGCCCCTGCACCGGCTGCCCATCGGAGTCCCACAACTGATCGTGCACGGCGCCGACGACCAACGCGTCCCCGTCGAACACAGCCGCGACTACACGGCCGCGGCCCGAGCCGCCGGCGACCGCGTGGACCACCACGAGATCGCCGGAGCCGACCACTTCGCCGTCATCGATCCCGCGCACACCGCCTGGCGCACCGTGCGTGCCACCCTCGGCACCGGCTGATCCACCACACCCGGCCGCCGGGGTCCCACAACGGCACAAGGGCGTGCCGACCCATCCCTCCCCCCGGAAGGCGGGCCTGCCCATGAGCTCCAGACGACCGAACCCCTCCACCTCCGATACACCCGGCACCCCTGACACACCCGGAGCGAACGGTCCGCCGGTGAGCCGGCACAAACGGCTGATCGTCGTGGCCATCTGCGCTTTCGCGATCATCCTCGACGGTTACGACCTGACCGTCTACGGCGCCGTCGTCCCCAGCATCCTCGAAGACCAGCAGTGGGGTCTCACCGAGACCCAGACCGGCACCCTCGGTGCCTACGCGCTCATCGGCATGCTGCTGGGAGCACTGCTCATCGGCACCATCACCGACCTCGTCGGCCGGCGCCGCATCATCATCGGCTGCGTCCTCTGGTTCTCCGTGGGCATGGTGCTCACCGCGTTCGCGCCCAGCCCCGAGGTCTTCGGACTGCTGCGCTTCCTCACCGGGCTGGGGCTGGGCGGTGTCATCCCCACCGCCATTGCCCTGACCATGGAGTACGCGGAGCCCGGCAAGAGGAACATGACCAACGCGTTGATGTTCAGCGGATACGCCATCGGCGGCATCTGCGCGGCCTTGGTGGCCATCCCGGTCCTGGCGATCTTCGAGTGGCAGACCATGTTCTGGATCGGTGCCCTGCCCGCCCTGATCCTGGTGCCGCTGGCCTACTTCGCCCTGCCCGAGTCGCCCGGTTACCTGCGGGCCCGAGGCAGGGAGGAAGAAGCCCGGGCCCTGGCCGCCCGGTACGGGGTCACCCTGGAGGAACCCGACACCGCCGCGCCGGCCGGGGAGAAACGCGGCGCCATGAGCAACGTCGGCGCACTCTTCGGTCGTCGTCTCCTCGCCGGCACCCTGCTGTTCTGGGTCGCCAACGGCATGGGTCTGTTGCTGGTCTACGGGCTCAACACCTGGCTGGCCGGGATCATGTTCTCCGCCGGTTTCCCGCTGGGATCCTCATTGACGTTCCTGCTGGTGCTGAACGCCGGAGCCATCATCGGGGCACCCGCCGGCGGCGCGCTCGCCGACCGGTTCGGATCACGGCCGGTGGTCACCACCATGTTCGTCATCGCGATGACCTGCATCCTGGCGATGAGCCTGGAACCGCCCACCGCGCTGCTGTACGTGTTCGTCGCCCTGGCCGGTGCCTGCACGATCGGGACCACGATCCTGGTCAACTCCTACACCGGCAACTTCTACCCGGCGGCCCTGCGCGCCACCGGGCTCGGCTGGGCGCTGGCCATCGGCCGGATCGGTGCCATCATCGGCCCCATCTACGGTGGCCTGGTGATGGCCTCCGGGATGGGCATCGCGGTCAACTTCTACGCGTTCGCACTGCCCGCGCTGATCGGCGCCATCGCCGTGCTGGTGGTTCCCAGGTCCAAGGCGGCGTCGCCGCGGACCGGGGGCGTCTGACCCGCCGGCACGACGAACGGCGGGGGAGGAGAAGCCGGACGCACAGGTCCCGCTCTCCACCCCCGCCGTTACCCGAGACCGCGTGCCGGCCGAGATCAGTTGCCGTTCGAGCTGTTCGAATCGTTCGAGCCGTTCGAGGTGCCCGGACCGGAGTCGCCCTGGTCACCCGCCTGGTTCCCGCCGTTCCGCCAGCGGTCCGCCATCGAGTCGAAGATGCGGCCGCCCGCGCGCCCGGCCCCACCGGCCACCCCGCGCAGGGTGCTGACCAGCGGGTCGCTGGTGCGGTTCCACTCCTCCCGGTAGGACCTGGCGGCGTTGCCGGCCTCCTCGGAGACACTGGCGTCGCGGTCGGTGGAACGACGGGGGTACTCGCCGTCGACGATGCGCTGGTACCCGCCGCTCTCCACCCACCGGTGCAGCTCGGCCACCCGGACCACCGCGAAGGGATGCGTGGTCGGGATGGTGGTCATCAGCTTCAGTACGCTGTCCACGGCGTCGCCGCCGCCCTCGTACTCGCGGGCCTGCTCCAGGAACGCGTCGGGGTTCATCTGGGACAGGTTGGAACCACCGGCGAGCTTCATCAGGGCACGCTTGGCGGCGTCCGGGTTCTGGCAGGCGAGCAGTCCGGCCCGGTCACTGGACAGCTCGGACTTGCGCTGCCACTCCCGCAGCCCCGCCATGATCGCCTGGATGGCGATGGCGCCCAACGGGATCCACATGATCTTGGTGGACAGCCACACCAGCAACAACAGCAACGTGCGGTAGATGGTGTGGCCGCTGAGCACGTGCCCGACCTCGTGCCCGATGACGAACCGCTTCTCCTCGGCGTCGAACAGGTCGAACAGGCCGGTCGTCATGACGATGAACGGCTTCTTGCGGCCGATCGCCATGGCGTTGGGCTGGGGGTCCATCTTGACGTAGAGCTCGGGCACCTCGTCCAGGTCCAGGACGTAGGCGGCGTCGCGCAGGTAGTCGTGCAGTTCGGGGAACTGGGTCGGGCTGACCCGCACGGCGCTGGAAAGGAACATCAGGCGCAGGGAGCGTTCGTTGATCCGCCCGAACACGGACTTGACGAGGGTGTCGAAACCGGTCAAGGACCGCAGCGCGACCAGGGCACCACGATCGGCGGGGTGCTCGTAGGCACGCGGGGAGATATCGGTGAGCCGGGCGCGGACACGGTCTGGTGAGTTGGCCATATCGGCATGCTATGCGTCACGATGCGGCTTGGCCACGGTTTTGGCCAAACGAGATATGACGTGTTTTGGTCCGTCCTTCACGACCTGCGGGGAAGGATGCGGGCGCACGCCTTGTTCGAGCAGTTCAAGGCGGCGACAGCACGGCACGCCCCCACCTTCCGATGCCTCGGGTCGGCTAACCTCAGATGGCCGAAAGCGGCAAATAGGGCAGTGACCACGGCGAAATGGAGCGCACAGTGACGGAACAGGCCACCGGCGCCTCCCACCAGGGCGAACCCGCGCTGAGACCGAGACGAGCCGGCGCGGTCCCGACCAAGGTCGGAATCATGGGCGGCACCTTCGACCCCATCCACCATGGCCACCTCGTGGCCGCCAGTGAGGTCGCCCACCTCTTCGGCCTCGACGAGGTCGTCTTCGTCCCCACCGGGCAACCCTGGCAGAAGGATCCGGACAAGGTCACTCCGTCCGAGGACCGTTACCTCATGACGGTCATCGCCACGGCCGAAAACCCCCAGTTCCGGGTCGACCGCGTCGAGATCGACCGCTCCGGTCCCACCTACACCATCGACACCCTCCGCCAGATGCGCGCCACCTACGGGCCCGACGTGGAGCTGTACTTCATCACCGGAGCCGACGCCCTCGGCGCCATCCTCAGCTGGCACAACGTCGATGAACTCTTCGACCTCGCGCATTTCGTAGGCTGTAACCGGCCCGGACACCGTCTCAGCGACACCGGCCTCCCCGAAGGCAAGGTCTCCCTGGTGGAGGTACCCGCGCTCGCCATCTCCTCCACCGAGTGCCGCGAACGCGTCCGCAAGGGCGAACCCGTCTGGTATCTGGTACCCGAGGGCATCGTCCGCTACATCAACAAGACCGGGCTCTACCTGGAGCCATGAGGCGACGGACCGTAACCGTCGCCGGTCGACACCCGATCAAGTGAAGGCAGCAATCACAACGTGACAGCCACCGACAGGGCAGTGGAACTCGTCCAGGTCGCCGCAGAGGCCGCCTCCGACAAGCTCGGCCAAGAGATCATCGCCTACGACGTCAGCGAACAACTCATCATCACCGACGCGTTCGTGCTGTGCTCGGCGCCCAACGACCGCCAGGTCCGCGCCATCGTCGACGAGGTCGAGGACCAGCTGCGCATCAAGTCCGGCGCCAAGCCCGTCCGACGTGAAGGCGAACGCGACGGCCGCTGGGTCCTGCTGGACTACGCCGACATCATCGTCCATGTCCAGCACGAGGAGGAGCGCGGTTTCTACGGGCTCGAACGGCTCTGGAAGGACTGCCCGGAGATCGAGCTTCCCGAAGGCTCGCGCGGAGCCGAACGCACCCCGCTGGACGAGTAGAAGGCCCACGCGGCCGCACCGGTCGCCGGACAAGAGAGACACACCACGTGAGTGACACCCCTCGTGTGCTGTTCTGGCGGCACGGACGTACCGCCTGGAACGTCGAGAAACGCTTCCAGGGGCAGACCGACATCGACCTCGACCCGGTCGGCCACGCCCAGGCCGAACGGGCCGGTCGGCTGCTCGCCACGCTGAACCCCGACCTCATCGTCGCTTCCGACCTCAAACGCGCCGCCGACACCGCCGGATACCTCGGACGCGCCAGTGGGCTCCCGGTGGAATACGACAAGGGCCTACGCGAACGCTACGGCGGATCCTGGGAAGGGCACACCGCGGCGGAACTCGCCGAACGCTGGCCCGCCGAACATCCCACCATGGACATCCCCGACGGGGAGGCCATCGCCGACGTCGGCGACCGCATGCGCGCCGCCATCGACCGCGGGCTCGCCAAGACCCCCGCCGGCGGTCTCCTCGTCATGGTCAGCCACGGGGCCGCCCTCCGCGTCGGGATCGCCCGCATGCTCGACGTTCCCGATGAACGCCGTGAACTCCTCGGACCGCTCAGCAACTGCTGCTGGTCCGTTCTCCAGGCCCGCGGCCACACCTGGCGCCTCATGGAACACAACGCCGCCAGCCTCCCCGAACCCGTCGTCCTCAGCGACGACGCCTGATTCCGTTTCGACGAACAGCCGATCATCCGCTAAAGTTCAGGGAGTCGACAGGGCGTGAGCCCCGGCGACTCCCACAAGGGGCTATGGCGCAGTCGGTAGCGCGCCTCCATGGCATGGAGGAGGTCTGGGGTTCGAATCCCCATAGCTCCACAAGACTCAGGGCGATCCTGCTCGGTGGCCTTCGGCCGCCTCGCCGGGTCGCCTTTGTCGTTTCTTCTGGGGGGCGACCCCCAGACCCCCGAGACTCAGGGCGATCCTGCTCGGTGGCCTTCGGCCGCCTCGCCGGGTCGCCTTTGTCGTTTCTTCTGGGGGGCGACCCCCAGACCCCCGAGACTCAGGGCGATCCTGCTCGGTGGCCTTCGGCCGCCTCGCCGGGTCGCCTTTGTCGTTTCTTCTGGGGGGCGACCCCCAGCCCCCGGTGGGCCCGCATGGTCGGTTGCTGCGCAACCTTTCCGTGCGGGCCTTGTTTTTTCGGGGGAGAGGGCTCACGGCGCCCGCCAGGCGTTCAGGAATCCGGCCAGGTACTGGAAGGGGACCGCGGCCCCCTTGGTCTGGTCGATGGTCCCGGCCAGGTGCAGATCCAGTTCGGGGCAGTGGAACAGCCAGGTCCCGGTACCGCCGGCGTGGCCGACGAGGGTGAGGGGTGCTCGCCCACCGGTCATGAGCCGGTGCACGTTGAAGTACATGGTGCCCAGCCCGTAGTGGATCATCGGGAGGTTGCGCAGCCGGTTGCGGCGTTCGGTGAGCGGGCGTGGGTCGTCCAGGAGCCTTCCGTCGAGCAGCGCCCGTTGGAAGGTGATCAGGTCACCGGTGGTGCTGTACAGGTCGTTGCTGGACGCGAGCAGGGCGGGGAGTTCGACTCGGCGCTGTCTCGTGTGCAGCGGGGACGTCCCTGGAGGTGGTGAGCCGGGCGGGCGGGTGCCCTTCAGGTCCAGGGGGCCGAGGATCCGCTCGGTGAGTAGAGCACCGAAAGAACGGCCGGTCGCCCGCTCCAGGACACGGATGAGCAGCTGGAAACCGGTGTCGGAGTAACGGGCCTTCTGCCGCGCGGTGGAGAGGTCCTGGGGTGGGAAGTACGGCCGCTGCTGTTCGCGGGTGGTGCGCAGGGTGTCCTCGAAGGTCCAGCCGATGTCCCGCCCGGCCACGAGGTGCTCGTTCAGACTGCGCCCCTCACGGCGTTTCTCGAAGTGGTCGGGCAGCCCCGAGGTGTGGCTCGCCAGGTGCCGCAGCGTGATGGCGGGCGTGTGGTCGACCCCGTCGAGGACGTGGACCTCGGCGACCTCGGGCAGGTAGACGGTGAACGGCGTGTCCAGGTCGAGTTCGCCGCGCTCGTGGGCCTGGAGGACCAGCGTGACGATGAAGCGTTTGGTGACGCTCGCGACGAAGAACGGGGTCTCGGGTCGTAAGCCGAGATCGTCCGGGCCTCGCGCGGCCGCCCAGTGGTGGCCGCGGCCGGTGACGGCGACGCAGGAGTGGTGTACGTCGCCACGGCCCACGAGCCGTTCCAACAGGCGCCGCATCCGCGCGTCGAGGTCGGCGGGGACGTGGTTGTCGGGGGAAGGGGTCGTGATCACGTCGTCGTCTCCAGTGCCGTCGGCACCTCGTTCGGTTCTTCGCGGTGGGAGTCCAATGAGCTCCCCGCTCCGTTCGAAGGGCGGTCGGTCGGTGCAGAACGGCCCGCTGAGGAAGCGGTCAGGATATTGCGCGTAGGCGCGGTGCCGAGCGAAGGGCCCGTGGCCGGACCCGGCCACGGGTCACGAGGCTCGTCGGGCCTACTTCAGGTCGCGGAAGAAGGCGCGGAGGTCGCCGACCAACAGGTTCGGCTTCTCCATGGACAGGAAGTGGCCGCCCTCGTCGAGTTCGGTCCAGCGCACCACGTCGTGGTCGCGTTCGGCCCAGCGTCGTACGGTCACGTCGTGGGCCGACAGCAGCACTCCGGTCGGCACCCTCTTGGCCCCGGCGCCGCTTTCGTCGGCGTCCCAGGCCTCTGAATCGCCCCAGTCGCTCGCCGACATCTCCTCGTAGTAGATCTGCGCGGCCGAGGCGGCGGTACCGGTCAGCCAGTACAGGGACACACAGGTGAGCATCCGGTCGCGGTCCAGGCTCTCCTCGGGCAGCCCTTCCTCCGGCATCGAGAGCTCTTTGAACTTCTCCACCATCCAGGCCAGCTGCCCCACCGGTGAGTCGGTCAGGCCGTAGGCCACCGTCTGCGGGCGCTTGGCGTTGCACTGGAGGTAACCGTCGTTGTGGTCCTGCATGGAGTCCCACCGCCGCTGGTCCGGCTCGGACAGGCCCTTTGTCTCCTCGTCGCCGTACGGGAAGGTGATCATCCCGTTGACGTGCACACCGAGGACCCGCTCGGGGGCCTGTTCACCGATGGTCGGCGCCACCCACGCACCCGTGTCGTAACCATGGACGGCGAAGTGCTCGTACCCGAGGCGGGCCATCAGTTCGAGGAAGATCCCGCCCATCCGGGAGGCGTTCATCCCCGGGCCCGCCAACGGGATCGAGAAGCCGAAACCCGGCAGGGACGGGATCACCAGGTGGAAGGCGTCCGCGGGGTCGCCGCCGTGGGCCCGCGGGTCGGTGAGCGGTCCGATGACGTCCAGGAAGTCGGTCACGGCGCCCGGCCAACCGTGCAGCAACAACAGCGGTGTGGCCTCCGCTTCGGGTGAGCGCACGTGCAGGAAGTGCACGTTCTGTCCGTCGACTTCGGTGGTGAACTGCGGGTGCGCGTTGAGTTCGGTCTCGGCGGCCCGCCAGTCGTGACGGGTGCGCCAGTACTCGGCCAGCTCCTTGAGGTAATCGACCGGGACCCCGCGGTCCCAGCCGACTCCGGGCAGTTCGAAGGGCCAACGGGTACCCGCCAACCGGGACCGGAGATCGATCAGCTGTTCCTCGGGGACGTCGACGCGGAAGGGACTGATCTTCTGTGGGTTCGTCATGGCGCACACGCTAGGAACCACTTAGGTCGGGATCGGTCCTCACCGCACGCGAGAATGTGGGCATGGCGGAAACGACCTCCGCGAGGCTGCTCGCGCTCCTCGCCCTGTTGCAGACCCACCGGGACCGGTCCGGTGCCGACCTGGCCGAACGTCTCGACGTCACCACACGCACCGTGCGCCGGGACGTGGACCGGCTGCGTGGACTCGGCTATCCGGTCCACGCCACCCAGGGCGCCGCCGGATACCGGTTGGGTCCCGGCGCGGCCATGCCGCCCCTGTTGCTCGACGACGAGGAGGCCGTCGCGGTGGTCGTGGGTCTGCGTACGGCGGGATCGGTGGGCGGGATCGAGGAAGCCTCGGGGCGGGCGCTGGCCAAGTTGGAACAGGTGCTGCCCTCACGACTGCGGCAGCGGGTGCACACCCTGCACGGCGCCACCGTGAGGGCCGGGGTCGAGCCCGGCCCGACGGTCTCCGCCGACACGCTGATGGCGGTCGCCGAGGCCTGCCGCCGCCGCGAGGTGCTGCGCGTGGACTACACCGGGGCGCACGGGGACACGTCGGTCCGTCGGGTGGAACCGCACAGTCTGGTCAGTTTCGGCGACCGCTGGTACCTGGTCGCCTTCGACCTCGACCGGGAGGACTGGCGCGGTTTCCGGGTGGACCGCCTCACCCCGCGCGCCCCCACCGGCCCCCGGTTCACTCCTCGGGTGCCTCCGCGGGGGGACGCGGCCGCCTATCTGTCGCATCGACTGTCCGCACAGACCTGGCCCTACCGTGCGGTGGTCCGCCTGCACGAGACGGCCGAACGCGTGGCCGACCGCGTCTGGCCCGGCATGGGCGTCGTGGAGGCCGTGGACGAGGGTTCCTGCCTGCTGCACCTGGGCGCGGAGACCCCGCACGACCTGGTCTGGATGGTCACCTCGACGCACACCGACTTCACCCTGGTGGAGGGTCCCGAGGGCCTGGCCGAGGCCTTCCGAGACCAGGCCCGCCGCTGCGCCGCCGCCGTCGATCCCTAGACGTCGCCCAACCACACGGCGGCGTCGGCGGGGAGTTCGGTCGCCACGTCGGTACTGGACAGCAGCACCTTCCCGCGCGGCAGCCGCACCGGCTCGGGACCGGTGTTCACCAGCACCAGTACCTCGCCCCGGCGGAACGCGATCACCGGGCCCCGGTTCAGGGCGTCGTCCCACACCAGGACCTCGTCGCCCGAGAAGGCCCGACGCAGCCGCAGCGCGTTCCGGTACAGCCACAGCGTCGAACCCCGGTCCTCCTCCTGTGCCTGGGCCGCGTACTCACCCCACCATTCGGGCTGGGGGAGCCAGGAACCTCCCGGGCCGAACCCGAACGAGGTGCCCTCCCGGGTCCAGGGCAGGGGGACCCGACAACCGTCCCGACCCTTGTCGGTGTGCCCGCTGCCCCGCCATCGGGGGTCCTCCAACGCGTCGCTCGGCAGGTCGGCGACCTCCGGCAACCCCAGCTCCTCACCCTGGTAGACGTAGGCCGACCCCGGCAGGGCGAGCGTGAGCAGCGTCAACGCACGGGCGCGGGCCCGGCCCAAGGCGTGATCGGGTTCGGGGTCACGGCCGTCGGACAGCAGCCAGCGGCGCGGGTCGGTGCCCGCGGGCAATCCCAGCGAGGAGGGTTTGCGCACCACGTCGTGGTTGCCGGTCACCCAGGTGGGGACGGTGCCCACCCTCGCGGCGTCGGCGATGGAGGAGGCGATCACCCGTCGGTAGGCGTCCGCGTCCCAGGGGGCCATGAGGTACTCGAAGTTGAACGCCTGGTCGAGCTCGTCGGGTCGGGTGTAGCGCACCCGCCGATCCCCGGGCAGCCACACCTCGGCGACGGTCGTGCGCGGCGGGTCGTAGTCGGACAGCACCCTGTTCCAATCCCGGTACACCTCGTGCACCTCGGGCCGGTCCAGGAAGGGGTGATCGGGGTTGGCGGCGATGTCCTCGAATCGGCCACCGTCCACCAGGATCAGGTCGCGCAGCGGTTCCAGGTCCTTGACCAGCGCGTAGGCCACGTCGATGCGGAAACCGTCCACGCCGCGATCGCTCCAGAACCGCAGGACCTCCCGGAACTCCGCACGGACCCGCTCGTCGTCCCAGTTCAGGTCCGGTTGCTCGGGGGCGAACATGTGCAGGTACCACTGCCCGTCCGGCACCCGGGTCCACGCGGGCCCACCGAAGGTGGAACGCCAGTTCGTGGGCGGCTCGGCACCCTCGGGTCCGCGTCCGTCCCGGAATACGTACAGGTCCCGCTCGGGTGCGTCGGGGGAGGCCAGCGCGGCCCGGAACCACGGGTGCTCCTCGGAGGTGTGGTTGGGCACGATGTCGATCATCACCCGCAGGTCGCGGGCGTGCGCCGCCTCGACCATGGTGTCGAAGTCGGCGAGCGTGCCGAGCAGGGGGTCGACGTCGCGGAAGTCGGACACGTCGTAGCCACCGTCGGCCCAGGGCGAACGGTAGAACGGCGACAGCCAGATCCCGTCGGCGCCCAGTTCCGCCACGTGGTCCAGGCGGTCGGTGATTCCGCGCAGGTCGCCCACCCCGTCACCGTCGGAGTCGGCGAGGCTGCGGGGGTAGACCTGGTAGAGGACGGCATCGCGCCACCACGGTCGCATGTTCTCTCCTTCGGGCATGGTCGGTCGTCGGCTCAGGACGGTCCCTGGCGTCGGTGCGGGGCCGAGGTGGACTGTCGGAGGATGAGCCGGGTGGGCATCTCCACGTGTCGGTCCGGTGGGGCCTCGCCGGAGAGGATGTCCACGGTGAGGTCGGCCGCGGCCGTTCCGATCGCGCGGGGCGACTGGTCGACCGTGGTCAGGTCCAGGATCGCGGCGGCCTCGTGGTTGTCGAAACCCATGAGCGAGATCGACCCGGGTACCGGGATACCGGACCGGCGCAGCGTGCGGTGCGCACCCATGGCGATGTCGTCGAACTCGGCGAGGACGGCGGTGGGGGGACGGTGGTCGGAGAGGAGCTCGCCCATGGCGAGTTCGCCACCTCGGTGGCCGGGTGTGCTCAACACGCTCCACTCGTCGAGTCCGGCTTCGACCATCGCGCCTTGGAAACCCTCCAACCGGTCCCGTGAGCTCAGGCTGCGCCACGAACCGGCCTCGGAACCGATGAAGGCCACTCGGGTGTGACCGAGGTTGAGCAGGTGGCGCGTGGCCTTGGCGGCCCCCTGCCGGTCGTCGATGAACACCCCGGCCCGCTCCGGAAGACGCTGCCCGGTGAGGACGAGGGGTACGCCGATGTCGTCCAGGTGCCGGCACTCCTCGGCCGACAGGTCCATGGACACGGTGATGACCGCGTCGCAGTTGCGTCGCAGCGGCAGCGAACGTGTCCAACCGCGCTGTCCGCGCTGCTCGCCCACCTGGTAGACGAGCATGTCCAGGCCCGCTCGTTGTAGGCCGTCGCTGATGCCGGCCAGGACCGATCCGAAGAACCACGGTTGCAGGAACGGAACGATCACCGCCACCCTGCCGGTGCGCCCGGTGACCAGACCGGAGGCGTTGCGCGAGACCACGTAGGACAGTTCGTCGGCCGCGTTGCGCACACGTTCGCGGACGGCGGGGGCGACCCCCGGTACGCCGCGCATCACACGGGACACCGTGGACAGTGAGACCCCTGCGCGACGTGCGACGTCCCGCATGCTCGGCGGGTGTTTGCTCATGCCTCCACGGTAAGAGTGATCACCCGCATATGGCAACGTTTTCAACAGATTCACCAGCAATATCATCGCTATCGCCACGCTTGATGCAGAAGCTTCGAGGATTTCTGTTGACTAGGTCACATAGTCGATGGCATCGTTTTCAAACAACCGAACCGGGCGTTGTCCCGATCCCTCGACGCTGTGCCTCACGCTCTCCCGTGGAGGCGCGCAAAGGAGAGAGGCATGTCAGCACTTCCATGGCACCGGCGGCACTCATGGCGCGCGGGTGGTGCCGTCCTCGCGACCCTGGTCCTCACCCTGGCCACCGCCTGCGGAGAACCTCCCGGTCAGGAATCCGACGCCGAGGGTGAGAGCGCCGGTCTGACCGACGATCCCCAGTTCGTGTGGGCGGTCACCGGCGCCGACCGGCACATCCACGAGGACGTGGCCCGCCTGTGGAACGAGAACAACCCCGAGCAGCAGGTCGAGGTGTTCTTCCTCGCCCCCACCGCCGACGAACAGCGGCAGGCCATGTTCCAGGACCTGCAGGCCCAGGCCGGCGAGTTCGACGTGCTCGGTCTGGACGTCATCTGGACCGGGGAGTTCGCCGACTTCGGCTACGTCGAGAGCCTGGAGGACATGCGCGGCGACATCGAGGACGTGAGCCTGCCCGGCGCCATCGACAGCTCCCAGTGGAAACAGGAGCTCTACGCCCTGCCCTACTCCTCCAATGGAGCCTTCCTCTACTACCGCACCGACCTCATCGACGAGCCGCCCACCACCTGGGACGAGCTCTACGAGACCGGGATGGAAGCCGCCGAGGAGGAGGGCATCTCACCCTTCGTCGGCCAGGGCGACCAGTACGAGGGCTTCGTCGTCACCTACCTGGAGATGTTCTGGTCCGCGGGCGGCGAACTCTTCGACGAATCCCAGGAGAACTCCACGTTCCTGGAGGGCGACGCCGCCCAGACCGCCCTGGACTTCATGGTCGAGGGGCAGGAGAACGGCTTCTTCGCCGAGGGCTTCGACTCCATGGTCGAGGACGACGCCCGTGCCCTCTTCCAGTCGGGCGAGGCCGTCTACATGCGCAACTGGCCCTACGCCGTCCCGCTCCTGGAAGGCGAGGAGGACGAGGAGAGCGCCGTCGCCGGAGACTTCGCGGTGGCACCGCTGCCCACCTTCACCGGTGAGGGCAGCACCAGTGCCCTGGGCGGACTCAACAACGCCGTCAGCAGCCTCAGCGAGAACAAGGAGCTGGCGAGCGAGTTCGTGCTCTGGGCCGCCACCGACCCCGAGGCGCAGGCCATCCTCGCCGACAACAGCCTCCCGCCGACCATGCTCAGCGCCTATGAGGAGGCCGACGACCCCAACTTCGAGATGCTCGGCGACATCCTCGCCGAAGCGCACGCACGCCCGCCGGTGCCCGGGTACAACTCGTTGTCCCTGGAGATCCAGGACAACCTGCACCCGGCCTTCCTCGGCCAGGAGGACGCGGACAGCGCCCTGCAGGCCGTGGACACCGCCGCCGACGACTCGCTCGACGGGGAGTAGAGGCGCGATGTCCGATTCCACGGATCTCGCCCCCGACGTCGCCAAAGCCGTACGCAGGCGCGCCGACGGGTTGGGGGAGCGGGCGATAGGGCGGATCTTCCTCGCACCATCGATCGCCTTCATGGCGTTGCTCGCGCTCTTCCCGGTGTTCTACGCCGTCTGGATGAGCCTGTACGACATCCGGGGGTTCAACCGGGACCTCGTGGGCGTCGAGAACTACGTCAGTGCCCTGACCGACCCCGGTTTCTGGAACGCCGCGCAGAACACGTTGGTCTTCACGGTCGCCTCGGTGTCCCTGGAGTTCGTCGTCGGGATGGCGTTCGCGCTCATCATGCACCAGGCGTTCGTCGGCCGCGGTCTGACCCGCGCGGTCATCCTGGTGCCGTGGGTGATCCCGACCGCGGTGGCCGCTCAGGTGTGGCGGTACATGTTCGACCACAACCCCGGGTTCGTGAACGCGGTGCTGGGCACCGAAATCAACTGGCTCCGCGACCCGGCGTGGTCGATGGTCGGCATCATCAGCGCCGACGTGTGGAAGACCGCACCGTTCGTCGCGTTGCTGCTCCTGGCCGGACTTCAGACCATCCCCAAGGACTACTACGAGGCCGCCAAGATGGACGGCGCCAACGTGTTCCAACGGTTCTGGACCATCACGCTGCCACTACTGCGACCCGCGATCGTGGTGGCGTTGCTGTTCCGCACCGTGGACGCGCTGCGCATGTTCGACTTCGCGTACGTGTTCTCCGGGTACTCGAACTCGCTGGCGACCCTGTCGGTGTACTCGCAGCGGTTCCTGGTCGCCGAACCACAGTTGGGCTACGCCAACGCGCTGTCCACGGTCACCTTCGTCATCGTCATGCTCGTCGGCCTGGCCTTCATCAGCCGGATGGGCCGCCACATGGTCGGTGACGTGGGGCGGAAGGAGAAGCGATGAGCGCCGCACAGACCCGGGGGGCGACCCGCGCGGCCCACCGTCCCAAACGAGGTACCCCGCCGGCCGTGACCGCGACGCTCAAGCTGCTGGGGCTGTTGGTGGTGCTGACCTGGTGCCTGTTCCCGTTCCTGTGGATGGGGATGACCAGCCTGCGCACGGGGTCGGTGGCGTTGACCGACCCGAACATCCTCAATGGACCGTTCAGTCTGGGCAACTATCAGGAGGTCGTGGACCAGGGCTTCCTGTTCCCGCTGCGCAACTCCTTGATCGTGGCGTCGGTGACCACGCTGATCTGCATCCCGGTGGCCTCGCTCGCCGGGTACGCGCTGGCCCGGCTACCGCTGGCCGGCAAGTTCGCGCTGCTGGCGGCCACGCTGGTGGCGACCCTGTTCCCGCCGGTCGCCCTGGTCAACCCGCTGTACCAGATGTACCTGCAGCTCAACGACTGGACCGGGATCAACCTGCTCAACTCCTACGCGGGCATGATCATCCCGTACGTGGCACTGACCCTGCCGCTGTCCATCTTCATCCTGACGACGTTCTTCGCGGGCATCCCCAAGGAGATCGAGGAGTCGGCCAAGGTCGACGGGGCCACCCCGTTCCAGGCGTTCCTGAAGGTGGTGGCGCCGCTGGCCGCGCCGGGCGTGGGGGCGGCCTCCATCCTCACGTTCGTCTACGCCACCAACGAGTTCCTGCTCGCCTTCTCGTTCGCCCCGCGCGACCTCGACGTGCAGACCGTCCCGGTCTTCGTGGGCACCTTCGAGAGGGTCGGCTACGAGAACCCGATCGGTCAGATCATGGCCGCCTCGGTGCTGGTGTCCATCCCGCTCATCGCCTTCGCGCTCGTCCTGCAACGCAGGATCGTGGCGGGGTTGACCTCGGGGGCGGTGAAGGGCTGAGGTCGGGTTCACCCGAAGACCGGTGCCCCGGGAGTCCCCTGCGGACCTTTCCGGGGCACCGGTGCGTCCGGGGCGCGAGAGGTCAAGGGAACAGGCAGGCGCGGGCCACACGCAGGAACTGCCCGCGCGGTTCCACCACCTCGGGGCGGAGCAGCGCGTGCATGATGAGCCCGTCGGCGTAGGCGAGCAGGGTTCGTGCGGCGGTGCGCGGCGTGGTCGCGCCCAGGTCGGTGAGGATCTCGACGACCCAGGTCCGTAGGAGGTCGTGCCCGCGATCGAGGGACGCGCGCACCTCCAGGTCGTGGGTGGCCTCCATCGACAGGGTGTATCGGGCCACGGTCCGTACCCGGTGGGTGGTGGTCATCTCCGAGATGAACAGCGCCATGGTGTCCACCAGCCCTTCGACCGTGGTCACCTCCAGCCCGTTCAGGTCGGCCCAGTCCCGACGGTCGAGTTCCTCCAGACGTTCCACGACCCCGCGCACGAGGGCGTCGCGGGTGCGGAAGTGGTTGGAGGTCGAACCCTTGGGCAGGCCGGCCTCGATGTCCACCTTGCCGTGGGTGAGGGCGTGCGGGCCACGGGTTCCCAACAGGTCGATGGCGGCGTCGAGGGCGCGGGCTCTGGTCTGGGACATGGGGGCATACTACATTCGTAGTAATGGGGTACTACGATCATAGTAAGAACGCGTCGAGAGCGGACGGGGTGACATCGATGCGCGGAACGGCACTGGTGGTGGGCGGAGGGATCGCCGGACTCGCGGTCGCCCGCGGACTGCTCGACGGCGGCTGGGAGGTGGAGGTGTGCGAAGGACTCACCGGCCCGCCCGACATCGGCGGCGCCCTCGGCGTGTGGCCGGGCGCCATGTCCGCCCTGGACCGGCTCGGCCTGGGCGAGGAGGTCCGCGCCCGCGCCGAACACTCGTCCATGATGAGGTTGCGCCGCCCCGATGGCCGGGTCCTGTTCGGTGCGAAGGGCCGCGGCGGCCACCTGGTGTCCCGGTCCGCCCTGCTCGACCTGCTGGTCGCGGCGCTCCCCGACGGAACCGTGCGGTGGAACACCCCCGTGACCGCCGCCGACCTCGCCCCCGACCACGGCCACGACCTGGTGATCGGCGCCGACGGGATCCACAGCCTCGTCCGACGCACCGCCTTCTCCCGGGCCGCCCCGCCGCGCCCCCTCGGCTCCGTCGCCTACCGGGGAACGCTGCCCGGAAGGGTGGAACAGGTGACCGAGGTCTGGGGCGGGCGTCGGATCTTCGGCATCACCCCGCTCGACGCCCACACCACCAACTGGTACGCGGCCCTGGACCGGCGCCTGCTCACGAAGACCGAACTCGCCTCGCGCGACCCGGCCGTCCACGCCACCGTCCTACGCCGGGAGTACGCCGGTTGGTACGCCGACGTCGCCCGGATCGTGGCCGGTGTCGAGTTTCAGGGTGTGGACCGAAGGACCCTGTACGACCTGCCGGCGTTCGGCCCCTACGTGAGGGGGCGCCACGTGCTCATCGGCGACGCGGCGCACGCCATGGCGCCCAACCTCGGCCGGGGCGCCTGCGAGTCCCTGATCGACGCCGTCGCCCTGACCGAGGCCCTGGTGGCCGAACCTTCCCTCCGGCGGGCGCTGGCCCGCTACGACCGTGCCCGCCGAGGCCCCACCCGCAGGATCGTGGCCGCCTCCCGGGTGGTGAACCGGATCGCCGTCACGGCCGGGCCGCCTCGTGCCCGCGGGTCCGCCACCGTTTCCTGACCCGGGTCGGTGGGGTTTTCCCGAGTCGCCGCGCCCGGCTCAGTTCGGGGACGCCCCGGCGGCCACCTGACCGTCGTGATCGGACCGCTCACGGCCGCGTTCCTCGGTCTGGGCGATGTGCAGGGCCGCGACCAGCTCCTGGTAGAGGGTGTCCCGTTCCAACAGTTCCCGGTGCGTTCCCCGCGCGCGGATCCGGCCGTCCTCCAGAAGCAGGATGCGGTCGGCGTGGATGACCGTGGACAGGCGGTGCGCGATGGTCACCACGGCGCCGCGGTCGGCCTGCCGGCGGACGCTCTCGGTGATGGCGGCCTCGGTGATCGCGTCCACCTGTGAGGTCGCCTCGTCCAGCAGCAGCACGTCCGGGGACCCCAGTAGCGCCCGGGCCAGGGCGACGCGCTGACGCTGCCCGCCGGAGAACGAGGTGGCGTCCAGCGGGGTCTCCAAGCCCTGCTCCAGCGAGGCCACCTTGTCGGCCAGTCGCACGTCGTCCAGCACCCGATGGAGTTCGTCCTCGCCGGCCTCGGGGCGGGTGAACAGCAGGTTGTCGCGGACACTGCCCGGCACCACCGGGGTGTCCTGTTCCACGTAGGAGAAGTGCGCCCGGACCTGCTGTGGGGACAACTCCCGGTACGGTCTGCCCTCCACCAGCAGCTCACCGTGCTCGGGTTCGAGGAAACGCAGCAGCAACGACAGCACCGTGGTCTTACCTGCGCCGGACGGGCCGACGATGGCGGTGTGCCCGTGCCGAGGGATGGTGATGTCGACCCCTTCCAAAGCGGCCTCGGCCCCCGGGGCGTACCGGGCGGTGACCCCGCGCAGCTCCAGCAACGGGCTCCCGTGACCGTTGTCGGAGACCGCGGCCCTCGCCTGGTCGTCCGGTCCGGAGGACGGGGTGCGAGGGTGCCGCACGGGGGCCTCGGCGGTGGGTTCCAGGGGGATGGCCTCCACCTCGCGGATGCGCTTGGCGGCGGCGATACCGGACTGCAGGGTGGTCACGCTCTGGGAGAGCTCCATGACGGGGGTCATCAGCGTGAACGCGTAGAGCAGGAACGCCACCAGGGTGGAGACGGCGATCTCGCCGGAGGCCACCCGAAGCGCGCCCAGTCCCAGGATCGCGATGATCGCCAGCTGGATGCCACCGGAGGCGATCGTCCACGCCACCGCCTCACGGCGTACCGACCGGATGCCGTACGCGGCGGCGTCCCGGGCGTGCTCCAGGATCTGGTCGCCCAGACGTTCCTCGGCGCGGCCGGCCTTGACGGTGCGGATCGCGCGCAGGGACCCGTCGAGGACCCCGCCCATCAGGCCGAGCGAGTTCTGCGCCCTCTCCTGGTTCTTGGCCAGGGTGGGCATCAGGGTGAGGAACAGGACCGTGACGATGGTCACCGCGATGACGGTGACCCCGAGCAGGACCATGTCCAGCACGCCCATCATGATGAGTGTTCCCACCAGCAGGACACCACCGTTGATCAGGCTGATCACACTGCTGGAGGCGGCCTCGCGCAGCAGGACGGTGTCGGAGGTGGCCCGGGTGACGAGCTCACCGGAAGGGCGCTTGGACAGCGGCTGCATCGCCGCCCCGAAGTAGCGGCGCACCAGGGACGTGCGCGCGTCCAGCACGACCTTCTCCGCGACCGTGCCCAGCACGATCCAGTGCCACAGCCCGAACACCATGCCGCTGACGAACAGGCACAACAGGATCGTCACCGGCGTCGCCAGGCTGCCGGCGTCGGACACCGTGTCCAGGACCAGCTTGATCACCATCGGGTTGGCCAGTTCCAGGGCCGAACCCAGCAGGGCCAGTACGAGGCCGAGCAGGAGCTTGCGCCGATGCGGCCGGATGAAGGACCAGAGCACCCGTAGCTGAGCGAAGCGTGGCTCAGGGGAGGGCGAGGATCGGGAATCGGATATCGAGGAAGGATCAGACATGGTCTGAATTAGGTCATGAATGACCGATTATTGTCAACCAAGTACCGATCCCTCTAGGATGAAGACATGGTGAAGAGCGCTCCCGCAGAGGAAGAGACGAGGACCCGCGCGCGCACGCGCCGCGCGATCCTGGAGACCGCCGTCGACGTCCTGGCGGAGAACCGGGCTGCCCCGCTGTCACAGGTCGCCACCCGGGCGGGGGTCGCCCGCAGCACCCTGCAGCGCTACTTCCCCGAACGCGCCGACCTCGTCGCGGCCCTGGAGGGCTACGCCAACGAACTCGCCGACGAGGCCACCGCACGCGCCCGCACCACCGAAGGCACGGCCATCGAGGCCTTCTCGCGCCTGGTCTCCGAGTACTTCGGGCTGATCAAGGTCATCATGCTCTCCGTCGGCGGTGAGGAGATGGCCGCTGAACACGACGAGGAGGAGTGCGGCCCCAGCGACCTCGCGCTCTACGAACTCATCGAACGCGGCCACGAGGACGGCACCATCGACCCGCGCATCACGCCCCTGTGGGCCCAGCAGCACCTGTGGGCCACCCTCTACGCCGGCTGGACCTACACCACCGTCGCGAAGGTGCCCGCCTTCGAATCGCACAACATGTGCCTGCTGTCCCTCGTCAAGGCGGTCGGCCGCGAACCCCGACCATGACGAAGGGCCGGGATCCGACCCGGCCTCCGGGTCGACACCGGGAGGACGACCAACGTTTGACCCCGGTTCGACCCACCCTTGAAATCCGGTAGAGTACTCACATGCCGAGCGGGGAAACCGCCCGGCAGACCAGGGGCTATGGCGCAGTCGGTAGCGCGCCTCCATGGCATGGAGGAGGTCTGGGGTTCGAATCCCCATAGCTCCACAAGACTCAGGGCGATCCTGCTCGCGCGTGAACGCGCTCGCCGGGTCGCCTTTGTCGTTTCTCACGGGGGAGTCCCCGGGGCCAGGCCGACTAGGAGGGCCTCCGTCAGCTCGCTGAGCCTGGTTGCGTCGCCCGGGTCGAGAGTGGGCAGGTCCAGTGGCAATCGCCGGCTTCGATCGATCGCGGTCAGGGGCCGGGAGGGCGGACTGTCGACGAAACCGTGGATCGGAGCGATGGCCTTTTCCACCGGACGGGCCGCGAGCAGCGCCATCGCCTTGAGCACCAGACGTAGGGGCGGTGCCAGGGGTGTCAGGTCGCCGCTTCGGGTGAAACCGGGGTGATAGAGCATCTGGGGCACTCGTTCGCCATGGCGGCGGGCGTGGTCCACCCCCAAGAGATCGTTGGCCCGACCGGCCTGGAGCTGGGCCGTCACCATGCCGTATCCGCGTTCCAAATGCGGGTCGTTCCAGTGGATCCCGCCCTTGGTCATGCCTACGCCGGCGACGTTGACGATGACCGGGGCCGGTGCGCGGGCCAGTGCCGGGGTCAAACCGTGGCAGAGCAGGTACCGACTCAGGTAGTAGAGCGCGAACGTACGCTCCAGGCCTTCGGGGGTCATCGTTCGGGTGGGGGATTGGCGGTTGGCGAACAGAACGAGGGCGTCCACGTGCTCGTGGTCAGTGGTGATCCGGGTGATCGCCTCGCGGGTGCCGGCGACGGTGCTCAGGTCCGCCCTCAGGAACTCGACCCGCCCTGGCGGGGCCTGCTCGATGAGGCGCGTGCCTTTCCCCGGGTCGCTGCCGATCGCGACCACGTGGTCGCCGAGGGCGGCCCGGGCCAGGGCCAACGCGCGTCCCATGCCGTCGGTGCCACCGCTGACCACGAGGGTGCGGGGGCGTCGTGCGGTCACCATGGCTGCTCCAGAGTGGGAGGTGCGGGTGGGCACTACGATTCTCGGCAACCCCGTCGACGGAGGGAAGAAGGCACTTTCATGACCGATACGCACACGGATGTGCCCTCTGTCGTGACCGAGGAACTTCCCGACCCGGTCCCGGCACAGGAGTACGAGGAATGTCCGGTCACCGTCACCCTGCGCAGGGTGGGGGACAAGTGGACTCTGCTGCTCCTGGTCCTGCTGGGGAGAGGACCGCGCCGATTCAATCGACTCCACCGTGAGATCGAGGGCATCAGTCAGCGGATGCTCACACGGACGCTCCGGAGCCTTGAAACGGACGGTCTGATCCACAGAGAGGTATTTCCCACCGTGCCACCGAGCGTCGAGTACAGCCTCACCCCGCTCGGGCACAGCCTGCTACCGGCCCTGTCGGCACTGGCCGACTGGGCGGTCGAACACGGGGACGAACTCGTTCGCGCCCGGGCGGGTTCAGACGGAGCCTGACTCCGGGTCCGCCGCCTGGCGGGCGACCAGGGCCAGGAACTCTGGATCCGAGGAGATCAGACGCTCTACCTCGGTGCCGTCGTCACAGGTCAGCAGGGACACGGTGGCACGGGCGGGGGTCTGCTCGACCACGCGCCACGGCGCCCCGTGCTCCTCCCACCGCAGCAGTGCTCTCACCTGGGGGTTCTCGGACATGACACCGCCTCTCCCCTTCAGGATAGAACTCCGGTCCGGCCGGGATTCCGGCGGGCCGGGCGAGGACGTGTCGTGGTAGGGACACCACCCCCGCACACCCACGTGCGCCGAAACACGTCCGATCCACCCCCGCACATCCGTTAGACTTCAAAGCACAGCTTCACGGGGCTATGGCGCAGTCGGTAGCGCGCCTCCATGGCATGGAGGAGGTCTGGGGTTCGAATCCCCATAGCTCCACAAGACTCAGGGCGATCCTGCTCGGCGGCCTTCGACCGCCTCGCCGGGTCGCCTTTGTCGTTTCTTCTGGGGGGCGACCCCCAGGCCCCCGAGACTCTGGGCGATCCTGCTCGGCGGCCTTCGGCCGCCTCGCCGGGTCGCCTTTGTCGTTTCATCTCGGGGTTCGGCTCGGCGGGCCGGGGTCGGTCTCCGTGAGCAGGTCGTGCAAGCGCTTCAGCACCCGCAGCTGGGCGGGGTTGTACAGCTGCATCATCGCCTCGGCCATCGTCTGTTCGGCCTGTCGTGTGCCGCCCGGTGCGTCCGCCGCCGGGGCCTCCGCCCACGGATGCCGCTCGCGAGAGTCTCGGACCATCGGCAGCATGCGCGAGGCGAGACGGTCGATCGTGGTCTGGTCCGCGTCCGGCGGCAACCCCTCGAACTCCTCGTCCAAGTCATTCGGTTCGCCGAGCATGTCACGAAGCCCCGACAGGGCCTCCTCGCTGAGAACGCTCGAATAGACCATCAGCAACGACCGCTGTCGTTCGGAGAAGGTCCGGGAGATCGGAGCGAAGGCGGAGGGTACGTAGGCCGGGGCCCGGTGGCGCAGGATGAGCGCCAGTTCCTCCCGGACACGGTTGAGCCGGGTGACGGTCGCCTCCAGCTCCGCGTCCAACACGCGGATCGCCTCATCGGGCGCCTCGTCCGCACGCTCCATCGCCGATACCTCCGACAACGGGATCCCCAGGTCGCTCAACCGCTTGATCTGGAGCAGACGGATCAGGTGCGAGACCTCGTACTGCTTGTAGCCGTTCGCCGTGCGCTCGGGCACGTCCAACAACCCGATCTGGTGGTAGTACCGCACGGCCTTCACCGTGGTGTCGGCGAGTTCGGCGAGTTGCCGCGTGCTCCACGCCATGTGAGACCTCCTTCGTGCCGCCCCCATCCGACACCCTGCCCTGGGGGCACGGTCAAATGCTTGACCCTGCCCTTGGGGCAGGGTGTCGGATGGGGGCGGAGCCGTCGTGGGGAGTCCACGAGGCCGCTGACTTTCACACCAGGCTGGGGAGCCCTCAATGGTCCGGAACCCGAATCCGATCAAGGCCGGCAACGGGCGTTCGCTGAAACGCTTCCGGTGGTGGCACATGCTTTCCCGCGCCCTGTTCTACCTTCCCTCGGACAGTGAGGGTCGCCCGGTGGTCTACGCCGTCGACGTCCCCTACTGGCAGCGGGTTCTGACGGACGACGGCAATGGCAAGGCCCACCTCTACCGTGATGGTGTGCACCACGCCCGCTCCAAACTCCCCGCGGCCTTTCCCGTGGAGGGAGGAACCATCGAAGTGGTGCCCACGTCCTTCGGCCTCAAACGCTGCCACTACGTCATCGAAGGAGGTCCCGCTCGCCGGCTCGTACCCGACGAGCGTTCCGCGGAGGGGCGCCGTGCCCGTCTCGACCGTGAACACCCGGTGTTCAGCCGCTTGATCGGAACCCTGTCGCTGATCACGCTCGTCATCTCGGGTTCCCTCGTGCTCCTCCAGATCGTCGAAGCGCTCACCGCGGTGCCTCCGGTGGCCCAACGACTGGGGACCTTCATCTCGCCCCTCGACCTGCCCATCGGGCTCAACGCCGTGCTCGCTCTCTGTGCCTCGACGGCCGCCGTCGAACGGGCCACGAGGCTGCGCTGGAACGCGCTACTGGACGGCAACGCGTAACCGGGGTTTGACCCTGCCCCGAGGTCATGGTCTGGACTACCGGTGAAACGAACCCGAAGTCCGCCCGACGACACGACCATGGAGCACAACACATGCGAGCACTACGCGAACCCTTCCGGATCATCCGCGCGAACCTTCGCGCCTACCTCGTGATGAACGTGATCCTGTACGTCCTGTTCTTCCTCGGCATGGGGGCGGCACTGCTCTTCCCCGAGCTGAACGCCGCCAGCATCGGGTCCATGGAGGAGGACGGGACGGCGGACCTGGTGGGGACCCTGCTCGGTAATGCCTGGCTGTTCGGCCTGACCATCTTCGCGGTCAACGTGCTGACGGTCGCGCTGCTGACGATCCTGTTGCCCTCGATGATCGTGCCCTTCGCCGGGCTCGTCCTGTTCACCTACCGGGCGTTCGAATTCGGTGTGACCCTCGCTCCGGTCGACGCGATCACGGCGAAGATCCTCATCCCGCACTCCCTGACGATCCTCATCGAGTTCCAGGCCTACGCCCTGGTCATGCTCGCCGCCTACGTCCTGGGGAAGGCCTGGCTGCGCCCGGAGTCGGTCGGCGCCGGCAACCGCCGTCAGGGGTACGTCCGCGGGCTTCGGCTGGTCGGTTGGCTGAGCCTGCCCGCCCTGGCGCTGTTCGTGGTCGGTGCGATCTATGAGGCCATCGAGATCATCTACCTCGTTCCGCCACTGGTGCTCCCGGGCTGACCCCGGTGATCCGGAAGTGACCGATGGTGAAGTGGAAGGGTGCCGGGACCGGAGGGCGTCTGAGCGCGGCGAGCCGTTCGAGGGCGAGGACGGCCCAGTTCCGGGACTCGTTCACCCCGGTGAAGTAGGCGTGCCGGGTGTGCTCGTCCTCGGCGCACAGACTCGAACCGAAGAATCCGTTCCGCAGCCAGGTCGGTCCCTCGCTCGCGCGCAGCAGGGGTCGGGGAACCGACCAGTCGTCGACGTCGCCGCTCGGTGTGTCGGACACGCTCAGCCACAGTCCCTGCTCGGGGTAGTGGGTCTCGCCGTAGAGGTTGGGGCTCGTGCTCAGCAGCATCTCGCAGCGTCCGTCGCCCCGCCGCACGTACGCGTGGGAGAAACCGGCCGAGGCCGGGTGGAACACGCGGGGCTCGGTCCAACCGTCGATTCCGTCGCGGCTCTCGGTGTAGTGGATGGCGGAGACGGGCCGCTCGCCCTTGGCCGGTTCTCCCGGGGTGGCCCGGAACCACATCCGCCAACGCCCGTCCGCGTACACGACCTTCGGGCCCAGCGCGCTGGGGTTGCGGGCGTCGCCTTCCACGACGGGGTCGGGATGACGCCGCCAGCCGTCGCCGGTTCGTTCGAGGAGCCCGATCGCGAACGGTGCGTCGTTGCCTTGGACCCGGCGCGAACGGCGCCCGGTGTAGTAGACGCGCTCACGGGGGAGCCCGTCGGCCCCCACCCCGCGGACGTAGCAGGGTTCGTGCAGGCCGTGATGGTCCCAGGTGCCCTTCGGTGGTTGCGGGACCAGCGGCAGCGCCCTGTGGGGCGCGGAGGAGTCGGTGGTGATCCGCCACTCAGCGCCGTCGTCGAGTCGGGCGCCCGGGGGCAGGGTCGCGCTGAACAGGTTGTTGCGGAAGTCGCGCTGGAACCCGCCGAAGAACATCCACCACCGGTCGTCGATCCGGTGCACGTTGGGGTCGCCCGCCCCGAGCAGGTTGGTGATCGGTCGGTATCCGTCGAGCATGCCGAACAGTGCTTTCGGTGGGTGGATCCGCACGGTGTTCCTCCTTGATCGCGCCATGATGGGTACGGTGTACTCATCTGGTGGGTACACCGTACGCATGAAGGTGTGGCCGAGACAAGGGGCAAGGACCTCGGTGGGATCAGCCGGTGAGGTGGGCGGCCAGACCGGCCAGCGACGACGCCAATCCCGCCTCGTGGTCGCTCGGGGAGATGCCAGGCGGGACGTCCCTGGCCTCGACGACCACCAGTGTGTCCCCGTCGGCGTCGGACAGCAGCCAGCTCATCGTCATGGTGCCCGCGAAGGCCGGGTCCGGGGCGTCGAACACGATCCGCTGCACGACCCGCTCATCCGGGACCTGCTCCACGAACTCCGTCTCCACGACGTCGGTGTCCCGCGAGGACTTTCCATGTCCGGGATCGCGGTAGGTCAGTATCATCCGATACCCGGAGGGGTCGAAGCGTTCGAATCGGCCCGTCATGCCCTCGGGAGGCAACCACTCCACGAGGCTCTCCGGGTCCACCAAGGCCCGGTACACCTTCGGGCGGGAGGCCTTGATCCGACGTTCGGCACGGTCCACTCGCTCGCTCATGCGGTCAGAGTAGGCCGTTGAGGTTCGGTTGACACAGCCCCTCGCACCATGTCGGTATGAACGGAACACGGGTCGTGACGGCCACCCTCGTCCTGCTCCTGTCGCTCACCGCCTGCACGGCGGAGGCGGACCCCGCACGGGCGGGGGAGGTGATGCGACAGGCCGATGACGACGGGTTCACCGGGGTGGTGCTCGTCGACGTCGGCGGTGAGGTCACGGTCGAGGGCATGGGACACGAACCCGACGCCCGGCTCGACATCGGTTCCCTCACCAAGCAGTTCACCGCCGCGGCCGTGCTCGCCCTGGAGGAGGACGGACTGCTCTCCGTCGACGACCGCCTCGGCGACCACCTGGACGGCCTGCCGTCGGACAAGGCCGACCTCACCCTGCACCAGGCGCTCACGCACACGACCGGGTTGCCCGACTCCCTGGGCCCGGACACCGAACCCATCGGCCGGGACGCCTATGTGGAACGCGTCGCGTCGACCCCGCTGGAACGGGAGCCGGGGGAGTACGGCTACTCGAACGTGGGGTACAGCCTGCTCGCCGCGGTCGTCGAGACGGTCACCGGACTCACCTACGAGGAGTACCTGCGCACCGCCCTGTTCGAACCGGCCGGCCTCCACGACACCGGGTACGACGGCGACCCCTACTGGAACCTGCGCGGTAACGGGGGCCTGCTGTCCACCGCCCACGACATGCACCGCTGGATCCGAGCACTGGCCGACGGGGAGGTCGCCGGACGCGATCGGATGCTCGCGCCCCACGTCGACGAGGGCGGCGGCACCCACTACGGCTACGGCTGGGTCCTGGCCACGACCGGGTTCGACACCCCACTGGTCACCCACAACGGTGGCGACGGGGTCTCCTACGCCGAACTGCTCTGGTTCCCCGAGGACGACGTCGTGCTCTACCTCGCCACCGACTCCGCCCGGGAAAGCGACGAGGAATTGGCCACGAGGCTGGCCGGAACACTCTTCGACACCCACCATGTGTGGTGAGGGGGAGCGATGCGTGTACTGCTGATCGAGGACGACGAGGACCTCGCCGAGGTCGTCGCGGTGGGTCTACGCCGAG
Source organism: Nocardiopsis sp. JB363 (assembly GCF_900143625.1). Lineage (GTDB taxonomy): Bacteria > Actinomycetota > Actinomycetes > Streptosporangiales > Streptosporangiaceae > Nocardiopsis. The sequence goes on from NZ_FRFF01000140.1 coordinate 66,000, forward strand.
AACACCTCGCCGTGGACCTGGCCGGTTCCCTGGCGGAGGCCACCGAGTACCTGTGCGTCACCGACTACGACGTCGCCTGCCTCGACCTGGGGTTGCCCGATGGCGACGGCCTCGACCTGTGGCGCAGGATGCGGGAGGAGGGCCTGCGCCGGCCCGGTCGGGTGCTGGTGCTGACCGCACGCGACGCCGTGGCCGACCGCATCGCCGGACTCGACGCCGGGGCCGACGACTACCTGGTCAAACCGTTCAGTGTCGCCGAACTCGCCGCCCGGGTCCGGGCCCTCTCACGTCGCCGGGACCGGGAACCGGGGGAGATCGGCGCCGGCGACGTCCGGCTCGACCCCGTGGCCCACCGAGCCCACCGAGATGGTCGCGACCTCGGGCTCACCGGCCGCGAGTTCGCCGTCCTGCGCTACCTCGCGACGCACCGGGGCGAGGTCGTTTCCACCGAGGACCTCCTCGAACACTGCTGGGACGCCAACGCCGACCCCTTCACCGGCAGTGTTCGCGTGATCCTCAGCCGGCTGCGGAGCAAACTCGGCGATCCACCGCCCATCACCACCCTGCGCGGGGTGGGCTACCGGTTCGGGGACCTCCCGTGAAGTCGTTGCGCGCTCGTCTGACCCTGGTCGGAGTCGTCTTCATGCTGGTTCCGATGGCCGTGCTGTTCTCGGTGGTCCTGGCGGTGGAGGAGACGGTGGACGTGCACGTCGGCCCCGAGGGGGAGACCGTTCGGACCGTGACCACCGAAACCGGGCTCTCGCCGTGGATCCCGGTCACCGCGCTGCTGCTCGTCCTCCCCGCGATCGCGGGAGCCTGGTGGTGGTCGGGCCGCGCGGTACGTCCGCTCTCCGACATCACCGCCCTGGCCGACGACATTCAACAGGGGTCGCTCGACCGGCGGATCCGGTTGACCGGTGCCGCCACCGAGGTGCAGGCCCTGGGCGATGGGTTCGACCGGATGCTGGACCGGTTGGCCGAGGCCTCGTCCAACCAGCGGCGCCTGATCGAGGACACCGGCCACGCGCTACGTACACCTTTGGCGGCGCTGGCGGCCAACGCCGAGGTCGTCCTCGCCCACCCCGACACGACCCTCGACGAGTACCGGTCCGCGGCTCTGCGCGAGCGAAGGCAGGTCGAACGCCTGCGTCGTACCGTCGAGGATCTGCTCGCCGACGCCCGCGCCAGGGAGAGCGTCACCGGCCAGGTCGACAACGACCTCGTGGTGATCGTGGCCCGGGTTCTCGACCAGCAAAGCGCGGCCACCCCCGGGGCGACCCTCGACGTGGTGGCCCCCGATCGGCTCCGGCTCGGTGTGGACGGCCCCTCGGTGGAGCGTGCGCTGACCGCACTGGTGGAGAACGCCGTCCGACACTCACCGCCCGGCCGCCCCGTCAGGGTGGAGGTCACCGCCGCCGAAGAGGGCACCCTGCTGTCCGTCACCGATGAGGGGCCGGGGATCGACCCGGCCGAACGCGAATCGGTCTTCGAGCGCTACCACCACCGCGCCGGCGGCACCGGGATCGGGTTGGCGATCGTCGGGCAGGTGGCCCAGGCCTACGGGGGTGTTCGGCTCACCTCGCCCCTGGGGCCCGACGGCGGCACCCGCTTCACTCTCCTGCTCCCCGCCCCGATGGGGCGCCGGACCCGCATGGTCGACACGGAAACGGGGCGCGGGTCTTCCTAGACTGATCACATGGACCACCCCGTGAACGGATACTCCCGCGACACCGAAGCCCACCGGGCCATGGAGGACGACAGCCCCGTCGTCGGCGTCCTGGAGAAGATACAGGCAGAGGTCGCGGGCATGTCGGGCGGCGATGTGGCCGACTACATCCCCGAACTCGCCCACGCCGACCCCGACACCTTCGGGGTCGCCGCGGTCAGCCCGCACGGCCGCGTCTACGCGGTGGGGGAGTCGGACCGGCTCTTCACCATGCAGTCGATCTCCAAGCCGTTCGTCTACGCGCTCGCGGTGGAGGAACGCGGCCTGGACGACGTGCACGAGCACGTGGGGGCCGAACCCAGTGGGGAGCCCTTCAACGCGATCAGCCTCGACGAACGGGGTCGCCCGGAGAACCCGATGATCAACGCGGGCGCGATCGTGACGACCTCCCTGGTGGGCGCCGGGGAACAGGGGGTGCGCTTCGAGCACATCCGGTCGGTGCTGTCGGCCTTCGCCGGGCGGGAGCTGACGGTGGACGAGGGGGTGCACCGGTCCGAGTCGGAGGCCGGGCACCGCAACCGGGCCCTGGGCTACCTCAGCCTGTCCGGGGGAGTGTTGGTCGGCCCGGTGGAGGACGCCGTGCAGGACTACTTCCGCCAGTGCTCGTTGAGCGTGACGGTGATGGACCTGGCCGTCATGGCCGCGACCCTGGCCGTGGGCGGGGTCAACCCGATCACCGGGGAACGGGTGGTGTCCCAGCTCACGGCGCGGCACACTCTGTCGATCATGACGAGTTGCGGCATGTACGACCGGGCGGGGGAATGGGGCCTGCGTGTGGGCATCCCGGCCAAGAGCGGGGTGAGCGGTGGCATCCTGGCGTCCGCGCCGGGAGCGTTCGGGGTCGGGGTGTTCAGTCCGCCCCTGGACGACGCGGGCAACAGCGTGCGCGGGGTGGCGGCCCTGGAACGGCTCTCCGACGACTACGACCTGCACATGCTCCAGACACCCGCGGAACCGCCGTCCCCGATGCACAGCGTGACCCGCTCGGGCGGCACGCTCGACGTGCGCCTGTGCGGGGAGATCGACTTCCTCGCCGCCGAACAGGTGGTGTCGCGGTTGGCCGAGGCGATCGACGACGCCCGGGTGAGGACGGTGACGGTCGAGTTGGAGAAGGTCTCCGGGTTCAGTGACGCCGCCCGGAGGCTCTTCGCGGCCGAACTGGACGAACTGGCCGACGCCGGTGTGGACACCGCGGTGAGGGACCCTCGCGGGGTCCGCCAGGGCTGACCTGGAAAAGGAGCACGGTGCCCCTTGACCGGGGCACGCCTCGGCCGCATAATCAACCTAGTGGTTGATTAACTGGAAGGTTGAATACGAGTATGGCGGACGATCCGCTCAGCCTCACGTTCGCCGCGTTGGCGGACCCGACCCGTCGGGAGATTCTCGCCCGTCTGGCCGGAGGCGAAGCCACCGTCAACGAACTGGCGGAACCGTTCGACATGAGTCTTCAAGCGGTCTCCAAACACCTGAAGGTCCTGGAGAGGGCCGGACTCATCACCCGCGGGCGTGACGCCCAATGGCGTCCCTGCCGGCTGGAGCCCGCGCCGCTGGAGGAGGTCGACCGGTGGGTCGACCGCTACCGGGACCGGTGGGAGGAACGCTTCACCCGCCTGGACGAGGAACTACGCAGGATCGAGGGAGAGAGCAACCATGAGTGACCTCAAGGTCGTCGCCGAACCCGGACGTCAGGACGTCCTCATCACCCGGACCTTCGACGCCCCGCGCGAGCGGGTCTGGCGCGCGATCACCGACCCCGAACTCGTCGGACGCTGGTTCGGCCTGGACGCCACCACCACCGAGGTCGATCCGACCGAGGTGCGCACCGGCACCCCGTGGCGGATCAGTGAGAAGGCGCCCGACGGCGCGGTCTACGCCTTCCGCGGAGTGCACCACGACGTCCGGGAACCCGAGCGGCTCGTGCGCACCTTCGAGTTCGAGGGCATGCCGGGCCATGTCTCCCTGGAGACCCTCACCCTGACCGAGGTGGACGGACGCACCAGGTACGAGGCCGTGGCCCTGTACCAGTCGGTGGAGGACCGCGACGGGATGCTCGCCTCCGGTATGGAGTCCGGGATGGAACAGTCCATGGACAAACTGGAGGAGGTCCTGCGCTCCTTGCGCTGACCCGTATCCACGGTCCCGGAGCGTCCGTCGTCGGCGGCCCGGGACCGGCCCTGTGGACAACGCCGAATCTGTCTCCCCGGCCGGGTAATGTCGACGCGTGGCAGATCTCCCCGACATCCCCACCCTGCTGGGCGCGGCCGTCAAGGCTTTGGGCGGCAGCAGCCGAGAGGGACAACAGACCATGGCCGAGGCAGTGGCCACGGCCGTCGAACAACGCGAACACCTGGTGGTCCAGGCCGGTACCGGCACCGGTAAGTCCTTGGCGTACCTGGTACCCGCCGTCAGACGCGCGATGGCGACCAAGAAGCCGGTGGTCGTCTCCACGGCCACCATCGCGCTACAGAACCAGCTCATCGATCGGGACCTGCCACGACTGGCCGCCGCGATCGCCCCACTGCTGCCACGCGAACCCACGTTCGCGGTGCTCAAGGGCCGACGCAACTACCTGTGCCGGCACCGTCTCCAGACCGGGGTGGACGAGGAGGCCGAGGGCTCCGAGCTCTTCGACCCCAGGCAACTGTCGTCCGTGGGCCGCCAGGTGGCCCGCCTGCACGAGTGGGCCGAGGAGACCGTCACCGGTGACCGCGACGAACTCGTCCCCGGTGTCGGCGACCTCGCCTGGCGCCAGGTGTCCGTGGGAGGTAACGAGTGCATGGGCGCGCGGGTGTGCGCCTTCGGCCAGGAGTGCTTCGCCGAGTTCGCCCGTGAGGCCACCACCGGCGTCGACGTGGTGGTCACCAACCACGCCATGCTCTCCATCGACATGGCGCAGGGCTACCACCTCATGCCCGAGCACGACACGATCATGATCGACGAGGCGCACGAACTCGTCGACCGCGCCACCTCGGTGGCCACCGGCGTACTGAGCGAACGGGCCGTGTCCGTCGCCGCCAAGCGCGCGGCCCGCCTGGTCGAACCCGGTATCGGTGAACGGCTCACCGAGTGCGGGGACGGTCTGGCCCTGATGTTCACCGAGGTCGGCGAGGGCCGCTTGGACCACATCGACGAAGGGCTGGCCGGCGCGGTCGCCGCCGTCCGTGACGCATCGGCCGCCTGTGTCACCGCGATCGGCCCCAACCCGGGCGAACTCGAACCCGACATGGCCTCCGACCGCAAACTGGCCCTGGCCGCCCTAGGGGAGGTGCGCGAGGCGGCGGTGCGGATCCTGGAGGCCTACGAACCGCCGCTGCGCGACCGCACCGAGGTGGTCTGGCTGAACAAGGCGCCCGCCAAGCCGCCGTCGCTCAGTGTCGCCCCGCTCGGCGTGGGCGGACTGCTGCGCGAGAAGCTCTTCGGTGACCGCACCGTCGTGCTCACCTCCGCCACCCTCACCCTGGGCGGCGATTTCACCGCTCTGGCCCGACAGTGGGGGCTGGGCCGCGAGGTGGCCGAGGAGGCCGCGGACCTCGCGGCCGGGCGGACCCCCGCCCCGGTCCCACCGGTGGAACCCGCCCCGCGCACCGTCGTGGGCGCCGCGATCGACGGGGAGGACACCGAGGACGTCGAAACCGACACCGCGGACGAGATCGACGCGTCGGAGGACTCCGGTGGCGACGGTCCGCACCGAGCCGCCGGTGAACCCCGCTGGCGCGCACTCGACGTCGGCTCACCCTTCGAGCACGCCCGCACCGGCATCCTCTACGTCGCCCGCCATCTGCCCAAACCCGGACGCGACGGACTCTCCAAGGAGTACCTGGACGAGATCGCCGGGCTCATCGAAGCCTCCGACGGGCGTGCCCTGGGATTGTTCTCGTCCATGCGGGCCGCCCAACAGGCCACCGACGAACTCCGTGAACGCCTGGATCAGACCATCCTGTGCCAGGGCGAGGACTCCACCGGACAGTTGGTGCGCCGCTTCAGCGAGGACGAACGCTCCTGCCTGTTCGGCACCCTGTCCCTGTGGCAGGGCGTCGACGTCCCCGGACCGTCGTTGCAGCTGGTCATCGTGGACCGGATTCCGTTCCCCCGCCCCGACGACCCGCTCGCCTCGGCCCGCCAGCGCGCCATCTCCGCGCACGGTGGCAACGGGTTCCTGGCGGTGTCGGCCACTCACGCCGCACTGCTGTTGGCCCAGGGAACCGGGCGGCTGTTGCGCTCCACCGATGATCGAGGGGTGATCGCCGTGCTGGACCCACGCCTGGCCACGGCGGGCTATAGCGGGTTCCTGCGCTCGTCTTTGCCCCCGTACTGGGGCACCGCCGATCCGGAGGTGGCCCGAGCCGCGCTGCGACGGTTGGCGGAGAAGGCCGACGCCGCCGAGACCGAACCCGCGGCATGAAGGAGGCCGGGCACCTTCGGTGCCCGGCCGTCACCTTCGCGATCGGTTCAGCCGCGTGTGCGGTAACCGAACAATCGGACCGCGTAGCCGGGGGAGTCGTCCTCGGGCTCGTGGATGTGCCAGCGCTCGTCGTGATCGCCGACCAAGAGCTCGTTCCACATCATGTCGATGAGCTTGAGCCGGGAGACCACGGAGGCCTCCGGGTCGAGGACGATCGAGTAGGCCTGGTCGGTGAGCCGTTGGGTCACCATGCCCACGGACTGGCCGTCCCAGATGGCCGGGACCGTGGCGTGCCCGATCTCGACCCCGCACAATCGGAGTTGTTCCACCTCCTCTTCGAGGGCCTCGGCGGCCAACGCCCCGTCGAGTCGTAGGGCGTCCTCCAGCTCGTCGCGCTCCTCGTCGGGACGCAGGTAGGCGTGGTACGTGCGGTAGCCGCACGTACGGCACTTGCGCCAGACCACGCAGCGGGCCAGTCCATAGGCGGACTGTGCCTCACCGACGCTCCGGTACTCGCTCACCTCTCGAACCATGCCGCATTCGCAACACAAGGCAGTGAGTTCCTGCTTCATCAGAGTCCCCCCTCCCAGGTGAGTATGCGACGGATGGAGCCCGTTAGGGAACCCGTTCGAGGAGGAAGTCGCGGCAAGGAGTCGTCATCAATGCCCAAAATGACCGGACGACGGGTTTCGGGTGGGTCACGGTGGACTTCGGGGTGTCCGGACTCACGCTCGGCCGGCGGGTCCCCGAGGGCTCACTCGTCCATGGACAGCCCGCGCTTGTTGCGCGCGGTCCAGTCCCGCATCCGCTGGGGGTAGCCGACGATCTGCACGTCGTAGGCGGGGGTGGCCAGGTCCTTGGCGACCTTGCGGATGACGTCGGGGGATCCGCAGCGGCGCCGGATCCACTCACCGTCGGTGGCGACCGCGACCGCGGTCGTCCGGGTGGCGAAGGTCTCGGGTTCGACGAAGAACTCCACCCCGACCTTGCTCTTGGTGAACTCGATCAATGCCTTGATGTCGGAGTCCTCGGAGGCCCGGTCGAACCGGGCCTTTCCCTTGCGATTGGCCTTGCGAAGTCCGAACCGGTCTCGCCATCCCATCGGCGGCATGTCCCCTCAGTGCATGTTCGCGTTCCCGCTTCTCGCCGGCTTGGCAGCGAGTCTATCCACCGGAACAACGAGTGAATGGGCCTTGGAGTGCCCAAGCTGCACCGGTTTCACGTGTTTTCCGGACAGCTCGGTTACCACGCTGCTACGTTCTGTTGGCACACGGCTCAGTCAGGGGGAGAAAGACATGCCGATGTGGATTTGGGCGGGGGAGACAGCACGCCGACTGCGCGCCACGGGACAGGATGAACTGGCCGAGGCGGTGACCCGACTGCCGCAGCTCGCCGAAGCGGGGGACGCCGTCAAGGTGGAGGCCTCGGCACGGTCGGCGATGCGCGTCGCAAGACGTCTGGTCGCCGAGGCCGGGAACCAGGAGGCCGCGGTACCGGGGGTGTTCGGACCACCCACGTTGTTCTTTTTGGCGCACTGGCCGTTGGCGGTACGGGTGGGTGCGCTCGGTGAGGGGCACCGCGCACTCGACCAGGCCCGGGCGGTCGTTCGGGACGAACCCGGCCCGCACGAACACGGACCGATGCCGGTCTCCGCGCTGGCCTCGCTGGTGCGCTGCCACGCCAACATCGATTCCAGGGGGACCACACAGATCCGGCGTGAGTTGCTCTCCGCCCGCAGTCTGTCCGGCTGGGAGGACACCCCGGCCTGGCCGGCGTTCACCCTGGCCCGGGTCCACCTGCTCATCGACGAGGAACAGGCGGACCGGGCCGAGGCGGAACTGCGCCGCTACGAACACACCGCCACCGGACCGGCCCTGCTCGGCTCCGAAGGGGTGTTCGCTCTGGTCAGGGCGTTGCGGCACCAGGACAAGCACACCGATGCCCTGGACGCCCTGGACCGGATGGAGGCCGAACTCGAACTGGGTGAGGGGCGCGGCGCCGCGAACCCGCGCCGTCCCGCGCTGGTGCGCGCCATCCGTTTCGAACGTGCCCGGCTGTTGTCCTGGCTGGCCCGCCTGGGTCTGTGCGACGCCCGTAAGGCCATCGCGCTGCTGCCGACCGTCGACGAGGCGGAGGCCTGCCCGAACCTGCGTCCGATCTGGGCCGAGGCCGTGGAGAACCTGGTCTGTCAGGGGAGCGTGCGCAACGACTGGCGGCTCGGGGCACGGGTGACCACCTGGTCGCGCTACTTCGAACGGGTGGGGGCGCCGCGTCGCGGTGCGGAGATGGCGCTGACCGCCACCCGCCTGGCCGGAGGAAGGGGCGCCCACTGGGTCGCCGAGTGCTCGGCGCTGCGGGCCGAACGTCTCATCACCGAACTCGGCGCCGCCGAGGAGATCAGTGGTGACCTGACGGAGGCGCGCGCGATGGTGCGCGGGATGAACCCGATCAGGCCGCTGGCCCCGGCCTCGAACATCCTGGAGTTCCTGCGCGCCCAGCCCGCCGAGGACGTCGACCCCGAGGAGCAGGCCGAACAGGTCAACGTGGCGTTGGCCGCGCTGCCGCACGACTCCGCGCTGTTGAGCGCGCTGGGACAGGTGGGGCGCACGCTCATGCTCTCCGACGCCGCCACCGAGCCGCAGTGGCGGCACGTTCGCGAACAGCCCGGTGACCAGCGCGCCGCCCTGTCGCTGTTGGAGACCCTGCTGCACGACAACGACACCGGCGGGGTGCGCGACCTGGTCCGCACCCTGGCCGCCGGCGCCCTGCCCACCCAGGGCGAGCGTGTGCGGTCGGCTTCGCCGGAGCCGGTACCCGCGGCTCCATCCGCGGCGTCGGCCCCGGTGACCCCGGTGACCCCGGCGTCCCCGGTGCGAGGCGCGCACCGGGCACCCGATGGCGAGAGCGGCCCCCAGGACCCGCTGAGTGGACCCCAGCGTGTGCCGACCGGCCCGCAACAGGTTCCGATGGGTCATGGCGCACCTTCGGACCCGGGCGCCCCGGTGCCGGCTTCCGACCCCACCCTGGTGGAGGGGGTCTACCGCGTCCCCGAGGGCGAGCGTCGGTTGGCTCAGGCCGCGGGCGGATACGAGCCGCTCTGAACGAGCCGGGCCTCGCCTCGGAACCCGCCGGGTTCCGTCTTGTGCACCACGCACCGAAGCGCTAGCGAAGGTCCCGAAAAGTACGACTCGCGGAGGCCTCGTCCGACAGGGCCCTGCCCGCCGGATAGGTCAACGCCTCCGCGGGCAGGTGCGCCGGTCGGCCACTGGCCGACACCCGGACCCGGCCCGAGCCCCCGGCTGGACGCTCCATCGCGCCGATCCGGCGCAGCGCCTGGGCGGCCACCGCGTCGGCGGCCGTGAACAACGTGGCGCGGCCACCCAGCGCCTCGGAGATCCGCGTACCCACCAGGTCGTAGTGGGTGCAGCCCAGCACCACCCCGCGCACCTGTGGCGGGGTCAGTCCCGCCGCGTATTCCACCGCCTCGGCGATGCGACCGGGGTCCGCCGACTCCACGGCCTCGGCCAGCCCGACGCAGGCGACCGGGGTCACCTCCACACCCTTGGCGAAGTTCTCCACCAGACCGCGCTGGTAGGCGCTGCGGGTGGTGACCTCGGTGGACCACACCGCGATGGGTGTGCCCGCCGCGGCGGCCGGCTTGATCGCCGGCACCGTCCCGATCACCGGTATCCGCGGCTCGAACTCGGCGCGCAGCGCGCCCAGACCGTGCACCGACGCGGTATTGCACGGCACCACCACGGCGTCCAGGTCGCCACCGTCCTCGGCGGCGGCCCGGGCGGCGGTATCCGCCCCGGCCAGGGCACGCCGGATCACCTGGTCCGGGGTACGACGTCCCCAGGGCATGTGGTCCGGGTCCATGGACAGGTACAGGTCGGCGTCGGGGCGGGCCGCGCGCAGGGCGGCCGCGGTGGAGAGCATGCCGATACCGGAGTCAACGAGAGCGATGCGCACGGATCCGAATCCTATGCCGCCCTTCCGGTGATCATGCCATCACGCCAGGTGCCCGGGGGTGTCCCGGCGGGGTTTCCCGAACCTGACCGGAAGCGGCCGGGAATGGGTAGGACACGTACCGAAATGGGGTGGCACGGAACCGTCACCGGTGGATAGAACAGAGAGGTCGGCCCGTCCCGGCGCACAACGAGACCGGTCCCGGCCGACCCACGCTGAGCCTCGCGAACCGTCAGGAAGGCCGGTATGACCCGTGAACAGCCCGGTACGACTCCGCAGCACAGGACCTTCGGCGACGCCGGCCCCGACACGGCCCTCCCCGAACACGTCGCGGCGGTCCAACGGCTGAGCAGGGACTATCGGGCGTTGCCCGCGGACGCTCCGGTCCGCCTGGCCAAACCCACATCCAACCTCTTCCGGTTCCGGGAACCCTCCTCCGCTCCGGCCCTCGACGTGTCCGCGTTCTCCGGGGTCATCTCCATCGACCCCGTCGAACGTCTGGCCGACGTCGGCGCCATGACCACCTACGAGGAACTCGTCGCCGCCACCCTGCCGCACGGACTCATGCCCCTGGTGGTGCCGCAGTTGCGCACCATCACCCTGGGCGGGGCCGTCACGGGGCTGGGCATCGAGTCGTCCTCGTTCCGCAATGGGCTCCCGCACGAGTCCGTCCAGGAGATGGAGATCCTCACCGGATCCGGCGAGGTCGTGATCGCCACCCGCGACAACGCCCACAGCGACCTGTTCCACGGTTTTCCCAACTCCTACGGAACGCTCGGGTACAGCCTGCGACTGCGCATCGAACTCGAACTGGTCTCCCCGTACGTGCACCTGCGCCACCTGCGTTTCTCCGACGCGGCCGAGGCGATGGACGTCCTGGCCCGGATCAGCGCGGCCGCCGAACACGACGGTGACCGGGTCGACTTCGTGGACGGGGTGGCCTTCGGCCCCGACGAGCTGTACCTGACCCTGGCCCGGTTCACCGATCAGGCCCCCTGGACCAGTGACTACACGGGCAACGACATCTACTACCGGTCCATCCCGCGCTACGCGGGGGACGGACCCGGCGACTACCTCACCCTCCACGACTACCTGTGGCGCTGGGACACCGACTGGTTCTGGTGCTCCCGCGCCTTCGGCACCCAGAACCCGTTGGTACGGCCGCTGTGGCCGCGCTCCCTCAAGCGCTCCGACGTCTACCGCCGTCTGGTCGCCTGGGACCGACGCAGCGACTTCTCCCGGTTGCTCAACCACTACCGGGGACGCCGCCCACAGGAACCGCTCATCCAGGACATCGAGGTGGGCGTCGAGCACGGCGCCGAGTTCCTGGACTTCTTCCACTCCGAGGTCGGCATGAACCCGGTGTGGATGTGCCCGATTCGCCTGCGCGAACCACGCCGCCCGGACACACCCGACGGCGAGCACGTGTGGCCGCTCTACCCGTTGGAGAACGATCGCCTCTACGTGAACTTCGGGTTCTGGGGGATGGTCGACATGAAACCGGGCCAGCGGCACGCCCACCACAACCGTCGGGTGGAGGAGGAGGTCGCGCGGCTCGGCGGGCACAAGTCCCTCTACTCGGACGCGTTCTACTCCGAGGACGAGTTCTGGGCCCTGTACAACGGTTCCGCCTACCGCGACCTCAAGGAGACCTACGACCCACGGGGTCGGCTGTTGGACCTGTACGCCAAGTGCGTACGCAATCGCTGAGCAACTGGACACCACCATCGGGACGCGACCCGCGGGTCGGGCCGCATCCGTGAGGAGGAAGGACGCACAATGCGGCTTGCAGAGATCTTCGAGCGTGTCGTGGGACCGAACGCGCCGATCCGGTTCACCGCCTACGACGGAAGCTCCGCGGGCGACCCGAACAGCGACGTGACACTGCACGTGCGCACCCCGGTCGCCGTCAACCACCTCGCACAGTCACCCAATGCGATAGGCCTGACCCGCGCCTACGTCTCCGGTCACCTCGAAGTCGAGGGTGACATGTACACCGCGATCAGACGCATGGCGGACTTCGCCTTCGCCGAGGGCGTCAACGTGTCCGCGCGCGACCTCGTGAACATCGTCCGTTCCGTCGGATGGGTCAAGTTCGTCAATCGGGTCGCCCCGCCACCCGAGGAGATGCGGCGCAGGACCCTGCTCGGTCGGGGGATGCGCCACTCCAAGGAACGCGACGCCGAGGTCATCCACCACCACTACGACGTCTCCAACAAGTTCTACAAGCTGGTCTTGGGCCCGTCCATGACCTACACCTGTGCGGTCTTCGACGACGAGGACGCCGGTCTGGACCGGGTGGGCGCCGCCGACGGGGCGTTGGAGAGCGCCCAGTTCCGCAAGTACGACCTGGTGGCCCGCAAGCTCGGTCTGGAGAAGGGCATGGACCTGCTCGACGTGGGTTGCGGGTGGGGCGGCATGGTCCGTCACGCCGCCCGCGAGCACGGAGTACGGGCGATCGGGGTGACCCTGTCCAAGGAACAGGCCGAGTGGGGCGCCAAGAAGATCGCCCAAGAGGGTCTGACCGAGCTGGCCGAGATCCGCCACATGGACTACCGGGACGTGCCCGACGGCAGCTTCGACCGGATCAGCTCCATCGGGCTGACCGAGCACATCGGGTCGAGGAACCTGGGTGCCTACTTCTCGTCGCTCAACGACAAGCTGGTGCCGGGCGGCCGGCTGCTCAACCACTGCATCACCCGGTCGCGCAACGACCTGCGACCGATGAACACCAAGGGCGTGATCAACCGCTACGTGTTCCCCGACGGCGAGCTGGAGGGCCCCGGCCGGATCCAGACCGCCATGAACGACAGCGGGTTCGAGATCCGCCACCAGGAGAACCTGCGCGAACACTACGCCCTGACCCTGCGCCATTGGGGCGAGAACCTGGAGCGCAACTGGGACGAGGCGGTCCGCGAGGTCGGTGCGGGCACCGCCCGGGTCTGGCGCCTGTACATGGCCGGATGTGTCCTCGGGTTCGAGCGTGACGTCGTGCAGCTCCACCAGATCCTGGGAGTGAAGCAGGACGGCACGGCCTCTCACATGCCGTTGCGGCCCGTCTTCTGACGGGTCGGGTCCTTCGGGCCGACGGGGTGTTCGCGGCGCGCGGACACCCCCGTCCCCTCACCTGCCCCGAACGAGTACGGCCAGGCGGCATCATGGTCAGCGTCCAGTACCAGCAGCCGCGAAGGGACCCGCAGTGTCCTCCGACGACCACGCCCCCGAACCCGTTCCCGAATCCGGCCCCGGCCCCGATCTGCCGGTCCACGTCAAGGAGACCGCCATCGCGCTGGTCGGCGCGTACGTGGATCACAACAGTGAAGAGCTGGATCGTCTGATCCCCCACGCCACCGACGACTCCGAGAGCGTCCTGTCCGAGCTGAAGGTGATCGCGGCGTTCCTCAGCCGCCGGGTCCAGACCACCGGTGTGCTCTGGAAGCCCGCAGACTCACGTGAGGCGGTGGCCCGCACCGTCGCCGAGATGCTCCCACCGGAGCTGGAGTTCGCGGTCTCCACCGCCTGGGAGGCGCACTCGGTGGGGGAGGAGGAGACCGCCGAGCGCTTCACCAGGGGAGATCCCATGGTCTACGTCCACATGCTCGCCGCGTTCAGCGCCGCGATCGGCCTGGCGGTCTACAAGCGCGCCGAACTGGTCTCCACCCTGCGTCAGGTCGCCGGCCTGAGCGAGTGAGAGGCCGGCGCCGAGGCCCTCCCTAACAGCTCAGACACAAGTGACAGTGGTTTACTTCACAAGTCGGCGTTAATTACGTAGGTTTCCTACCAAACCTCAGGGACCCTCGAACGAAAGCGGGAGGCGAGCCGATGGCACGCAGACGAGTACACGAGTACCTTCCCCTCCCCGCGGCCACACTCGCCCTGGTGCTCGCGGCCACGGCCTGCGGCGGCGGTGATGGTGACGGCGGAGGTGATACCGACACCCTTCAGGTGTGGATCATGGAGGGCACCAATCCTGACGCCTCATCCTTCTTCGACGAGGTCGGGACGGCCTTCGAAGAAGAGAACGGAATCAGCGTCGAGGTCGAGTTCGTGCCCTGGCAGGACGCCCAGGACAAGATCTCCACCGCCATCGCCGGTGACACCCTGCCCGACGTCGTGGAGCTGGGCACCACCTTCACGCCGGAGTACGCCGACGCCGGCGTCCTGCACGACGTGTCCGGCTACATCGACGACCCCTCCCGCTTCCAGCGGGAGATGTACGAGATGGGCGTCATCGACGACGCCGCCTACGGGGTGCCCTGGTACGCGTCGATCCGCTCGATCATCTACCGCAAGGACATCTTCGAGGAGCACGGCCACGAGGAGCCGGCGAACTGGGACGAGATGCGTGAGACCGCGCTCGACCTCGCTGAGACGGAGGAGGACATGATCGCCTTCCCGGTGCCCGGTGACGCCCAGTACTCGGTCATGCCGTGGATCTGGGGCGGTGGCGGCGAGGTCGCCGTAGAGGAGGCCGACGGCACCTGGAGCTCCACCATCGACTCGCCGGAAGGGCGGGCCGGGGTCGAGTTCTTCACCGACTTGGCCCTGGAGGACGACCTGTCCACCACTGGCGCGGTCAACTGGAACGAGATCGACGTCATGGAGGCGCTCTCCGACGAGCAGGCCATCATGGCGATCTCCAACAGCTCCAACCCCAAGGCCATCATCGAGAACAACCCCGACCTGGAGGGCGACCTCGGCGTCTTCGTGCTGCCCGGCCAGGAGGACGGGTACACCGAGTCCTTCGCCGGCGGCTCGCTGCTGTCGGTGTTCGAGGGCACCGGCAACGAAGAGGCGGCCTGGCAGTACGTCGATCTCCTCACCAACGGGGAGTACTTCGAGCGCTGGGGCGAGGAGAGCGGCTTCTTCCCCGCCGGCGTGGCGGAGATCGAGGGCTACGCCGAGTCCGAGGACCCGCTCGTGCAACCGTTCGCGACCCAGCTGCTGGAGGCCGGCAAGAGCACCCCGGCCGTCCCCGCCTGGTCGCAGGTCGAAGCAGAGGGTGTGATCGTCAAGATGCAGCAGGACATCCTGAACGGTAACGCCACCGTCGAGGAGGCGACCGAGGCCGCCGCCGAGACCATCGAGAACATCCTCAACGAGGGCAATTGAGTTCCACATCGACCCAACGGCGGTCGAAGCGCGCGCCGCTCCTGAGTATGCGGGGGCGGCGCGCCCTCCTGCCGTGGGTCCTACTGGTACCGCCACTGGGCGTCATCGGAGTCCTGCTGCTCCTGCCCATCGGGCGAATCGTGTGGCTGTCCTTCCGGGACTTCAAGCTGCGCAACCTCGTCTCCGGGGAGTCCGACTTCATCGGACTGTCCAACTACGTCACGCTGCTGACCGACCCGTACCTGTGGCAGGTCGTACTGGTCAACACGGTGACGTTCGCCCTGGTCGCGGTGGTGACGACGGTCGTGCTCGGCACGCTGGTCGCCCTGCTACTGTCCACGCTGCGACCCGTCACCAGGATCATCGTCGTCTCCTGCATCATGGTGGCCTGGGCGATGCCCGCGGTCAGCGGCACCTACGTGTGGATCTGGATCTTCGACGTCGACCACGGCGTGGTCGCCCAAGCGCTCATGCAGATGGGCGTGGTCGACCCCGGCGGCTACAACTGGTTCGCCGACCGGTTCTGGTTCTACGCCATCGTCACCCTCAACATCGTGCACAGCGGTTTCCCGTTCGTGGCCGTGACGGTGCTGGCAGGACTGCTCACCGTGCCCAAGGAGTTGTACGAGGCGGCCCGCATCGACGGCGCCGGCGCGTGGAAGCGCTTCTGGCACGTCACGTTCCCCACACTGCGCCCGGTGTTCGCGGTGGTGACGGTGCTGTCCACCATCTGGGACTTCAAGGTGTTCGCACAGATCTACCTGATGCCCGGCGGCGACGTCGGCGGCTCCCAGATGCTCAACCTGGGCGTGTGGTCCTACGTGCGGTCCTTCGGCCAGAACGACTTCGGTATGGGCTCGGCCATCGCCGTCATGCTCACGCTGTTGCTCCTGGGAGTGACCGTCGTCTACCTGCGCGCGTTGTTCCGTGAGGAGGAACTGCGATGAGGCCTCAGCCGAACCGGGGAGCCCTTCGCCCGGCCCCGCCCTCAGCCCAGACCCTCGATCAGACGCTCGCGCACCACTCGCCAGTCCACCGAGGCGAGGGAGCGTCGCTCCAGATCCTCACGGACGGCGACCATGGTCCGCAGGGCGTCCTCGTCCAGCGGCCGACCGTCGTCGTTGCCCCGATTGACGAGCCCGTCCACGTACGAGTGCAGCCGCCGCCCGCCGGGGTCGCGGCGGGCGTGCCGGACGGCGCTCGCGCGGAACCTGGCGTCGTGCGGGATCCACGCCGCGATCACTTCGGTGGGGGAGAGCCCCGCGGAACCATCCACACGTCTCTCCTCACCGTCTTCACCCTCGGGAACGAGGGGGATTCTAGGCCATGTCCCACGAGTACGTACCCGGCCGCCGCGGGGGCGTCTCGGGACCATCGCCGTCAAAGGAGGTCCGTTGGTCACCTCTAACTCCGGTAGCTCCGGGACCGTGGACGAACGGCACGAGACCGACTGGGACGCACGGGTGCGGGAGGCCCGCAAGCGAGGGAACTCCCTGCGTCTGGGCCGCGTCATCGCCAAGGCGGCGGGGATCTCCCTCCTGCTGTTCTTCACCCTGTTCCCGGTCTACTTCATGCTGGTCAGCGCGTTCTCCGAAAGCGCCACATCCGGCGCGGGCGCGCTGCTGCCGACCTCCTTCACCTTCGAGAACTTCAGGTACGTGCTGGTGGAGGCCAACTTCCTCCTGTACCTGCGCAACTCGTTGACGGTCGCCGGGATCACCGTGGCCATCGCCTGCGTCCTCGCGATGCTGGCGGCGGTCGCCGTGGGTCGGTTCCGCTTCCGGTTCCGCACGGCCGTGCTGGTCCTGGTGCTCATCGTGCAGATGGTGCCGTTGGAGGCGCTGGTCATCCCGTTGTTCATGCAGGTGCGTGACCTGCAGATGCTCAACACGGTGCTGGGTCTGGCGGTCGCCTACGTGGCGCTGTCGCTGCCCCTGGCGATCTGGATGATGCGCGGGTTCGTGGCGGCGGTACCCAAGGAAGTGGAGGAGGCCGCCTACATCGACGGCGCCTCCTGGCCGCAGATGTTCTGGAAGGTGCTGTTCCCTCTGGTGGCACCGGGGCTGGTGGCGACCGCCATCTTCTCCTTCATCGTGGCCTGGAACGAGTTCGTGCTGGCGATGACCTTCATGACCCAGAGCGAGAACTACACGGTCGCGGTCGGGCTGCGCCAGTTCTTCGGCCAGTACGCCAACGACTGGGGGCACGTCATGGCGGCCTCCACGATCATCACCATCCCGGTGATGGTGTTCTTCATCCTGGTCCAGCGCTGGTTGGTGGCCGGACTGGTGCAGGGCGCCGTCAAGGGCTGAGCGCCCCGGGACGCTCGCGTCGAGGGCCGCCCCCGCGAAGGGAGCGGCCCTCGAACGTGCGGCGGGATCAGCCTTCGCGCAGCTCGCGCTTGAGGATCTTGCCGGTGGAGGTCATCGGCAGTTCGTCGCGGAGCTCGATCTGACGCGGGTACTTGTAGGCGGCCAGTCTCTCCCGGGCGAAGGCGGTCAGGTCCTCGGCGGTGGTCTCGGCGCCCTCCTTGAGGATCACGAACGCCTTGATCTCCTCGCCGTGGGTCTCGTGGGGGACACCCACCACGGCGGCCAGGCTGATCGCCTCGTGGGTCATCAGGACCTCCTCGACCTCACGCGGGTACACGTTGAACCCACCGCGGATGATCATGTCCTTGGACCGGTCGATGATGAAGTAGAAACCGTCGTCGTCGCGGCGGGCGACGTCCCCGGTACGGAACCAGCCGTTCTTGATGACCTCGGCGTTGGTCTCGGGGCGATTGTGGTAGCCCTTCATGATCAGGTGGCCGCGGACCGCGATCTCACCGACCGGGTCCTCCTCGCCCTCCTTGACGACCTCGTTCCACTCGGGGTCGATCAGCTTCATCTCCACACCCCACACCGGGCGGCCGATGGAGCCGGTCTTGGCACCGGTATTGGGGTTGTTGAACGAGGCCACGGGCGAGGTCTCGGACAGCCCGTAGCCCTCCTTGATGCCCACCCCGAAGAGCTTGGTGAAGTCCTCCGCCAGCTGGGCCGGCAGCGCCGAACCACCCGAGACCGCGTCGACGACGTTGTCCGCGATCTGTTCCAGGTCGTACTCGCCGGCCTCGGCGGACCGGGCGGAGTTGAGCAGACCCCAGTACATGGTGGGCACACCCGCGAAACCGGTGACGCCCTCCTTCTGCATGAGCTCCAGGGCCTGGCCGCCCTCGAAACGCGGCAGCAGCACCATCGTGCCGTGTCGGTACAGGACGGCGTTGAGCATGACCGTCTGGCCGAAGATGTGGAACAGCGGCAGCACGACCAGGGACACGTCCCGCCCGTCCGGGTGGGGGTTGACCAGCCCGGAGGAGACCACCGCGTTCATCATCAGGTTGGTGTGACTGAGCTCGGCGCCCTTGGGTCGACCGGTGGTTCCACTGGTGTAGATGATGACGGCCGTGTCGTCACCGTCGCGCTGAACGGTCTCGAACGTGCCCGGCTGACCGTTCAGGGCCGCCCAGATGGTCTCGGCGCCCTCGATGGTGGACTCGGTGGCGCCCGCCGCGGCCGGCATGTCGATGAAGAACTCACAGGTGTCCACCTGGCCGAAGGCCTCGAAGGCACGGTCGCCCAGCGGGAGTTCGGGCGAGCCGGTGAACGAGAGCAGGGCCTTGGCCCCGGAGTCCTCCAGGTGGTAGGCGATCTCACGCGGGGTGAGCAGCACGTTCAGCGGGACGACCACGGCTCCGGCCTTGAGCGCGCCGAAGTACACGAACGGGAAGTAGGGCAGGTTCGGGCTGGCCAGGGCCACCCGGTCGCCCGGCTCGATCCCACGGGACACGAGCAGGTTCGCGACCTGGTTCGCGATCATGTCGGTGATCGCGTAGTTCAGACGTGTGTCGCCGAAGACCAGACACTCCTTCTCCGGAGCGGAACGAGCACCGTCCTCCAAGAGCGTGGACAGGTTGAACATGGGGGCCTCCCGCGGCAGGTCGTTGAGGGAACAGGTGCGACGAACAGCAGGCATGACCTGCGTCGTGTGTTCTGCGCCACTGAACGGCAGAGTAACAAACCGGGCGGTCGGTGTGGAGAGGCATGGGACCCGTAAATCCACCGATCCCCACTTCACGCTCCCTGATGGACGGGTTCGCGGCCACCCGGAAAACCGGTCCTCGAAGGGACCCGCCAGCCGCTAACCTGAAGTCGACACACCAGGAAACGGCCAAGGGAACACTGAGCGATGACAGCGGTAGACGGCGACCAGACCACGGGCGACACTTACGACGCCCGCGCCCTCCAGGACAAGTGGCAGGCGCGCTGGGCCGCCGAACTCCCGTTCCAGGCGAGCGAGGATTCCGCCGACGACCGGCCCCGTTCCTTCATCGTGGACATGTTCGCCTACCCCTCCGGTGACCTGCACATGGGACACGCCGAGGCCTACGCCATCGGCGACGTCATCGGTCGCTACCGCCTCCAGCGCGGGGACAACGTCCTGCACCCGGTCGGTTGGGACTCCTTCGGTCTGCCCGCCGAGAACGCCGCCATCAAGAACAACTCCCACCCGGCGAAGTGGACCTACGCCAACATCGAGACACAGGCCGCCTCGATGGCCCACTACGGGGTGGGCGTGGACTGGTCCCGCCGTATCCACACCAGCGACCCCGAGTACTTCAAGTGGAACCAGTGGCTGTTCACCCGGTTCTTCGACCGGGGTCTGGCCTACCGCAAGGACGGGCTGGTCAACTGGTGCCCCAAGGACCAGACCGTGCTGGCCAACGAGCAGGTCATCCAGGGCAAGTGCGAGCGCTGCGGCTCCGACGTCGAGCGCCGTGCCCTGAACCAGTGGTACTTCAAGATCACCGAGTACGCCCAGCGGCTGCTGGACGACATGGACCAGCTGGACAACGGCCGCTGGCCGGACGAGATCCTGGCCATGCAGCGCAACTGGATCGGCCGCTCCACCGGCGCCGACGTGCGCTTCGAGATCGAGGGCCGTGACGAGCCGGTCAGCGTCTACACGACCCGGCCCGACACCCTGTACGGGGCCACCTTCTTCGTGGTGGCCGCCGACGCCGACCTGGCCGAGGAGCTGTGCGCGCCCGAGCGGCGTGAGGCCTTCGAGGCCTACCGCTCCGACGTCTCCAAGCTCTCCGACATCGAGCGCCAGACCACCGAGCGCCCCAAGACCGGTGTCTTCCTGGGTCGCTACGCCGTCAATCCGGTCAACGGCGAGCGCATGCCCGTCTGGGCCGCCGACTACGTCCTGGCCGGCTACGGCCACGGCGCCATCATGGCGGTGCCCGCCCACGACCAGCGCGACCTGGACTTCGCCCTGGCCTTCGACCTGCCCGTGCGGGTCGTCGTCGAGACCGGTGAGCCCGACCCGGTCGAGACCGGTGTGGCCACCGCGGGCGAGGGCACCCTGCGCGATTCCGGCCCCCTGGACGGCCTGGCCAAGACCGAGGCCATCGAACGCATCATCGAGGTGCTGGCCGAGCGCGGCACGGGTGAGGCCACCGTCAACTTCCGCCTGCGCGACTGGCTGCTGTCCCGCCAGCGCTACTGGGGCACCCCCATCCCGATCGTCCACTGCCCGGCCTGCGGCGAGGTCGCCGTTCCCGATGAGCAGCTGCCGGTCACCCTGCCCGAGCTGAAGGGCGCCGAACTGGCGCCCAAGGGCGTCTCCCCGCTGGCCGCCGCCAAGGACTGGGTGAACGTGGACTGCCCCTCGTGCGGTGGGCCCGCCGAGCGCGACACCGACACCATGGACACCTTCGTGGACTCGTCCTGGTACCCGTGGCGCTACTGCTCCCCGCGTCTGGACACCGCCCCCTTCGACACCGATGCGGTCAACAAGTGGGGGCCCGTCGACCACTACATCGGCGGTAAGGAACACGCCACCCTGCACCTGCTGTACGCGCGGTTCTTCACCAAGGTCCTGCACGACATGGGCATGCTCGACTTCACCGAGCCCTTCGCCCGTCTGACCAACCAGGGCCAGGTCATCAACCAGGGCCGGGCCATGTCCAAGTCGCTGGGCAACGGCGTCGACCTCGGCCAGGAGATCGACGCGTACGGCGTCGACGCGGTCCGCCTGACCATGCTGTTCGCCTCCCCGCCGGAGGAGGACGTCGACTGGGCCGACGTGTCGCCCCACGCCGCCATGAAGTTCCTCAACCGCGCCTACCGCGTCATGCACGAGGCCGGCACCGCCACCGAGCCCGGCGTGGACTTCACCAAGGGCGACACCGAGCTGCGTCGCGCCACCCACCGCTCCATCGACCAGATCACCGCCCTGATCGAGGACAAGCGCTTCAACGTGGCCATCGCCCGCTGCATGGAGCTGGTCTCGGCCGCCCGCAAGGCCATCGACTCCGGCCCCGGCGCCGCCGACCCGGCCGTCCGCGAGGCCGCGGAGTTCGTGGCCATCGCCCTGTCCCTGTTCGCCCCCTACGTGGCCGAGGAGGGCTGGGAGAAGCTCGGGTACACCGGCAGCGTCGCGGTCGGCCACTGGCGCGAGGCCGACCCGGCACTGCTGGTGCGGGAGTCGGTCACCTGTGTCGTCCAGGTGCAGAGCAAGGTCCGGGACAAGCTCTCGGTGTCCCCCGACATCGACCCCGCCGAACTGGAGCGCCTGGCCCTGGCCTCGGAGAAGGCTCAGAGCTTCATCGGCGACAAGACGGTGCGCAAGGTCATCGTCCGGGCGCCCAAGCTCGTCAACATCGTCGTCGGCTGACACACCCGACGGGGGCGATGGTCGCGGCCGCGTCCACCGCCCTCTACCGTTGTGCGCAACACACTTAGGGGAGGCGGTGGCCCGGTGGGCTCTTCGAAGGACGGTCGAGCCCTGCACCGACCGTGGGTGCGGGCGTCGATCATCGCCGTGGGCGGGGTGGTGGTCTCCGCGGCGGCCATCGGCGGCGGTCTGTGGGCGGCCGCGGACGACCCCGACGTACCCGGTGGCGACGACACCCACACCGCCTCCCCCGGCTGCGCCGCGGTCCCCGAGGACACCCTCACCGAGGCACTGCCCGGGGCGGTCCTGGAGTCCGACGACCAGGGCCCCCTGAACGGCGGGGAGAACACGGTGTGCGTGTGGAGCACCGCCGGGGCGACCGAAGGCGACCGGGCGATCCTGCGCGTGGACCTGTCCGCCCGCTTCACCGACGCCTCCGCCGAGCCCATCGTCACCGGCGACGAGGCGGCGACCCGGGCCCACCAGGCCGTGGCGCCCGCCCGGGGCGAACCCTTGGAACTACCCGGCACCGCCGGCGCCGAGGTCTGGCAGGGGCAACTCCCCGGCACCGCCGAACTCGCCTTCCACACCACCAACCTGCTCGTGCGGGTCTCCTACACCGGTGAGTCCGACGGCGATCCCATCGCCTTCGACGACGCCCGCGACACCGCCGTGGAGATCGCGACCCGAATCGGTGAGACCCTGTGAGCGGTACCTACGAGACCGATCCGGGGACGCCTCCGCCGCAGAGCCGGACCTTCGCCGTCGTCCTCCTCATGGCACTCGTCCTGGTGGTGCTCGCGGTCGCCGGAGGGCTGATCTGGTACCTGCTTCAGGGCGGGGCCGAACGCGGCGCCTACGAGGCGGCCCCCGAATGCGCCATCGGGGAGACCGAGGTCCTCGACGAACTCGTACCCGACCACGAGGCCGAGATCGAGGAGGCCGTCGGCAGCGCCCAGGACACCTTCGGCGCCGGCTGGCAGTGCCGCTGGGCCACCCCCGAGGACGGCGGAACCGCCGTCCCGGCCGCGGCCACGCTCATGCTGGTCGCCGCACCCGTCGAGGGCGGTGACGAGATCGCCGCCGAAACCCTGGCCTCCACCGCCTCGGGCAACGACCCGCGACCGCTCGACGACCTCGGCGACGAGGCCCTGACCTGGGTGGAGCCCGGAGCTTTCGAGGTCGGCTGCACCGGTGTACGCGTCTCCAACCTCTACCTGGAGTCCTGCTACACCGCCGCCACCGACTACGACGCCATCGGATCGGTCGAGGGGGAGGACGCCGCGGCCGAAGCCGAACAGCTGGTCAGATCGGTCGTGGCGGAACTACCCGAGAGCATCGAGGCGGAACAGACCGACTGAACGGCCTCACCACAGACCGTCGACGAACTCCGTCACGGCCGGTGCCACCTCGGGTGAGAACTCCCGGTCGGCGTCCAACACGGCCGCACCGGGCGAGTCGTCGAACTCGCGCAGGACGTGGTCGATCCCGGCCAGGTCCACCCGTTCGGCACCCTCCAGACCGGACATCAACCGATCGATCTCGTCCCGGGTGATCTGCGCGTCCTCGTCGCCCCAGAGCACCAGGACCGGGGTCCGCGGGGGCAGCCCGGCGGCGAGTTCGGGCGGGTCGAAGGCGTCGATCCAGGCGAGGTACTCCTGGTTCTGCGGAGTGAACAAGCCCGTGGTGTCGCCCTCGGGCAGGTCCCGCCCGCCCCGCACCGCGGCGCGTGCCATCCGGGTGTCGGAGAGCGTCTGCGCGGCCTGGCTGTCACTGAGCGATCCCTGTGCCTCGGCGGTCCGGACCTGTTCGGACAGTTGACGGTCGATGACGTCGAGCATGCGCGTCCCCGGAGGGGCGGCCAACACCAGCGCGGGTTCGGCTCCGTCGAGCACTTCGTGCGCGCGCAGCGCGAACAGCGCGCCCTCGCTGTGCCCCACGACGATCGTGCGTTCGGGGTCGACCTCCGGCTGCTCGACCAGTTCCGTGTACGCGGCGGCCATCTGGGCGTCGAAGACCTCGGGTTCGACCGGTTTCTCCAGGGCGTCCGTCACCTCGTCGTCCCAAGTGGCGGGGTCGCCGCTGCCCAACTTGTCGTAGCGAAGGGATGCCACGCCCGCGGCACTGAGCACCCGGGACAGGTTGTGGTTGGTGCCGGCCTCGGGGCGCGCGGCGCTGTTGCCGTTCCGGTCGGTGGGACCGCTTCCGGAGATGATGAGCGCCCCCGGAACCCCGTTCTCGGCATCGCTCCGTGGCGAGGTGAACGTGCCGTCGACGGTGAACCCGCCGCCCTCGAAGCTGAGTTCGCGCTCGGCACCGCTCACCCCCGGAGGGTCGGGGCTCTCGTCGGTGGGGCCACAGGCCGAGACGAGCAGGGTGAGGGCGGCGACCACCGCGGCCGAGCGGCCACGGTGTCGTGGGCGGCCGGAGACTACGGGGGTGCGGGCAGGAGTGGACACGTCCCTCAGAGTATCGGCCGTGCCCTCCCGCACCACCCCGGCCGTGCCCTGGTGGGCGCGGCCGGGATGGTGCGGTCACCGGGCCTCGCCGATCCCGCGAACCGGGATCAGACGCGGCGCATGACCGTGACGACCTTGCCGAGGATGGTCGCGTCGTCGCCGTTGATGGGCTCGTAGGCGTCGTTGCGAGGCATGAGCCACACGTGCCCGTCGTCCCCTCGACGCAGCACCTTGACGGTGGCCTCGTCGTCCAGCATGGCCGCGACGATGTCACCGTTCTCGGCGTTGGGCTGCTGGCGGACCACCACGAGGTCGCCGTCGGTGATGGCGGCGTCGGTCATGGAGTCGCCGACGACGGTCAGCATGAACAGACGGCCCTCGCCGACCAGCTGGCGCGGCAGCGCCAGAACGTCCTCGACCGACTCCTCGGCCAGGATCGGACCACCGGCGGCGATCCGACCGATCAGCGGTACCGAGGCGGCCCGGGTGGCGTCGGCGGTGAGCTCCTTGAGGGTGAGACTCTGGGCGGTGTCCCGCCCGGGGGTGCGCAGTTCGACCGCGCGCGGCCGGTTCTGGTCCCGGTGCAGGTAGCCCTTGCGCTGGAGCACCTTGAGCTGGTGCGCGACGCTGGAGGGGCTGGAAAGGCCGACGGCGTCACCGATCTCTCGGATGGACGGCGGAAAACCGTGATCGCGCACATAACGCTGGATGCAGTTGAGAACGCTTTGTTGGCGTGCGGTCAGTTTGGGGGCTTCGGGCACGGCACCGCCCGTGTCGCCCACGGGGGAAAGAACGGTGGTGTTTCCGGGGTCGACGACCTCGGTGTTGTCCTCCGGCACGGCCGGGCCTCCTCGGCGTTCGGTTCGGTCAGGGCCTGTTCGGATGGCCGGTGCCGGGCCCAGCGCCCCGATGGTGGGAGGGGCGACGAAACCGGCGTGAAATCAAGGCCAAGATTAGTCGTTGCACACGGTGATATCAAACAAGCGTTCGAGGATCGGGGTCGACGACTTCGCCTTTTCGATGGGCTTTTCCGGTGACCCTCGGTTAAGTGTGTACACGTGTTCCCCCGGCGGTGTCCGCCGAATGCGGAAAACGGCTTTCCCGGTGGTTCGCCCGAGGTGGCCCCGAGGCGGCCCCGAGATGCGCCCCGTGCGGTCGTGGGAAGTTCCGGAAGGCCTGCCCGACAAGGGATTCCTCACGTGTGGAACGCGCGCCGAACGGGGGCTCGCGAACTGCGGTCCCCGTATCCTGGGAGGCGGCCCCCCGCCGTTTCGAGCCCTCTGACCCGGCCGGGGCGGGCCCCGCGCCCCCACTTGGGGGACACGCCCGTGGGCGGGTTGCGACCCACGCTCCTGAGGTCTAAGTTCAACCACAACATCTGGTGTCGCCAGTGAGGAAGGCACCCAGAAGTTGTGGTTAGGTAGAGTCAAAGGTTGTGGTTCGGGTAGGTAGAGGGAAGCAGGTGAACCAGGATGCATTGTCCGTTCTGTCGTCATCCGGACACCAGGGTGATCGACAGCAGGTCCACCGACGACGGTGCCGCGATCAGACGTCGCCGCTCCTGCCCGGTCTGCGAGCGCCGCTTCACCACGCAGGAGACGGTCCTGCTCATGGTCGCCAAACGCTCCGGAGTCACCGAACCCTTCAGCCGGACCAAGATCATCGCCGGGGTACGCCGGGCCTGCCAGGGGCGGCCCGTCTCCGAGGACGCCCTCGCCAAACTCGGCCAACAGGTCGAGGAGGAGATCCGAGGTCGGGGCGTGGCCGAGGTGCCGGCCAACGAGATCGGTCTGGCGATCCTCGGCCCGATGCGTGACCTGGACGAGGTCGCCTACCTGCACTTCGCCAGCGTCTACCGGGGCTTCGAGAGTCTGGCGGACTTCGAAACCGAGATCGCCAGCCTGCGGAACGACCGCGAGGACGGGTCCGAGGAGGACCCGGACGAGGGTTCCGCTCCGGCCGGATCCACAGCCGATACCGCCTCATAGCGGCCCGGGCGTTCACCGAAACCGCCCGAGACCGCAGCGACAGCAAGAACCCGCGCGGTCACAGCAGGCCGCGCACAGCAGCTACTTCGGGGAGCGTCATGACGGAGACCACCAGCGGTTCAACGGGCCGTAAGGGGAAGAAGGGCCCCAAGGGGCTGAAGATCTCGCGGGTCTTCACGACCGAGGGCGTCCACCCCTACGACACCCTCGAATGGGAACGCCGTGACGTCGTCATGACCAACTGGCGTGACGGCAGCGTCAACTTCGAACAGCGCGGCGTGGAGTTCCCCGCCACCTGGTCGATGAACGCCACGCAGATCGTGGCGAGCAAGTACTTCCGCGGTGCGCTCGGTGCCCCCGACCGCGAGTGGAGCCTCAAGCAGCTCATCGACCGCGTCGTCGGCGTCTACACCGAGACCGGCCTCAAGAGCGGGTACTTCGCCTCGGACGAGGACGCCGAGATCTTCGACCACGAGCTCAAGCACGCCCTCGCCAACCAGTACTTCAGCTTCAACTCACCGGTGTGGTTCAACGTCGGAACCACCTCCTCCCAGCAGGTCTCGGCCTGCTTCATCCTGTCCGTCGACGACACGATGGAGTCGATCCTCGACTGGTACAAGGAAGAGGGGATCATCTTCAAGGGCGGCTCCGGTGCGGGGGTCAACCTGTCCAGCATCCGCTCCAGCAAGGAACTGCTGTCCTCCGGCGGCACCGCTTCCGGGCCGGTCTCCTTCATGCGCGGCGCCGACGCCTCCGCCGGGACGATCAAGTCCGGTGGCGCGACCCGCCGGGCCGCCAAGATGGTCGTGCTGGACGTCGACCACCCCGACATCGAGGAATTCGTCGAGACCAAGGCACGCGAGGAGCACAAGATCCGTGCCCTGCGCGACGCCGGGTTCGACGTGGACCTGGGCGGCGATGACATGTTCAGCGTCCAGTACCAGAACGCGAACAACTCCGTGCGCGTCTCCGACGCCTTCATGCGCGCGGTCGAGTCCGGTTCCGAGTTCGGGCTGACCTCCCGCACCACCGGCGAGGTCGTCGCCACCGTCGACGCCAAGGACCTGTTCCAGCGCATGGCCCGCGCCGCCTGGGAGTGCGCCGACCCGGGCATCCAGTACGACGGCACCATCCAGGACTGGCACACCAACCCCGAGAGCGGGCGGATCAGTGCGAGCAACCCGTGCTCGGAGTACCTCTCCTTGGACGACTCCTCGTGCAACCTCGCGTCGATCAACCTGCTGAAGTTCCTGCGCGAGGACGACTCCTTCGACGTGGAGAACTTCACTCGGCTCACCGAGCTGGTCATCACGGCGATGGACATCTCCATCACCTTCGCCGACTTCCCCACGGAGAAGATCGGTGAGACCACCCGTGCCTACCGGCAGCTGGGCATCGGTTACGCCAACCTGGGCGCGCTGCTCATGGCGACCGGGCACGCCTACGACTCCGACGGCGGCCGTGCGGTGGCCGCGGCCATCTCCTCGCTGATGACCGGCACCGCCTACCGTCGCAGCGCCGAGATGGCCGGGGTGGTGGGCACCTACGACGGCTACAAGCGCAACGAGCAGGCTCACAAGCGGGTCATGCGCAAGCACGCCGCCGCCAACGACGACCTGCGCACCGTGGGCACCCTGGAGGCGCCCATCCACACCGCGGCCACCGCGCAGTGGGCCGACTGCCTCAAGGTCGGCGAGCGCAACGGCTGGCGCAACGCCCAGGCCTCGCTGCTCGCGCCCACCGGAACCATCGGCTTCATGATGGACTGCGACACCACGGGGATCGAGCCGGACTTCTCGCTGGTCAAGTACAAGAAGCTGGTCGGCGGCGGCTCCATGCGGATCGTCAACCAGGCGATCCCGCGGGCGCTGAAGAACCTGGGCTACCAGGACGAACAGAACGAGGCGATCGTCGAGTTCGTCGCCGAGAACGGCCACGTCGTGGACGCGCCGTCGCTGCGCCCCGAGCACTACGAGGTGTTCGACTGCGCCATGGGGCACCGCTACATCGAACCCATGGGTCACGTGCGCATGATGGCGGCGGTCCAGCCGTTCCTGTCCGGTGCCATCTCCAAGACGGTGAACGTGCCCGAGGGGGCCACGGTCGCCGACTTCGAGCACATCTACTTCGAGGGCTGGCGGTCGGGCCTCAAGGCCCTCGCGGTGTACCGCGACAACTGCAAGGTCGGCCAGCCGCTGTCCACCGGCACGAGTGAGAAGAAGGCCGCGCCCGAGAAGGTCGAGGTGGCCGAGACGCCTCGCCCGGTGCGCCGCCGACTGCCCAAGAAGCGGCCCAGCGAGACCACTTCGTTCTCCGTGGGCGGTGCCGAGGGCTACATCACCGCGGGCTCCTACCCGGACGACGGCCTCGGTGAGGTCTTCATGAAGCTCGGCAAGCAGGGTTCGACCCTGGCCGGGGTCATGGACGCCTTCTCCATCGCGATCTCCATCGCCCTGCAGTACGGGGTCCCGTTGGAGACCTACGTGGAGAAGTTCACCAACATGCGCTTCGACCCGGCCGGTATGACCGACGACCCGGACATCCGCATGGCGCAGTCGGTGGTGGACTACATCTTCCGCCGGCTGGCCCTGGACCACCTGCCCTACGAGGAGCGGGCCGCCCTGGGGGTGCTGTCGGCCTCCGAGCGTGAGGCGCAGCTGAACGGGGAGGACCCGACCCAGGTCGCCACCCAGGTGGAGTCCTACGCCCAGTCCGCCGCGCCGTCCGGTCCCGCGGAGGAGCGTGCGGAGGAGCGCCCCGAGGCTCCGGCCGCCCCGAGCCCGGCCTCCGGAGGCTTCATGGCCGACGCCCCGCTGTGCATCACCTGCGGGACGAAGATGCGGCCCTCGGGCAGCTGCTACGCCTGTGAGGGCTGCGGCGCCACCAGTGGTTGCAGCTGATCCATAGCGCCTTGAGGGGGAGACGGTCCGACCGTCTCCCCCTTCGTGTTTCCCGGAAGAACGAACGTCGGTGGTGTGTTCTCCCGTTCACCGGGCAGGGAGTTACCACCGCCGGTAGCATCATTCATATGGGAGTCGAACTCATGGAAACGGGTCGCAGAGCGACGGAAGAGGAAGCGCGAGCGCTCTTCTCACATGCCCTCAACGTGATGGGTATCCAGGGAGAACTCTCTCCTGAACAGGTGTCCCACCTGTTCACCGCATTCGAAGACCTGAGGAGGGCGGATCCCGCTCCCCCCGAGAAGCCGGGTGGCCGCGCCCGCAAGATCAGTGTCTCCATGCCCGAAGACCTCAGCGCCGCGGTTCGGCGACGAGTGGGACACGGTGAGTTCAGTCGTTACGTTACGGAGGCGGTCGCCGGCCGGCTGAAGGAAGATCTCTTGGCCGAGCTGATCGAGTCGCTCGACGCCGAACACGGTGAAGTGCCCGAGGACCTGGTGGAGAAGGCGGAGAGCCTGTGGCCGGACGCCGAGTGAGCGCCAAAGGCACCCTGGTGCTCGACAGCGCGGGCCTGTCCGAAGTCGCAGCCGGCGCGAAGGAGGCCCGGGCCCATCTGGAGGCCGCGCGCCGCAGGGGAGCACGTGTCGTCACCAGCGCCGTCACACTCACGGAGGTCCTGCGGGGAGGCGCGCGGGACGCGAGTGTGCACCGGGTCCTCGCGAGGATCGAGGTGGTGCCGATCTCACCGGAGATGGGGCGGGAGTCCGGTGAGCTCCTCGGTCGAACCGGGTTGTCCGGACACCGCTGCGCGATCGATTCCGTCGTCGCCGTCACGGCGCTCCGGCAGCCGCGTCCGGTGGTACTGCTGACCAGTGATCCGAATGACCTGGAGACACTGGTCGAGGAGCCGGAACGTCCCAGAGGCGAACGGGTGGTGATCGTCCGCGTGTGATCCGGGGGCGGGCGGACCGGTCCATACCTGTGGTTGTCGGCGTGGAACCCGGGGTAACCCTTCGGCACGCGAGTCAGCGGAAGGTGGTCCCCATGCTGATATCCACGATCCTTCGAGCCAAAGGCCCGGAGGTGGTGAGCATCGCCCCCGACGCGACGATCGCGTCGCTGCTCACCGAACTCGCCCGGCACGACATCGGCGCCGTCGTCGTCGCCCGACAGGAAACCCTCATCGGCATCGTCTCCGAACGTGACGTCGTCCGGCACCTGCATCGGCGCGGATCCGAACTCCTCGATGCCCCGGTCGCGGACATCATGACCGCGGACGTGGTCACCTGCACCACCGAGGACACCGTCGAGGAGATCAGCGAACACATGACCCGGCGCCGGTTCCGGCACGTGCCGGTCACCTCAGGGGGCCGGCTGGTGGGGATCGTCAGCATCGGCGACCTCGTCAAGAGCAGGCTCAGCGGCCTGGAGGACGACCGCGCCCGGCTGGAGGCCTACATCCACGGCGGGTAGGCACGCCTCGACCGTCACCCCTCGCCCGGAGGTGGCCGCCCGGCGGCGCACGCGTAATGACCAGGCGGAGGACTCATCACGCTCTGGCCACAGGCACTGTGTTTCGGTTGTGGCTCGTGGCACCCTTGTGTTCTGTCCACTATCCCTTCACTGCGCGCGAAACCCGCTCTCAACTGGAACCAAGGCGGCGTACGCCGCGTCGAAGGCGTCAGTTCCCTCAAGTTCCAGAATGGAGTACTTGCCTATGTCGTTCGCGCAGACAGTGCGCGGTGCGGCCGGTGCGGTGGCCCAAGGGGCGGATCCGCGTCAGGCCGTCTCCGACGCGGCCCAACAAGCGATGGGTCAGGCGTCAGGCCAGGGAGACCGGGGTTCCGGGCAGGGCTCGGAGGGCGGCGGTCTCGACCCCCGCGACTTCGTGGCCGCGCGCGAACAGGGCGCTTCCGTCGACACCCGCATCGAGCAGAAGACCACCTCGCTCAGCACGGCGGGTGAGTCGCTCAACCGCAGCTACTACGAGCGGGGCCGTGGCGGTCCCGTCCACGTCATCTGCCCCATGGTGATCCCCCGTGGGCGCACCTTCGTCACGATGCTGCCCGCCATCGCCCTGGTGATCCTCGGTGTGGTCGGCACGATCGTGTTCGTGGTGCCCAGCGCCGTGATGACCGACGCCAATCCGTTCCTGCACCCGTTCTTCGGTGTCCACTACTGGCTGATCACCATCGCGATCAGCGCGTTCATGTGGTGGCGTCAGGGCATGGTGATGGTGCCCGAAGGCGCCCAAGCCATCGTCACCCGCTTCGGGAAGATGGAGAACCTCTTCCAACCGGGTCGGGTCACCCTGCTCAACCCGTGGAAGCGCGTCTCCTACATCGTCAACACCAGACGTGAGTACCCGTTCAACGCACCCATCCGCTCCGCGCCCACCAAGAGCGGTGTCCAGGCCTCCATCGACCTGTTCGTGCAGTTCAAGATCGAGAACGCGGTCGACTTCGTCTACACCCTGGGCGGGGTTCCGGGTTTCCAGGAGAAGCTCAACAACGCCATCTCCGAGACCACCCGAAGCCTCATCTACGAGCAGGAGGCCTCGGCGATCTACGACATGGTCGGCGAGAGCACCCAGGCCCTCCTCGACTCCCTGAACCGCCAGTTCAGCGGCATCGTCGTTCTCACCAGCGCCAACATCACCCACGCCGAGCCCTCCAACCAGGAGTACCGGATGGACCTGGCGGCGCCGGAGATGGTGCGGGTGGCCAAGGACGCCTACACCTTCGAGTACGAGCTGCAGCTGCGCAAGGAGCAGAACGAGGGCGACCTGAACAAGGAGCTCGCCACCCTCAACGAGACGCTGTCGGCGATCCAGGCCGACATCGCCCAGTACCAGGCGCAGATGGACACCGCCCTGGAGCGCGAGACCAACCGCGCCCGTTCGCTGGCTCATCAGCGCTTCGTCGAGGCCGAGTCCGAGGCGAACGCCAACGCCGCGCTGTTGCAGGCCCAGGCCCTGGACATCCGTGCCGTGTCGGCGGCCGAGGCCCCGGAGATCCTCAACTACCGCTTCCGGGAGAACCTCCTGGACAAGCTGGAGTCGGTCGCCGACAGCCTGCCGCAGGTCCTGCGCATCGGTTCCGGCGACGCCGCGAGCATCGATTACCTGCGCATCGCCCAGGAGATCATCGGCCAGGCCGACACCGCCCTCTTCTCCGCGGAGGACATGGCGGAGATCCGTGAGCGTCTGGGCGACATCCGCGAGCGCATCGCCCAGCGCCAGCAGGAGATCAACGATCTCATCGAGGACGAGTCCGGTGAGCGTCGGGTACACGACGCCGAGGACCCGGGTGAGGACCTGGTCGAGGAGATCCGTCAGTCGGTGAGCGAGGACGCGATCGGTGAGCGTCTGTCCGACGAGAACGGTCCGGGGGAACAGGAAGCGGGCCCCGAAGCGGCCGTTCCGCCGCCTACCGGCGCCCCCTACCAACAGGCCCCACCGCCGCAGGACCCGCCGCTGCCCCCGTGGTCGCAGGGCGGTCAGAACCCGGGAGGTCAGTAGATGAGCGAGCCCTTCAACCCCGGTGGCGGCTCCAACATCAAGGAGTCCCTCGCCTCATGGGGCGACCTCGCGGCCCTGCTGCGCGGTGGTGACCAAGGGGCGATCGTCCCCGTCGTCATCCCTCGTGACAACCGTGGTCTGCGCTGGATGATCCTGGTGTGGTTCGGTCTGTTCGCGCTGCTGTCGGCGCTGGTCATGACCATCCACGCGGTGTCGGGCGGTGTCAGCGGCACCATCTATGGGGCGCTGGCCGTGCCCACCCTCCTGGTGGGTGTGCTCAGCATCGCGGCCGCGATCCTTTGGTGGTGGCGCGGTTCGATCGTCGAGATCGAGGAGGGCACCACCGGCATCCTCACCAAGTACGGCGCCTTCGTGAAGAACATCGGCCCCGGTCGTCACTACCTGTGGCACCCGTGGGCGCGTGTGGACTTCGTGGTGGACACCCGGACCGAGATCCCCTACACGGCCCCGGTCCTGGCTTGCCCCACCAGGGAGAACGTGCCGCTGAAGTCGATCGAGTTCTTCCTGAAGTTCCGCATCGACGAGCCGTACGCGTTCGTCACCACCATCGGGGCGAGCAACTTCGACCTGGTGCTGTCCAGCGCGGTGCAGGACGCCATCCGCCAGCGCAGCCGCATGGTGAACACCGAGTCCGCCTACGACCTGCGCGGTTCCAACGTGGAGGACATGCGTCGCCTGCTCAACGATCAGCTGCGCAAGTACGGCGTGGTCATCACCGGCTGCAACATCCCCGACGTACAGCTGCCCAGCCAGTACCAGCAGCACCTGGCCACCCGGGAGCGGGTCGCCAAGGAACTGGTCGCCTACGAGCAGGAGTGGGAGCTGACGCGCAAGCGTCGGATCGACACCCTGCTCATGGACATCGAGCGTTCCAAGAAGACCCGTGACGCCAAGATCGTCGAGGTCAACGCCTCCCTCAACAAGGCGCGCAAGGACGTGGCGCAGATGTTGGAGGAGCAGGAGACCGAGGCCCAGCGGGTGCGGTACGAGATCGAGACGCGTGGTCGCGCGGACCTGGTGGCGGCCGAGAACGAGGCCAAGGCGCAGGAGCGTCTGGCCACCGCCTACCGGGACAACCGGGCCGTACTGGAGTACGAGCTGGCCCGGCGCCGTCTGGACGTCGGCTCGGCCTTGGCCGAGCGGGCTCCGCGTCCGGTGGTGGTGCAGACCGAGGCGGGCTCGGGGGATTCCTCGGCACTGTCGACGCTGCTCACCGCTCAGCTGTTGCCGCAGGTCATGGGCAGCGCTCCGGGCGGGCGTTCGACGATGTCGCCCGCGGGTGCCCGGGACGCGTTGGATTCTGCGCAGGGCGCGGTGGCCGCCGCGGCCTCCCGTCAGCAGCAGATGTCCGAGGAGTACCAACAACAGCAGGACAGCGCGATGAGTCAGCAGTTCGAGCGCGGTGAGGGGTACGGCAAGCAGGGGCGTCGCCGCTGATCGTCGTTCCCTCGAACGAGCGAGGGCCTCGCGGTCGTGGTCGAGTGCCACGGTCCGCGGGGCCCTTCGTCGTTTCCCCGGGCCCGCTCCGGCTCAGCCGGTGGGAGACAGTGCCGCGTAGTCGGCGATGTCGATTCCGTGCCGGGCGGCGATCTCCACGAGGTCCTCGATCTCACCGGCCTGTGACGTCGCCAGGTCGTCGTCACCGACGGCGTGGGCGCGACGCAGCGCGGTGATGGAGTCGTGGAGCCGTAGGTGCAGGGTGAGGACGAACTCGCGCATGGACATCTCCTCGGGTGAGTGGAGAGAGAACCGAAGGAGGCTCCCCAGGGGATACCACCCTGTCTACAGGTCCCGGGTGAGAGTCCGGTTGGACGCGGGCAGGAGTCGGCAAAGAGGAGGGTAAGAGTCCTGGTGGGGCCGAGCGCGAGGAGT
Source organism: Nocardiopsis sp. JB363 (assembly GCF_900143625.1). GTDB lineage: Bacteria > Actinomycetota > Actinomycetes > Streptosporangiales > Streptosporangiaceae > Nocardiopsis. The sequence continues at coordinate 100,692 of NZ_FRFF01000140.1, forward strand.
GCGGGTCAGGGGCCGTGGCGCCCCGGGGTGGACCCCGGGGCGGATACGGAGCCTAGTGATCGACCCACACGTACCAGTCGTCGGATACGTGCTCGTAGATGCGGGAGCCCTGGCCGGGGACGAATTCCCCGACGGGGATCTCTTCGGTGCTGTGGGCCAGCCCGGCGGGCTGGAACAGGCCGGCGCCCTCGATGCCGTAGTGGGTGACGTCGCCGTCCTGGGACACGCTGCGCAGCGAGTACATGCCGGTCCACTCGCCGTTGCGAGGGACCGCGGTGGCCGCTCCGGTGTCCTCGCGTAGTTCCAGGAGCTGGTCGGTCGAGGCGCTCACCCGGGTCTTCAGCGGAATGTCGGCCACGGACAGGCCCAAGGCGACGAACGCGATCAGTGGCGCACTCAGCCAGCGCAGCCAGTAGCGGCGGATCATCGGGCGGGCGACGGCGAGCGCGATGCCCAGCCGCAGTGCGCCCATGCCGGCCAGCAATAGACCACCGCCGAGGCCGATGACGAACGTGGGCAGGTGCCCGGCGGGCACGCTGTCCTCGAAGAGCAGGACGAGACCGACCAGAACACAGGCCGGGATGTAGAGACGACCGGGTGGACGTGAGGCCCAGTCGATCAGGCGCTGTCCCAGCGTCGGTTGCTCCGCGATCTCGATCAGCTTGGCCACGGACCCGTCAGGGTTCGGACCGGAAGCTGAGGCGGACATGGCGTTCCCCCCACCGAATCCGGGTGATGCGACGCGGCAGGCGTAACGGCACAAAGGCGAGAACGAGCCGCGTCACAGTCGATACGGCCGTCGAAGCGCGGCCTGCTCCACAGGATAGAGCAGTGGCGGGGCGTGTTCGGGGCGTCGGTGAGAAATAGTGGGAGCTTTCCTACTCGTCGTCGATACCGGCCGTCCTTCGCTTCGGGGGGAAGCGGGGACTCGGACACCGAGGACCAGGTAGTCCCACGACCATCGCCCTCCGGCCATGGCCATGAGCAAGCACACCGCTGTGACCAGCGCGGTCGACCCCCAAGAGCCGAACGGCGACAGGTGGTCGGTGCCCGCCCCGAGCGTGCCGACCACCGCCGCGAGGGCGAGCGCGGGGCCGGTCAGCCGTGTGAGCAGACCCACTGCGAAGGAGACCGAGAACGCCACGAGCAGGGCGGGCACGAGCGGTGTGAGAAAGGTGAGCGGGGTGAGTCCGGAGTCGGAGAGGCGTTCGGCGATCAGGTGTTCCCGGCCGCGTAGGGCCAGCCCGAACTCGGCGAACACCCAGCCCACGCCCACACGGGTCACGGCGGCGGCGACGTCGTACAGGCGCCCGGGTGGAACGTGCGGAGCGTTCGGGAGGCGTGTGCCGAGGGCCGGGCGCCGCTTCCTGCGGGCCCGTGGCGGGGGAGCGGGTCGGGGCCTGCCCTGTTGCATGTCCATTCCTTCCGGGGGACCGGCGGTGGCGACAAGCGGAAACTACCCAACGTCACTGTCAATGACCGACTGTCATGGCCGGTGGGTCGTGCAAAACCCGGTGGAAAACCACGACGACGGGGTTTTCGTCTCTCTCGTGGCGCACGGAACACGCCCTAAGGTGGAACGCGTGCCGACGACTTCCCGAAAGCCCAGCCCCCCGCCCGCCCCCACCTTGGAAGTGGAGAACGAACTTCGCGCCTCGGGCGCCCAAGTGGTGGCCGGGATGGACGAGGTGGGGCGCGGGGCCTGGGCGGGGCCGCTCCTGGTGTGCGCCGCAGTCCCCGGCGAGGGTGAGCCGCCCGCCGGGCTCACCGACTCCAAACGACTCACCCCCAAGCGCCGCCGGGAACTGGTCGTGGAGATCGAACCCTGGGTCGCCGACCACGCCTTCGGTTGGTCCTCACCGGCCGAGATCGACGAGGTGGGGATGACCGAGGCCCTGCACCGGGCCGGTCGTCGTGCCCTGGACGGCCTCGACCCCCGCCCCGACGCCGTTCTCCTCGATGGCAGGCACGACTTCATCGGTCGCCCCTGGCGGGTGCGCACCCAGGTCAAGGGCGACCTGACCTGCGTCAGCGTGGCCGCGGCCGCGATCCTGGCCAAGGTCCGACGGGACGCGCTCATGGCCGAACTGGCCGAGGACCATCCCGGCTACGGGTTCGAGAAGGCCGTCGGCTATCCCTCTCCCGTCCATCGCGCCACCCTCGCCGAATCCGGCCCCACTCCTCACCATCGGATGAGTTGGTCCTACTTGGACGCCCTGCCCCGTTGGAGTCACCTACGGGTGGTTCGAACCGTGCCGGACGGTGCCCCGCCCCTGTTCTGAACCTCGACCCGACCGGCCCACGACACGCCGGCCCGCACTGGACATCCGACCCCCGATGGGGCAAGGCTGTTCCTTGCCCACACCCTCGGCCCGCCCCCGGGCCGCCCAGGCGACCCCCACGCAGGAAGGGGCATGGATGACGCGGGAGACGAGCCCCGCCGCGACGCGGGCGGCGCCCCCCTCGGGGTTGGAGCGCCTACGCGCGGCCTATCACCGTGTCCCCTTGGGCCGCCGTCTCGTGGCGGCACTGGTCCTGGTCACGGTGGTCGTGATCCTCGCCTTCGTGCTGAGCCTGCCGGTGTTCCCGGTCCTGCTCGGTACGATCCTGGCCCTCATCGCCTTCAACGCCTTGATGAAGTCCCTCGACGCGTTCCTCACCGTGCTGGTCGGCGTGGTGTGGCTGGCCATCGCCGTGCCCCTGTTCCAGATCCCCCTGCTGGGCAGACCCGTCGGCCTGCTCGTCCTTCCCCTGCCCCTTTTGGTGACCCTGGCCGCGGGGCGCGCTCGGGAATTCCCCGTCTGGCACACGTCTCTGCTGTCGCTCACCGCCGGGCTCATCGTCGGATTCTCCGTGGCCCTGCTCGGGATGGTCATCGAACCCTTCCCCGGCGGAGCCGGGATCGCCGCGCTCTACGTCGCGGCGGGCGCCTGCCTGCTGTGGCGACTACTCGCCTCCAAACAGGTCATCAAGGAGAGTCGCGAGAACGAACGCAAACGAAGCGGAAGCGGTGCCCGACCCAAGGCCGCCGGGTCCGGTAGAACGGCCGCCCAGGCCCCCTCGCTGCGCGGCCGGGCCTCGGACGCTCCCGAGCGTGGCGCCGCCAAGGGCGACGACGGGGAGGACACGGAACCCGTTCCGGTCGACCAAGCGCTGGCCGAACTCGAAGACATGATCGGCCTGGACCCCGTCAAACAGCAGGTGCGGGGGTTGGCCGCCTCCATCGAGGCCGCCCGGCTGCGCGCCGACGCCGGGCTGACCGTCGAGCGCCCCCTGCGCCACCTGGTCTTCTCCGGGCCGCCCGGTACCGGCAAGACCAGCGTCGCCCGTACCCTCGCCACCATCTTCCACTCCTTCGGGCTGTTGCCCACCTCCCGTGTGGTGGAGGCCCAGCGCGCCGACCTGGTCGGCGAGTACCTCGGTGCGACCGCGATCAAGACCAACGAGCTCATCGACAGCGCCATGGGCGGGGTGCTCTTCATCGACGAGGCCTATTCGCTGGTCAACGAAGGAGACGGCCAGTCCGACCGGTTCGGCAACGAGGCGGTCCAGACACTCCTCAAGCGCGCGGAGGACGATCGGGACGGGTTGGTCATCGTGCTCGCCGGCTACGACAAGGAGATGGACGCGTTCTTGGCCTCCAACCCGGGTCTGGCCTCGCGCTTCGCCACCCGCATCACCTTCCCCGGCTACAGCGCCGACGAACTGTTCCGCATCTCCGAGCGCCTCGTCGCCGCCCGCGGCGACTCCCTGGACGCCGACGCCGCCCGCACCCTGCGTCGCCGCTACGACCAGGCCGTCCAACGCCAGGCGGTGGACGAGCTCGGCAACGGCCGCTTCGCACGCTCCCTGGTGGAGAAGAGCTGCCAGGCGCGGGACGTGCGTGTGGTCACCTCGGGGGTGGGCGGCGACGAACCGGCGCCCCGACGACCCAGCGCCGACGACCTGGTCACCGTGCGCTCGGCCGATGTCGAGGCCGCCTACACCGAACTCACCTCCCGCCTGCCCGGCTTCGGTGAGGCGCCCGGCCTGGAGGAGGCCATGGCCGAACTCGACGGCATGATCGGTCTGGAGCCGGTCAAGGAACAGGTGCGTTCCCTGGTCGCCCAGCTCCGGGTGGCCCGCCTGCGCGAGGAGCAGGGCCTGCCGCACCAGCCGCCGCTGCGTCACCTGGTCTTCACCGGCCCGCCCGGCACCGGCAAGACCACGGTGGCGCGCGTGCTGGGGCGGGTCTTCGCCGCGTTGGGGATGCTCGGTCGCGCCGAGGTCGTGGAGGCCCAGCGCGCCGACCTGGTGGGGGAGCACCTGGGTGCCACGGCGGTCAAGACCAACCGGCTCATCGACCGGGCCCTGGGCGGCGTGCTGTTCGTCGACGAGGCCTATTCGCTCGTCAACCCCGGGTACAGCGGCGGCGACGCGTTCGGTGCCGAGGCCATCCAGACCCTGCTCAAGCGTGCCGAGGACGACCGTGACCGTCTCGTGGTGGTGTTGGCGGGCTACACCGGCGAGATGGATCGTTTCCTGGTCTCCAACGCGGGGTTGGCCTCCCGGTTCAACGTGCGGGTGCGGTTCCCCTCGTACTCGGCGGACGAACTCTCGGAGATCGCCGACACCGTGGCCGCGCGCACCGGAGACGTCTTCGACGACACCGCCCGCGAGGACCTGCACAGCATCTTCACGCACGTGTGCGAGGCGGGTTGGATCGACGAGCTGGGCAACGGTCGTTTCGCCCGCTCCCTGTACGAGGGGGCCTGTTCCCACCGGGACCTGCGGGTCTCCCAGGAGCTGGGGGAGTCGGCCACCGCCACCGAGCTGACCGTGATCACCAGCGACGACGTGCGCAGGGCCTACTCCGACGCCACCCAACAGAGCTGAGGAACCGCTGGAACGGCGGCTGCTACTGTCCAGTACATGACCGCCTCATCTGCATCCAGCGAAACCCCCGTCACGCAGGCACTGATCCTCGCCGGCGGACAGGCCACCCGGTTGCGGCCCTACACCGACACCCGCCCCAAGGCGATGGTGGAGGTGGCCGGACGGCCCATCATCGACTACCAACTCGAATGGTTGGCCTCGCACGGTGTCGAGCAGGTCGTCGTGTCCTGCGGCTACAAGGCCGAGGTCCTGCGCGAGCACCTGGAGGCCCGAACCGAGGGCCCCGAGATCACCCTCCTGGTGGAGGACGAGCCGCTCGGCCGCGGGGGCGCCCTGCGCTACGCCGCCGGCGGACTGCGCGACCCCGAGGCCCCCTACTTCGCCCTGAACGGAGACGTCCTCACCTGGTTCCCGTTGGACGAACTGGTGCGCCGGCACCGGGCCAAGGGCGGTCTCGCCACCCTGGCCCTGTCGCAGTTCCGTACCACCTGGGGCATCGTCGACGTCGACGACCAGGACCGCGTCGAGGGGTTCACCCAGAGCCCGCTGCTGCCGGTCTGGATCAACGCGGGCGTGTACCTGTTCGAACCCGGCATCACCTCGCTGTTGCCGGCCAAGGGCGACCACGAGTCCTCGACCTTTCCCGAGTTGGCGGAGGCCGGGAAGCTCACGGCCTACCGCATCGACGGGTTCTGGCGTGGTGTGGACACCGCCAAGGACGTCAAGGAGGCCGGTACCGAGATCGAGGCCATGCGCGGCTGAGATCCCGCGAGCGACCGGCATCCGTCCGGTCGTCGTACCCCGTGCGGTGGGGCGCCGGGGAGGTGGGTATCGTCACGGTCGTGACGAACGACGGTTTCCTCCTCCCCAGTGCCCCCAACTTCCGTGACCTCGGCGGCCACCGCACGAAGGAAGGCCGCACCGTGCGCGATGGGTTGTTGTACCGCTCCGACGCGCTGCACACCCTCACCGAGCAGGAGCGGACCACCTACGACGGCTTCGGTATCCGCCAGCTCATCGACCTGCGCAGTTCCCACGAACGCGACCGGCTCCCCGACCTGATCCCGGACGGCGCCGAGTACACGGCGATCGGCGTGCAGAGGACCGAGTCGGCCGGTGCCAATTTCATCGACCTGTTCGGTGACCCCGAGCAGGCCCGTATCGCCTTCGGCGATGGCGCCGCCGAAAAGTACATGTACGAGGTCTACCGCGGGCTGGTCACCGACACCGAGGCCTTGGACGGCTACCGCGACCTGGTGGAACGCGCCGCCAAGGGGCCGACCTCGCTGGTCTTCCACTGCAGCGCCGGTAAGGACCGCACCGGCTGGGGCGCGGCCGTGCTGCTCACCATCCTGGGTGTGGACCGCGAGGTCGTCGTCGCCGACTACGTGGTCAGCAACGACCGCCAGGAGGCCACCGATCACTGGATGCGCCTGTTGTCCCAGGAAAGCGGCCTTCCGTGGGAGGACATCCAGCCGATGACCCGGGTCAAGCCGGACTACCTGAACAGCGCGTTCGCCCTCGTCGACCAGGAGTACGGGTCCTTCGACGCCTACGTCGCGGGCGGCCTCAAGCTCACCGGAGCGACGATCGAGAGCCTCAAGGCCCGCATGCTCGCCTGATCGACGCCGGCCCGGTCACAGGGCGTCGAGGCGGCGGCGGAGATCGTTCTCGCCGGTGGCGCCGAACAGGGCCTCGATCAGGTGGGCGAGCACGGTGGGACGGTCCAGACCGCGGTCGAGCAACCTGCGGGCGGCGACCCAGAGGTCGGCGGGACGGCCGTCCCACAGGCGCTTGGCGAGACGCTCGTGGCGGTCCAGCTCCTTCTCGCGTTCGGGGTCGGTGCCCTGTACGGGCCGGTACCAGTGGTCCTGCCCGGTGGAGTGGTGGCGGCCGCTGTGCGGGGCCTCCTCGTACTCGCCGAAGTGGTCCAGGCGCAGCAGGGCGCGCCGGCCACGGGAAGTCGACGGATCGAACTCGTCGGGGGCGTCGGTGATCAATTCACTGGCCAACAGGGGGAACGCGAACATGCGGCGGGCCAGCGACCTGAAGTCGCCGTCGGGCAACAACCGGCGCACCGCCCCCTGACGCAGCCCGAGGGGACGGGCGGGGTCACGGTAGATGCGGGCGAACTCCGCGGTGGTCTCCCACACGGTGTCCATGGTGGCGCCCACGGCGACGTCGGGCAGGCCGTTCTGCGCCCCGGCCCAACGCACCCAGGCGGCGAGCACGTGCGGCATCGCCTCCTGTTCCTCGGGCAGCAGCACCACCCGACCGGGCAGCCAGTGCAGCAGGAACGACTCGACCTTGCGGGGGCTGACGCGCAGCGGACGTCCGGAGTCGACGTCGCAGCCGTACGTGATGATGTGGTCCGCGCACCGGCTGGCGGCGTAGGAGTCGGACAGCTCGGCGGCCTCGTCCGAGGCGAGGAAGCGGGCCGCCAGGACCGCGCGGCGGTCACGCCGCCACATCGGCTGGTGGGCCTTGCCCTGGGGCAGTCGCTTGACGCGGGAGGCCGCCAACGCGAAGTGGGCGGCCAGCGACCCACCGGTGAGATCGGAGGCCGACACCCCGACAGGGTTGTCGAGTTCCCCGGTCACCACGCCCTCGGTCCGTTCCAGCGCGCGCAGCAGGAGCGCCCGGGCCTGGGGCAGGGTCGATTCCTCGAACCGGGCGAAGCCATCGGCACGTGCACGTTCACGGCACTGCTCCAGGAGCAGCTCCACCTTGGTGGTCACCCACGCGTCGCGCAGCAGGCCGCCGCTGTTGTGGTCCAGCACGAGGATGAGCGCGTGCTCGGGTTCTTCGGAGTCGCGACCGTACACGCACACCACGTCGTCGGTGTCGCCGAAACGGTCGCCGTTGACGTAGGCGGCCAAGGGGGTGACCTCGCCCAGCTGGGTCGCCCAGGCGGGCGCGCTCAGACCCCGCTCGCGCAGCGCGATCATGCCCTGTTCGGCGAGTTCGCGTTGGGTGGCCGAGGTGCCCAGCGCGGTGATCGCGGCGAGCACGCCCAGACCGGCGGGTTTTCCGGAGGCCGTGGCATGGGTGATGAGGCCCTCGCCGAGTAGCCGTTCCACGTCCACTCCGGGGACCCGTTGACCCCACCAAGAGCCCAGGAGTTCGCTGAAGGACAGTTCGGCGTCCAGCGGGTGGCGCATGGCGAGCAGCGCTCTGGCCGCGCGCAGCATTTCCTCGAACGCTGCGACGGGAACGTCGGGTCCTGTGGGTGGGGGCGTAGCGGAGGGCACGCTCCGAGCGTATGCCGGCCGGCGGCCGGAGGTGCCCTCGTCGGGTCAGCGCGGTTCGGGGACCGCGCGGTGACCGGTGAACAGTGTGGTTCCCGAGAGCCGCGTCGGCTTTCGGGAGGGCGGTACGGAGTTCACCATTGCCTCGAGATGCTCGCGGGCGACCCGCTCGACGAGGTGTGGTGTGACCGTGATGCCCAGGTGTTCGGCACAGTTCCAGGTGTCGCTGACGCAGCGTTCCACGCAACGGTGGGACAACGCGCTGAACTCGTCATGAAGCCTTGCCGAGATCCGACTGAGATCCTGGACCGGGAAGGTCTGGAGCATTCTTGCTCACACCCCTAGCTGAAGATGGTCTGGACGGTGACCTTCACCTATTCCACTTGTTCTGAAGCGACTGTCAACCTCTCGCGCGGCACGCTGTTGATAAAACCTCGGGGAGGTACCGTTTACCCGAGCCCCGTCATCCCGCATGCCAACGCTGCGAAATGGACTTTTCGGACATATGACGATCCTGTTTCGGCGAGTTCGTCGCAAACCGGCCATCGTCTGGAATTATGGGAGAACACGCCCGCAAAACCCCCGGTCGGCTGTGGGCACGGCGTCCGGTGGCCTACTATTTACCTTCCGTGTACAACCGTGTCCCCCGAAACCACAGACGTTGCGCGCGGAGGGCCGTGTCTTATGCTTGAACCGTGACAGCGGCCGAGAGGAGTCATTGAGCGTGACTCCTGGGAGCCGCGGAGTCCCCCGAACGGAAACGACGCCGCGCACCCCGCGCCATGACGTCGTCGGACACGGGTGGCGGGCACGGTGCGCAGGGGACCACGCGGTCCGAAAACAGCCCCGGCTGGGGATTCCGATGGTTCCGGAGGTGTCGAGTAGTTGAGCGCCGAGACGTCCATTCCCCCTCCCCGGATCAACGTGTCGGAACTGCCGGACGCGGTGCAGACCCTGCTCACCGACGCCCCCATCGGATTCGCTCTACTCGGTCCCGACGACGTCTTCGGATCGATCAATCCGCGTATGGCCGCCGTCTTCGGCAGTACCCCCGAACGCTGCCTGGGACGTACCCCGGGTCAGGTCCTGGAAGAGGGCGGCGACACCTCCGGCGCTGCCGCTCAGACCACGTCCCTGGCGTCGGTGCGCGAGAGCGGCCAGGCCGTGCGCGGCCGTCACCGCACCACCGAAGGGCACTCCTGGGACCTCACCTGGTTCCCGGTCAACGACCCGACCGGCGGTGACGAACACGTCGCGCTCATCGCCGCCCGTGACCACGAGGACGCCGCGCACCGAGGCGAACAGCGCCTGCGCGCCCTGCTCCAGGCCGGAAACCAGATCATCTGGTCGACGGGCCCCGGCGGCGAGATCCACGAGGACTGCCCCCAGTGGCGCACCCTCACCGGGCAGGACCTGGAGTCCTACCTCGTCCACGGCTGGCTGGGCTCCGTCCATCCCGACGACCGCCCCCGCGTCGAACGTGCCTGGGACGACGCCGTCCTGGACGTCACCCCCTTCGACGCCATGTTCCGCGTTCGCACGCGTTCGGGTGGTTACGACCACTACCGCGCGCGGGCGAACCCCGTCATGAACGGCGCCGAGACCGCCGAGTGGGTCGGCACCCTGGTCGACATCACCACCGAACGCGAGGCCGACGAGCTACGTCAACGGCTCAACCAGCAGCTCAGCGAGGCCGCCATGCGCACCGCCCGGCTGCAGAAGGCCACCTCCGACCTGGCCGAGGCGCTCACCGCCGAGGAGGTCGTCCAGGCCATGTCCGAGATCGGTCGCTCCGGGGTGGGCGCCGGCCACACCTCACTGGCCCTGTTCGACCGGGACCGACTGCGTCTGCGCATGCTCTCCGCGGACGGCTCCCGGGGGCTGCCGCGCAACGGGTTCTCCCTGGACTACCCCGACGTCGCGTCGCTGGCCGTGGCCGACCGCCTGCCTCGGCTGGCCGCCGGCCCCGCCGAACTGCGCGCACTCTTCGACGACGCATCCGAGGTCGAGGGCCTTTTGGAGCGCACCGACGAGCGCGCCTGGGTGGCACTGCCGATGATGGCCGCGGGCCGTCCCATCGGCGCCCTGCGTTTCTCCTTCACGTCCCCGCGCGAGGTCCCCGACGAGGAACGCGTGTTCCTGGAGGCGCTCGCCGGGCAGTGCGCCCTGGCCATCGGCCGGGCCATCGTCTACGAACGCGAACACGGCACCGCCGAGGAGCTCCAGCGCAGTCTGCTGCCGGAGGAGTTGCCCGAGGTGCGCGGCGTGCGCCTGGCCGCCTACTACCGGTCGGGCTCCCAACACGTGCAGGTCGGCGGCGACTGGTACGACGCCTTCCCGCTGCCCGACGGCCGTGTCGCCGGGGTCCTCGGCGACGTCATGGGCAAGGGCATTCCGGCGGCCGCGGGAATGAGCCGGATCCGCAACGCGTTGCGCGCACTGGCCTTCTCCATGCCCGAACCGGCCGACGTGCTGACCGGGCTCGACCGCATGTTCTCGGCCACGGAGGGAATGGATCAGGTGACAACCCTGGTGTATTTCGTCCTGGACCCGGTGACCGGCCAGCTCGACCTCAGCAACGCGGGACACCTTCCACCGCTGGTGGTCGCCGGTAACGCCGGGCCCTCGCTGCTCGACACCGAGCCCGACACACCGCTCGGGGTCAGCTCACCGAGGGGCCACCACAAATTCTTCGTACAACCCGGTAACACCGTCGCCCTCTACTCCGATGGACTGATTGAGAACCGCAAACGATCGGTCGACGCGGGACTCGACGAGCTGGTCCAGAAGGCGGCTGAGGCCCGGCCCGATGTGGTGGGCGATCCACAGCAGATGCTGGAGTACCTTGTTGAGAGCATGCTCGAAGGGTATGAGCAGGACGATGATGTCACTCTGCTCGCCGTTCAGCTTCCGGTGATCGATTCGGTGTCAGAGCGGTAGACCGTACGAACAAGTCCATTGCTTTGCTTACAGTGAAGAAGCCGCCGCGCCCCATGAAGCGGGGGTGATCCCGGCTTCCCGTCCAGTGGGGACGATCCCTGGCCGCAGGTGGGAGAGGGTGCAGTGCCCGGTCCCGGCCATCCGGACCACCGGGTCCGACGAATCTCGCCACACGTCCGTTCGAGAGGTGTTTGTGTCATCTGCCAGTTCGACTCGCTCGAAGCAGTCCGAGTCACTGCAAGAGCCCGTCATTCAGCAGCTGATCGAGCGTGGGCGGTCCCAGGGCTTCCTTGAGCCCGAGGACGTGCGCCGTGCCTTCGAAGAGGCCGAAATCCCGATGTCGCAGGCGCAATCGGTGCTCCGCAGCCTCGCAAAGGAGGGCGTGACCGTTCTGGTTCCGGAATCGGCCTCCTCCCGGCGCAAGACCACGCGGCGCAAGACCACCACGTCTCGGTCCAGTAGCACCACCACCACCCGCTCGACCACCAAGCCCGCGCGGGCCGCGGCGGCCGCTCAGGAGCAGCCGGAGACGGTCACCGCCGTCGTCGACTCCGCCGAGGGCGACGCCGAGAAGAAGCCCGCGGCCAAGAAGGCCACCGCGAAGAAGGCGGCCGCCCCCAAGAAGGCGACCACCAAGAAGACCGCGACGGCCAAGAAGGCGGCGACCAAGAAGTCCACCAAGAAGGACCTGGAGCTGGCACCGGACACCGGTGAGGCCTCCGATGAGGGTCTGGACGACGACCTCGAACACACCGGCGCCGAGCTGGAGCTGGTCGAGGACACCTCCGACAGCGAGTCCGCCAAGCCGGCCAAGCCGGAGACGGTCGGCGCCCCGGTCAAGCCGAAGAAGGACGACGACTCCTTCGTTCTCTACGACGATGACGACGACGCCCCCGCCGCTCAGGTGGTCGCGGCCGGTGCCACCGCGGACCCGGTCAAGGACTACCTGAAGCAGATCGGTAAGGTGCCGCTGCTCAACGCCGAGCAGGAGGTCGAGCTCGCCAAGCGCATCGAGGCCGGCCTGTTCGCCGACGAGAAGCTCTCCGAGGAGGACGACGTCCTCACCTTCGAGCTCCGTGACGAGCTGGAGTGGATCTCCGAGGACGGTGGCCGCGCCAAGAAGCACCTGCTGGAGGCGAACCTGCGTCTGGTCGTCTCCCTGGCCAAGCGCTACACCGGTCGCGGCATGCTGTTCCTGGACCTGATCCAGGAGGGCAACCTCGGTCTGATCCGCGCGGTGGAGAAGTTCGACTACACCAAGGGCTTCAAGTTCTCCACGTACGCCACGTGGTGGATCCGGCAGGCGATCACCCGCGCGATGGCCGACCAGGCCCGCACCATCCGTATCCCGGTGCACATGGTCGAGGTCATCAACAAGCTGGCCCGCGTGCAGCGGCAGATGCTCCAGGACCTGGGCCGCGAGCCCACCCCGGAGGAGCTGGCCAAGGAACTCGACATGACCCCGGAGAAGGTCGTCGAGGTGCAGAAGTACGGCCGCGAGCCGATCTCCCTGCACACCCCGCTGGGCGAGGACGGCGACAGCGAGTTCGGTGACCTCATCGAGGACTCCGAGGCGATCCAGCCGGGCGAGGCGGTCAGCTTCACCCTGCTTCAGGAGCAGCTGCACTCGGTGCTGGACACCCTCTCCGAGCGCGAGGCCGGCGTGGTCTCCATGCGCTTCGGTCTCACCGACGGTCAGCCCAAGACTTTAGACGAGATCGGCAAGGTCTACGGGGTCACCCGTGAGCGCATCCGGCAGATCGAGAGCAAGACGATGTCGAAGCTCCGTCACCCGTCGCGTTCGCAGGTGCTCCGCGATTACCTGGACTAATCAGTCGGCCCAGGACCGGACCACAGCCGTGGACTGAAAAGCGAAGGCGCGCCCTCCCGCGGGAAGGCGCGCCTGTCGTTTTCTCCTGCCCGGCCCGCTCACGGGCGTGTGGCGACCCCCGCGTGTCCCTCGCGTAGCACCGGGCTGTTCATCCCCCGCACGGAGTCCGAACTCCATCCGATGGGACCCATGCTGCCCCACGTACTGTAGGTGCGGCATAAAGTCCAACTGGTCCGTTTTCGTGCGCGCTTCGGTCTGTCCGAAGCGCACACCACTAATCCCGGACCACCACGTCCATCGTGCGTGCGGTGCCGGGTTTGCCGGCGGGGCGGAGCTCGACGGTGTGGCCGAGGTCGCGCAGCGCCGCCGTCAGTTCCTCGGGGGTCCGGGCCTCGACGTTCTCGGTGACCAGAACACGGGCGATGTCCCCGCGGGTGGCCTTGGCCATGTGGCTGACCACCGAACGCCTCACCTGGCCGTCCACCTCGCGCTCGCGCAGGACCCGCACGGCCACGGTGCGTTCGGCGGCCTCGCCGGTCGGCTTGAAGGCCGCGGCATAGGACGCGGATCGGCAGTCCACCAGCAGACGACCCTCGGCGAGTTCGCCCAGCGGGCCGGTGAGCGCCTTGCGCCAGTAGGCGCCCAGACCGCCCGTCGACGGCAGCTTCACACCCATGGAGAGCCGGTAGGGCGGCAGGTGGTCGTCCGGTCCGACCACGCCCCACAGTCCGGAGAACACCAGGATCCGCTCGCGTACGCGGTCGACGTGGTCGGTGAGCGACCTGGGCAACCCCAGACGGTCGTAGAGCACGCCCGTGTACAGGTCCGCGGCGCGCAGAGTGGGCGCGGTGGCCAGGTCCAGGTTGCGCTTGAGCGCGTCGGTCTGGGAAACGGACAGGCCCAGCACCTCGCGGGCGGTGTCCTCGGGACCGGCGCACAGTTCGGTGAGCGCCGCCATGACCCGTTCCCGGTCCGCGGCCAGTCCGGGCAGGGTCAGCGCGCCGAGGTCCAGGCGCGGACCGTCACCGGAGGTGGCCTTGCCCTCGGAGGGCGGGAGCAGGATGAGCATGGATGTTTCTCTTCTCCGGATCGTCGATGTCGGGGGAACCCGGGCCCATGTTAGATCGTGCTTCATGGCCGGTGGATAGGATCTGGCGCTCAGCGACCGGTGAGGAAACGAACATGCACGCTTGGGCGGCACGGGTGTCCAGGGACTGGCCCCCGTTCGAGGTCGAGACCCGTGATGGTTGGCGGTTCGGGGTGGCCGACGGCGTCACCAAACGGGCCAACTGCGCGTTGGTGGAGGACCTCGACGCGGATGTGGCGGAGGTCACCGCGTTCTATCGGGAGCGAGGGCTGCGCCCCTGTGTCCAGGTGTGGCCGGGGCAGGAGGGCGTGGACGAGCGGCTCGCCGAACACGGTTACGCGACCGTGGAACCCAGCCTGGTTCTGGCCCGGGAGCTCGATGAGCGGCCCGAAGGCCTCGGAAGCACGCGGATCACGGACCGTCCTACGGAGAGTTGGACGGGGCCGGCCACCGGGAGCGACTCCGACCCGGCGATGGTCGGCGGTGTGGTGCGGATCCTGAGCCGGGTGACGGCGGCCTACGGCGTCCACGAGAGCGGGAACGGCCGCGGATGCGCGGTGCTGGACGGGGATTCCGTGGCGATCTGCGCGATGGTCACCGCCCGGGAGGCCCGAGGGCGGGGCGTGGCCAGGGCGGTCCTAGGGGACCTGCTCGGCTGGGCGCACGACAAGGGCGCTCGGAACGCCTACCTGTGCGTGGTGGCCGACAACGGGCCTGCGCTGAGCTTGTACCGGGCCGCCGGTTTCACCGAGGTCTCCCGGTACCACAACCGGGTGCTCACCGGCTGAGGGCCCATGAACGACGACGGCGGCCCCCTCGGGGGCCGCCGTCATCGCAATCATGCTCGTTGTGGCTAACGCTCATCCCCGCCGCTGTTCTCGCTCTCGGTGAGCTTGCTCGTCTCGTCCTGGATGTCCGAGGCGATCTTGCGGATCGAGTCGTCGTGCTTGCGCATGTGGTGCGCACAGAACAGAAGTTCACCGCCGGAGTTCAGTAGTACCCGGACGTAGGCCTGTGCACCACAGCGGTCGCAACGGTCGGCAGCCGTCAGCGGCTGAGTGGGGGCAAGGGTTCCAGTCACTTCGCCATCCTCAATACTCGGCGTTAGTCACCTCTGACAACATTTAACCCGACCCAGACGTTCCCAACCCGACCCCGTGTACGCCGACAGCGGAATCCGCCCGGTTCGTGTCTGGAAGATGCAGGTTGGGGCCTTTCTGTTCCGGTGCCTTGTCTCCTCCTCCTTGTACCCATCGGTAGGGCCTGACTATCCCCGGAAAACGGTCGTATCCAGGTCGCAACCGTCAGAGGTGGTAGTCTCGCGCGGGGCAGGCCCGACCGATTCCCGACGTCGGTCCGTGGAGCCGGTCACAGCGCTCCCGGCGACGACGTCGAGGACGCGCCCCTTCTAGGGGAGACACGACCCCACCCATACGGCCCGCGTCACGACACAGGCCTTCGCCCGTCGTAACCTGGCCCCTTCAACCGTCGGTGCGGCGCGCTACAAAGGGCACACGCCGCATCAGCGCCCCCGATGGCCCACAAGACGCAGGAGATGTCCGAGTGACCGCCTTGACCGCAGCCGTCCACGACCCCGAGGATTACTCCGCCCGGCACCTGTCGGTCCTCGAGGGCCTCGAAGCGGTTCGCAAACGGCCGGGCATGTACATCGGGTCGACCGACAGCCGCGGCCTCACCCACTGCATGTGGGAGATCATCGACAACTCCGTCGACGAGGCCCTGGGCGGCTACTGCGGACGTATCGACGTGACCCTGCACACGGACGGCTCCGTCTCCGTCAGCGACGACGGCCGTGGCATCCCGGTGGACGTCGAGCCCAGGTCGGGGCTGCCCGGTGTCGAGCTGATCATGACCAAGCTCCACGCGGGCGGAAAGTTCGGCTCCGGCTCCTACACCGCCTCCGGTGGTCTGCACGGCGTCGGCGCCTCCGTCGTCAACGCCCTGTCCGCCCGGGTGGACGTCGAGGTCGATAGACAGGGCCACACCCACGCCATCAGCTTCCACCGCGGTCTCGCCGGTCGATTCGCCGGTGACGGCCCCGACGCCGAGTTCACCCCGGTCTCCGGACTGGAGCAGGTCCGCAAGGTCGCCAAGAAGATCACCGGTACCCGCACCCGCTTCTGGCCGGATCACCAGATCTTCCTCAAGGAAGCCGAGATCATTCGGCAGAACCTGCTGGACCGGGCCCGCCAGACCGCCTTCCTCGTGCCGGGTCTGACCATCGCCGTGCGCGACGAGCGGACCGAGGGCGAACCCGTCTACACCGAGGAGTTCCGCTTCGACGGTGGGATCAGCGAGTTCTGTACCTTCCTGGCCCCCGACGACGCCGTGAGCGATGTCCTGCGCATCCAGGGCAGCGGCCACTTCAACGAGACCGTCCCGGTATTGGACGAGTCCGGCCACATGGTGCCCGCCGACGTCCAACGCCAGCTGGACGTGGACGTGGCCCTGCGTTGGGGGACCGGCTACGACACCAACGTGCGCACCTTCGTCAACGTGATCTCCACCCCCAAGGGCGGCACCCACTTCAACGGTTTCGAGCGTGCCCTGGTCCGGGTGGTCAACGACCAGCTGCGCGCCACCAAACTGCTGAAGAACAGCGACGACCCGGTCACCAAGGACGACACCCAGGAGGGGCTCACCGCGGTCGTCACCGTGCGCCTCCCCGAACCCCAGTTCGAGGGTCAGACCAAGGAGGTCCTGGGCACCTCCGCGGCCTCCCGGATCGTCTCCCAGGTGGTCGGCCAGGGTGTGCGCGAGTTCCTCACCTCCACCAAGAAGACCGAGAAGGCCAAGGCCCGCCTGGTCATGGAGAAGGTGGTGGGCGCGGCCAAGGCCCGCCTGGCCGCCCGCCAGCAGCGTGAGACCCAGCGTCGCAAGAACGCGCTGGAGAGCTCGGCCCTTCCCGCCAAGCTGGTGGACTGTCGCAGCGAGGGGCTGGAGCACAGCGAGCTGTTCATCGTCGAGGGTGACTCCGCGCTGGGCACCGCCAAGCTGGCCCGGGACTCGGAGTTCCAGGCGCTGCTGCCCATTCGGGGCAAGATCCTCAACGTGCAGAAGTCCTCGGTCGCGGACATGCTCAAGAACGCCGAGTGCGCCGCGATCCTCCAGGTCATCGGGGCCGGTTCGGGGCGGACCTTCGACATCGACGCCGCGCGTTACGGCCGGATCATCCTCATGGCCGACGCCGACGTCGACGGCGCCCACATCCGCTGCCTGCTGCTCACCCTGATCTATCGGTACATGCGCCCCATGCTGGAGGCCGGCCGGGTGTTCGCGGCCGTGCCGCCGCTGCACCGCATCGAGCTGACCAACGTGCGGCAGAAGCGCGGGGCCAAGCCCGAGGACCGCTACATCTACACCTACTCCGACGCCGAGCTGCGACGCACCGTGCTGGACCTGGAGAAGCGCAAGATCTCCTGGAAGGAACCGGTGCAGCGGTACAAGGGTCTGGGTGAGATGGACGCCGACCAGCTCGCCGAGACCACCATGGACCCGCACCACCGCACCCTGCGTCGGATCCGGGTGGAGCAGGCCGAGGAGGCCGCGTCCGTGTTCAGCCTGCTGATGGGCAACGAGGTGGCTCCGCGTCGCAGGTTCATCCAGGAGGGCGCTCAGGAACTGGACCTGGAGCGCATCGACGCCTGACGGACCCGCTCGCGTGAACGGGGCCCGCGCCGGGAGGAGAGAACCTCCGGTGCGGGCCCCGTGTCGTTCCGACGGTTCCTCAGGGGGTGTTGGGCGGCTCCCACACGCCCTCGGCGAGGAAACGGTCGATGGCCGCCCGGTACGGGGTGGGATCCAGGCCCCTCTCGGACACCCACTCGTCGTTGTAGTAGCTGTGCTGGTAGCGTTCGCCGCCGTCACAGATCAGGGTGACCACACTGCCCTTGCGGCCCTCCCGGAGCATCCTGGCGATCAGGTGCCACACCCCCCACAGATTGGTGCCGGTGGAACCGCCCGCGCAGCGTCCGGTGAGGTCGTTGAGGTGGCGCATCGCGGCGATGCTCGCGGCGTCGGGCACCGGCATCATCAGGTCGATCACCGACGGGACGAAGCTGGGCTCCATACGCGGCCGACCGATGCCCTCGATCCGCGACGGCATACCGGTGGTGTAGTCGCGCGCACCGGTCACCCACCCGGGGAAGAACGCCGAGTTCTCCGGGTCCACCACCGCCAGACGGGTGGGGAGCCGCCGATAGCGAACGTAGCGGCCGATGGTCGCCGAGGTGCCGCCGGTGCCGGCGCCCACCACGATCCAATCCGGATGGGGATGACGTTCCATCGCCAGCTGTTCGAAGATCGACACGGCGATGTTGTTGTTGCCCCGCCAGTCCGTGGCGCGCTCGGCGTAGGTGAACTGGTCCATGTAGTGGCCACCGCTCTCGGCCACCAGCCGTTCCGCCTCGGTGTACATCTCCGGCGGGTTGTCCACGAAGTGGCAGCGGCCCCCGTAGCGTTCGATGAGCGCGATCTTCTCCGGGCTGGTCTTACGGGGTACCACCGTCACGAAGTCCAGCCCCAGGAGCTGCGCGAAATAGGCCTCCGAGACCGCCGTCGAACCCGAGCTGGCCTCCACGATCGTGGTGCCCTCGGTGATCCAACCGTTGGCCAACCCGTACAGGAACAGTGACCGCGCCAGCCGGTGCTTCAGACTGCCGGTGGGGTGCACCGACTCGTCCTTCAGGTACAGGTCGATGCCCCACTCCGGGGGCAGCGGGAACACGTGCAAGTGCGTGTCGGCCGAACGGGTGTCGTCGGCGATCACCTTGCGGACCGCCTCGTCCGCCCAGGAACGGGCGCTGTCGGAACATCGCTCGACCCACGGAGCGTCGTCGCCCGGGGTCTCGTCGGGTCGTTCGGAAGCCATGACCGAAGCCTAGCCCTCGGCTCGGAGCCGCACGACGAAGGGCCGGACAGAAGGGTCCGGCCCCGCATGGGAGTCCACTCAGTCCAGGGAGCCCCCGGACATCACCGCGTACATCCGCCTGTAGGTCGCCGCCTCCTCGTGGCGGTTCTGCCGTTCCAGGGTGCGGGCCAGCGCGATGTGGGCCCAGTTGTCCACCGGGTCCAGCTCGATGAGTTTACGGAAGGTCGCCTCCGCTCTGTTGAGCTGAGCGGAGTGGAAGTAGGCGCGACCCAGCAGCTCCAGGAGGGAGAGGCTGCCGGGTTCGTTCTCCACCACGGGCTCCAGGATGCGGGCGGCGTAGATCGGGTCACCCAACTCCAGGAAGATACGGGCCTGGTTGAAGGTGTCGTAGGTGCTCTCTGCCACGGTGCTCCTCTCGACGCGCCACACCGGCGGCGGGGCACGACGATCCGCGGAGGGACCGTATTCCCGCCGGGGTGGACGGGATGGGCGTGGGCCCGGTGCCGGGAGGCGGCCGTGGTCCCCGCGCCCACTGGAGTGATCCCCTGTCCTGGTGGCCCCGACACATGGATGGTGGGAAGGGGCGTCGGTCAGAGCCCCGTCGGTGTGATCCCGCCCGTGTCCACGTCGTAGATCGCGCCGGCCACCGGCAGGCCGTCGGGCAGCAGCGGGTGGTGTCGGATCCGCTCCAGGTCGTGCCCGAGAGCGCCCAGCTGGTCGTCGTCGGTGTGGAACTCCAGGCTGCGGGTGTCCACCCCGTAGTCCTCCATGATGTGGTCGTGGACCGCGTCGTCACCGGTCACGGACGCCATCTTGCAGCGGGTGTGCGGCAGGATCAGCACGCGATCCACCCCCAGCAGGTACACGGCCAGGACCAGGGTGCGCAGGGTGTCATCGGTGACCCGGGCGCCCGCGTTCCGCAGGATCTTGGCGTCACCGGGTTCCAGACCCAACATCTCCAGCGGCTCGATACGCGAGTCCATGCACGTCACCAGGGCCAGGCCGCGGGCGGCCAGCGGCTTGAGGCCGGCCAAAGAGTAGTTCTCGACGTAGGCGGCGTTGGCGCCGAACACGTCGTCGAAGGGCCCCGGGGGAGTGACGTCCTCGTTCACGCTCATGCGTTCCTTCTCCCTATGTACATGGGCACACGGAGAACGGGCCGCGTACGGAGAGTATCCGTGCACGGCCCGCGCCCACGTGGCCTCAGGCGTGCTGGTCGGGCGCCGAGATACCGAAGTCGATCTGCCCGCTGCCCACGGTGGTGATGGCACGCGTGAGCGCCTCACCCGAACCATCCCGCCGCTCGGTGAGGTCGGGCAGCCGAACCGGCTTGCCGTCCGCACGCGTAGCCCTGGCGGGGGAACGTCCCACCCACGCGAAGAGCAGGGTGTCCTCTCCCTTGAGGTAGCGGTGGCAGCGTACACCTCCGGTGGCCCGCCCCTTCGTGGGGTAGGACTCGAACGGGGTGACCTTGGCCGATCCGGCCTGTGTGCCCGCGAGGGCGTTACCGCTACCGGACACGGTCACCACGACCGAGTCCTCGGGGCTCGGCACCGCACCGAACCACAATACGCGGGCGTCCTCGGCGAGCTTGACACCGGCCACCCCACCGGCGAGGCGGCCCTGGGGGCGTGCCGTCGAGGCGGAGAAACGCAGCAACTGCGCCTCGGAGGTGACGAAGGCGAGATCCTCCTCGCCCGTGGACAACTGGGTGACACCGAGGATCCGGTCGTCGTCCTTGAGCGTGATGATCTCGAAGTCGTCCTTGTTGGGCGGGTAGTCGGGGGCGACCCGCTTGACCACACCACCCAGGGTTCCCACGACGAACCCGGGGCCGTCGACCCGCATCGACACCACGGACACCACGGTCTCGTCGCCGTCGAGTGCGACGAACTCGCCCACGTCCAGTCCGTGGGTCAGGGGCGGGGGCGGGTCCTGGTCGCCCTCGAGCGGGGCCGGTGGTTCCGGTAGTTCCGGTAGTTCCACCACCGGGACACGGATCATCCGGCCCAGGCTGGTGACCAGGCCGACATCCGAGCGTGAGGTGGTGGGCACCGACACGTGGAGCGTGTCGTGCGCCACGCGCAGTCCCTCGTGCGGGCGGGGCAGCGTGCCGTCCTTGGTGCGGACGATCCGACCTTCCACGCCGAACAGCACGTGGCAGGGCTGGTCGGCCATCTCCAGCGGGATCACGGCGGAGCGGGTGGCGCCGTCGCTCTCGCGCAGCTGGGTGCGGCGGGGGGTGGCGAACTTCTTGGAGACCTCGTTGAGCTCCTTGGACACGAGCTTGCGGAGCTTCTTGTCGGACTCCAGGATCGACGTCAGCTCGTCGATCTCCTTGTTCAGCTTCTCCCGCTCGGTCTCCAGCTCCAGACGGTCGAAGCGGGTCAGGCGACGCAGCGGGGTGTCGAGGATGTAGCGGGCCTGGATCTCGGACATCTCGTAGGCGCCCATGAGGGCCTCACGAGCGGCCGCGGTGTCGTCGGCCTCACGGATGAGCGCGATCACCCGGTCGATGTCGAGCAGCGCGACGACCAGACCGTCGACCAGGTGCAGGCGCTCCCGGCGTTTCTTGCGACGGAACTCGCTGCGCCGACGCACCACCTCCAGGCGGTGGCCGACGTACACCTGGAGGAGTTCGAGCAGGCCCAAGGTCTGCGGCTGACCGTCGACCAGAGCCACGTTGTTGATGCCGAAGGACTCCTCCATCGGCGTGAGCCGGTACAGCTCCTCCAGGACGGCCTCGGGGTTGAAGCCGTTCTTGAGTTCGATGACCAGGCGAAGGCCCTGGTTGCGGTCGGTGAGGTCCTTCAGGTCCGAGATGCCCTGGAGCTTCTTGGACTGCACCAGTTCCTTGATGCGTGCGACGACCTTCTCCGGGCCGACGCTGTAGGGGAGTTCGGTGATGACCAGGCCGGTGCGGCGGGCCGACACCTTCTCGATGGACACGGTCGCGCGCGTCTTGAAGGTGCCGCGGCCCTTGCGGTAGGCGTCGCGAACGCCGTCGAGCCCGGCGATGGTGCCGCCGGTGGGAAGGTCGGGGCCGGGAACGAACTCCATGAGCTCGTCCAGGCCCGCCTCGGGGTGCGCGATGAGGTGGCGGGCGGCCGCGATGACCTCGCCGAGGTTGTGCGGGGCCATGTTGGTGGCCATGCCCACGGCGATGCCGCTGGTGCCGTTGACCAAGAGGTTGGGGAAGGCCGCGGGAAGGACCTCGGGTTCGGTCTCCTGTCCGTCGTAGTTCGGTTTGAAGTCGACGACGTCCTCGTCGATGGAGGACACCAGCAGTTCGGCGGGGCGGTCCAGACGGGCCTCGGTGTAGCGCATGGCGGCCGGGGCGTCGTCACCGCCCAGGGAGCCGAAGTTGCCGTGGCCGTCGACCAAGGGCACACGCATGGCGAAGGACTGGCTGAGCCGCACCAAAGCGTCGTAGATGGCGGAGTCGCCGTGGGGGTGGAGCCGGCCCATCACCTCCCCGACCACACGGGCGCACTTGACGTGTCCGCGGTCGGGCCGCAGACCCATCTCGTTCATTTGGTAGAGGATGCGCCGTTGAACCGGCTTCATGCCATCGCGTGCGTCCGGTAGCGCACGTTGATAGATCACCGAGTACGCGTATTCCAGGAAGCTGCCGCGCATCTCCTCGGAGACGTCGATGTCGATGATCTTCTCGGCGAGATCCTCGGGGGGGCGGGAAGTAGTACGGGCCATGTCCGTAATTCTGGCCTGCTCCGGTGACTGAAACGTACACGGGAGCGTGGTCGAGCGTGTGTGAGTCGTACTTCAATGGGGTTCGGTATCACGCGGAGAGGGGTTTTCCGCCCCCGGCGCGGGGCCGGGGACGGAAAACCCTCAACGTCGCGGAGCGGACCTTACCCGCTGGTCACGGCGGTTTCGCCGGCGGGGACCTCCAGGGTGGTCCCGTCGGAGAAACCGACGGTGAGGGTCTCGGAGGTCGGGTTGAACGCCGTGTGGGTACGGGTTCCGGACTTGTCGAAGACCGCGTAGTGCGCGGTGTCGGCGGTCACGGAGACGTCCACGGTGCCGAACTCGGCGAGAGTGGACACCCACTGGTAGGTGTGCGGCTTGGAACCGCCCTCCTCGGGTTCGTAGGTGTCCCACTGCTCCTCGAACATGCGCAGGGCGTCGTCCCCATCGGACAGGGCCCGGTGCGCCCAGTGGATGTCGCGCCAGATCTCGGGTTCGCGGCCGAGCTTGTCGACGAGCGACTCGTAGATCGCCCCGGCGTGCTCGGGGTCGTGGCCCAGGTACAGGGAACCGGCGGTGATGGGCAGGTAGTTGATGCCGTAGTGCTCCTCGTCGCCGCCGTCCCACCAGATGCGGTAGTCGCCGCCGTCGCCCCAGACCATGCCGACGACGTCCTCGGGGTAGTCCTCGGGGAAGGTTTCGCCGCCCTGGTCCTGCCAGTAGCGGGCGATGGTGGAGGCCTGCGTGGTGTGCAGGTACACCCCCAGGTCACGGAGTTCCTCGTCGCCGGTCAGCGCGCCGAAGTGGGCGGTGGCGGCGGCGAAGTGCATGCCCTCGGAGGAGGACTCCTGGTTGTTGCCGGCGGCGAACCCGGCATGGCCGGAGGCCCAGCCGTGTCCGGCGTAGGGGGAGAAGGATCGCAGACGCGGGAACATCTCGTCCTCGGTGTCGGTGGAGGCGACGTCGCGGATGAGGAGGCGGATCATGCCGCCCCAGGCGTCCTCCTCGGCCCAGTCGGAGTCGTAGCGGGCGACCATGGCGGCCGCGGAGACGAAGTATCCGTAGTGGAAGTCGTGGTCGTTGAGCTCGGTGGCGGCGCCGAAGCTGTCGGGGTAGCCGAGCATGGCGCCCCATTCGGCGTCGTGGTGGAACTGGCGGGTGCCGCCGACGGTCAGCCAGTCCTCCAGACGTTCCTTGACCAGGCCGAGGAGTTCGTCGCGGGCCTCGGTGTCGCCGATGGAGTCGGCGATGGGCACGAGCTGGGCCAGCCGCCCCATGGCCTTGCCGTCCCAGTAGGTGTCACCGGGCTCGGGGAAGAGTTCCTCCTCCGCCAGGACCTCGTCGATGAGTGTGGCGAGGCGATCGTGGTCGGCGCTGTCCACCGTGGGCAGGCTGGGCATGATGCCCTGGGTGGTGAGCTCGGTGGTGAAGGACGAGCCCTCGG
The DNA here is from genome assembly GCF_900143625.1 of Nocardiopsis sp. JB363. GTDB lineage: Bacteria > Actinomycetota > Actinomycetes > Streptosporangiales > Streptosporangiaceae > Nocardiopsis. Next base: position 124,716 of record NZ_FRFF01000140.1, read on the forward strand.
ACACGCGCATCTCACCGCGTGGTGAGGCGTAGGTCAGGTCGGTGAGGTCGCCGGTGACGTTCGCCCACTGGTGCGGGTAGAGCGCCATGAGCGAGCCGGTCTCCTCGCCCTCGCGCGCCTCGGTCGTCAGGCTGTAGGTGCTGGTGAGGGCGGCGGCGTTCTCGTCGTAGTCGTACTCGACGAGCGAGTCGGTGACGACGGAGTGCGCGTAGGGGGCGAAGGTGTCCAGGTCGTCGGGGTCGGGCAGGACGGCCACGGAGTAGTACCCGTCGTCGCCGGTGTCGGCGGTGAGGGTGTCGCCCGAAAGGGTCCAGGGGGCGTCGGAGGGAGAGAACAGGGCGTAGTGGCGGCCGTTGACGGTCGCGCCGACGGTGGACCCGTCCTCGTGCCAGATGTCGGGGGTGCCTTCGAAGGTCACCTCAGCGGCGCCGCCGGAGGTTTCGGCGTAGGCGAAGGGCAGGCCCTGGCCGAGGGTGACCCGCAGGGTGGAGCCGCCGCCCTCCCAGTGGGCGGTGACGGTCCAGTCGCCGTGGTCGGCGGTGCGGGTGTCGGGGGAGTCCAACCCGGCCACGCCGAGGCTGAGGTCGGTGGCGGCGGTGTACTCGTACTTGAGGTCGTCGCCCACGAGCTGGTGGGAGTCGGGGTAGCCCATTTCCAGACCGCCGGAATGCGGCAGATAGCTCAGCGGGTGGGCGAAGAGGTTCTCACCGTGGGGGTTGTCGGCGTAGCGCTGGAAGATGAGCGAGGACCACCACTCGTTGGTGGGCGCCGCTCCCTCGAAATCGTCGGTCACCTTGGGGGAGACCGGGTTGCCGTCCAGATCGGAGGGGCCCGAGTAGCCCTCGGGGAGGGTGTCGGTGTAGCCGCCGGAGCCGATGGGGACCTCGGCGGCCTCGGCGGAGACCGGGATGATGCCGCCGGTCACGACATCGGTGACCGCGAGGGCGGAACCGCCGACCACGAGCGCCGAGGCGACGGCGAGCAGGCCGAGCCTGCGGCCGCGTGGGCGCGCGTGAGCGGGGTGGCGGGGGTGTGCCATCGTGTGCCTTTCTTGCTTCTGGTGGGGGCGCGAACGTAGCGGGAGCGCTCCCATTGCGGGGAAGACATGAGCCCTGACGGACAGTGTTCGGAACGCTTCGCGGGAGCGCAATGCCACACGACTGAAAAGTTTCCTTACTGTGACTATCTCCCCACATCCGCGCCTCCGGCCTGTGGACAACCACTCGGGTCCCCTCCGGCTCTGGTACCAAAGAGGACATGGCCACTCCCGCGGACCCCACCACCGACACCACTGCCCTGCGCGAACGCGCCGAGGAACACCTGCGCGCCCTGGCGGGTGACTCCGCCCGCCTGCGCGAGGACCAGTGGACCGCCATCCACGCCCTGGTCGCCGAGCACCGCCGCGCCCTGGTGGTGCAGCGCACCGGATGGGGCAAGTCGGCGGTGTACTTCGTGGCCACGGCCCTGCGCCGGGCCGAGGGCGCTGGACCGACCGTCATCGTCTCCCCACTGCTGGCCCTGATGCGCAACCAGATCGCCGCCGCCGAACGCGCCGGGATCAGGGCCCACACCATCAACAGCACCAACACCACCGCTTGGGAGCAGACCTACGCCGAGGTCGCTCAGGGGCGGGTCGACGTCCTCCTGGTCAGCCCCGAACGGCTCAACAACCCAGAGTTCCGGGACCGGGTGCTGCCCGAACTCGCCGCGGGGGCCGGCCTGGTCGTCATCGACGAGGCGCACTGCGTCTCCGACTGGGGGCACGACTTCCGCCCCGACTACCGCCGCATCCGCTCCCTGCTGCACGATCTCCCCGACGGGGTCCCGGTGTTGGCCACCACCGCCACCGCCAACGAACGGGTCACCCACGACGTCGCCGAACAGCTCCAGGCCGGCGCCGAACGGGCCGACACCCTCGTGCTGCGCGGCCCACTGGAACGTGAGAGCCTGCGCCTGGGTGTGGCCGAACTGCCCGACCCCACCGCCAGGCTCAGCTGGCTGGCCGAACACCTGCCGGACATCGCCGGTTCGGGGATCGTCTACACCCTCACCGTCAGCGCCGCCGAGGAGACCGCCCGCTTCCTCAACGAACAGGGCCTGAAGGTGCTGGCCTACACCGGGCGGACCGACCCCGACGAGCGTCGTGCCGCCGAGGACGCGCTCCTGGACAACCGGGTGAAGGCACTGGTCGCCACCAGCGCCCTGGGCATGGGCTTCGACAAACCCGACCTCGGGTTCGTGGTGCACCTGGGCGCCCCACAGTCGCCCATCTCCTATTACCAGCAGGTCGGCCGTGCCGGACGTGGCGTGGACCGCGCGGAGGTGGTGCTGCTTCCGGGCCGCGAGGACGTTCAGATCTGGGAGTACTTCGCCGGGCTGTCCTTCCCACCGGAGGACACCGTTCGCGAGACCCTCGCCGTACTCGCCGAGGCCGAGAAACCCCTGTCCGTCGCCCACCTGGAGACCCGGGTGGACCTGCGCCGCACCCGTTTGGAGCAGATGCTCAAGGTGCTGGACGTGGACGGCGCGGTGCAGCGGGTACGCGGTGGCTGGGTCGGCACCGGGAGGCCGTGGACCTATGACACCGAACGCTACGCCCAGGTGAGCGCCGCCCGAGAGCGCGAACAGCGCGCCATGCTCGACTACATCGCCACCGACACCTGCCGGATGGAGTTCCTCCGCCGCCAGCTCGACGACCCCGAGGCCACCGCGTGCGGCCGCTGCGACGTGTGCACCGGCCGATACTGGACCACCGACGTGGACTCCGGCCGCCGTAAGGCCGCCGCCGACCACCTGGACCGCCCGGGCACGCCCGTCGCCCCCCGCCGTCAGTGGCCCACCGGCATGTCCGCTTTGAGCGTGGACCTGTCCGGGAAGATCCCCGAGAACCTGCGGGCGGGCGAGGGGCGCGCGCTCGGCCGGATCACCGACATCGGCTGGGGCAACGAACTGCGCCGAGTCCTGGCCGAGGACGCCCCGGACGAACCCGTGGACGAACGGATGCTCCAAGGCGTGGTCCGGGTGCTGGCCACCTGGGGCTGGGAGAACCGACCCGTCGGGGTGGTCGCCATGCCCTCCGTCACCCGTCCCACCCTGGTGGGGGACCTGGCCGCCCGGCTGTCCTCGCTCGGCAGGCTGGTCCCGCTGGGATCGCTGTCCTACCGGACCGACAACGGTCCGGGCCCGCGCCGGCACAACAGCGCCATGCGCCTGGAACAGGTCTACACGTCCCTGGTCGCCGGCCCGGAACTCCAGGAACGAGTGGCCGAACTCCAGGCGAGCACCCCGGGCCCGCTGCTGCTGGTGGACGACGTGGTCGACACCGGTTGGAGCCTGACCGTCGGCGCCGCCCTGCTGCGCCGCGCCGGAGCACCGGAGGTGCTGCCGCTCACCCTGGCCACCACCGGCGGCTGATCGGAACCCGCGCGCGTTAAAGGGCCCCGCGGTCATCGACCACGGGGCCCTTGGCAGTACCTCTTCTAGCGGATGCGCTGGCCTCTGGGGGCGCCTCTTCGGACCGGTCGGCCCTCGCCCAGGTCGGGGCGGGCGCCAGGCTGGTGCAGGGCGCGGGCGGCCAGACGGCTGGCGCGACCCAGCGCCTCCTTGGGATGGCGTCCGGCCAACCACGCGGGCAGGAACCCGGCGATGAACGCGTCACCGGCGCCCACCGAGCCCGGGGAGGGGTCCACCGGTTCGGCCGGGGCGGTCACACAGTCCTCACGGGTCTTGGACGCCCACAGGCCGCCGTCCTCACCGAGCTTGATCACGACGTTGGGGAACCAGGCGGTCAGCACCTTGGCGGCGGCCTCCGGCTCGTCTCGACCGGTGAGCACCCGGGCCTGGTCGACGTTGACGAATAGCAGCCGTGCGCCCGTGGTCCATTCCAGGAAGTCCTCCGCGCCCGCGCGCTCCAGTGGTGCGTGCGAGCCGCCGTCCACCGAGATCGACATGCCGCTCTCGCGGGCCATGCGCAGGGCCACCCGGGCCGCGCGGCGCGAGTCGGAGTTGATCAGCGTGTAGCCGGACACGTGCAGGTGCCCGTCGGGGCCGAACACGTCGCGGGGCAGGTCCTCGGGCTGAAGACGGGCGTTGGCGCCCGGGTCGCTGAGCATCGTCCGGTCACCGCGGTGGGTGATCATGACGACGCAATGGCCGGTGACGCGTTCGGGGTCCATGACCATGCGCGAATCCAGGCCATAGCCCATGAGTTCCATCTCGCGGGTGCGCCCGGTGATGTCGGAGCCCCGGCGACCCACGAACGTGGTCTCGGTGCCCTCGACCGACAACCAGGCCGCGATGTTCGCCCCGGAACCGCCGCCGTACATGACCACCGAGGCGGGGGTATCGCTACCCCTGGCCAATGGGTGGAACGCGCGTGCGACGGCGTCGGTCATCAGATCACCGATCACGACCACTCGAGTCATTTCGCCAGCCACCACCGAGGGTTGAGAACCTGTGCCCGCACGACGTTAACAGCTTAACGATCAGGGGCGGGTAACGAACTGACAGCGCCCCGGACACACGGTCACCAAGGCGATGTCGGGGTCGGACGACCCACCGCATCAGGGTACGCGGACCCGGGTGCGAACCAGTCCGAAAGTGCCGCCACAGCGGGAGGATCGGGCGGTGTTTTCCGCCGGGGGGCGGGGACTCTCCCCGTATCCGACCGATTGTCGTCTAGTCTCGCAGTCGTGCAGTCCTACCCGAAACACTGGGAAGCCGACGTCGTTCTGACCGACGGCGGCACCGCGCACCTGCGCCCCATCACCGCTGACGACGCCGACCTACTGCGCGAGTTCCACGCCCGGCTCTCGCCGGAGACGATCTACTACCGGTTCTTCGCGCCCTACCCCAAACTGTCCAACCGCGACGTCGAACGCTTCACCACGGTCGACTACGAGGAGCGCGTGGCGCTGGTCGCCACCATCTCCGACTCCCTCGTCTCCGTGGTGCGTTACGACAAGGTCGCCCCGGAGGAGGCCGAGGTCGCCTTCGTGGTCGAGGACGGTCACCAGGGCCGTGGCCTGGCCTCGGTCATGCTCGAACACATCGGAGCGGCCGCCCGCGAACGCGGGGTGCGTCGCTTCATCGCCGACGTACTGCCCGAGAACCGGCGGATGATCAACGTCTTCCGTGAGGCGGGGTACACCGCTCAGCAGACCTTCGACGAGGGGGTCATCCGGCTCACCCTGGACCTCCAGCCCACCGACGACTCCCGAGAGGTCATGCGGGCTCGCGAACAGCGTGCCGAGGCGCGTTCCATCGCCCGCCTGCTCTTCCCGGAGTCGGTCGCGGTCATCGGTGCGAGCCGGACCGCGCACACCATCGGCCAGACCGCCCTGCGCAACCTCCTGGGCGGTGAGTTCCAGGGACCCGTCTATCCGGTCCACCCCGAGGCCAGGGCCGTGGTGGGCGTGCGCGCCTACCCGTCGGTCCTGGACATCCCCGACCAGGTCGACCTGGCCGTGGTGGCGGTGCGCGCCGACACGGTCGTCGACGTGGTCGAACAGTGCGCCGAGAAGGGCGTGCACGGACTGGTCGTGGTCAGCTCCGGTTTCGGTGAGATCGGCCAGGAGGGCCGCGCCCGCCAGGACGAGCTGGTGCGCACCGCCCGCGCCGCCGGCATGCGCGTGGTGGGCCCCAACTGCCTGGGCGTCGCCAACACCGACGCGTCGGTCTCCCTCAACGCCACCCTCTCCCCGGACCTGCCCCCGGCGGGTCCCATCGGCTTCTTCTCCCAGTCCGGCGCGCTGGGTCGCGCCATCCTGCAGCGGGTCGCCGACCGGGGCATGGGACTGTCCACGTTCGTGTCCGCGGGCAACCGCGCCGACGTGTCCGGTAACGACCTCATGCAGTACTGGCAGGAGGACCCGGCCACCAAGGTCGTCCTGCAGTACCTGGAGTCCCTGGGCAACCCGCGCAAGTTCACCCGGCTGGCCCGGCGCCTGGCCAAGCAGAAGCCGATCGTGGCGGTGCGCAGCGGTGGTTCGGCACGGACCACGCCCACCGGCCACGCCGCCGGGGGGTTGGCCCTGCCCGACTACGCGGTCACCTCCCTGTTCCAACAGGCCGGGGTGGTGCGCGTGGACGACATCACCCAGATGTTCGACGCCGCTCAGATGCTCGCCTACCAGCCGTTGCCCGATGGGCCGCGAGTGGGCATCATCGGCAACTCCGACTCCCTGGAACTGTTGGTCAAGGACGCCGCCGTCCGCCAGGGCCTCAAACCGCACGAACCCGTGAACCTGGGACCGCAGGCCACCGCCGAGGACTTCGACCGCGCCCTACAGGCGGCCATGGCCGCCGACGACGTGCACTCGGTCGTGGTGGTGTTCGTCCCGGCCCTGCACCCGATCGGTGACGACGTGGCCAAGGTGCTGCGTGCCCGGGCCCTGGAATCGGACAAGCCGATCGTCACCACCTACCTGGCCCGACAGGGCATCCCCGAGGAGCTCAGGCACGTCGGGGACCAGGGCCAGACCCTGCACGGGTCGGTTCCCTCCTACCCCGCGCCCGAGGACGCCGTGCGCGCCCTGGCCCACGCCACCCGGTACGCCCAGTGGCGCGAACGCAAGCCCGGTCGGCACCCCGAGCTGCCCGACATCGAAGGTGCCCGCGCACGCGCGGTCATCACCCGGGCCCTGGACAAGGTCGGAGCCGAGAAGGGCGACATCGCCTGGTTCGGCGGCGAGCGTCGCTACGACGAGGAGACGGCGATCTCCAGCGAGGACGCCCACGAACTGCTGTCCTGCTACGGCATCGCCGTCTACCCCGACATCAAGGTGGACTCGGCGGAGGAGGCCGTGGTCGCGGCGGGCGAGCTGGGCTACCCGGCGGTGGTCAAGGCCGACGCCCCGGACCTGCGGGTTCGTGCGGGAGGCGCGTTCGTCCGCGCGGACCTGCGCACCCCCGAGGACGTGCGCAGCGCCTACCTGTCGCTGTACGACCGCTTCGGCGGCGACGCCGACCTGGTGGTCCAGCGCCTGGCCGCGCCCGGGGTGCCCACGGTGATCCGGGCCGGGGACAACCAGTCCTTCGGGTCGGTGGTCTCCTTCGGGCTGGCCGATGTCACCGCCGAACTCCTCGACGACCGCGCCTTCCGGTTGGCGCCGCTGACCGACATGGACGCGGCCGACCTCATCCACGCGGTCCGCGCCGCCCCACTGCTGTTCGGGCTACCCGCGGGGGCGACCTCGCTCGCGGAACAACCCAACGTGGAGGCCCTGGAGGAACTCCTCATCCGGGTCTCGCGTCTGGTGGAGGCCTTCCCCGAGATCGGCTACGTGGACCTGGACCCGGTGCTCGTCAACGCCACCGGCGCTCACGTCCTGGGCGCGCGCATGTGGTTGCGGGAGGCACCCGACGTGCGTCCGGACTCGGGACCTCGAAGGTTGCGCGGGGTGACGTTCTGATCCGGCAGTGGTCCGCGCTTTTCGGTCGACGGTCGCGAAGTGTCACCGGAAGGGGGCAGGATAGAGCTATGAGGAAAACACGTGCCGTGCCCACTGACTGGCGCCTGGAGATCGAACGGAGCGGGTACTACCCCGCCCTGGTCATCGACGCGGTCGCCGACGTCCTGGGCGACGAGGACGCCAAGGCGTTCATCGTGCACCACGAGGCGACCTTCGACCCCGCCATGGAGATGCGGCGGCACATCACCGTGATGCTGCTGACCGAGACCCGACTGGTGGTCTGCCACACCGACGAGCACCCACCGACCGAGCCGGGCGGCGCCTCGCACGCCTCCACCACGACCGACAGCATCCAGCTGGGCAACGTCCAGTCGGTGGCGCTGACCCGGGTGGTGCCCAACCCGGCCCAGTACAAGCCGGGGAGCACCCCCAGCGAGCTGGTGCTCAGCGTCAACCTGTCGGTGAACTGGAGCGCGGTCGCCCACATCGACCTGGAACCGGCTTCCTGCGCCGACGAGAGCTGCGAGCTGGACCACGGCTACACCGGTGCCATCACCGCCGAACCGCTCACCCTGAGGGTCAGCGAAGCGGCCGACGGCGCCGAGGCGGTGCAGGCGATGATGCACTTCTCCGACGCCCTGTCGCTGGCCGCCCGAGGGCGGTGAATCGACCCTGAGGGGCGGGGACCACGGTGTCCCCGCCCTTTCTCCCGTGTCCGAACGGGGGCCTGCGTGGTGCCGGGCGAGGGTGGACGGTTAGCGTGTGTTCCGGTCAACTGTGGTGACCGGCTTCACCCCTACCGATGCGAGAAAGGTCAGTTCGCGATGACCCAGAACCAGCCGTCCGCGACCCCCGACGCACCCCTCGTGAGGTCGAGCGTCGACCGGGCCATCGCCACGATCACCCTCGACTCCCCACGCAACCGCAACGCGCTCTCCGCCCGGCTGCGCACCGACCTCTCCAAGGCCCTCTCCGACGCCATGGCCGACGACGAGGTGCGCGCCATCGTGCTCACCGGCAACGGACCGGTGTTCTGCGCCGGCGCCGACCTCAAGGAGATCGCGGCGACCCTGGCGGGCGAACCCGTCGAACCAGCCCCGGAACTACCCGAGATCTTCGAACAGATCATGGGCGGCCCCAAACCCGTCGTCGCGGTGCTCAACGGGGCGGCCCGAGCCGGCGGCATCGGACTGGTCGCCGCCGCCGACATCGCCCTGGCCCCCAAGAGCACCACCTTCGCCTTCACCGAGGTGCGCATCGGTGTCGTCCCGGCGATCATCTCGATCCCCGTGTCCGCGCGCGTGCACTCGCGCCAACTGAGTCGCTACTTCCTCACCGGTGAACTGTTCGACGCCTCCGCCGCGGCCGAGGCGGGACTCATCACCGAGGCCGTGCCCGACCGGGAGATGGACGACACCGTGGACACGGTCCTGCGAGGACTGCGCGGGGCGGCGCCCCGCGCGCTGTCGCGCACCAAGGCGCTCGTCGGTGAGCTGAGCGGTGGCGCCCAGGCCGCACCCGAGCGTCGGGGCGAGGCGTTCACCCGCATGGGCGAACTGTCCGCCGAGTACTTCGCCGCGGAGGACGCCGCCGAAGGACGCACGGCCTTCTTCGAAAAACGCCCCCCGCACTGGGCGCGCTGAACCCGACCTGGGTGCGTCCGCTCGCCACGACAGGCCACAATGGTCGGGTGAGCTACTCCGGAGATACGAGGGTCGGCGGCCCCGCCGACCTGCGACAACTACCGCAACTGACGATCACCAAGCTGGCCGTGGGCCCGATGGACAACAACGCCTACCTCCTGCGCTGCCGCGCCACGGGGGAGGCGGTCCTCATCGACGCGGCGGCCGAACCCGACCGCATCCTGGAGATGATCGGTGAGGACGGACTGGCCCGCGTGGTCACCACCCACCGCCACCAGGATCACTGGCAGGCCCTGGCCGAGATCATCGGCCAGACCGGCGCCCGCACGGTCGCCCACCCCGACGACGCCGACGAACTCCCTGTGTCGGTCGACGAACCCGTCACCCACGGCAGCACGGTCCGCGTCGGGGACTGTGCGCTCACCGTCATCCACCTGCGCGGGCACACACCCGGTTCGATCGCCCTGCGCTACGACGACCCCGAAGGCCACACCCACCTGTTCACCGGGGACAGCCTCTTCCCGGGAGGAGTCGGCAAGACCTGGTCCGACGAGGACTTCCGCGTCCTCTTCGGCGACGTCTCCGAGCGTGTCTTCGGAGCCTTGGCCGACGACACCTGGGTCTACCCCGGCCACGGCAAGGACACCACGTTGGGCGCCGAACGCCCGCACTTGTCCCAATGGGGCGAGCGCGGCTGGTGACTCAGCCGACGTAGCAGCAAAAGCCCACGTGTCCGAGGTGGTCGGCGACCGCCTCGGACACGTCACCACCACCGGCCAACGCGCGGTGGAACAGGCGCATGGCCGCACCCGTGCGTTCGTCGGAGACCGGCAACGGACTCGCGACCACGGTGTGCGTGCCGAGCGCCAGCAGAGTGCCCGCGAAGCCACCGGGCGAGCGTGTGAGAAAGCCTCGGCCGCCCCAGCAGGTGGCCAGGGTGACCAGCGCCGCCGGAGCTGGCGCCCACAACAGGTCGCGGGCGAGCAACGGGCCGTCGGCCAGTTCCACCCGGGACAGCAGCGCCGAACGTTCGTCGATGTGCCCGTGCCCGGCCAGATGGGCCGTGTCGGTGTCGGTGAGCGCCGCCAGGACCTGGTCCCGCCGGGCCCGCTCCAACACCCGGGCGCCCGGGTAGGTGCCGGACAGCGCGCGGACCTCCGCGCCCGCTCCGGCCGGTTCGGTGGCTGCCGCCAACAGCACCCGCCCGCCTCGCGGGGGACGTCCTCGTGCCCAGGCGCGCGCCCCGGCGACCACCGTGACCGGTCGTCCGCGCAGGCTCGGCAGCAGCCCCCAGGGCGGGTCGTCCAGGTAGGGGGCGCCGGTGACCACGAGGGGACGCTCGCCGGTCAGCGCCAGCACCGGATTCACCAGGGCCTCGTCCACGGCGTCCAAGGCCTGTGTCGCCCCGTCGACGGGTGTGGCCTCGCACTCGTGCCGCATCCGGGCCAGGAGCCGTCGCAGACGCAACAGTGGACCCAGGGACGCGGTGCGCACCCGACCCGCCACCGCCACCAGGGCGACGGCCTGGTCCGCCACCCTGGCGAAGTGCACGAACGCCCGGTCGCCCAGGGTGTCGAACAGTCCTTCCGACACCGAGCCCCGTGGGGCGCTCGGTCGGGGCACGGCCGGGCCGGTCCCGGACACTCCACCGGCCGCCGTCACCAGGGTGCCCCGCGTGACCTCCGGGCGGGTCAGCTCCGCCCATTCCAGGGCGATCGCCGGGTCGCCCACCGCCAGGGCTCCCTCCAACCCGGCCTGGATCACGTGAGGGTCGCCGAAACCCGCTCCCAGCCACGTGCCAGGTAGGGGTGCCCGCCCGGAACCGGGCCCGACGAGGGCCGGCGCGGGCAGGCGTTCGGCGAGGGCGTCGAGTGCGCGGGTGGCGTGCGGGCTCGTGACCGGGACGGTGGTGGAGGGCGAGCGGACCTCCAACGCCTCGCGGGCACGTTCGAGGGGGCGGACGCGGTGGGTGCGTTCGGCGAGACGTTCCAATCGGTTGGTCAGGCCGTACCAGGGCGAACCACGGCCGACGTGCCGTCGGACCCGGCGGGACAGCCCCAACGCCGCCCGGTGGTCGCCCTCCAACAGGCGCAGTTTGGCCTCCAACAGGGTGCGGGCGGTGTCGGTCGGCCCCTCCGGCCAGGGCGCTTCGGCCAGGGTGCGGCCGGCCTCCTCCACCTGCCCTTCGGAGAGCAGGGCCTCGGCCAGATCCACGCGCAGTGCCTCCTGCCGGTCGGCCGGCACCAGGGGCACGAGTTCGCGGAAGATCACGATCGCGCCCGGCGCGTCCCCGCGATACAGGGTCAGGCAGCCCTCGTTCTGTCGGGCGACCGTGCCGAGCAACGGCAGCCCGCGGCTCTCGGCCAGGTCGCGTGCCGCGTGGAGGTGGTCCCTCGCCGGGCCGAAGCGACCGCACAGGGCCTGGGCCAGGCCCAGATCGGTGAGTACCCCCGGGAGCACCGGGGCCAGGTCCTCGGCGGGATGACCGCGCAGCCGGCTCCGGGTGTCCTCCAACAAGGTGACGGTGTCCTCGAAACGCCCGTCACGGGCCAGCCGGACCCCGTCGGCGACTCTGGCCAGGAGGGGGCGGGCGGCGATCAGGATCGCGGTGGTGTCGGGCGTCGCGCTGGGGGACAACACGTCCGGCTGCCTTTCGCCAGTGGGGCGTTCGTCTCCAGTGATAGCAGCGGTTCGGTCCGTGGGGGAGTGCCCTCGCCCAACCTGTGGACGAACGCGGTGGGACCGAACCGGACCTATGACGACAAAGGGTGGCGGAGTGCGCGTCGTTCGGGCACGCTCACACCCGGTTTCGGTTCGGCCCTATTCAGATCGTGAACCAGTCGGTGACCATGGGGAGCCGGTCCGGGCGCTCCATGGTCAACGCCAGGGGGCCTCGACGAAGCCCTTCGGCGTGGAACGCGCCGTCGCCCCTCACGAACAGGCGTAGACGCTCCTCGGGGCGGCGCAGACACACCTCCACGTGGTCGAAGTCGCCGATCACCAGGCCGGAGAGCGAACTCAGGTCCCCGTCCGCCCGCAACCGCAGGTCGACCCGCAGGCCGTCGAGGTGGAAGCGCAGCGTCGTGGTGGCGACGGCCTCGGAACGGGACGGGTCGCGCGACGGGGTGGAATCGAGGACGGTACAGGCCGTACGTGCCCGGTCGAGGGAACGGTCGAAGGCGGCCAGCGCCGCACTCCGCCCGGGTTCTGTGTCTTTCACGGGTCACGCACGCCTTTCGTTCGGTCGGTGGTGGCGAGGGAGCGGCGCAACCGGCGGAACAGGTTCCGTCGCTCGTTGGCGGTGGTGCGGTGGGAAAGGGGCACGGCGTCGGGGGAGTCGTCCAGGTACTGTCGGGCGACCCGTCGGTCGGTCGGGTCCAGCGCGTCGATGGCCCGGTGCAGCTCGGCATGGCGTTCCTTGCGCAGGTACTCGACTTCGACGTCGGAGACGGTGGCCCCTCCGGCCAGTCGGTGCGGGTCGACCGGCACCAGTCGCCGCAGCCGCTCGCGTTGGCGCCCGCACACGCTGCGGGTCACCCGGCCCAGCCAGGCCCTGAGCAGGTGGGGGTGGCGCAGTCCGGGCAGGTGCTGGTTGAGGTTGAGCCAGACGGTCTGTACCGCGTCCTCCCGGTCCTGTCGGGGCAGCCCGTAGGAACGGGCGATGCGGTTCACGGTGGGCAGGTGACGATCCACGATCTCCTCCCAGGCGCCGGCGTCGCCGTTGCAGGCGGCGAGCACGAGTTCGGCGTCGGGGCGAGGGGTGGGGCCGGAAGTGGCCGGAACCGGCTCGGAGGCGGGGGATACATCCCCTGAAGTGCCCGAATATGGCCTATTGCGGCGGGGGTCACCGGGGCGGATGTCCCCGCGCGGCTGGTCTGGCACACCCGCTCCCACTATGATCGGACTCCCTGTCGTCGCCTGTGGCACACGGTAATCGCTGGGTGTGCGGGTCGCGTGGGGAACGCTGGAAAAGTCCAGTGTGCGAGATGGTTTCCAGAGTGCCTATAGGGCACAATGGGGCAAAAGGCATGCTGGTGGGCATGTAACCTTCTCGTGATACGAGGGCGTCGGGGAAGCGCACTCGTTCGTATCAGGAGGTTCGGTGTCCGCACGTGGCGTCTTGTACGTCCACTCCGCGCCCGCGGCGCTGTGCCCACACGTCGAGTGGGCGGTCGCGGGTGTTGTTGGAGTACCCGTGAAACTCGACTGGGTCGCTCAACCGGCCGCTCCCGGCAACCATCGTGCCGAGCTGAACTGGCAGGGGAAGCCGGGCACCGCCGGAGCGGTGGCCTCGGCCTTGAACGCGTGGCAGCGCCTTCGCTTCGAGGTGACCGAGGACGCGTCACCAGGTGGTGACGGCGTCCGCTACAGCTATACGCCCAACCTCGGCGTGTTCACCGCCGTCACCAGCGCGGCCGGCGAGGTCCTCGTCCCCGAGGGCCGACTGCGCGCGGCCATGGCGACCGCCGCCGCCGACGGTGTCGACCTGGCCGACGAACTCGATCGGCTCATCGGCCGGGCATGGGACGAGGAACTCGAACCCTTCCGTTACGCCGGCGACGGCGCGCCCGTGCGCTGGCTGCACGCTGTCGGCTGACCTCGGGGACTTCAGCAGGGCGGCTCGGTGTCACCCGGCCAGATCGTCGAGGCGAGCAGCACCGCCGCCCAGATGCCCAAGGGCACCAGCGGCCAGTACAGCATCAGTTCGCCGCCGAGCAGGCTGGTGGCGCCCCACAGTCCGGTGAGCACCCCTCCGGCCCCCGCCCACCAGCGCCATTCCGCACCCCACTCCGCCCACGGCAGTCGCCGTGGCCGGTGCGCGGGTTCGGGGCGGGGGTCGCGGACCCGCCCGGTGTGGAACCGGGGCGGAGGAACCGGAACGATGGGAACGGGCAGATCAGAGGTCAGGGAGCGCAGCTCCCCGACCCGGACCGCGATCAGCGCCGTGCCCACTCGGCGCTCGTACTCGTCGTCGTCCAGTCGGCCTTCGGAATAGGCCACCGCCAGACGGTCGATGGTGAGGTCGCGTTCTGTGTCAGAGGCGCGCATCCGGTTCAGCGGCAGACGTTGGGTCTCCACTTCCCACCCCCAAAGGCGCGAGTCGGTGACCACACTTTACGTGTCGCGCCCCGGCCACGAAAGAGCGCGAAGGGGCCGATTCCGCGTGCTTTTCGAGCACCGCCCCCGGAGCGATATCGCCGCAGGTCAGGAGCGCAACCAGTGGGACACCGAGCGGCAGGTCACAGGGTCGGCCGCGCCCACCAGACCGGTGTGCTCGTAGGTCCCCCGATAGGTGAAGGGCGCACCGTCCAACCGGGTCAGGTGACCGCCCACCTCGGACAGGATCAGCGCGGGCGCGGCCACGTCCCAGTCGCGCACCGGAACGTCCTTGACGAACAGGTGGGCGACCCCCTCGGCGATCCGGCACAGCTTCAACGAGATACTGCCGCTCTCCAGGTACTCGCCGTAGCCGAAGTGGTCGTACACCCGCCGGGCGATCCCCGTCGGCTCGGAGGTGTTGTCGGTGAGCACCCCCTGGCCGGGCGGCGACGGAGCCAACAGGGGCAGCGCGATCCCGTCCCGGTGGGCGCCCTGGCCGCGCACGGCCGTGTACAGGACCTGGTGATGCGGGGCGAACACGGCCGCCACCTCGGGCCGCTCTCCGATCATCAACGCCGCCTGGGTGACATAGCCGTCGAACCCGTGTACGTAGCTGGCGGTGCCGTCGATCGGGTCGATCAGCCAGTACCTCGGCGGGCGCGGACCCGACAACGAATCCGGGTCCTCCTCGCTCACCACCGGGATCTGCGCGTCGATCGCGGTCAGCCGCCGGGACAGCGCCCGATGGGCCATGGCGTCGGCCTCGGCCTTGAACTGGCTGCCCTCCCACACGCCGCTGCGCACCGACGGGTCCTCGCGCCAGTCCCGCAACAGGGAACCGACCTCGGTGACCGCGGCGGCCACGGCCTCCGAGAGAGGATGCCTGCCGCTCACCGCGCACGCACCGGGATCACCGGAGGGCACGAGAAACCCTCGCCGTTTCGGATGGTCCGTGGGGCCGGTGAGATGCCGTGCGAGGTGAACTCCCGCTCACTGAGGAACTCGTCGCTCCACCGCCGCACCATGGCCACCCCCTCCCGCCACTCGTCGGTCAGCGCAGGACCCCCGGCCACGGCCTGGCGTAGCAGCCCGGCGATCTCGTCGACCCCGGCCGCCGCGGTCAGCGCCGCCGTGGAGGAGAACCGCGGATTGATCTCGAACACCCGCGGGCGGCCCTCGGAGTCCAGGCACAGCTGCACGTTGAACGGGCCATCGGCGCGCAGCGCCGTCTGGATCGCCCGGCAGGTGCGCGCCACCTCCGCGTTGCGCCGGCTCACCGCGTACTTGGTGACGCCCTGCTTGAGCACGACTTCCTTGGGCACCACCGCCTGCACCCGGCCGTCGCGCCAGACCACCACCGACACCGTGAACTCCGCTCCGGTGATGCGCTCCTGCACGATCAGCTCGTCGGCGGCGTAACCGCTCTCGGAGACCGCCCGGGCCATGTCACGCGCCGAGTCGATGACCATGACCCCGCGGCTGCCGCGGCCGCTGCGCGGCTTGATGATGAGTCCGCCGGGGGAGTGGTCGGCCGCGTCGGCGGGCCACTCCGAGGCCCGCCAGGTGCGGGGGACGCCGATCGCCGCCTCCTCCAGGCGCCGCATCAACACGTACTTGTCCAGACAGGTCGCGACGAAGTCCGGGCGGGGCAGCAGCACCTCGATCCCCTCCTCGGCCAGTTCGCCCATGCACACGAGTTCCTCGTCCACCAGGGGGATGACGGCGACGGCCTCCTCCAGCGCGCACAGCTCTCGCATACGGGGGAGGAAGGCCTCGCTGTCGCCCGGCGGCACCAGGTGACCGCGGTCGGCCAGGTACAGGCCCGGCGCGGTGGGATCCACGTCGGTGGCCACCACCCGGAATCCCTGTTCGCGTAGGTGCAGGATGGTTCCGGGGGTAGGGGCCGAACCCGCCGTCGTCACCACGACCGTGGGTTTCCTCGGGATACTCGAAGACTGCTTTGCCACCGGTTCGAAGACCCTTCCAGACGTCCCTCTGAATCGAAAGTGGTGCGGGAGGGGGATGGGCCGAGACTAGACCGGAGGAGCCTCTCAAAGCTCGTGTTTGGCCGAATCCGGTTGCGGAGTGAACCGGACGGGCCCCTGGCGCGTGTACCCAACGGCCCAGGGCGGAAAGGCCGGAGGGCGAAGACGCGCCGCGCGCGTCCCCGCCCTCCCCACGGCCCCGGGGTTCCGGGTCACTTCTGCTCGTACACCGGGGTGACGATCGCGCGGCCCAGCGAGTGCGAGAACAGGTTGAAGCCGAGGAAGGCGGGGCTCCCGGAGGAGTCGATGCCCAGGCTCGGGACGTCCACGGCGTGCACCACGAAGAAGTAGCGGTGCGGCCCGTGCCCGGCGGGCGGGGCGGCACCGATGTAGCGGTTGCTCCCGGCGTCGTTGCGCAGGGTCACGGCCCCTTCCGGCAGACCGGAACCATTGCCGGCGTCGGCCGCCAATTCGGTCACCTCGACCGGGATGTCGCACACCGACCAGTGCCAGAACCCGCTCGCGGTGGGCGCGTCCGGGTCCAGGCAGGTGACGGCGAAGCTCCGCGTCCCCTCGGGGAACCCGCTCCAGGACAGATGCGGGGAGACGTCCTCGCCCCCGGCGCCCATGATCCCGCTGACCTGGGCGTTGGGCAGGGTCCGCCCGTCCGTCACGTCGTCGCTGGTGACGGTGAACGAGGCGACCCGGGGCAGGAAGTCGTAGGGGGAGGGTGGCATGGCCACGGTGATGGCCTCCTTGTCGTCGAGGATGTTCGTACCGACGAACATACGCCCCGTGAGGGGCGGACACCCTGCCGAGCGCGCCGGGGCCGCGTTGTACGGTCGTGCCACATCCGAACGAACAGGAGCCGACATGACCGACCGCTGGGGCATCACCGTCCCCTTCGAGGGCATTCCCCTGCACGACCAACGCGCCCTCTTCGAAGAGCTTCCCGACCTCGGCTACACCGATGCCTGGTCGGCCGAGGCCAACGGCACCGACGCGTTCACGCCGCTGGCCCTGGCCAGTGTGTGGGCCCCGAGCCTGCGACTGGGCACCGCGATCGTGCCCGTCTACACCCGCGGCCCCGCGACCCTGGCGATGAGCGCCGCCACCATGGCCGCCGCCGCACCGGGTCGGTTCTCGCTGGGGGTCGGCACTTCCTCCAACGTGATCGTGCAGCGCTGGAACTCCATCCCCTTCGAGGAGCCCTACAAGAAGGTCCGCGACACCGTCCGCTTCCTGCGCGAGGCGCTCACCGGCCAGAAGGTCAAGGCCGAGTACGACACCTTCGAGGTCAAGGGCTTCACCCTCGGCGCCGTACCCCCGGAGCAGCCGCCGATCCTGATCGCCGCGCTGCGCCAGGGCATGCTGCGTCTGGCCGGCCGCGAGGGCGACGGAGCCATCATCAACTGGCTCTCGTCCGAGGACGTGCGCACCGTCGCGCCGATCGTCCGCGAGTTCGGTGCGGACAAGGAGGTCGTCGCCCGCATCTTCGCCATCCCCGACACCGACCCCGACACCGCTCGGGGGATCGGCCGCCGGGCCATCGCCGCGTACCTGAACGTGCCCGTCTACCGAGCGTTCCACGAGTGGTTGGGTCGTGAGGAGCTCGATCCCATGTGGAAGGCGTGGGACGAGGGCGACCGCAAGGGCGCGCTCGCGGCGATCCCCGACTCGGTGGTCGACGACCTCATCGTGCACGGGTCGGCCGAGTACTGCCGCGAGCGGATCGAGGCCTACGTGGAGGCCGGAGTGACCACCCCGGTGATCGCGCCGATCGCGCCGCCCTCCCAGGCCCCGACGGACATCATCCGCGCGCTCGCACCGCGAGGCTGATCCCCGGTCGGGGTGTTCTCGTACGCGCATCGGTGTGACGAGAACATCCCGACCGTTCGGTATGTCCGAGTATCGGGCCGGGCCCACCTACTCCGCGCCCGACGGCCCCAGGAGACGACGCGCTCGGAGCACCAGCTCCAACCCGAACCGTTCGGCGGGTTCCCGCAGGCCGGGGCCGAACAGCTCCTCCAACTGCCGCATCCGGTACCGCACCGTCTGTGGGTGGACGCGCAACCGTTCGGCCGCCTCGTTGGCGTTGAACCCCGACTCCAACCACGCCAGCAACGTGTCGGCCATCCGGTCCCGCTGCTGTTCGCGCATGCCCTCCAACGGCGCCAGTCGGGTACGGGTCATCGCCGCCATGAGTTCGGTGTCCCGCGACAGCAGGAGTTCCGTCAGATGGTCGCCCCACCGCAGCACACCGGCCCCCGGCAGCACGCCCGACCGCACCAACTCGCCGAGCTCCCTGGCGCGCGCCAGGGACACATGCGCCTGCTCCAGAGGCACCGTGGGACCCAGGACGGCCCCGAACCCCCGCAACGACCGCTCCAACGACCGCAGGCGTCCCGGCCCCTCCGGGTCGGGGATCAGGGCGCACGGCTCCAACCGTTCCAGGTCCATCAGCACGTCCTGTGGCGGTATCGGAGCCGCGCCTTCCGGATCGTCCTCGTACAGCAACGCCACGGCCACCCGTTCCGGCATGCGCCACCGGGCCGCCCGCGCCAACGTCGACAACGCACCCGGCTCCGGTTCGGTCCCGGTCTCGGCCAACAACACCTCCAACAGCCGGGACCGTCGGCGCCGTAACGCCTCCACCCCGTCCCCGCGCGCCTGCGCGTACCCCTCGGCCGCGGCCGAGGAGATCTCCTCCTGGAACACGAAGAGCGCCTCACCCAGCGTGGCCATGTGGTCGCGGTCCAACGCCTCGGTCCGGGCCAGACGCCGCCAGGCCACCGCCGCCGACGTGCGCATACCCGTGTGCAGGCACTCCAGGGTGCGGCCCTGCCGGGCCTCGCTCGCCCCGAAGGACCGGAAGGTCCGCAGCAGGGAGTCCCGTCGGGGGGCGTCCCTTCCGTGTTCAATCCGGTCCAGGAACGCGTGCACGGCGGTGTCGATCGCGCGCCGGATCTGGTCGGTGTGCTCGGCGTCCAAGGGACCGGAGTGGGTCTCGGCGCGCCGCCGGATCCCCGCCAAGGCTTCCTCGACCAGGCCGGGGACTATGGGACGGAGGGCGTCGGGAGCGCCCTCCCGAAGTCGATACGACATGTCACCTCCGGCGCGGACGCACGGCGGAGCCGTTCGGGGCACGCCCGCGCGTGCTCTGTGCGCCAGAGGTCCATCACACCAGAGGGGTCGGGCTCGGACAAGACCGGATCCGGGCGGGGAGAGAGCGGCATCCGTGTTCTGCCTGGTCCTCGGACGCGAGTAGTCACGGAACGGGTGAATGCGGTAACAATGGTGCGCCCAGACCGACCCCCGGTCGACCGAACCCGCTCCCGGAAGGCACCCCCATGCGACGCGCCCTATTGTGCTCCCTGCCCCTGACACTGGCCCTGGCCCTGTCCGCCTGCGGTGGCGAAGAAGAGAGCCCCGACGAAGGCGCCGCGGAAGCAGCCGACGCGGCCGGCGGCGACGCCGAGGCGTCCGCCCAGATCGTCGCCGAAGGTTTCGTCGCGGCGCTGAACTCCGACGACGCCGACGCGGCCTGCGCCCTCATCGACGAGGCCGCCCAGTCCGCCGTCATCGCCCAGAGCGAGGACGGCGAGGACTGCGTCGCCGCGTTCCCCGACTACGCGCAGACCCTCCCCGACAGCGAGTCCATCGAGATCGGCGAGATCACCGTCGGTACCGACCTGGACGGTGAGACCGAGATCGCCACCGTCACCCTCGACCACTCCGACGAGGACGCCGGAGCCCTGGAGGTGCGCGAGTCCGAGGACGGCCAGTGGCGTGCCACCCGCATCCCGGGCACCACCCTCGGCGGCGCCTGATCCCGGCCGTGACGAGAGGAACACCCCACCGGGCGACCGGTGGGGGCCTCGTCCGCGCCGCTTCTGAAAGAGTGGTGCACCGCGGGCACGGCATCACCACGTGCCCCGTGGCACACAGAGAAGGAGATGCGCGATGATCCTCATCGTCGTCAAGTACCGGGTCAAGCCCGAGGCCAAGGACACGTTCCTCGACGAGGTCGCCGAATTCACCGCGGCCACCCGGGCCGAGCCCGGCAACCTGTGGTTCGAGTGGTCCCGCAGCGTCGAGCGCGACGACGAGTTCGTGCTCGTCGAGGCGTTCAAGGACGACGCCGGTGAGGCCCACGTCAGCAGTGACCACTTCAAGGCCGGGCTGGCCTCGATGAAGCCGTTGCTGGCCGAGACCCCGCAGATCGTCAGCCGCGTCGTGGAGGGCGAGGGCTGGGACCGGATGGGCGAACTCACCATCGACGAGTGACGACACGGCTGAGAAGACACCGCTGAGAAGACACGGCTGAAGGGGAACGGACGTTGGACACCTACGTGGCGGACACGGATCGGTACGAGCACCTGGAGTACCGCTCCTGTGGCGACAGTGGGCTGCGACTGCCCCGGCTGTCGCTGGGACTGTGGCAGAACTTCGGCAACGACCGGAGCTTCGAGAACCAGCGCCGCATCCTGCGCCGCGCCTTCGACCTGGGCGTCTTCCACCTGGATCTGGCCAACAACTACGGTCCGCCGCCGGGAAGCGCCGAGGAGAACCTCGGCCGGATCCTGGCCCGGGACCTGGGCCGCTACCGGGACGAGTTGGTGATCACCACCAAGGCCGGCTGGACCATGGGTCCCGGACCGCACCAGCAGGGCGGCTCGCGCAAGTACCTGCTGTCCTCGCTGGACCGTTCCCTGGCGCGGATGGGTCTGGACTACGTCGACGTCTTCTACAGCCACCGGCCCGACCCGGACACCCCGCTGGAGGAGACCATGCTGGCCCTCCACCACGCGGTGGTGTCCGGACGGGCCATGTACGCGGGCATCTCCTCCTACGGGCCCTCGCTGACCCGCAAGGCGGCGGCGATCATGCGCGACCTCGGCACGCCCCTGGTCGTGCACCAGCCCTCCTACTCGATGCTCAACCGCTGGGTGGAGGACGGTCTGCTGGAGGCCACCGCGGACGAGAAGATGGGCGTGGTGGCGTTCTCCCCGCTGGCCCAGGGGTTGCTGACCGACCGGTACCTGGACGGTTCGGTGCCCCCGGGCTCCCGCGCCGGGGTGGGGCGGCCCAGCTGGCGGGACAACATGCTCACCGACGAGGTCCTGGATCGGGTGCGGGGATTGAACCGGATCGCTCTCGAACGCGGTCAGACCCTGGCGCAGATGGCGATCTCCTGGGTGCTGCGCGACCGTGGGCCGCGCACGGTGACGACCGCGCTCGTCGGGGCGTCCAGCGTCGAGCAATTGGAGCAGAACCTCAAGGCGGTGGACTCCACGGAGTTCACCGAGGAGGAGCTGCGTGACATCGACCGGTGGGCGATCAACTCCGACATCAACATCTGGTGGGGCGCCACGGCGTCCAAGGAGTAACGCCGCGCGGGTGGGGTTGATGGGTTTCTTGGTACTGGATGCCCCTTTCGGGGCGTAAGACCCTTGTCCGGGAATCGGGTGTCACCTAGCTTGACCTCAACTCCCCGCCCGAAAGGCCGCCATGCCATCCCCCAGGCACCGGACGCCCTGCCCCGCCCTCTCGGCGTACTCCGACTCAGAACTCTCCCTTGGCGGGGGTCCACCATGACCCCCGCCCAGCTCAGAGCGTTCTCCGCCGTGGTCCGCCTCGGTTCGGTCAAGAGCGCCGCCCAGGAACTGTGCGTCTCCGAGGCCGCTGTGTCCCTGCACGTCGGCAAGCTCCGTAAGCTCTTCGACGACCGCCTGTTCTCCCGCACCTCCTCCGGGCTGTCCCTCACCCCCGGCGGACTGCGGCTGGCGAGCCGCGCCGTCGAACTCATCGGACTCCAGGACCGTACGCTGCGCGAGGTCGGCCGGGCCCGCGATGGCACCCGACTGCTGCGGATCGCGGTCACCGCCCTGTTCGCCGAACACGCCGCGCCGGGTCTCATCGAGCTGTTCGTGGGACGCGCCGACGACCTCGACGTCGAGCTGAGCGCGCACCCCCCGGACCGGTTCGTCGAGCTGCTGGGCGAGCGCGCCGTCGACGTCGCGCTCGGCCCGATCCCACCGGAGACGGACCTTCTCGCCGCTGGGATGGTGTCCCGGCGCGTGCTCAAGTACCAACTGCTCACCGTGGTGGCGCCCGATCACCCCCTGTCCCGGGGCCGAATCGAACCCGAACGCCTGCGCGAGTATCCCTGGATGCTCGGCCCCTCCGCGCTCGACCGCACCGGCCTGGTCCCGGCGGCGCTGCGGCGCATCGGGGTCCCGGAGTGCCGGCAGAGGGTGTTCCCCAGCCACTCCGCCGCCCTGGAGGAGGTCAAGCGGGGTTCGGGGATCGGCCTGGCCCTGAGTTTCGCGATCGGCCACGACCTGGCCGCCCGGAGGTTGGTGACCCCGTGCGGGCCGCCGGTGCGGACCTCGGGGGTCTGGGGCGCCACCACCCTGACCGACCAGGAGGAGGGGGTGGCGGGGGAGTTCGTCCGCTTCGCCACCACATCCCGCGCCACCCAGGCCATGCTCCGGGGGTCGGGTGTGCACCGAGGACGGTTCCGTCCGACCACCCACGTGACCTTGTGGCACCACGGCGAGTTCGCCGCGGGGGTCCCTCTCCCGCGGTGACGCTCCAGGCCATGACGTATAGGAACCGGCCGAAGACGCGCCGATGGTCAGCGGGCCGGAACGGTCGCCGGCCAGGTACTTGACGCCATTGAATCCTTGTGTGAGCGGTGGGGCGCCTGGGGTTGTGTTTCTTGGGGTCGTGTTTCTTGGGGTTGTGGGG